>NZ_JAGSYI010000003.1:0-600000 GCF_025685625.1 Acidicapsa acidisoli
ACCAATTTCAGTGGCGGCGTATCCTCGGCAAATACGAAAGCTCGCGGCGCTGCCCCCGCGATAGCGAGTGCGGCAAACCAGAAGAAATACCGTTGGTACGAACGCATCAATCCCTCCCACCCTTCAAAACTCTGCAGATTTCAGTGTAACCAGAGGCAATGCCGCAGATGCGGCACCTGCTTCGATCAGTTCTCCTCGATCGAAGGCACGCCGCCACTTGAACAAATTGGTTGCCATTTACTCCGTGCTCGCGAAGGAGCCTTGGTTCACCTGACTCAGTGCGGGGATATCGGCATGCCATCGATGAGTTCGTCGCCTGGCATTGCTCTGAACGCTATATCGGTTGCAGGCAGCGTTTGAGACCAGCGGTCAACGACAAACTCGGTATTGAACTCGGGTGAGGCTGTGACCGCACCGCCTGGACGTACAGGCGACTTTCCGGGCAGTTGATGAAAACGCTATTTAAACCGCTTCGAAATGAAGGGTGGTCGGAAAGATAACGGGCCGTGGAGAGCTTCGCGCCGACTGCGCTCAACACTGTTTGAGTGAGAACTCTTGTGAGGCGCGTGTCCATTGTTTGCAACGATGGCTGTACAGTGAGCCCCGTTGATTCTCGTGACTTCACCAACGAGCTTTCCATTTCCTTCATCCGCCACCATCAATCTGATCTCACGTGCTATGTAAAGACGATGATTAAGCGGGTCCGCAATGATTTAGTCCCATCCGCCATTTCCGCCTAGCGGATAGGATTGGGTAACGCGATAAGCAGTCGATATCTGCGCCATTAGGCCGGAAGTGGTTAGGAGTGCAAGAATAACCGCTTTGAGATACATGATGCTCCTTGATGATGGTATGTCGGCACGCACTGGATCAGGGATGACGCACCTTTGGAGTGCCGGATATGTTGCGTCACATCGACACGAGCAACAATATTATTCATTCATTTACTAGAAACCCCAGAGAAAAAGTGTAATTCATCTAGTAGTACTAACGATTATGTTTCCCCAATTCGCAGAGATGAGAAGGGCCATCCCGAAGGTACGGACGGCCCTTTCAACTGGATGATCTTATGTCCATGAATCGAGCGACTAACGATACAGGGCTTCCTTGCTCGGAATCTGTTTCTGAATGTCATCGCGAATCGCAACACCGATCTTGATTGCTTCATCCTCGCTGGACGCCTTTGTAAATGGAACTTCCATCACTACAAATCCACCATCCATATCACGTCCCTTTGCATCAGTCAGAGGAATGAGTAGATCGAAAGTTTTGTCCTTGTCCAGTCGCCTGGCTACAGGTTTACCAGTGGCAAGATTCTTCATGTCGCCCTCAGATGACTTTTTGCCGATCTTCGAGGGGGTTATGTTGGCGATAATTACGTTGTCCGTCTCCCCAGGAGGAACGGCATGGATCCCAAGCTTTACAATCTCATCGCGGTGAGCGGCATTGACTTTGTTGACGAGATCTTGCGCAAACGGAGCACGAACATGCATATAGGTTGAAGGGTCCTGAGCTGGGGCTTTAGTCGGCTTGTCCTGAGCGAAAGCAGCGGCGGGCGCCAGGCTCAAGGCGACGGCGAAAAACATTCTTGCTGTGTAAAGCGACATAGATTGATGCTCCTAGATGAATTCGGTTGATTATTGCCTTTATGCATCCGGCCCTGACAAGCACATGTGCACTTGCCTACAGACTACCTCGCACCTTGTGTCCCTAATGGTCGCGCGTTCCAACGCTCGGCTGTCTGGTCACAAGAGATGAATTAGCTATGCGTTTGATCGCATGAAGCCCCATGACCTGATTCGACAAGAGGTTTCTTAGATCAACCTTAGAAATCAGGCAGGTAACATTTATTTAATAGAGCTTGGATTCGTTTTTAACACTTCTCCGGTTTTAATGATTAGACATGAACATCCTCATCATCGAAGACAACAGAAGGATCGGCAATATCCTCCGCCAAGGACTCCTGGAAGAGGGACATCAAGTATCGATATCTGAGCGTGGAGATGAAGGCCGGGATTTGTTGTTGAATGTCCCATTCGATCTTGCCGTCCTTGACATTATGCTTCCTGGTCTCGATGGATTTGCCGTGCTCCAGCAGATACGTGCCAAGAGATGTGGCATTCCGGTGTTAATGCTGACGGCGCGCGATACGATGCCTGACATTGTGCACGGATTGAATCTTGGAGCCGACGATTATCTGACCAAGCCATTTCAAATTCAGGTCTTTATTGCCAGGATTCGAGCCATCAGCAGGCGCCGGCCCATACTCGAGCCTGCCTGCTTGTATGCGGGTGACCTGATGCTGGATACGACTAACCGAGTGGTTCTTCGAGACAGCGAGTCGATAGTCCTCTCAAGAAAACAATATGCTTTGCTCGAGTTGCTGATGAGGCGCAAGAATCAAGTTGTCAGCAGAAATCTGGTTCGGGAAGTCGGCTGGTCCTACGATACGGATGTTAGCGACGGCAGCATCGACTTTTACATACACAGCCTGCGTGCGAAGATCGACTTGAAGGGCCAGGAGAGCCAAATCCGGACGGTTCGTGCGCTTGGTTATATGCTGGTCTCACCGAGATGAGGATCAATCGGCGTTCTCTGCGCGTACGCGTCTGCATTCTCTACATTGTGTTCACTGTCGCGACGATGGTCGGGCTGGGCGGCTTCTCGTTTTGGTATTTGGATCGTGCTCTCGCCAGTTCGCGCAGGCGCACGATGGAAGCTCGCGAAGATCGCCTCGTGGAATTCGTAAATGCCTGGCCTAACTCGGGCTCTCCGGTTCCTTTGGTACGGAAGCTGCAACAACTGACCCTCGCAATTGCATCGACCGACATCATCCAGATCTATGACCTGAACGGTAGGATCGTCTACTCTTCCCCGGGGCCCAGTGATCTGAAGGTACCGTGGCCAAACCAGGATTGCACAGAGCGGTGCTACGGCTTAGTGCGCCAAAATGCACATCGAATTAGGACCATCAATCATGTCATCACGCTTGATGGCCAACGGTACCGTCTTTCTCTCTCCGGTAAGATCGACGAGCATTTTGATGTCCTCAACGCAATTCGCAACTCCTATTTTTTGGTATGTCCACTCATGTTGCTCCTGTCGGTAGGTGGCGGTTTTATTGTGAGTGGTCGTGCGCTCGAGCCAATCAGCCGAATCAACGTTGAAGCACAGAAAATTGGGATCCAGGAGTTGCAGCGGCGAATTCCTGTGCCAGAAACAGGCGACGAACTGCAGACTCTCACGGTGACCTGGAACCAGTTACTCGAACGATTGGAGATCGCAGTCGAAAGACTCACTCAATTCACAAGCGATATCTCTCATGATTTGAGTACGACCATCACAGTCATGATGACAACAGCAGGGTTAGCCCTTAGCAGAGACCGGTCTCCCGAGGAGTATCGCATTGCTCTCCAGAATATCAACGTCGAATGCGAGGCGACGGCTGAGCTTCTCGACACCTTGCTCGCAATCGCGAGGGCTGATCTCGTTCATCAGAAGATCGAATGGAAGGCGATCAATCTTACGGACCTTGTCATCGAGGTCTCACAGCAGTTTCAACCGCGAGCAATCGTCAAAGGACAGACGATTACACTTCAGGTAGAGGATGAAATCTGGACAAACGGGGATTTGTCCCTGCTACGGCGAATGACCTCGATACTGCTCGACAACGCGATCAAATATACGCCGGAATCCGGAATCGTGACGGTCTCACTTGCACGGCGACAGAACTCTCTTGAGCTGCGGGTGAGTGATACCGGCATTGGTATTCCGGAACATGCAATTCCAAGGATATTTGATCGTTTTTACCGGGTTGAAGAGTCTAGAACCGAAAACGAGGAAAGTAACGGACTGGGGTTAGCGATCGCGAAGTGGGTGGTTGAAGCTCATCGGTCGACCATTGATGTTGTCTCGAAGCCCGGACAAGGTAGCACCTTTACTGTATCCATACCCCAAGTAGCTCAGACGGAACACACTGATGCTGCTTACGCTCCACTGTCATAACCTGGAGGGCGATCTTCACATTCGGCACTGTTAGGGAAAACCCCGGAACCATCCAGGACTAGAATCATTAGAATCGGAATGACACACCTATACTTTGCCATGGATGTTAGTCATACGCTGTTGCGAGTCTCTTCGAGTAGAGCCTTTATCGGCCCGGACATCCCGACGCATTCGCTGCCGTTCTGTTGTTTAGAACATTAGGAGAGCAATCGGCACAACCACCCCTGCTATCAAGGCTACCCAAGCCAAGCGCGGGTAGCCTCCATAAGAAAAAGACATGTATATCCCAAGGGCGGTCGTTACGATGAGGCCGCTCGACATAAGTACAACAAACCACTTCATGGGCAGCGCCGAATGATTTGGCGTTGCGCCTTTTTTGAGAGCAGGCGCATCGTCCAATTCGGGATCGACGGTGTCTGATTCTGCCTTCTTAGGCTTACCCTTTGTTCTCACGTTCATGTTTTGGCTCTTGTGTATTTGAGCGATCTCCTGGATCCACATGGGCGGCGTATAACCTGTGCGTGCATCTGTCTTGTGCAGGTTAAAGGTCTGGAGCGCTCCACTGAAGGCGAAGAACAGAATCGCGGGAGAAAAAAAGAGTCCCATGTATCGATGCAGCAGCCGTACGGTCTTCAGCCAGCTGCCCCGACTCCGAGGCCTCGCTCTCTCCGTTCCGAGTTCGGATGATTCGAAGCTTTTATCCGTTGCCTCGGATATGGAGGATGGGATTGTAACGATTGCCTTCATGCGGCTCCTATTTGCATATCTGCTGGATAACGGTGATATTGGGTTCGGTATGCTCTATCGAACAGGCCCGGGCTGCAATGCTGCCGAATGTTTCTTCCACACTGGGTATTCCGTTCCATTGCTATTGCGCCAGAGGATTGCATTCAGTTGCTCGGTAGGGACATCGTCGGGCTCTTTCCAATTCATCCTGCTTGATGCCATCGCGTCGATCTTTTGTTGACCGTTCAGGGCGTTAAGGTCTGGGTTGCGCTCGTAGATAGATTGTTTCGGTTCAACCGCCTGATACGGAGTGAGATCTGGCGTTGGCTGAAAGCTGGCTCTCATATCATTCGCAATCAGATCAAACACGGACATAGGCCGCACACCGAAGATCGTCTCAATCGTCTTCACCATGCTGACCTGCGAATAAAATGTTGAATCGATCGAGGCGCGTTTCGTATATGGGCTGACCGCGAGAGCCACCGTACGATGACCGTCTACATGATCCAGTCCGTCCTGGGCGTCATCCTCGACGATCAGAATCAGAGTTGACTTCCAAAACGCAGAATGTGACACCCATTCAACAATCTGCCCTATAGCGAGATCATTGTCTGCAAGGCATGCCTTCGGTGTTGAGAATCCCGGCGTTGTCCCTTCTGTATGGTCGGAGGGCAACTGTACCATGACAAGATTCGGCATATTGCCTTCTCGCGCCCACTGCTTCAGATGACGAAGGAATATTCGAGCACGTGTCACATCCGGTACTTTGAGGCCGTAAGAGGGAAAGTCGGGAATCAGGTATTGATTCAGTTCCGCTATGGGCGCCTTCGTATGAAACTCACCTGAAAAATCACTGCCCTGCCTGTATTCGTCTAAGAGCTTCGCACGGAGATCGCCGTTTTTTCCGCCCATCTCTCCCACGTACTCTCCGAAATCGGCAAAGGTTTTGTGATTGGCAACCAAATGATCCCAGAGGAAACCGGACCCCACGAAGGCAAGCGGATCATCACCATTCTTGGGGTAACTGCGCCCGTTGTAACCAGGCCAGTAGGCGTAATCTGCTTCCGCTGCCTGAGTGAGCCACTGATGGCCGTCCGCGCTGTTGCCCCCGTTTGCAAAGAAGTTATCGAGAAGCACGAACTCCTTCGCAAGTTTTCTATGATTCGGAATGACGTCATCCTGATACTGATTGAGACCGGGGTCGCCATTGCCTTTTCCCAGCGAGCCAAAATACTGATCGTAACTGCGGTTTTCTTTGATGATGTAGATCACGTGATCGATTGTCGATGGTTCTCCGAGGCGCGCAGGAACGGGCTGCGGCGCAGCGTTTGGTCTCGCTTGAAGATTCGGCGTCAGTTCACCGGGCACACCGAGATGATTGTCCTCAGCAACGGCGATGGTATAACATTCCAACTCGTCGTCGTCCGGTACGGGAATAATGTGAACCGTTCCACGATCCGCATGTACGTAGCGCCGATGAATATTGAGTTCGGGTTTCATGCCGTCACGCTTCTCGCGCGCTAACAGGTTGGAGCTGTTCCAACCGGTTCCGACACCGAGGAGAGTCGAGACTGCGAGAAACTTCCCGTCGGGACTTAAGACCACATCGTCGGGGTACCAGCCAGTGGGAATATAGCCAGCAACGCGAGGATGAACACCCTTCAGGTTCACCACACCCACTGCATTGATGCCAGCGCAGGCAACGTAAAGAGTGGCCTGATCAGGAGCAAGTGCCACAGACTCAGGGGAAATGCCGGCAACTTTCCTGTTGAATGGTTGAAGCGTGATTGTTTCGATCAGATGATTCGTTCTTGTATCCACAACGGATACTGTGTCCGAGTTGCTGTTCGCCACATAGAGCCGTTGGTGTGCTTCGTCCCAGGCCATGCCCGAGGGATGCAGCCCGACCTCTACAGTAGCGATCACTTTGCCGGAGACAAGGTCGATCCGTGAGATCGTGCCGCTTGAGACCAAACCATGCTCATCGACCAGTACCTGGTCCGCGTGCTCTTCCGGCCCGGTCGCAGCAGTCCTCTCTCCCTGCTTGGGAAATCGGCCGCCCCAGTTGCTCACAAAGGCTACGGAACTGTCGTGATTCACAACAGCACTGAAGGGAGCGATTCCTGTCCGAACATCTGTCACGATCTGCTTTGTATCAAGGTCGACGATTGCCGCTTCATCGTTGAAGGTGAGGGCGACGACTGCCAGCCGTTGGCCTTGGCTGTTCCTCGTGCTGCCGATTCCAAGTCCCCCGCCCTGAAGATCCCCTAATTTACCTGCTATGACGGTGCTCTTGTTGTCCGCAAGCGAGATCATTTGTACTATTGAGTTCTTTCCCTTCGCACCTCCCGATAAACCGGTCATGATCGGCGTATGGCTACCGGCATCGTAAGCGAGACCCTGCATTCCAACGCTGATAGGCGAATCGACCACACTAACCATGCGGTTCGTCGCGAGATCAATCTGAAAGATGTGTGAAGAGTTCTGACCAAGCGTGGCCGCAAAGATGGATTTGCCATCGTCGCTGAAAGCGACGCCATTTACACGGCTCTCAAAAACACTCTGTAATCCTGCTGGAGTGATGCCCTGGCGACTCGGAATGATACCCGGATCGACCACTGAGTTGACTGGGGCCACGGCCTTCGTCGGCCTAGCCTCCTCCTGGCCAACGGGACCCATCTTCTGTGGCCCTTGCGTTGTCGGCTCCTGGGCTCGCCCAACTCCGCAGACATAGCAAATGAAGAGAGTTGAAGCAACGATGAGTTTCACGTGATTTCTGAATCTACGCCATAGCATATGGGGATCTCTCCTTACCTTTCAACAAGACATGTAGGAAACATACTTCGCTGACTGGACAACCTGAATATCCGATCAACTCTTTCCGTGGAGTACTGCCCGAGCAGCTTGCAGCGCCGGGATCGCTTCGATATTGAGAATGAGGTCCACGACTCGATTGCGCTGGGCGCTTGCCATGGACGACTGAGTCAAGTCCTGGAACTTCGTAATGACTTCTTCACGCGTCATAGGGTTCGCGACTGTTCCTCGCACAGAATCCACTCTCTGGCGGTAAATATGTCCTCCTCTAGTAGTGACTTCAACAATGGGCACTAACTTTGGAAGTTCTTTTTCAAGATCATGGTCAGGAATGAGCGTCGCAGCTGCCACTATGCCCGCGCGGTTCATGAATGCACACCTCGTTGAGATAGATGTCGTCATGTTGGTCACTGGGTACAAGTGAGGTCCCTGCTACTTGCCCACAACAAGAACACAGAATGTGCCATCAGTGATTGTCTTTTTCGGTTTTTGAGAGGCATCAGCCGCCGACGTTGTCACGACGATAGCTGCGGGAAGGAATATCTTCCCGGTTTTCTTGTCGAAGGCCATCGTTTTGGCACTTGCCTGCGTTACGACAGAATCGTGCGCAACGTATTCGTCCGGTCCCTTTTGTTCGATAACGCTGAGATTGCCTTCTCCGTTTGAAAAGAAGATCAGGTGGTCTTTTGCATCGAAACCCGCAGCGTCAGTTCCCGAACCCGTGGGTACAGTGGTTATTTGCTTGCCTGTAGTGGAGTCAAGCACTGCCATAATCTTGCTGTGACCACCGACGAAAATGCGTTTATTCTTGACATCGACTGCAAGGCCCGTCGGCGCTTTGATTCCATCGAGCGGGAAATGCTGTTTCACTTCGAACGTCATCGGATCGAACGCGGCTACTTCGTCTTTATCTTCGAGGGCCACATAGATAAGACCGTTTTTTCCAGGCGCAGCTCCCTCTCCGTTGCCTCCGACATTAACAGTCCCCACCACGTTGCCGGTCGCAGCATCGATGACGGTAATGTCATGTGATTTGTGATTGTTAGTGAAAACACGTTGTGTATCAGGATCAAAATAGATCCCGTCCGGCCCTTTACCCACATCGATCTTCTTGATTACGGCGAGGCTTTCTGTATCAAACATCGTGACTTTGTCTTCTCTTCCATTGCTGGTGAAACCGTGCTTGAACTTCGGCGCCACCGCAATTCCATGCACGCCGGGAGTGTCTTCGATCGTTCCCACTGCAGCGCCAGTGTCGGCGTTGAGCACATTGACGCGAACGGAATGGGAGACATAGATACGCCGCCCTACGCTGTCAACCGTGATGTAGTCCCACCCATCGCTGCCGCCAATCGAGTAGCGGGTTTGTACCTTATAGTCCGATGCCTGTGCTGCGAGGCAACTTCCAAATACAAGCGCCACGATAATGATGATCTGCTTCATGTCTTCTTGGCCTCCTTAGCTGATTCTGGTTTGTCTCGGTCCGTGTACAGGTCTCAAATCTGTACACGGTAAACGAGAGGAACATTTGGTTAGAGCAAATGAAATTCCGCCTGAAGCGGACGTCTGTCAGAACTGCACCTTTACACCAAATTGCAGTTCGCGAGGCGTGCCCGTACCGGTGGGGTTGGTGTTATAAGAGTTGCTGATGAGGCCGTAGGAGTTTGGATTATCCGATACGCCAGGCTGTGGCGGTGCCCAGTTGGTGTTCGGCTGCCCGTACTGGGCAACGTTGAGGACGTTGAAGGCTTCTGCGCGAAAGGTGAGACCAACCCGCTCCGTGAGCGCAAAGCGCTTTTGAAGCGACGGATCGATCTGCCAGACGCCGGGCGCGCGAGCGGCGTTGCGCCCCAGATCGCCGTAGGCTGAAACACCCGGCGGGACAACGCACACACTGGTGCCTGGACAGGTAAAAGGAACCGCGAAGGCCGCGGGATTCAGCCACAACGCAGTAGTTTTGTGCCTCGGGTAGAGCGGTACACCCGGCACGCGATCAGGGCGCTGAGCCTGAGCGATCCCGTCCGGGACATCCGTGGAGTTTCGGTTAAGCGTGACATTGAGCGGCATGCCGCTGCGCGCGTAACCCATCGCGCTCAACTGCCAGCCGCCAAGAATTTGGTCCAGATAGCCGGGAGCGCTTCCGAGGATAGTGTGTCCCCTGCCTACCGGAATCTGCCACACCGTACTCGCGGTAAAGTAGTGGCGCATGTCCTGATCGCTCGAAGCACGTTCGCAGCGCATGCAATCGGGGTTCTCCGGTGTATCGGACTCGCCCCCGCCAATACCTCCGTTATTGATTGAGTGGGACCACTCGTAATTAACAGAGAGTTGGAGTCCGGTCGAGTAGTCGCGCTTGAGACCTAGCTGGAGTGCGTTGGTACTGGCATGATTGGTAAATTCTTTGTACTCAAAGCCGATATCGTACGCTGGATAAATCCCGGTCCCTATCGGAGCGTTGGGGTCTTGGGGGTTCGTCACGGTATCGTTGAATACGTGCTCGACGTCGGTTCCGAAGTAGGCCACTTGGACGATGGTTCGAGGCGCAACCTGCTGCTGAATGGATAATGTCCACTCGTTGGCAGCAGTATCTTTACGGTGGATATCAGCTCCCGTGGGACTGAGATTGGTGCCGAGGCTTGCATTCTCGGGAATGGGATAGCTTACGTTATACAGCGTGTAAGACGTGCTGATGTTGCCGATAGGATCGCCCAGGCTGCCGAACTGGCCGTTGCCGTAGTAGATCCCGAATCCGGCTCTGATCGAAGTCTTACCGTGCAGGGCGTCAGGAGCCCAAGCCATGCTGACTCGCGGCGACAAGTCCAAAAGGTTCGGGTAATACCAAGGGACCGATGATGGGCAAACTATGTTTGGACAGTGCACCGGATCGACATTGACACCGCGACCGAGAACCTCATGGTCCTGACCGAAGGATTCATACCGTAACCCTACATTCATCGTCAGTGTTGGGCTGAATTTGTAATCATCCAGAACATACGCGTACGTCTCCTTCATGCGCGCGCCGGTCAGCGGATTCGCGCCGCGAAAGTAGTCCTGGTCTAGTTGATTATTGAGGAAATCCTGGGTGCTGTTATACGTAAGCTCCCAATCAGGGCTGTTCGGTGAAGCCTTGTTTTCCTGCATGGCGAGAAAGGTGACGCCCGCCTTGATCGTATGCTTCCCCCGCAAAAACGTCGCGTCATCGATGAAGGAAAACGAGTTGTCGTTGCGTGTCGTTCCGCTCGATGTATCAAGCGTGGTGAATGGGGCGATATTCAGCAAGAAGGGAAGTTGAGTGCTCTGTCCTTCCAGCGAAACGGTCCTATTGAAACCGTACTTGAAGTCGTTCAGGAATCTCGGGGAAAAGGTGTTCTGAATATCGATGACCGCACTCGGCTCGCTCTCGTTGTGGAACGCGGTTAGCGGGTTAATTCCATCAGGTTTTGATTCCGTAAACGCATCGTCGTTGAAGCGTGCGAAGATGCTCATCTTGTCGTTGACATGCCAGTCCATTCGCGCCAGGCCCGAGTTCTCAGTTGTGGCCTGCGGCCCACTCCCAAACCACTGCATAGAGATTGCATCGATGGGAACCTGCCCTGCCGGAAATGCATTGATGAGAGGAGCCAGGACGGGCTGCTGGACTGCAACCTGTGCTTTGAATTGGGATGTCGGGACGATGCCGGTCAGAACCTGGTTGATAGTCTCTCGATTTCCTTCGTAATTGACGAAGAAGAAGACCTTCTTCTTCACAATCGGTCCACCCAAATTTCCGCCAAAATCGTTGTAGTGCAACCCGGGAAGTTGTCCGGCGGCGTCCCACGGAGAAGCATCGAAGACGCTGTTGCGAATGTACTCCCACGCGGATCCTGAGAACTTGTCGCCGCCGGTCTTCGATACTTCCTCAATTTGCCCGCCAGGAGATCCGCCCTGGTCGGCACTATAGGCAACGCTGTTCGCCCGTAACTCAGCAATCGCCTCTGTTGAGACCTCCAGACGCATGTTGACATCGACAAACGGATTATTGATACCAGAGTTGTCCACGCCGTCCAAATGCCAGGTGTTGTCCTCGTCCGACATGCCGCCGAATCGTAGATCCTGTTGTTGACCTGTGCCCGAATCGATTGCTCCTGGAACCAGATCCAGCAGGCCGACAAAACTTCGGCCGTTGATGGGTAGATCGGCTGATTGCTTGCTGTTGATGACGCCTCCGATCTCGGCTGAAGACTTTGACAGGCCCGCATCAGGTTCCACGTCGATACGAGTGACGACCCCGGCCACAGCCAGGCTCGCATTCAATGTACGAATCTGACCTACATCAAGGCTGACGGTGTCGAAGATCGACTTTGAAAAACCCCGCGCTTCCATAGTCACCTGATAATTTCCAGTTGCCAGAGAAGTCATCACATAGATGCCTGCGCCGTCCGTCTTCGTCGGGCGTTCCACATTCGTTGCAAGCGACTTGATCACGATGTGTGCGCCCGAAATTACCCTGCCGGAGGAATCTGTAACAGTACCGGTGATTGTGCCTCGATCAGTCTGTGCAATCACAGACATAGTCGACAACACAAACAGTAGAACGTAAGATAGCTTTTTCATGGCAGTTCCCCTCGTTTTCGTGGGCTATTGGTTAAGGTCCTGATTGATACATTGCGTCCTTGCTGGGAGTCTGAAGCAGAATCCAGCATCCGTCTCTGTTTGTTCGCCTGTGATCTAGAGGCAAAGAAGAAGAACTGTTTATCCATCGTTTGAGCTGTTCTCGTACATGTTTGTTCGTCTCGTTGATCATTGGCGGAGGCAGTTCCTCTCCCGCCTTGCGACGAATGCCCGAATCTTTCGGTAACTTAGAAGCAGGCCGCGAGGTGGGAGCGGTAGCAATAGCTCCATTCAAGCCAACAAATCTTAGTTGAGCCTTAGAAATATGCCGTGTCACCGACGATTCACAGTGTTCGGCATGACTTTTCACAATAAGTCGAAGTAGGACTTATTCCTGCCCATTCGTGGCATCGTCTGTAGCTCATCGATTTGTCGAATGGTCTTTAACCCCACCAAATGAGCCGTAGTATTGTCGACATCGCTACAGCATGACTGCCCGCACCCGCTCTACCACTTGTCGAGTGATGGAACGGCAGGGTTGCTGGTCTCAGCAGTCTCCAGTTTGCTATGAAAGGGGCCAGGGCCGCTCGCCGCGGCGGCGGAGCTTTGTATTTCGGACAAACAGAGCAGCCTTGGAAAAACATACTGAGCAGCAATACGCGCAGACTGGCTGTGGTGGTTACGCGATGCTGATTTGGACAAGTTCTGGCTTGGCGACAATCTCGGCTTTCACATGCGCGTCCAGGTCGATCGTTTGATAGTAACCTCGATAGAGGTCGAGATCGAATGCAGACAGCGGCATTGCACTCCGCATATGACTCTTGGCCTCGGCAGGGCGCTACGGCGTCTTAGGAGCGAACTCGGGACCGTGTACCAGAACTAGCCTGATCCTTGCAATTTGGAGGCCTTTCGCCAGAGCCATGCTCTTCTCATCCAGCCTCTGCGAAGTACGCACAAAGCGATCGCCAGATTGTCTCAATTGCTCGACCAACACCTGCTGGCCCGCGGCGCTGAAGTTTTGAAAGCTGTTGACACCTACCAAGCATTTTGTACTCCGTGCGAGGCCCAGTTGAGATGTCAAAGCGACAATGATGGCGAAGGATAACAGAAAGGCTGGAAATCGACGGAACACCATTTCTCTTTGCGGTTTTTCTCGATTAGCATCTTCGGCCCTGTCGACAAAACCCGGTCAGCGCCAACTTGTTGTTCTGCCATCGTCAGATGGCTACAATCGCGGTTTTCGATACTAATCCTCGGGGCAAAGCTCACAGAGCGCACTGCCCATTTATTCTTGGCTGAGAACTGGCAACTTGGTAAACACCTTCGATAGACGCATCCCGCGTAGGGAAATGGCGACACAGAGTACCAGCTCCAACGCCGGCCTGCTTCGCGATTTCGTCCAGGCGTCGCCGGGCGATGCGCAGGCAGGCTTCGGCGAAGCAGTGGTGATGATTGCGGAGTGGAACAGAAGGCGCACTATTTAGCGATGGACCTGCGCCACTCGGACGATTGTTTTGTGGTCCCATGAGAAGACTTTCTCAGATGCTCATTCAACGTGTACCGACTTCCCATTCTATGGAGCAACGTCGTGAAAAATTCTCACTCTAGTCCGGTTTCTGGCACTCTGCGCAAGAGGCGTACACGCTCGGAGGTATCATTCAGCTTCCCAGTGCAATCAGAGGATGTAGAGAGCGCGCCAATCGAATTCAAAGACATGTCGCCCAATCCTGAGCAACTTTATTCTAGACGTCAGCACTTCGTAAGACTTCTGAGCGCGATTGACAATCTGGCACCTAATCTGCGGGTGGTGGCACGCGCCCGAGTGTTACAGGAACGCTCTGTGTCTGAGACTGCTGAGCTTCTTGATATCTCTGAAGCCGCAATAAAATCTCGCACCCTCCGGGCGCGCGTACGACTTGCTAGCAAGCTCACGCCAGGCGCTAAGTCTCTCAATGAAGTGTTCGACACATCCCCAATATATAGTGAGACGGCTCTGGTACATCGCGCCGGTCTTTACGTCACGATCAATGCTTTGGATACACCAGCCCGATTCCTGAAGCAGATTGGGGCTTCGATGAATTCATTCAGCACGTTCATCCGGAAGATCGTGCACGCGTAAAAGGGGATTTCCTTCAGGCCGCGAGTGAACTACAAAATTTGCACCATGAGTTCCGCGTAGTGTGGCCAGACGGGAGCGTGCATTGGCTGGCGAGCCGCGGAAGCGTCTATCGGAAGAGCGAAGGGAAAGCGACGCGGATTCTCGGCATTGTGATGGATATTACCAGGCGCAAGCAAGCGGAAGAAACTCTGCGTGCCACCAAGGCCGCGCTGGAGTTTGCACTGGAGTCGGCGAAAATTGGTGACTGGGATCTCGACTTGAACAGTGATACGTCATGCCGCTCACTGCGCCATGATCAATGTTTCGTGTACAACACGCCCATCCCGGAGGCAGAATGGGGCATTGAGGTATTCAGTCGGCACCTCCATCCGAAGGACCGTGCGCGTGTGGTTGACAGCTTACGCAAAGCGGCACAAGAGTTGGTGGACTGGGGTTCCGAGTTTCGAGTGATATGGCCAGATGGAAGCCTCCATTGGCTTAAGGCCCGCGGAAGCATCTATCGGACGAGCGAAGGAAAAGCCACTCGGATGCTCGGTATTGTGACGGATATAACGGACCGAAAGCAGGCGGAGGAAACCCTCAGATCCTCGGAGACACTGGCGCGGCGCCAGGTCGAAGCACTTAAGGGTGCGCTCGACGCATTGGCTATGGAGTCGGATCCAGACCGCTTGGTTGGGCATATTTTGCGCACTCTCACAGAGCAATTCTGGGCGCACAGCAGCAGCGTGTGGCGACGGAACGAACCCAGCGAATTGGTCAGTTTTGAATTTGCATTTGGAGCGAGGGAGAGGGCAGAGGTCTGGAACCGCATTAACGCCAAGGCACGATTCGAGAGAGCTATCGATGCTGATATGTCAACCAGTGCGCCGATCTGCTTGGACTTGGACCTGGTCCCTGGGTTGAGGCCAGCGGGCCAGCGCTCTCGTTGAGGTGAACCTCGGCTTAGACAGAGGTCTACAGGGCAGAGGTCGGAGGTCCGATAAGGGTCCAATAAGGGTTATCGCTGTTACCTCAAAACGCCAAAAGAAGCCATCCGTGCCGCTTAGTTTCAATAAGTTACGCCAAAATGCTGGACTTGCTGTTCATCTTCCGCACTGTCTTCCCCACTGCCACGCGTAGACCACCCCGTGTCGAGCTCAAGGATTGCCCGCTTGAGAAATGAGCTTAACCGCAATTTATCGGTATAATAACGGCATAGAAACTGCCCTATATCGGCATGACGCGCATGGAGGCCCGATGGTAACGCGAAAGCAAACGACCTTTAAGCCGATCTTTACCATTACACCGGCTGTTGCCGGCAATCTCATGCGTATCGAGGCCGTGAGGCAGGCGATTCAATCACTGCCCATCACGCCGCGAGTGCTGGCGAGCCTGCGGGAAACGGCACGCCTATTTTCAACCCACTATTCGACCATGATTGAGGGCAATCGACTGACGCAGGAGCAGGTCGTCCAAGTGATCGGCCAGGAGCAGCATTTTCCGGGGCGCGAGCGTGATGAGGGAGAGGTCAAGGGCTATTACGCGGCGCTCGACGAAGTGGAGAGGGCCGCGCAGCAGCGGGAGGCGGTGACTGAGACCGCAGTGCAAAGACTTCATGCTCTGGTGATGGGCGGAGGGAAGACGCGCGTGCGGCCCACGCCGTACCGCGACGGGCAGAACGTCATTCGCGATAGCCGCTCCAGCGGTATTGTCTACATGCCGCCCGAGGCAAAAGATGTTTCGCCCCTAATGAAGCAACTCGTCGCGTGGCTCAACCGGCAGGATGATTTGCCCGTTCCGATCCGGGCCGGCGTCGCGCACTATCAATTTGCCACGATCCATCCCTACTACGACGGCAATGGCCGGACCGCCCGCCTGCTGACAACGCTCATCCTGCACCTCGGAGGATACGACCTCAAGGGGCTATATGCATTGGAGGAGTATTATGCGCGTGCCCTCAAGGACTACTACGAGGCCTTGACCGTCGGCCCATCGCACAACTACTACGTGGGACGCGCCGAGGCAGACATCACGGGATGGGTCTCCTACTTCATTGAGGGTATGGCGGTTTCATTTGAGAAAGTGCGCAACCAGGCCGAGAGCGAATCCGGCAGAGGCGGCAAGGATCAAACGAAACTACTGCGGAATCTCGATGCCCGGCAGAGGAAAGCGCTTGCGCTCTTCCGGCGCTCACGTGAGGCCACTGCAAAGGAGATCGGTGCGATTTTCGGTTTCCAGCCGCGGACAGCGGCTCACTTGTGTCAGCGGTGGGTCGAGAGTGGTTTTCTCGAAGTGACCGACCCGGCCAAGAAATCACGGCGTTACCGGCTCAACGAAGTGTACGAGGCCATGCTCAACAATGAAAAATGAAACTGAAGAATATGCCAAGGACTGTTGGGCGTGGTCGCTTGGCGATTGTGGAGATGGTATAAGCCGCGAACACTATATCTCGCGGTCTGTGTTTCCGAACCAGTCAATTTTCGTGAATAGGGCCATTGAAAACGCGTGTCCGGGCATTCTTACTTTTGGTGGGGCCAGTCTTCGATGCAAGCGCGACAACGCCACACCTACCATCCTGCTGGGCTGCGGCCTACGTCAGGCGGCGTTAACTGCGTTGCAAACTTGGTTCGCATATTCCAGTCGCCATGCCGACTTGCCGTTCTTAATCGCCACGTGGTTCCGCCGAAACCCGGCCACTCGGGTACCCTAGGGCACCCGAGTAGGTCCTCGACCGTCAGCTCTCGTGAATGGTTGGTGGAAGCTCCGGGAGTTGCTCCGTGGGTCTTTTGGCCCTGCCATTTGAATACGATAGATCGATCCTAAAACTGATAATCAAGGACAAAGAATGACGACATTGGTGCTTGGGTTTCCGCAGACTCCCGCCGACCATCCGCTTGCTACTTTATAAGCGATAGTCGGATCTCTTGGTCCCAAGGGAGTTCGTGGGACTCCGGCCAAAAGCTGTTCGCATCGACGAGGTTTCCCGACATTTTCGGGTATTGCGGAGACGTGCAGTTTCCCACACTTGCCCTCCGGCAGGTTCTCGAAAAGGCGGATAGAGGTGTTCTCTTTCCAATCGGAACGCCTGCGTCCGATCGCAATAGGATGATAGCTGGGGCGCTTGCAACTGCTTCACACGGCTACCCTGCGCACGCTTCAGACGTACCGTTCTCAGTCTTCTTCCCTGACGAAGAGCGCGCGATTCTGCCTACTTGAATCAAGTTTGCTGGCATTTGCGCACCACTGCTGAAGCCGCTCCCATTTGCCGGGGTCGTTCAGGTCACCGAGATGCGGAGATTTGAGATAGCGCGGCCATGCTGTCGCGGAGGCGTCCGGCGGCCGCGAATGCAGCTCGAGCATCCTGTGCCGATGATCAGTATCGATGCTACCAAATGCGTGCAACTGCAGCTTAGTGTCCATGGCCCTCCGAGTGCTGCGAGACCTTGCCGCGAAACAGCCAGTACATGATGGAGAAGTACATCAGCGCAAGCAGCATGCCGATCGTCCACCACACCATCCCGATGTGCAGCGTGTGCGGACTGGCAATAGCGCGGGCCACAGTCAGGTCCTGTCCGGCGCCGCCCACCGAGGGCAGCAGCACAGGATACAGACCCGCCGCCGCGCCCGACAGCATCGCTGCCAGGTACACGCACGATCCCAGGAAACCGCGCAACGCCTTGCCTGCACGAATCGCACTCCGAATCACACCCAGGCTGAGCACCACCATCAGCGGCGCGAGGAAGTCCAGCGGATGGGTGCGGTAGTTCACCAGCGAGTTGGGTCGCGCCAGCACTGTCGCCGGAAGGCTGATTGCCGTCACCAGCAACACCGCAGGCCACAGCTTGCCGGCCCACCGGAAGGCATGCTGTTCCAGGTCACCCTCGGTCTTCAGGGCCAGGTACAGCGATCCGTGCATGGCCAGAGCAAGCACCGCCAGCACGCCGCCGATGACGGTGTACCAGTCGAGAATGCCCGGCTGTGCGCCGGTGCGCCAGTTGGTCCAAAGCGGTAGGAAGAAGTAGTTGTCCGGCCCGAGGGGCACGCCGCGCACCACGTTGGCCAGAGCCGCTCCGAAAAATAGCGCCAGCAGGAGGCTGGCAAATGCGAAGACGGCGTCAAAGAACGACCGCCCCATCGCATCGTGCGCATGACTGCGCATTTCGATGCCGATGGCGCGCAGGATGAGCAGCCAGATCACCATCATCAGCGGCAGATAGAAGCCGCTGAAGGCCGAGGCATACAGCAGTGGGAAGGCGAAGAACAGGGTGCCGCCAGCTGCCAACAGCCAGACCTCATTGCCATCCCACACCGGGCCGATCGACCGCAAGGCAAGCTGGCGATTCTGCTCGGTCTTCGCCACGAAGAGATATACGATACCGACGCCCAGATCGAAACCATCCAGGACAACATACGCCGCCAGCATCAGTGCTATGATCCAGAACCACAGTGTTCCCATTGCTCCTCCTAAGCCGCCGTCAGGCTATGGCCAGCAGTTTCATGCGAGAGTGACCGCGGTCCGGATTGAATGAAGTTATAGAGCATCACGATCCAGAGAATGGACAGCAACGAGTACATACCCAGGAAGCCCAGCAGGGTAAAGAGGCTGGTGCCGGCACCGATGTGCGTTGAGTAGCCCGCCGAGGTGCGCACCAGGCCATACACGACCCAGGGTTGGCGACCGATTTCCGCACACATCCAGCCCGCAGTGTTGGCGATGTAGGGCAGCGGGAAGCTGAGGAGGATGGGCCACAGGATCCAGCGTGACCTATACAGCTGACCGCGCCACAGCAGCAGGCCCGCCAGACCCATCAGTCCGACGAAGTAGGTCCCGAGGCCTGCCATGATGTGGTAGGCGTAGAACAGCAGCGGTAGCGTCGTTGGCCACTGGTCGCGAGGCGTCTGGTCCAGACCCTGTACCTCGGACGAGAAGGTGCCGTAGATCAGGAAGCTGAGCACCTTGTTGAATGCGATGGGATTGTCGATCTTCTCATGTTCGAAGTCCGGCTGTCCCAGCACCACCATGGCCGCCCCCTTCTCGGAGTGAAACAGGCCTTCCATACCGGCGATTGCGGCCGGCTGGTGCTTGGCCAAGTACTTACCATGCAGGTCGCCGGTGGGGAAGATCTGGGTGGCGCATGAGATCAGGCCGGCGACCACACCCACCTTCAAGAAGGTGCGTCCATATTCGACATCGCGCCCCTGCAGCAGGTAGAGCGCGCCCACCGAGGACATCACGAAGGCGCCGGTAATGACCGCGCCCGACATGTTGTGCGCGTACTCCAGCCAGGCCCACGGATTCATCATCAGTGCCCAGAAGCTGTCGACCTCAAACAGGCCGTTCGGCAATATGTGATATGCGACCGGATGTTGCATCCAGGCGTTGGCGACGATGATGAAGAAGCCGGAGATCCAGGAGCCGCAAAACACCAGGAAGGCCGAGGCCCAATGGGCCTTGGGCGAAAGCCGCTTCTCGCCAAACAGGAAGAGACCGAGAAACGCCGATTCGAGGAAGAAGGAGAAGATGCCTTCCATCGCGACCGGCATGCCGATCACGCCTCCGGTGCGGCGCGAGAACTCGGACCAGTTGGTCCCGAACTGAAACTCCATCGGGATGCCCGTCACGACGCCCAGCAAGAAGTTGACCGCGAAGATCCGCGCCCAGAAGCGGGCGGAAGCGGCATAATGTTCGTCTCCCGTCCGCAGGGCCAGGGTCTTGAGCACGACGATGAGCAGAGCCAACCCCATGGTCAGTTGCGGGAAGAGGTAGTGGAAGGTGATGGTGAAGGCAAACTGAAGTCGGTGGAGAGCTAGCGCGTCCATTTTGTTCTCCTGTCGGGATAGTGCCGGTTGTTCGTCATTGAATCTTCTCCCGGTTATCCGGTACAACTAGTAAGGTTTTCATGCCTATTCTCCTTGTTTCTTAACATGTCCTTAAATGCTTGTTTCCCAACCCCCGGAACAACGTCGTGACGACTGCAGCCGCGGTTTCAGGTTCAAAAACGGTTCGATGAGTGATCAGACGGTAGATTGCGGAGCCGAAAATCAGATCCAGCACAAGTTCTCGGTCTAAGCCGACGGAGATTTCGCCTCGATTCACGGCGCGATCAAGAATGATTCCGACCCATTCCCGTCTGGGTTCAAGGAAGCACTCGTGGGACAGCAAAACAAGTTCGCCATCGCTTTGACCTTCTGCGACATACTGCACTAATATGCGCGTTGCCGGGCTCGCGTAGAACCTCGACATCGCGGAGAGATACTCTTTGAGATCTCTCTCTGCGCACGCGCTATCGCGGATGGAAACCGTTCGATTCACCCTCTCGGCAAATGCATTCGCGGCAACATAAGCCTTGCGCGGCCACCATTTGTAGATTCTGGTCTTGCCGACGCCCGCTCTGCGCGCGATGGCTTCGACTGTGATGTCGGGCAGCGGCATCTCTTTGGCCAGTTCCAGGACCGCAGACAAGATGGCTTGCTTTGAGTCCTCGCTGCATCGATGGCCCTGATTTTTCGGCTTGGCCATTTGCACGGAAGCGGCTTGAGAGAGTGTGTGTGTTTGAGCCATGTCTTCCAACTCCATTTGAAATTTGCAGCCTTTACTACCACCCACCGCCAAGCGCCTTATAGAACTGCACCGGGCTTTGGTGTTCGTTGTTTCGCGACTGTTCAAAGGTGAGTTCGACATTGAACCTGGACCGCTTGCTATCGAGGACGTCAATGTATGAAGCCGTCCTTGTCTGGCAGTACATCGCCAATGTGTCCTGTGTGGCGATAGGCTTGATTAAATGTTGTCGCGCGATCGCCAATGAAGTCTCTATGCCAACGACAGCCTGTGGTGCATGTGACGGAATGCTTGCCGACCGGAAATTGGTGCCTTCTACCAGAGCGATAACAAGAGCGGCGGCAATCTTTATGATCACAACTCATCAAGTTCAACATTGCCGTCAGAAGACCTTCTCGATTCGTAGAACAAGCTTCGGGCCAGTCGGTCGATTTTCTGCTCCTATCTCCTGATAGAAGTTGGCATAGTAGTACCAGTGCCCGACGTTCCAGACCATTCCCGGCCCTACCGCTCCCACCTGCTCAGGTGAGTTAGAGAGCGGGATCCCATTGATACGCCCATCTGTGATTTGTTTTAAGTAGTAACCATTGGCGCCGATCCAAAGGCCCTTGTACACGTTGTAGGCTGCGGTTGCGTTGAAATGAATGGCTTGTCCCGCCTGCGTGGATTGCGCCCCTGTGTTGATAGGAGGGGCATTGTTTGTTGCGTTCCAGAGATAGTGAAACCGCCAGCTCGTCTCAATTCGTTTCTTGGGAAATGCTGTGATCACATAGTAAGGTTGAACGTTGAAGGCGTTGCTGCTGAGATTGACATTAGATGTCGGCGAATATTTCCCCACAGGAACGCCGAAATCCACATCAAAACGTTGGTCGATTCGTATCCCGAAGACTCCCTTTTCAGGCCATTGCAGGATGAACGGACTTACCGTTAGGTCCCCGAATCCTCCTCTGTGTCCCTGACTTCCCGCGTCTACATAAGCTTCTACGCCGACAACTTCCATGCCGTACCAGCCTCCGAGAATCCGCCGATGGGCGAGCCACGCAACGTGGCTCAAACCGCTGGCGCTGTTGACGGAGCCGGAACCTCGCACCGTTTGTCCCGATGAATTCGTGATCCTGCCGTCATGCTGAAAATCATTCATCTGCTCAGTGAGGAAACCTGGTCCGCCAACCCCATCGAGAAAGCTGCTGTCGCCAAGATTGACAGCAGGCTCTGCAACATGGCTCTGGCCTAGCACCGTCATGCCGCTGTGTATCATCAATATCGCGATGAAGAAGGTTCGTTTCGGCATGAGAAACCACCTAAACCGCGTGAAGGCTCCGCCCAATGATTTCATCCCGCAATCTGCCGAGAGACTTGAGCATGAACTCGAGACCTTTCTCGTCGGTGTACGCGGCGTCAGCCAGACTCGTATGAATGCCACCGACAACCACCTCAGGCCCCATGACAAGATGGGCGTGCATCGAGATCAGTGTTTCCCGTAACTGATACTGGGCGCGCACTCCACCTGTGAACGCCAGAGACGAACTGATAATCGATGCCGGCTTGTATTTAAAGCAGGATTCGAAAACAGGACGGGAGGCCCAATCAAGCGCGTTTTTAAGAACGCCTGGGATTCCGTGGTTATACTCCGGAGTAGCTATCAACACGCCATCACTCTCCGCGATGATCCTCTTGAACGCGGCCACTGCCGGAATCTCAGGTTCACCGTCGAGATCCGCGTTGTATAGCGGGATATCTTCAAGAGTAACGACCCGAATCTCGATCGCTGGCAGCGCCTTCTCAGCGAGAATCTTCAGTAGCGCTGTGCTGAACGAGCCTTGACGTAGACTACCTGAGATGCCAACTATCTTCACCGTTTCATTTGTTGTGTTCTGCATGTCCACCTTCTCGATTTCACTTGTTATTTCCCGCATATTCAATTTCTCCATGTATCCATCTGCCGCAGTCGCAGTTATTCAAGAGGCTAGGCCCAGCATAACCAGTACCTTGCTCCTTAGAGCTTTGGTAATTGCTTCGTATCCCATCCACCGCCAACGGCCTTGACGAGGAGGACGCTTGCATCCATGCGTCGCCGCTGGATATCGATATCATTGCGCTCGTTTGCCAGAAGCACGGTTTGCCCTATGATGACCTGGAGATAGTTGTCAACGCCGCCCTTATAGCGGTTGGTAAAGAGCTGAAGCGCCTCCGAGGCGGATGCCGTGGCCTCGTGCTGTTGTTGCGCTTCGTGTTCCAGGATGCGCAACGCGGAGAGATTGTCTTCCACCTGCTGGAAAGCGGTGAGTGTTGTTTGCCGATAGGAGGCCACTGTGCCATCGTAGTTTGCAGTCGCCGACACTACGACAGAGCGACGCCGTCCTGCGTCGTAGATCGTTTCCGACATTTGTGGTCCGACCGCCCAGATGCGGCTTGCCCAGCTGAACAGATTGGTGATCGTATTTCCTTGAAGTCCGGCCGCTGCGTCGAGGGTCAAAGAAGGATAATAGGCAGCCGTAGCGATGCCGATCTGCTCATTCGCTTCTGCCATGCGACGTTCTCCGGCGGCGATATCGGGTCTGCGCTCAAGAAGGGCGGTGGGCAAACCCACCGGGATGACGGGAAGCCGGAGCGGGGTTCTTGGTGCGAACGATATGCTCAACTGGGCGGGCGGTTTGCCGATTAAGGTTGCGATGGCGTGCTCATAGTCCGCTCGCATCACAGTAACGTCGGTGTCCTCAACCCGCGCTCCATCGAGCTGTGTTTTCGCCTGGGCCACATCCGATTTAGGAGCGGCCCCGCCCACAAAGAGATTCTGCGTAAGTTGCAACGCATCGGTATAAGCCTTCACAGTATCGTCGAGAAGTTGCTTCTGCGCGTCGGCGCTGCGCAACTCGAAGTAGTCGAGGGCAAGTTCGGCATGCAGGCTTAGGCTGGCAGTCTGAACATCGGCGGCGCTGGCCTGTGCCTCCTCGCGCGATGCATTCACTGTACGGCGGATCTTTCCCCATAAGTCGACTTCATACGAGAGATCGAAGGGTAAGGTGAAGTCGCCCGTGCTATTGTTCGCGTAAGCGCGGTTGAAGTAGGGTTGGTTCGGAGAAAGCCGTTCGTTGAAGATGCTTGGCGATGTGGAGATGGTCGGAAACTCCTGGGACCGGTTGAAGCGAATCATCGCGCGCGCCTGCCGGAACCGGGCCTCTGACACCTTCAGGTTCTGGTTGGAGACGGTCAGTTCTTCTTCCAGTGTATTGAGCTGCGGGTCGTCGAAGATCTCCCACCACTTGCCACGAAGCGTCTGATCACCTGGCTGGGCTGGCTTCCAGCCATCAACTTCCTTGAAAGATTCTGGTGGCTGCTCCTTGAATGCTGGCGCCATGGGGGTTGTTGGCTTCGAGTACTTCGGACCAACCATGCATCCGTTGGCAAATAGACCGATCGCACATACGGCGGCGAAAGCGAGACTCTGTTTCACTTCGAACCTCCTGCCTGCGGCGCACTCACCTGAACCGGACTTCCGCTGGTCAGGGAATCGGACGGATTAACAATCACCTGATCCGTTGGCTTGAGCCCGTTGATCACCTCGACGGTCGCGCCATAGTCACGTCCGATCGTTATCGGCATCAGTTCAGCATGATTACCCCGAACAACTCCGACCTGAAGTCCTTCCGACCTGAACAGCAGAGTATTTGCAGGAATGATCAATGAATGGGTTGCTTTCATTGAATTATCGGGAAGCTTGAGATGCACGAAAACATACGCGCCTGGCTTGAGGCGCCCATCGCGATTGTCGATATCAACTTCCACGTTCAATGTTCGTGAGTTGAGATCGATCGCGTCAGAATTGCGCACAATGGTTCCCTGAAATGTTTCTCCAGGGAATTCATCCAGCGTCAACGGTACCTTGGCGCCATTCTGCGCTGCGTCGGAGTCAACTTCTGGTACAGAGACAAAAATACGCAGGCGATTCACAGCGGCCATATGAAACAGTTCCTGCAACACCACCGACTGCCCCTGGGAACCGCCGGCCCCTTCGTTAATGAGTGCGCCGATGTCCGTATTTCTCGCCGTGATCACGCCTGAAAAGGGAGCGTATACCTTCTCATAGGACTGCAATTGTTCCAAACGTTGAACATCGGCCGTCATCGACTCTACAGTCGCTTGTTTTGCGCTCAGATCCTGGACTGCCACGTCGGTCGACTGTTTGGAGACACTGTCAGTTGTGAGCAAGCCCTGCCAGCGTGTCGCCGTGATCTCAGCGAGCCGCTCGTTTGCCTGTGCGGTTTTCAGATTTGCCCGCGCCTGCCCCAACTGCTGATCCAGTTCGGGAGTTTCGATCACGGCGAGCAGTTGCCCCTGCTCCACATGTGCGCCGATGTCGAAGTACCACTTTTTCAGATAGCCATTGGTACGAGCAAAGATTGGAGTGTCGATGAACGCTTGCGTGGTGCCCGGTAGAACAATCTCCTCGAGGGAGGCTCCAGATTTGGGCTCTGCCACATTTACCGTCGCAATGGCAGCGCGTTCCGTTACAGCTCCAAGATTGCTTGCCGCCATCGCACGCTGGTGAATGCCTAAGTAGATCACTCCGGCGAGCAGCAGTGCTGCAACGCCCAATCCGACGAACAGAGAGCGGGAGAGCGGTTGCTTACCGGTTTCGGAGCGCTGGTCGGAATTGTCTTGCGAAGCTTGATTCAAATTGGTTTCAGTGTTGCTCATCGCTTGCCTCCTTGGCTGTGGACACGACTACGCGTGAAGTGGTTCATCTTCTGCTGCCCCGGTTAGCTGCGAATCCGTATGTCGAGACCGGCCGTGCAGGAGCGCAAAAACACAAGGTACGAAAACTAGAGTGGCGACGGTCGCGCAAAGGAGTCCGCCGATTACAGCTCTTCCCAGAGGTGCATTCTGTTCGCCACCGTCGCCCAGGCCCAGTGCCATGGGAATCATGCCGATGATCATCGCCAACGCCGTCATGATGACCGGCCGGAAACGGGTTGCACCGGCCTCAAGCGCAGCGGTCACGGCGTTGCCATGATGTTGCAGTCGGTCTTTGGCAAAGGCAACAACCAGGATGCTGTTAGCCGTTGCTACGCCCATGCACATAATGGCTCCCATCAATGCAGGGACGCTGAGCGTCGTATGCGTGAAGAAAAGGAACAGGATGATTCCGGCAAGGGCCGCGGGCAACGCGGTGATGATGATGAATGGGTCGAGCCACGATTGGAAATTTACGACGATCAGCAAATACACCAGGACGATCGCAAAACCCAGACCGCCAATCAGTCCTATATAGGAGGTCCGCATCGTACCGTATTGACCGCGAAGGGTGACGAAGCTGCCGCGTGGAAGCAGTTTGCGGTTAGCGTCGACGATGTTGTTCACCTCACGTCCTACCGCACCTAAATCCCTGCCCTGGACTGACGCATAGATATCGACTACACGCTGGATGTTGTAGTGGTTGATAGAGACCGGTTCACTGGTCCGCTGGATCGACGCGACGTTGGCAAGAATCCCAGGCTGCTTTTGATTGGCGCCGGTTAACGGAATATTCTGGAGATCCTGGCTGGACTTAAGGTCGTACTGAGGCGTCTGCGCGATCAGGTAATATTCCACGCCGCTCTTCGGGTTGAGATAGAACATAGGCGTGACCTGGAAACTCCCGCTCAACGAGACCAGCATGCTATTGGCTACATCGGTCTCCGTATATCCGGCTTGCAGGGCCTTTGTGCGGTCGACATCAATATGAAGTTTTGGGTAGTCACCCTGCTGTTGAATACGCAGATCGGCGATGCCGCGGACATGGCTGAGCTCTTTGAGCATCTTGTCGGCAACGCGGGCATTCGCAGCGACGTCCGCACCCTCGATCTGGACATCGATGGGGGCCGGCAGCCCGAAGTTCAAAGTCTGGGTGGCAATGTCGGCCGGCAGAAAGTAGAACGTGACGCCCGGATAGTCACGCGGCAACCTATCACGGAGAGTACGCACATAATCCGCCGTCGGATGATGCTTCTCTTTGAGTGAAACCAGGATGTCAGTGTCCGCTGCGCCGGTTGTTCCCGAGCGGTTATACATGTAGTTGATGTTGCTGTAGGGAAGGCCAATCGTATCGAGGATATTATCCAGTTCGGAGGAAGGAACCGTTTGGCGAATACTGGTCTCAACCAGATCCGTCAAACGCGCTGTTTCTTCGATACGGGTTCCTGTCTTCGCGCGCACATGCAAAATAAACTGGCCGCTGTCGGTGTCCGGGAAAAAATTCTGGCCAAGAAACGGAATCAGAGCGGACGCCAGGAGGCAAACAACAACAAAGCATGGAACGAAGGCGAGACGAACCGAAACAAGCTGCGCCAGCAGAGAGGAGTAGGACGAGCGAATCTTCTCAAAGAGCCGCTCAAATCCTCTTTGAAAACGGGCAAAGACACTTCGAGAAGGCACGTCGCCGTGCTTGTGAGCCTTTAACAAGTACATTGCCAGGGTAGGCACCAGCGTGCGGGACAAAATATAGGAAGCGATCATGGCGAAGATAACCGCTTCGGCAAGTGGAGCAAAGAGGTATCCCGCGACACCGCTCAGAAAGAACATCGGCAAAAAGACGATGCAGATGCACAACGTCGAGACAAGAGCAGGAGTGGCAATTTGCGCCGCGCCCTCCAGGATGCCGTCGTACAGCGCAGCACCCTCTTCAAGATGGCGCTCGATGTTTTCGATAGTGACGGTTGCGTCGTCGACAAGAATGCCGACGGCGAGCGCCAGTCCTCCCAGCGTCATAGTGTTGATGGTTTGGTGCAGAAGGCTCAATACGATAACAGATGTCAGAATGGCTAACGGTATGGAGACAGCAATGAGCAACGTGCTGCGCCAGCTTCCCAGGAAGATGAGAATCATCAGAGCGGTAAGCGCGGCGGCGATAACAGCCTCACGAATCACCCCATTGATTGCTCCGCGCACGAAGACGGATTGATCGGCAAGAGGCTGAATCCTGAGCTCCGGAGGAAGGGTTTGAGCGATTCTTGGAAGCAGCTGCCGCACACCTTTGACGACAGCAAGCGTGGATGCATCTCCGGCCTTGTAGACTGTTACCAGCACGCCACGTTTACTATCCTGCCGAACGATATTCGTCTGCGGTGAAAAACCGTCGCCTACCGTGGCTACATCGCGGAGATAGATGATGGTATTACCCACCTTCTTGATGGGAAGATTGTTAAACTCCGGTATCGTAGTCAGGTCTACGTTGGCGTCAACGTCATACTCGAACTGCCCTATCTTGGCTGTGCCGCCCGGCAAGATGAGTTGCTGACTGTTGAGCGCATTCAACACATCATTCGGGGACAGACCCTTGGACTGCAGCAGGCCCGGGTTGAGAGTGACCATGACGTGACGAAATTTGCCACCATAAGGATATGGAACCGCAGCGCCAGGAACAGTGACCAGTTGTGTGCGAAGAAAGTTCAGCGCAATGTCGTTCAACTGAGGTTCGGTCAGACCATTCCCGGAAAGGCCGAGCTGCAGAATAGGAACCGTGGACGCGTTGTAATCGACGATCAGCGGAGGGAGCGATCCGGGAGGTAATTGTTTGAGGATGCTTTGCGAAATGGCAGTAATCTGCGCATTCCCGCGGTCAATACTGGCACTCGGCTGAAGATAAACCTTCACAATCGCAGTCCCGTTTACGGTCGTGGACTCGATGTGCTCGATGTTGTCGACGGTCGTTGTGAGCGCCCGCTCAAAAACGGTTGTGAATCGCCCTTCCATCTCATCAGGGTTGAGGCCGCTATAGGTCCAGGCCACGGCAACCACAGGAATATTGATGCTGGGAAAGATATCGGTCGGCGTGCGCAGAATCACAACCGGGCTCAGAATAAGTATGAGCAATGCCATTACGATGAAGGTATAGGGCCGGTTTAGCGCTAGTTTGACAATCCACATTTCAGTTTCCTCAATCTCTGGTGTTTCTTAACCTTTTCCCTCAGGGGCGTACCGCGTATTCCATCCACGGCGATTTAATCGCCCGAAGAGACCATCTGAACAGTGTGTAATTGATCGCCCACCGAGGAATCTTCGCCGCTGAAAAGCGGTATAGCAAGGAATCCAAGACAAAGTTGAGCGGCAGCAAAGACAGCAAGCGATATAGTGAAGCCACTTCTCAGGACTACCTCGAAGATCAATGTGCCTAAGCCGAAGCCGCTGAACAATACGAACGCATTCATGCCCATCGCGAGTCCGCGTCGTGCTGGATTCACGGACGTGATGATTCCGGTCAGTAACGGATGACTCATGTCATAGCCGAGGGACAGAGCCGCTATGATGAGGGGTCGCACAAGTAAAGGTGAACGAGGAATGAGCGCAGCAGCGGAGACAGCGGCGACGACAATTCCAAGTGGGATGATGCGCTTCCTTCCGTACCGATCTGCAACATGTCCGATTATTGGTCCCAGCAGCATCCCTGGAATGCCGTAGCCTAGCAGGGCCAGTCCGATACCTTCATCGCCGAGGTGATACCGCTGCGAGAAGTACAGACCAAGCCACGAGAAAACTCCGGAATGGAAGATCCCATTAAGAAGGACGTAGATGTATCCCTTTGCAGCACGGGGATCAGAGAACAGATTCATATACCCGGAGATCAGTGCGCCGGCGCTTAGGGGATGCTGAGGGAGTTTGCTTTCAAAGCTGTGGCGGAGGCGGACGGCGAATGCAAGCGTGATCCCGCTAAGAAAGGCGGTTATCAGGAACTCTTTCCGCCAGCCGATGATTGGATTCAAGAACGCGCCAACGGAAGATCCGAACGCCATTCCACCAGCCATTGCTCCGAACATCCATCCGATCGGTCGGCCCCGCTCGGCGTAAGGAAAAAGATCGCCTAAAAGCGCCAGTGCAATCGGTACGATTCCACCCGTCGCAACGCCACCTAGTATCCGCCAGGCCAGCATCTGATGAACGGTGCCAGCTGTCGCCACTCCGACGGTGGTCACAACCATCATTACCAGCAGCGTCAGAATGACCGGTTTCCGTCCAACTCTATCCGAAAGCGGACCGTAGAACAGGGTCGATATGCCATACGGCAGCATGTACGCCGGTACGAGCATTCCCAGGAGATTTGTAGACGCGTGGAACTCGACCGCAAGTGCTGGGATTAGTGGAGCGACAAGGTAAGTCTGGAAGAAGACCAGAAAGGCTGCTGCGGAGAGAATTCGCAACAAAGCTTCGCGCTGTGTGCTCGGATCACGAGAGACCGTGAGATCTGTGTATGTTTGTGCCATTGGTCTAGTTCTCCTCCCTTGACTCCACGATTTCGATGCTCTCATCAGGTGAATTCCAATGTCTTTGGGCGCAGAATTCAGAAGTCTGAAACTTACTGAAATTGGAATGACTCGCCCACTCTGGTCAGAGCACGAATAGGCCCGAAGCGCGATAAGGCTTTTGTCTGGATTGCGGCCGGGATTCAGTCCGTTGACCAACCTTGACAATTACGCGCAGTGTCTCGTTTCAGGCTTGGACATACTCCGATGGAACACTGCGTCTTTACCGAGCGCACGGAAAAGTGACTTTCTTGCTCTTACTAAACGTGATTTGGTGGCACCAAGTGAGGTGTGTGTTCGTTCGGCGACTTCGGACAAAGTGGATTCCTGGGAATAGCAAATCTCGGTGGCCTCTCGGAGTAACCGCGGCAGTTGTTGTACAGCCCTACGGACCGCAAGTTGTCTCTCTTGCCGGAGAAAACAGAGTTCCGGATTTAATGCTGGGTCGGACAATTGCAATTCGGGCCAAGTATCATCGTCGATCGGACTCTCTGGACGAACCCGCTTTTTTCGGAGAAGCATCAGCGCAGAGTTGATCGCAATTCGTCTTAGCCAAGTAGAAAAAGTAGATCTTCCATCAAACCTGCTGAGGTGAAGGTATGCATTCAGCAGGCAATCCTGCATTGCATCCTCTGCATCCTCTTTGTTCCGAGTGATGCGGTGAACTGCACGCATTGTGCTAGCGGAGTGACGCCTGCAAAGTTCAGCGTACGCTAGATTATTTCCCGCTTTGGCTGAGACGATGAGTGCCTCGTCGGTTGCCTTTGTTAAGACATTTTCCTTTGGACATTCTGGTCCCTTGTCAAACTGGTTCATCGGTTTCTCCATTGCGTTGATCTGTGCGTAGGTTCCGTTGAAGTGAACAGCCTGTTCGGCCTGTTCGCTGATGCTGCTTCTGCTCTAAGTGTTCTTCCAGAAGAACCACGCCGCCATGCCGAAGTCTATGGCTATGAGGCGATAGCGCTGTTTCATAACTCGACCTTAATAAGACCTCATTTATCACTTACCCACTCTGAAACGGTAGGTAATGCTGAAAAAGGAATATGTAAGGGGCGCGCCATGATCATTGGCCGACATCAGGCTCCCAGGGAAGAAGTGCCCAACTCCGGCATTTACGGCCCAGTAATCATGGAACACATACTTCGCTGACGCATCAAAGCCATCACCAATGCTGTTGGTCCCAAAGCCATGGGCTGGAGCTTGCACCGTAACTCCCCCTCCGCTGTTATAGACACCGTCAAACCGTGAAGCAACGCCGAGCGCTTCGCCCTGGAACAACAGCGTGAGGTTCTTCGTCGGCCCAAGGTCGAGATTGACTCTTCGCTCCTTGATGTTCTGGAACCCAAAGAGATCAAAGAGTCCAAAAGCGTTGTGGTCGCTGGGATATTGCTGATCGTAGGTGCTGATGCGGTTGGGATCCCGATGTGGGTTGCCGGTTGCGTAGTCATACTCTCCGCCAAGCCGCGGCCTCCACGGAAGAGAATCGAACCTACGGGCAACCTTTACAACACCTGCGCCGGCATGAATAGAGTCGTTCGAGTAGCTGCCCCGCTGCAAATCTCCTACAACGTCGTAGTCAAACCCGGCAGGGAGACGGCCCTCCATTTCAGCTCCGAACGTCGTCTCTACCTCCGAGCCGTAGATCCCCTGCTGGCTCTTTACACGCGGCAAGGCTTTGACCAGAACAAACGGCTGGAGCAGGGTATTTGGGATCCATGAACCGATGGTCCCATAGGCGCCATGAAAGGTCAGTCCTGCCCCGTGCGTGTCCAGCGAAGTGGGATTAATTTTCACCACCGAGGTGCTGAAGAGATCGACACTGTTCTTGTCGGTCGAGTCACCAAAATGCCCAAATAATCCATCAAAAGTTCTACTGACATTGGTCCAGTCGCTGATGCCAACGACACGTTCATTGCCGAACCGCAACTCCTTTCGTCCTGCGTACAGCCGAATATTATTGTCTTCGTTGTGATATTCAAGATAGCCCTGGCGCAGATCGAAGGTGTCGCGCATATTTCCTGCAACACTGTTCACGGGCAGCCCTAAAGCGTGCGCGTCCATGAACTGCATATAGCCGGTGAGGAAGGAAGTCGGGCGGACTGTGAGTCCGCCATAAACGCGGGTTAGCTCGTAGATCCGGTCATTGCCTGGGTTGTCGTCATAGGATGTAAAGTCCTCGGTACGGAGCCTGATCTGTCCATCCAGACTTAGCCACGAAGGAAGGTCTTCCACTTTCCATGGCTCAACCTTGCCCCGGGTTTGTGGGTACTCCGCGTAGACTTGCGTCTGGCCATATGACATCAAGCATGGCGCCATGCACACGCCCAACGATGCAAGCATACAGAGTCGCTTACAGAAATTCGGCCTGGCCGGAGTTGAAACGTGATGAGAAGGAGATGACTCTGCCCCTTCGGTGGCGGCATTGCCGTCATTTGTCGAGACAGTGAATTTCGGGAAGTTCAACATACTCTTCCTTTCAGTGGATTAGTAAACGTAAGGCGATTGTCTTCACCACTACCACTGCCATTGAGACAGGCGAAATCCTCTTCCTCGGAGAACTCCGGCGGACCAGCAGGGCCCTGATGAAGAGTGGCGTAAACCCCTCCCTGCTCTCTTTGTCCCAGGCACGCATCTACTTCGGATAGGCACTACGTCATTGACAGAGATAACTGCGCTGCACTCGCCTAAATCCAGACTTTGGCGCCCAATGCCAGATTTACAGTTATCGCGTACGTGCAGTACATCAGCCAGACGCCGGTAAGAAATTGAAACAGCCCTATAATGCGAGTACCAAATTCCCAGGACAATAAGCGGGTGGGAACTTCGGTGGCATAGATCAAGGTTAGGCCGACAAAGATGATCATCACGGGGATGTCTCCGGCCCGCCAAAAGACGTCAACGCCAAGAATGCTGAGAAACAGGAATGCTATGGCCATCCAACCATCCAGCTGGGCGCTGGAATCGATATATCGTCGATGGGCCATCGCGAACCAGTGAATGCCGTAAGCCGTGAATGCGAGGCCTGCCATATACAAAGGAGCCGCATTGCGGAAGACATTAAACCACGTCAATCCGGTCAGCAGGTAAATGCCGGTGAGGAACTGCATAAAGCCCGGCATCCAGAAACCCCATAACCCTAGAGATCGGTTGACCTCGGGACTGGTCTTAGGAAACCCAAACAGGGCCTGACCACCCCATATAAAGTAGCCGGTACCCAAGCCAAAGAAACCAATGGCGACCGGCACAAAGGGAGAACTTGCAAACGTGATTATTTGCGTTTCCATTCTGAATGCCCTCTCAAGAGTTGTGCGTTAATAGTTGTGTCGATAACTGCGGTGCAGAATGACTACTGTGAATCCTTCAGCACCGCCATAAGGTGGACGGCTATCCTGCGATCACAACCCGCTTTTCTGCAGAGATCTTCCGGATAGTTGCCTCATCGATGTTTAGGTGTGCAGTCACCATTTCCCGAGGGAGACGTCTGATCCAATTGTTCATGGAGAAGTCCAGGTATTGGTGTGCCTTGAACATTTCGAGAAAGACCAGATCGGTATTGCCCGTATTCTCGATGTAGTGACCGGCAACCGGTGGAACGTAGCCAACATCGTTGGCATTGAAGTCCATCGTGCGAGCTCTCGTCGGGGGCATAAATACAGTCATCCGCCCCTTGCCTGCGAGGTAAAACTGCCACTCGGAAGCATTTGGATGCCAATGCAACTCGCGGATACCGCCAGGCTTAAGCGTGACCAGTGCGGCGGCGATGCTGTTCGAGGCCGGGAAATTGTGCGAGTCTACGATGCGAACTTCGCCTCCGGCTGTTTTCACAGTGGGGGCCATCGACGACATCTTGAATGTGTACTGGATCGATGACTCTACACTCTTCCCGCCAACGGCTGCCTTGTCCTGAGCCAAAGAACCAGGAAGGTCGCCAGGAAAGATATAAAGCTCATCTTTCGGTAACCTTGCAATGGCGCGCCGATCGAGATTGGAGTTCTTTGTCAATATCTCAGGCGGCGTATGAGCAACCCACGCGGAGATGAGGAAAGTGTTGTCTTCCGAGAACATGCCTTCATCAAAAACAAGCAGGAACTCGCAACCGTCCCCTGGCCCCAGGCCTTGAATGGAATGCGGATAGCCGGCAGGGAAGAACCAGAGGTCACCCTTGCTCACATCGTCGATGAATATCGTTCCATCGGGATTCAGAACCGTGACGCGAGCATTGCCGTTGAGCATAATGGCCCATTCATCTGCCGTGTGCCAATGCAATTCACGGAAGCTGCCACTGGTGAGCCGCATGCAGACGCCCGAGAGATCTTTTGAGGGAGGTAGTTCGCGCTGAGTTACCTGGTGCGCCCAGCCACCTTCCTGCATGCGGTTGCGCGCCAGATCAAAGGAATACCAGATTGGGCCTACGTCTCCATGATCCGTCGGAGGAGGTGTGTTTGAATTCGGGTTCTCGGCCAGAAGAGGCGCATTCTCCGGCCCTGGATCGCTCGAAGAGTGATCGCTTTCAGCCTTCCGTGTGTCCTCGCGCTGTTGTGCGTTCGCCGTCAGTCCAGCGAATGTTGCCACGGCGAGTGCGGCGGAACCGACTTCCAGGAAACTCCGTCGTGATGGATTCTCTACCAGTTCACTCTGGTTCTCTTTATCAATCATTGGTCTTCTCTCCTGTTCTTGATCCGGCGACTCACCCCCAGGGCAAGCTCTCTGAGGTTACGGGGGATCCATATGAAGTTGGCTGTTGTAACTCCACGATCTCGATGCTCGCATGGGGTGAATTCCAGAGTCTTTGGGCGCGGAATTCAGGAGTCTGAAATCGCAAAACTTCTTATTTGTCGCCCACATACGGGCCCCACCTTGGTATCGCAAGACGCGTATCATTATGTCAGTGGCGGTCCGGGAGAAGGCGCAAAGAAGTTGGCCTCTCCTGGGCAGCGTAGGAGACCCGCTCCGATGGATTTCCCCAGCCGAAACAATCCGGACCGTATTATGCGAGTGGATTCTCGCGACGACGAAGGGGTTGTGTTTGGGAACTACCGTATCTTTCCCGAACTCAAGATTCTTCTGAAGAACGGGAACAAAGTTGACCTTACCGCTCGCGCCTTCGATGTTCTGTGGGTACTGGTCAAAGCTCGCGGAGAAGTCGTAACCAAAGATGAACTGATCGAACAGGTTTGGGCTGGCTCCATCGTTGAAGAGAACAATCTTCAGACTCACATCTCGGCGATCCGAAGGGCGCTCAAACAAGACCGTAGTTTTATCTCCACGGATTTCGGACGAGGCTATCGACTGACGTTGCCCGCTCCAGCCAGAACGAATCTAATTCCAGCGAAGGAGAAGATCGAATCGCCGAACCTACCAAACCCACTTACTACGCTTTTGGGGCGGGACAGCGAATTGCGTGATCTCCAACAGCTAATCACCGCAAACCGGCTCACGACGATCACGGGACCCGGCGGAATCGGTAAGACACGCCTGGCTATTGAGGCCGCGCGGCGTCTCCAGCTTTCCTTCTCAGGAAGAGTTCATTTTGTAGAGATGGGCATGATTGGAGAGAGCGATAATATCTGGCCAGCCATAGCCAGAGCCCTCGGCATGGAAGCAACCAATATGGGCCTTACGGCCGAATCGCGTATCGCACTCCGGAACCAGCGTCTTCTACTCATCATCGATAACTGCGAACATCTCACCGAAGCTATCACCCGGGTGGTCGAGACCATTCTTCAGATCGGAGGGGAATTACATATTTGTATTACGAGCCAAGAGCCTTTTGGCGCCCAGGGGGAACAGATCTACCGGATACGCCCGCTGGCAGTTCCTCCGGCAGACGCTTCGACCATGGATGTGGTGCTGCCCCATGCGGCGGCTCAATTGTTTGTCGAGCGATCCCTGTCCTATACCCGTGATTCCCAGTTTGACGATGCTACGGCCCGCGAGATTGCCACGATCTGCCGCCAACTCGACGGGGTGCCACTGGCTCTCGAACTTGCAGCGGCACGGGTGCCGACCCTCGGCGTTCGCGGCATACTCGATGGTTTGTCCGACAGGTTCAGGCTTCTGACCGCAGGCCAGCGCAGTGCGTTGCCCCGGCACAGAACACTAAGGGCGACTGTGGAGTGGAGTCACCGCCTTCTAGACGAGACTGAGCGTACACTCTTCCGCCGATTGGCGGTCTTTCCTGCCGGATTTACAGTGCAGGCGGCCCATTGCGTTAGCGGCCCGGACATTGAGGATCAGTGGCAAATCATTGACCTGCTGGGAAACCTTGTTGGCAAATCGCTTCTTCATCTGGATGTGTCCGCCTCGGCGCCGCGCTATCGCTTTCTCGAAACAATTCGCCTCTATGCGTTGGAAGAGCTTGCTGATAGTGGCGAAACAGACCTCACGGCCCGACGTCACGCTTCCTATTTTCAGAGGATCAGCGAGCAGGCCGTCATCGATTGGAAACGTCAAGCTACTGAGGATTGGCGCCAAGTCTACCGTGGATATGTCGATGATATGCGTGCCGCTCTCCAATGGGCCTTCTCCGAAAACGGAGATCAAGAGATGGGGGTACGGACGCTACAGAATTCCATTCCGTTTTGGGTAGAGTTCTTTCTGCTCGACGAATGTCGTCGCTGGGTCTCCCTTGCCCTTGATAAGCATGGAGTCACAGAAACAACCGGCACGCGTGACGAAATGGCTTTGCGTGGGGCGCTCGGCAGATCACTGACTTGGGTGCGAGGCCCCGTGGCAGAAACGGGAGCTGCGTGGTCTCGGGCCTTGGAGCTCGCACAGGAACTCGGCGACACTGAGATTAAACTTCAGGCTCAATATGGCCTCTGGCTCTTCAGCTTACGAAGGGGCCATTACTCCGAGGCGCTGCGTTTCGCCACGGAGATGATGACGCTGGCCACAGAGGTAAAGGATGATGACGCATTCGCTACTGCGCAGCGGATCGCAGGAGTGTCCCGTCATTCCCTGGGCGGCCACGCAGAGGGGCGCACCCTTATTGAGAGGTCGCTCATGTGGTTTGAGCAGAATCGGCCGCAGTCGGCATTTCGATTCGGTCTCGATCAGCACGCGGCTGGCCTTGCGTTTCTTGCTCGCATCCAATGGGTTCAAGGCCATACAACCGATGCTGTCAAGACCGCTAATCTAGGGGTCGAACGCGCCGTCGCACTCGATCACGCCCCTACTCTATGTATCGCGTTAGCCGAGGGACTATGTATGGTATCCGCTTTGAACCAAGACCTCGACTCACTGGCGACGGCAGCACAGACTCTAACTCATATGGCCTCCCTTCACGGCCTGCAATTTTGGAAAGCATATGGTGATCTCTTCGAGGTATGGGCGATGATACAGCACAAAGAGAAACCGGCGCCGGGGCGTTTCACCTCGGTCATACGAGTACTGAACGAAATGCAGTTCGACCTTTGGTACACGCCCTTTGTCGCTGACGTTCTTCGTTCGTGCGCATCACCAGTGGATTCGATAAGGACTTCGTTTCGTCCACCTGCGGACTGTGAGGACAACCACTGGGCGATGCCTGAGCTCCTCCGGATCGAAGCGGAGTTCGATTTAGAGCACAACGATGGACGGCTTAAATCGACAGTTGAACATCGCCTGGAAAGTGCGCTCGCGCTCGCTCACGAATGCGGTGCTCGCTCTTGGGAATTGAAAGTCGCTGCCACCCTCGCGCGTCTGTTGATCAGCGATAACCGCCGTGATAAAGCGCAGACCCTGCTCCGCAGCACGATTTCTTCCTTTCCCAGCGGCAACGAATCCCACGGCCTGCGAACGGCGAACGCCATCTTGAACGAATTACAGCATTTGCCATCACACGAACCGTCGGTATAACTTCGTGAACGCTGGAGTGCGTTTCAAGCCCGCCGGGTGTCCCTCCTTGCGCGTCTCGTTGACCATCAACAACCACATTATCGTCTTCTTACGCCCAAATACGTATGCTCCGGCTTGAAGTGCTATAGGATTCACTTAGCGGCGCATTCCAAAGCGACGTGCGAGTCGGGTAACCATAGGCGAGGGCAGGCAGGATGCTCCTAAAACGAAAACTCCGATTAACGCTATAAAACCGCCCGCAACAAAGATAAGGATGTTCATCAGCTTTCCTTCTCTGGCCCGATAGGCCTGATTGCTATATTACTTCCAGTCTGAAGGCGTTAACTCCAGCGAAGTCAAGCATCTCGTTCAGTCGAATATAGAACGGATGACCCGAACCCGCAGCTATACCCGTGTTTGCCACACACAAAGCCTCCCCCTGCTCCTTCGGCATCTGTCACCTATTCAAGCTTCCGCGGTTTCGACTTCTCGAGTGCCTCGCCGAAGGCGGTTAGTAACCCCAGCCCGACCGCCATCGCGCTTCGCGCCTCCTTCGAAGTCACCTGCTTACCCATCGACAGCAGCGAGGGCGGCTCCTTGCTACCTGCCGCCAACGCTGTGCTGATCTTGTCCGCATCGATAGAACCCAACATATTGACCATCATCAGCCCCAGCCGGGTGGCGGTAACCGCCTGTGGAGAGCTGATGATGCCCACGGCATGATTCACAACGGCCTCGCCCGCCGTCAGAAGGCCGGTGAGCAGTTCCAGAATGCCCTTCTCATGGAGCTGCCGGAGCAGCTCATACGCCGCCAAGACCGCCTCGGCATGCTCCGCTGGAGCACCCTCGAGTTTCTTGATCAGGTCGACGCGCGCATCGACCGGTGTGAAATTCCTGAAATCAACTGCAGTTGCCACGGTAACGCCTTTCTTCTCTGTGCTACTGGATTTGAACGAGCTTCGGAGTACCCGGCACACGGAAGTCCTTCCGCGCCCACTTGCGCTCCATTTCGACACCGTTCTGCGGCGTCAGCTTGCCCGGGTAGCGCGCGTTGATCGGCTAGAGCAGATTGCGCCCTTCTCCGAAAGCACTTCGATCTTGATCGCGGTCTCCTTGTACGCCGATGTATTCGTCGCGTTGTCCCGTGAGAACCGGTCAGGATATTGGTCGGCCCTCGGTCGGCGAGAACAGCACTAGGTACACCTGCTTGCCGAACACCTGCTTGGTGACCAACACCTTGATCTTCAGCGATCCGTAACGGCTGGTGCTATGCACCCACCGACCCGACTGGAGATTCAGCTCCTGCGCCAGATCTTCCGAGATCTCGAGGTACCGCTCCGGTGCGTGCTCGCGGATACCAGGCGCTACATAAGGTCGGGGAGCCAGTTCTTGGAACAGGAGTTACGACAAATCTACGTCGATATCGCCACGGATTCCGTCTCACTTCCAATTACTTAAGCAGCTGGATGTTGACCAGCTTGGTTGTGCCGGGCAACTGATAGTCCTTCCGCTTCCACTTGCGTTCAACCTCGACGCCCATCTGTGGCGTGGGTTTGGCGTTATAGCGGAAATTGAGAGGCATCAGCGGGTTGGAACCCTTGTCCTTAAGCAACTCCATCCTCACGGCTGTCTCTTTATAGGCAGGGGTGTTGGTGGCATCGTCGGCATGCGAACCGGTCAGCACATTGACCGGCCCCTCCCGCGAGAACAGCGGGACGTAGATCTGATTCCCTTTCACGCGAGAGGTGACCAGAGCCTTGATTTTGATCGATCCGTACCGGCTGGTGATTCGGACCCAGCGGCCAGACTCGACACCGCGTTCCTGGGCGAGCTCCGGAGAGATTTCGATGTAGCGCTCAGGAGTCTCTTCACGAATGCCGTTGACGCGATAAGTCATATTGCCTTCGTGGAAGTGCTCCAACTGGCGACCGTTATTCAGGAACAGATCAAATTCAGAGTCGGGCTGCTCGAAAGGTTCAGTGAAGATGACGGGATGGAACCTGGCCTTTTTGTCGGGGAAGGGGAAGCCATCCAGGTACAAGACAGGCTCATCGGTGCCGTCCGCAGCGACGGGCCACTGAAGGGTGTTGTAGTCTTCGAGGCGCGTGTAGCTTGCGCCCGCATGAATTGGGCTGAGGGTAGCCAGCTCGTCCATGATCTCGGAGGGGTGCAGGTAGTTCCAGTCGGCACCCATGCGGCGGGCGATTTCCTGGGTGATCTTCCAATCAGCGCGGGAGTCGCCGATCTCAGGCAAAGCCTGATAGAGGCGCTGGATGCGGCGTTCAGTGCTGGTGAAAGTGCCGTCCTTTTCGAGAGCCGGAGAGGCGGGCAGCACGACATCGGCATAACGGCATGTTTCGCTGAAGAAGATATCTTGCACGACCATGAAGTCGAGCCGCTCGAAGGCACCGGCGACGTGGTTGGCATTGGAGTCGGCGGAGATCATATCTTCGCCGGCGATATACATGGCGCGTAGCTTGCCTTCGTAAGCGGCATCCACCATCTGGTGGTTATCCATTCCGCGCTCCGGCGGCAGAGTGACCCTCCAGCTCTTTTCAAACTTAGCGCGGACAGCGGGATCGTTGACCGCCTGATAGCCGGGGTAGTAGTTCGGCGCTGCGCCCATGTCGCCGGCGCCCTGTACGTTGTTATGGCCGCGGAGCGGGTATGCACCGCCGCCCCGGTGCATGTAGTTGCCGGTGGTCAGCAGGAAATTGGAGATGGCGGTCGACACGTCAGAGCCGCGAATGTGCTGGGTAACGCCCATGGCCCAGCAGATGGCGATGGTCTCGGAGGCAGCCAGCTCCTGCGCGAGCTTCTCCAGGGTCTCGCGCGGAATTTCGCAGACCTTGGACGCGTACTCCATGGTGTAGGGCTCGAGGCTCTTCTTGTACTCCTCGATGTTATTGACCCACTGATTGAGGAAGTCGAGCTTGGCATAGCCGTGGTCGAACATGTAGCGGCTCATGGCCGAGAGCCAGACGAGATCAGTTCCTGGGCGGGGACGGAAGTGGAGGTCGGCACGGCGGGCCAGTTCGTTTTCGCGCGGATCTGCGACGATCAGCTTGGAGCCGAAGAGCTTTTGGGCGCGCTTCATGCGGGCGGCCAGCACGGGATGAGCCTCGGCGGAATTCGCGCCGACGATGACGATCGCCTTGGAGTACACGAGGTCCTCGAAGGAGCCGGAGTCGCCGCCGTGGCCAACGGTACGGAAGAGGCCGGTGGTGGCCGGAGACTGGCAGTAGCGGGAACAGTTATCGATATTCTGGGTGCCGATGACCTGTCGGCCGAACTTCTGCATTAGGAAGATCTCTTCGTTGGTGGTCTTCGAAGAGGCGATGACGGCGATGGAGTCAGGGCCGTACTGGGCTTTGATCTGGGAGAGCCTGGAGGAGACCAAGTCGAGGGCCTCTTCCCAGCTGGCTTCGCGGAAGCCGTCGCCTTCACGGATGAGGGGACTTTGGAGGCGCTCTTCGTGGTTGACGAAGTCCCAGCCAAACTTGCCCTTGACGCAGGTGGAGATCTCGTTAGCGTCGCCCTTTCCGGGAACGATCTTGAGTATCTTACGGTCCTTGGTCCAGACGTCATAGCTGCAGCCCACTGAGCAATAGGTGCAGACGGTCTTGGTCTTCTTGATGCGTGCTTCGCGCATGTGCGCTTCGGTTTCGGAGACTTTCATGATCGCGCCGTAGCCCATTTCGGGTTCGATCGCCTTGACGACGTCGATCATCTTGTTGAGAGCATTCTTGGGCATGCCGCTCATATAGCCGGCTTCACCGAGCATGGACTTTTCCATGAGGGCGTTGCAAGGACATACTGTGACGCACTGGCCGCAGGAGACACAACTGGAGCCGCCGATCTGCATACCGCCGTCCCAGAGGACTCGAGGCCGATCCAGTTCCCAGCCGATCGAGAGCGTTTCATTGACCTGAACGGTCTGACAGGCTTGGACGCACTGGCCGCAGAGAATGCACTCGCTGGGATCGTAGCGATAGAAGGGATTCGACATATCCACTTCGTATGGCTTGGGGGTAAAGGGAGTCTCCTGGTGCTCAATGTTGAGCGCCATGGCCGTGTTGTGGACCCGGCAGTTCTCGTTGTTGTTATCGCAGACCGTACAGTAGAGCAGGTGGTTGCCGAGGATTGTGTCGAAGGCCTCGGCGCGCGCATCGGTGGCACGCTTGGATTCTGTGACCACCTTCATGCCAGCGGTGACGTTCGTGCCGCAGGAGCGGACCAGCTTGCCGTCGACTTCGACCATGCAGGTGTCGCAGGTCTGGATGGGACCCATCAGAGGGGAATGGTAGCAGATGTGCGGAATTTCCCTCTCGCGAAGGACCGCTTCGACCAATAACTCGCCTTCGGTAGCGCGCAGATATTTTCCATCAACGGAGATCTCAACCTCTCTGGGCAGCTCGGAAGGAGCCGGCCGGAACGCCGAATACTTCTGCGCGGGGAACTTATGCTGACTGGATCCCTGCTGATCAGGTATGGATTGGTGTTTGACTTCTAGAATGCTCATAGGTTCCTCAATGATGGACCGGAGAACCAGTCCCTACTGCTTGTACAGATCACACGGACGGCGGACCGAAGCCGCGCGCAGTAAAGCTTTGCGCCGTAAGCTGTGATCACGAGAATAAGGGAAGGCTGTGCATGTTTGTGCCATTGGCCTAATTCTCCTCCCGTGACTCCACGATCTCGATCCTCTCATCTGGTGAATTTCAGAGTCTTTGGGCACGGAATTCAGGAGTCTGAAATTTGCTCAAATTTGCATCGCTCGCCCATTCTAAAGACATCATTAGAGTGCAGAAGCGGGTTTACCCCACTAGCGTAAATCGAGGAGACCTCATCCACGGCCCTATAAGAAAGCAGTGGGAAAGCGTAGGAGCGTCGAAGAGTATGTCACCGCCAGCTTAGGCTTTCGCATCCGTCGGGTACTTCCGCTGCGGCGCGGAATATCTGCCGAATGTCAGATTGTGGTCTGGAAACTGGAATGGCGCGGAGGAATGAGGAATAAGGACGGAATTATATGATTCACGATTGCACCGATAAACTAGCAACAGCTACGTGGCTTTCTGCGCTGATCAATGGGCCTCGCTATTAAGCTGCCGTGACGCTCGTCGTATGCGTGGTCTGGGTCGGTAGAGTGAAATAAAACGTTGCTCCTCGCCCATCGTTTGCGCTCGCCCAGAGACGGCCTCCGTGGGCTTCAACGATGGAGCGGCTGATGCGAAGCCCCATGCCGGTTCCGTGAGGCTTAGTGGTAAAGAAGGCATTGAATATCTGCTCAGTCTGCTGGGAGGGAAGGCCTATGCCGGTATCGCTGACGGACACGATCAGGTGCTCGTTTTCCGGCCGCCGCGACTTGATGATCAATTCCCGCAGCCCATCCACACCCTTCATTGCATCGATGCTGTTCATGATCAGGTTCATCGCGACCTGCTGCAATTGCACGCGATCTCCGATGATCTGAGGGAGGTCATCGGCCAGTTCTACCCGGATTGAGATGTTGTGTCGCATTACCTCGCTCCGCAGGAGGGCAATCATCTCTCGAATGACTTCGTTCACATCAACCGCCTCCCGCTTCACGGCGGTCTTCTCGAACTGCGACCGGATTCGGGTGATGAGTTCGCCAGCTAGCTTTCCGTTTCCCACAATTCTCGTGGCGGCCGCGCGAGCCTCTTCGAGATCGGGCTGTTTGCGTCCGAGCCATTGCAAGCAGGTGTAGGCATTGACAACGGCGGCGGCAATTGGCTGATTCAATTCATGCGCCAGGGAGGCAGTCAGTTCTCCCATCGTGGTCACCCGAGCCACACGCGCGAGATTCGCCTGAGCCTCGCGCAGCGCTTCCTCGGCACGCTTGCGTTCGGTGAGGTCAAGCACGAAGGCAACACCTTGGTTCGCGCTTTCTTCGAAACTCGCGCTACCGATAAGGACGGGCACGCGGCTACCGTCTTTTCGCAAATATTCTTTCTCCATCGGTTGCATGCGCCCAGTCATCTTGAGCTCGGCGACCCATTGTTGGGCGTCGCGTTCACGCCATTCCGGTGGCGTCAGGTCCGTCCAGCGCAGGCGGCCTGAGACGAGATCCCCTCGATCGTATCCGACCATCAGCAGGAACGCGTCATTGGCTTCGAAAATCAGACCCTCAATATCCCATAAGAAAATCCCGATGATGTCAGCATCGATGAGGCGGCGGATCCGAGCTTCCCGCTCCCGCAGGACTGCCTCTGTCTGGCGGCGGGCCGCTACGTCTCGACTAAGCTGCTCGTTGATGTCATTAAGACTGCGATAGGCGGCCTGCAGATTGTCAGACAAGATATTAAAGGCTGTGACTACCCGCTGCAGCTCGTCCTCGTGCCGGCGAGTGGGACGACGCAACTGCAACGGCGGAGATGGGTCGCTAATCCGATAGCTGGCAGCGAAGGTTGCAATTGCGAATAAATGACGCGTTATCTGTTTGTGGAAGATATATACGATAAACAGCGAAACTAGGAATATCTCCGCCGCCTGGTTTAAAAAAATAGTCCATCCCGTATGAACAAGCCTTCGACGCAGGTCGACAAGCGTGGCCTGGACATAGAGCGTGCCGATCCTAGTGTTCTGCCCCTGCGCATTGTATAGAAGTGGGTATTCCCGCGTGATTGTTGATGATGCGGATCTCTCACCAAGCCTTATGACCAGCGGATTGCCTGTGTTGCTAGCCTCACGTACCTCAACGGCGCGCATATCAGGGAGCCGAAGAATTCCCGTGAGCTGTAGCCGCAACTGGTTTTCATCGAGGGCCCAGAGCCGCTCAGCCAAGCTGTCCAGATTGGTCTTGCCAATCTGGTCGAGTCGCAACTCGAGATCCGAGACGTCGTGCCGGTACTCAAGGTAAAGCTGAACCACGGTCAAGATGAGCGTGACGCAGACACTGAAGAGCAGAACGCTACTCAACAGGCGCACGGTTAGACTGTGGAAAGCAATCCTGGGAGTAGAGGGGAAGAGCATGATACCCCACTCTAAGGCAGTCGGGCCGGATCGAACCAGAGCTCTTTGCGCTTGACTGGCACCCAGGCCGGCAAGTACGGATTCTCCAGCTCAATTACGACCCGTTGGCGAAGATTGAGATCAGCTAGAAGCTTGCCGAAATGCCTGGCAAAAAAGGCGTCGAAGCTGCCGTCCGCGACCATGCGCTCAAGCCCGGCCGTGATGCGACTGGCCAGGCGGGGGGCGGACCGGCTGACGTAGAAGGCCTCGAAGAAGGGGTAGTGAAGTAGGAGGTGCCGCTCGACCGCTAAATCTGGGTAGCGTGTACCATACTCCGCGAGCTCCGGAGCAACCTCCCACAGCCCGCGGGGAAACAGATCAAACCGGCCGTGCAGGAGCATCGATACCAGCGACTCATAGTCGTATGTGGTCTCGACCGGGATTCGCTCGTGCTCGTAGATGCGCACATCACCCCATCCGCTCCCCTGGCCGACACGTAGCTGGCGCAGATCCTCGATGCCATGGACGCGCGAGAGCCGGTCTTCGCTGCGCCGGTTGATGAAAGCGACGCGGTAGCCGAGCAGCCCCTTGTCAATTGGGAACGCGACCGGGATCATATCCCGCTCAGGAGACGGGGCCGTCTGGCCGACGCCTGCCGACAATACGTTGACCAATCGGCCCTCAGTTGCCAGTTCGATGGCGCGCCCAAAAGAGACGTCTTCAGTAAATGGGTGCACCTCATAGTCGCCGTAGTCGCGCCGTGTCCGCTCCAGCGCCTCATGCAAGAGCGCGAGATCATAGGAGTTGATGGCACCAGGCCGAAGCCGGGGAAACGTAACCAGCTTCACCACATCATCGGCGGCCGCCCAATACGGCAGGATGGCCAGCATCAACAAACCAATCAGCAACCTTCGCATTCAGGAATTATTGCACCGATACGCGCACAGGTGCGCTCGGGCGCGAGAGCTGTCTTTGCGTAGGGTAAAATTCGGATTACTTCCGCTTAGCCGACCTTCCCCAATCAATCCTCTCGCAATCATGTCAATGACTGCGTTGGCCTGCCACCGCCAATCGAATGATGCGCAATCCGATCGGCAGACACCGGCCGACATATCGGTACGAATCGTCGTCGGTGAGTGCCTCGGCGATTCGGCATCAATCCAGAGTCATTCCCGGCGCAAAGCGCGTTAGACGGCACCAGCCAATCGCCCGGCTAAGTGGCGCTGAGCGAATCGTAGGGACCGGCAAGCTTGCTTGCTTGTATCCGCTTCAGCTGCAAGTTAGGCGCGCAATGAAAGAGCGGGCAGCGCCGATTCGATGGAACGCTGACGGATCTGCAATGGCGGCGCCGGACGGCGAATGGCAGAAGTACATCTACTGCTAGGAATGGCAGTTCGTTTACTCAAGTTGGAATCAATGTTGAATGCTTGTCCGTCCAATTCCATATTGTATTGCTGCTTTAAGTACGTCGACTTTTATATCTGCTAGTGTTTTGAATTTAATGCAATATCCTGTGACGCTTGCTTTGCCGAGTTCGTGCCCAAATGTCTGGGTTAGGTGCTTCTTGTCATCTATTCCCATAATGTAGACGGAAATGCCTGTTGTATTCGCACTTACACCGATTTGATAGAATTCCTTGGTTTTTCCATTGGCATATTTAATGATTTTGGATCCATATCCAATGTTTGGGTTGGAAACGGTTTTTCCTTTCTCGTCTTTTCCATCTAAGAACCACAATTTACATGTTGGCATCAACGCCAAAATAATGTCATGTAACTCTTGCATTTCACTACGTTTTGATTCCGGTTGAGTGGCAATATACTCCGTGATTTGTTTCTGCATGTTCATGTGAATCTCCTTGGCTTAGCGGTAATCCAGTGCTCATGGAACCAGCGGATTGGAGTCGGTTTGCTCGGCAGCGTAAATCGATGAAAATGATATCGGATTATGTTTACTCGTTGCTACCGCTCTGAAATCTCGGCTGGCGGCCATACCGCGTTTCCAGAACTGAGTTTCCTCGAATCAAGCATTGGCGATTCGGCGTCATCCCAGAGTTAGTTCGGGACTCTAGCGCGTTCCTGAATCTTAATTTTCACATCACAGGCAGAGGAGGCGGCGCACCTAAGCGTCTGTCACCGTTAGGATGTCTTTGTTGTCTGGACATTCAGCTATATTGTCCGCTCCCTCAGGAGAGCCTCAATTTTGGAAGGCGTGCGAAGCGCGGTTCGAGCTTGCCAAAGACCGTGTCGTCGTAAACGGCGGCCACCTCTGAGTTGATCAGATAGGGTTCGTTTAGTCGCCTCGTGCCCGGCGCTTTGAGATCTACTCCCTCCAAGATGTTCCAAGGGATCGGAGGAGTCAGCGTGAACCGTTTTTTGAGCTGGCCACAGTGCCCGGAGGAGGAGTCAGTCCGAACCGGGAAAACATAATTGATCGCAAGGCGGGGTGCCTCTGCAGTTTGATGCACTCGCATGGAAAAATAGCGGATTCCATCGATCTGAAAGGCCTCGTCCCGAAGCCATTGGAGAAGTAGCTGAGGCACGATGTACTCCTCGATGAAGGTACTGCTAGTGCCACGATGTTGAACTTCCATGCTGCAGGCGGCAAGAAGCGGCCAGCATATGAGGTAGCTGGTCATGTACTCAGGTGTAAAAAAGCTGATCTCTTTTTCGTCGGGCTGATGTAGGTCGGCGATCACCGTTGGACGATAACCAAAATCCAGAACTGTCATCGTTTTTTCAGCATCGAAGTTCGCGACGGCGAGCTTGTGAAATGCCGGTCGGCCGACCTCTTCCCAACAAACCATTAAGGAAGCCCCAAATAGAGCGAAGGCCAACCAGAAATACTGTATCGCTGGGTTGTTACGCGGTGCCGTAGTTCGAATGGCACATGAAAGATGTCTTTTCGCTGAGCATTTGCGAGAGTATCGATCTCCCTGACCCGAAAAAGGTCGGTGAGCTCTTGGCGGGAGGCGATCAGTTTCTCAAGGTGCGGCCGAAGAAGTTCAAGGCCCGCTCGTAGTTCCGTAGCTGCCTTGAAAGGAGAACCATTTAGGTATTCGGCCGACGCTGACACAACTTGCCGCCCGGCTTTCCTTATAACCTTGCTCTGCGAGAGTGCCGCCTGTCCACTTGTCTCATTGAGATCGATGTTCCTAAGCCCTTTCAAGAAGGCATTGTGCATCTTCGTCAATTGCGTCGCGAGTGAAAGTTTGGGGTCTCTTGGGCGCGGCAGATCACAGACATCGGATTTCAGAAATTCACGTAGGGTTTGCGGCATTATTCAATGATAGTTCAGGAACCGACAGCTACCGGCTGCCAAGGGTTGTGCGCAAATCACTTACAGGCACGTGACCCTTGGGTCGGAATGATTCTCCTTCATCTCGCGGGCAGAAGCAAAGGATCGACACTGTGAATTGAGCTTGTGTCTGCCGACGCCGCCGGTCGTGCTGGATTGGCGACACCAGGGCTTACCGTAAACCGACAGCTGTCCCCACATACTTTTTCTGCAACCGTTATCATCAAAGCTGATGCTTCAGATCTGACGTATGAGAGGATCGCTGGTGCCAGTTTCTGCTAATCGTGTTTGGCGACAATTACCAAATGAGATCCGAGTCGCCGTCTGCCAGATTTTCTGGGCTGAGTCAAAGGGCGCAGAGAAACAGTTTCTCTTTGCCTCTCTTGCAAAAGCAAAAAACCTGCGTGAGGTCTTTGTCCGCAAAAGCCCGACTGAGCGGCTGGTCAACTGGACGGCGGCAACCCTGTCACTTCCTGACCCGATCGTGGATGACCTGCTGAAGAAATATCTTCTCCACGAGCATCGTGCCGTTATTGTCTGCTTTCTTGACTTGCTCAACATTCCCCACTCCGAGGGAATGATCGAGGAGAACTTTGACTACGCCACCCTGACAAATGAACGCGTTCAGGAGGCTGCCCGTAGTCTGCTCGTATCGGCAGATCGCATAGGCTCCGAACTTTACCTGAAGTACCTCGTGCTGCAAGGTGGACCCTGGGCTGGGATTGAAGAAGTCTTGCCAGCCGGAGAGTAAAAGCCGCTGGCAAGTTGTCCACTTCATCTTCTGTGGCACCGGCGTGCTCTGGGACTGAGAGTATGGCAACAATGACGTTTCCGACTAGTCTGTCCTGAGTTCGGTGCCCTGATTGTTGGTGGATTCTCGAATGAAGCCAACAGGGCGATGAACTCATTGAGAATCGTTTCCGTAACAAAGGCAGGATCGGCATCAGCGTATCGGCAAACGGCCTTCGCAGAAGTGGCGGCAGGTGCATCGCAGAGAAACGTGGGTCAAAAAGCAGAGGTCGGAAGGGCAAAAGTCGTGGGTCCGCAAGTGGGCAATACTTCAGGCTTTGCCGATTCAGTTTTGAACTGTTTTGACTGGCGTGGGTCAAAAGGCAAAGGTCGGGCAGAGGTCGCGGGTCCGATAAGGGTCCAATAACCGTTGCCATGGGGGTTTCAGGGCGCTCAGGGAGCCATCCGCCACGCCTGGTATCAACAAGTTACGCGTTTCCGGTTAGCTGTCACGGCAGAGGTCAACACTCCATGTAGACGTAAAGTCGGCTCTCGGAAAAGTAACGAAAAAACTGATGCGGCTGGCCGACCTATTTAGTAAACGATAAACCGGATTATCACTGGTGTAAGAGGTGACTTCGTATGGGGCTAGTTTCTTCGTATCGGTTTGCCCGAAGGTTTCTGCGAGCTTGAATGGCTTGAGTGCCGCTCCGCTCGCAGTTCGCTCATTTCCGGTCGCAACTTCTCTACGACATCCATGTAAGTCAAAGTCAAGCAAAAAGCACGAGCTTTCTGGGCGCGCTTAGGAGAGCGCGCATTTGATCGGATCCCGGATCTCCGTCGAAGCCATATGACACTCCGGCAGGAAATCGCATCGCAGACAGTCAGCGATCTTGCCGGCATCTATTTTGTCGTTCTTCTTCTTGGCCGCCGCGATCGCCCTCAGCATCACTGGATGCGCGACCTTCACCTTCTCCGCATGAGGAAGCAGGTAGTCATAAATCCGCGCCTCGCTCAGTTCTGGGCTACTTCACATTGGCAACTTCGAGCGTGCCCCGCGATCTCTTGCCGAAAAAGCATGTTCGGGGTCTGCCTCCATACGATCTCCCGTTGATCTTGCTTGCACGATTGGCAATCGATCATCGTTTTGGGGGCAAGGGTCTGGGCCACGCACTCATTGCGGAGGCGTTCAAAATTACTCTCCGGGTTGCAGACGAAGTTGGCTGCCGCTGCATTATCACGGATGCATATCGCGATTTCTTAGGTACGTCACGGCAGACAGTCGAGGAAACACGAGTTCGAGCTCTAAAGTATATCGCCGACGCCGAGCGGATGACCGCTGCGCCGATGGGTACATAGAAACATTGCGGCATTTGCCGGTGACCCAAAATGCGTGACTATCGCCGGTCAATCCTCCGGGTCTATTTCGGTTAACATTCTCATGGCCTCGCCACTTGCGAAGGGCTTGTTCCAGCGTGCCATCGGAGAGAGCGGAGGATTGTTTGAGCCGCTCCAACTCGGACCTCAGTTCCTTCTGGCCAATGCAGAACGCGACGGGGAGAAGTACGCTGTTTCGCTGGGGGCGCCATCGGTCATGGAGCTGCGCCGGCTGCCTGCGAGCCACTTCACGGGCAACGCCGGAGGCATCGTTCACGCGGTGATCGAGCCGTATGTGCTTCCCGCCTCTCCATACGAGACGTTCGCTGCGGGGCAGCAAAACGATGTCCCGTTGCTGATCGGTTCGAACAGCGACGAGGCACGTGCGATGGTAGATGTCTCCCACGAGACGGCAGGCAGCTTCTCAAGCGATCTGGAGCGCAGCGTTGGCGAACTTTCCCCTGCGCTAATCGCAGCATATCCCCACGCGACCGACGAAGAGGCGAGGCGGGCGCAGCTCGGCCTCGAGCGCGATCTTCGTTTCGGCTGGGACATGTGGGCCTGGGCGAGGTTGCAGGCCGGAATCGGCAAGTATCCTGTCTTTTACTACTCTTTTCGACAGCAGCCGCCCTTCCCCATCGGCTCCATTTACGCGGGTTGGGGCGCGAGCCACTTCGCCGAGCTCTGGTATGTTTTCGACCACCTGGACCAGTCGCCATGGAACTGGACTGCGGGAGACAGGAAGTTGGCTGACGAGATGTCCAGCTACTGGGTAAACTTCGCGAGGTCGGGCAATCCAAACGGCCCCGACCTTCCTCTGTGGCCTGCGTTCACCAACGCCGGTGCCAAAGTCCAATATTTCGCCGATCACAGTGGGGGGGCGTTGCGAATATCAACGGCCTGACTGTCTTCGATTCGGTCTATGCCACGGTGCGCGGCAAGCCGTTTGCCACTCAGTAACATGCCACTGGGATTTCGCAATTCGGGTGCGGAATGACAATCTTCCGTCACAGTTCGGTTTGACTACATCCCCAAAAGACGAGAAAGTGCAGGTGCCACGGATACGGGCAATCCTACAGGTATGGTCACGGTGAGAAGCGCCCTTCGAGAATAGCGAGGCATTGGACTTGCCCGGTTTACGGATATGCTGTACGACAAGGTCTGGACAGAATGGCCATGCGCTTCCTCCCTGGTATCGATCACGAGTTTCCAGTCGGGAGGCCGATTTTTAGATTCGGATGACTGGTTATGGCGAGTCGCTGGCTGAGCATGCGACTTCGAGAAACGTACAGGGGCGGTTCAGCGTATGATGGTCGCTCGGTATCTGCGGACGAAATCTCTAACCGATCGGGAATCAGTCTGGGCGGCAGCTATTCAGAGGAGATCCATGAATCGTGAATTGGCATTGAAGATCGTACTGGCGGTGGTGGGATTGCTCTTTATCGCCTTGGGCTACCCCATGGTGGTGTTTATTCGACAAGCGCCTGCGCTTTCTATGCAGTTCAGCTTGTACGTCACACTCGGCGTCTTTCTACTTTTAGCAATCCGCAATCCGTCTGCAAGTCGCAGCGTGATTGCCTTCACAGCATGGTCAAGTTTCGCTCATGGCGCGCTCATGGGCACCCAGGCATGTCTCAACATGGTCGCACGTGGAGAACTGATCGGGGTGGCTGTTCTTGTGATCATCGGCGCCGTCTTAGTCGCGCTCGCGCCATCGAAGCAGCTTCTGGAGTCACCGTCACAACCGGGCCAATTCCACTCATACTGACGAATAGTCGGCTTCTCTTCCCTAATCGGGTTCCTTCCGGATTGTTCGTGATCCGGAGTAATCGAGACCACAAAGGTGCTAAGAGGACGGGAATGACACAGCAGCATTTCCCGGCAAACCGCGAAATTGAGATGGTTGTGCTCGCACTCCAAGTGTTTCAGGTCCTTTTTCTCTGGGTTCACGACTGGATTCCCCTTGGACGTCTCAACGATGTCGCAGCGGTACGCAGCCAGGATACGACACGCCGTCTCGTCACTGTAACTCTCATTCAAGGCGTACCGTGGACCATCGGGCTGTGCTTTAGCCTGTTGCACTTTAGACAACCTTATCCGGACTGGCTTTACGACTGGCTCGTGATTAGCTATGGCCTGCTCTTGATTGGGCAAATCCGCGCCTGGTGGATACCTTATCTTTTCCGACCGGAACCGAAGCGAGCCGCTCGTTATCAAATCATGTTCGGCAAAACGTATTCCTTCTTGCCGCCGCGCAATAGAATGGTCCCAAACACTGCGCATATACTGCTTCATCTCGCGACCGTCGCCACGTTGATCTTTCTTCTCATGAAGTGAGGACGGCAATCAGTTCAGGATCGAAGCTCCCGGTTGGTCGGCAGCTCGGAGGTTGGCAACTGGAGGAGTCGCCTTGTCGGAAAGGTGGTCGTTCGGCGCTGACGCCCAGTTCCCGTGAAACGGGGTTTGCGGTAACTCGTCCGGCCCTGACCCCTCCGGCTGGGGAACCGATAAGCCGACTTTGAAGGCATTACGCGAATCACTTCGTGCAAATCGAGGAGGAATTCACATACAGCGGAACCACGAAGACACCTTATCTCCCAACCTTAAAGCACTGGCGAGATCCTGAAGAAAAAACACTTTATCTCCTGCTATGGGCCTACCCTAGGTGTAGCGGGGAAAGACTACATGATCACTGCTGCAGAACTGGCGCCCATTCCTCTCTTCGCCGTCCTGGATGAACCCGCGCGCCAAAGACTCGCACAAAAGGCTGCGGATATCCGCGTTGAAGACGGTGATCGGGTCATACGCGAAGGCGAGGATCCTCGTTTTTTTGTCGTTCTCGAGGGCTCACTCCAGGTAGTGAAAGATATTGTGGGACAACGCCGGGAGCTTGAGCAACTCAAGGCGGGCGAGTTTTTTGGCGAGATTCCAATCCTCCTGGGCACCGCAAATATCGTCTCCGTGCTAGCCGTAACTCGCTGCCGCCTGGCGCGTTTCGACCGACAGCAACTTCAGGAGTTGATTCGAGATTCCGCCTCGAGCGGCACCGCCATTTTTCAGACGATGACGGACCGACTCTCAATGGCGCCACAGTACGTAAAGGAGACCCCCTCCTCACGAGTTCTTTTGGTGGGGTCCTGCTGGTGGGGGCAGTAGTGACGCAACACCCTGAACTTTTCGTGCAGGGATTTGCATTGCTCCTCTGCTCGACATGGTCCGGTATGAACTTTTCGACCGGGCAGCCCGGTGGCGAGGTGAGTACAGTTCAACAGCCAATCCCAACGAATTTCAGGCTCTTTACGGCTACTCTCCTTACCACCGAGTCAAGAGTGACGTGAACTATCCCGCGATGCTCTTTGTGACTGGTGATCAGGACGACAGGTGCAATCCAGCGTATGTTCGCAAGATGGCTGCGCGGCTTGGTTTAACAATCACTACGGCGCATCGCAAGCAGCGCTCCGCCAGAGCGATTTTGGTGGAACGGCGGGAGGTCCGCTGCGCCCACACTGTGTCAACCGGGACGCCTGCAGGTCGTTCTTCTTCGCCTCGTATGAAGGACTGCAACTAACTCAGCCGCAGGCTGCATCCGCTCAGCTTGTACCCGATGTGTACTTGCGAGAGTAAGCGCCTGCGCTCCTGCAGCCGATCTTGAATGCTTTCCCGCTGCCTTCTTCAGGAGGGAACGACTACGGCACTGCCGATAACTCGGCATCCTCTGCCTCCGGAAGCGTACTTGGATCGTATATCGCGGCTTCTGAACTCATCTCACTTCCTCCGAAATTTGGAGGTCCCCATTTTGCCTACTGCACGTTGCTGCTTGTCTCGTGCAACGCATAGTTCCACTCAGCGCTTTACGCCATATTTTATGAACTTAGAGATCATGTTACTTGACGGTTAAATTCTGGACACTTGTTGAGTGTCCAGACTGCAGGCCAAGCTCGGATCGAGAATACGCGAACTACGAGACTTGGCGGGCGTCAGCCGAGAAGAATATGCCGCTAAAGTGCGGCTCAGTTCCCGGCGGATCGCCTCGATCGAACTCGGTAAGGGATGGCCGAGGCCAGACGCATTAGAACGAATTGCTAAATCGTTCGGATTGGAAGTGAGGGACTTGTTTGATTTCTCGGCACCTCGAATTCTTCCCCGCAAAAGTCTCTAGCAAAAATCTTGAACGTTCTGAACGAAACTCGAGTTCGCGTACGACAAGCGCGTACCATGAAGTCTAACTTCATGCCAAAAGGTCGCTGAATCTCGCCTTGGAACCTGTGAAGCCGACTGAATCGGATCAAATTGCTCTACATTGCGTGATCGGACTCGATGTCCGGGAGTGTTCAGCCCTTTTGTTTTGCCCAGCGACGTTTCACTGCCGCAGCAATGCGAGCCCGGCCCTCTGCAGAGAGATTTCGCTTCTTCTTGGCCGGTTGAACCGGTATAGATGAATCCTGCATGTGGCTCATAGAGTGCGACCTTGCTTGAAAAGTTTGGGCGACATGCACCCGAGTTGATAATTCTTCCCTATAGAGAGTAGGATTATTCTATGAACGACGCAGTCTACACCCCCGCACAAGCTTCCGCAGTTGCCGATCTGCCGCTGAAGGCCGTGCACAAACTAATCGACGGCCGGTTGATCCGTCCTCGACGGAGGAGAGTAGGCCGGGAGACTCAACGGTTTCTCTCGCAGAACCAGTTGGTGTATCTCCGGCTGGAAGCCGAAGGAGTGAAGCTGTTGCCGCTAGCCACCCGCCGCGAAGTCGCGAAGGCCGTAGCGAACTCGCCCGAAATCGACATGGTCCACCTGTCCGAAGGTTCGGCTGTCACGATTCAGGTAAAGCATGTGCGCCAGGAAATCGAACAGCAGTTGATGCGGCTCACTAAGGCCCAACAGATGACGACCTCCGATCCAGAGATTTTGCGCGGCACGCCCGTCTACAGGGGAACACGCATTCCCGTCGAACTCATCGCGGAGATGCTGGCCGATGGCGCCAGCGTTGAGGAAATCCTCGAAGGATATCCGGCTCTGGACCGAACCAAGGTGGAACTGGCGACGCTCTACGTGCGCGCCTTTCCGCGGCGTGGCCGTCCGTCGCAACGCCCCTGGACGGCTGCAAAGAAACCTGCCGGCGCGCTCTTACGCGCAAAGGCTCTGGCAGAGTAACGCGTGAAGTGGTTGATAGATGAATGCCTCCACACCTCTCTGGTTGAACTAGCCCATAGCCGCGGACAGGTCGCCGACCATGTGAACTACCTGGGTCAGGGAAGTTCCAAAGACTGGGAACTGATGGAGATAGTAGTCGAGCATGACTACACATTCGTCACCAACAATCGATTCGATTTCCTCGCGCTTTACAAGAAGGAGATGTTCCACGCCGGTTTGGTGGTTATCGTGCCAAATGTGACACCCAAGCGGCAGCGGGAACTCTTCAGCGCGGTACTGGATCATGCTGGCCCACGGGAACTGATCAACACTGTCATTGAGGTCAACTTCGTTCGACAACAGATTGAATGCGTGGAATACCCCTATCCGAAGGACGAATAGACCGGGCAAGAATCTGGAAAACCTGCGTATCGATTGAATCTTCTGCTTTCCGTCGCGACGCTCTGCCCGTCGGGTTCTATAAAAGGGGATGTCGAGTAAAAGCACTTCTCCTCAGCCGCGAGGAGGGGATGTTTTTCGGATATCCAGCCCAGCTCGCAGCTCCACGAACTCTTTCCGGAGCACAGCTCGCCTCACCGAATGCATCGAACATTTGTGAGATCATGTTTTTTGCGTTCTTTCGCGCGGCCTCATTGCGCCATTAAGCAGCGTGATGGCAATTGCCAACCATGGTTCTATTTGAGACTCGTGGCCTATGGCTTTGTTGGGTTGTCCGAGGGGGCATAGGGTGAGCCTGAAACTTTGCCTTTTGATGGCGTGGCTTATCCCGACGGAAGATACTCACCCTCGAACCCGAGCGCTCAGTGCCGGCGAATCGCGCATTTGCTAATCTCGCATTCCGACGGGCGTTGTGCACTCAAGCTGCTTGTGACTTCAGATGCTCAGCGTCGAACGATTCTCCTTTCTTCCAAATCTTCAGGGCAATGGCAGCGATCTTGCGGGCCAAGGTCAACCCTGCCATCTCCGGCCGCATTCCCTTCTTGAGCAGTCCGAGGTAAAACTTGCGAAAGTCTCCCTGGCCAACGCTGGCCGCATTGGCTGCGCCCTTGAACACATTCTTCAATTCGTGGTTGTAATTCCAGTTCAGCCCGCGAATCAGTGCCGGTCTTTTCTTGCGCTCCAATTGTCCGTCGATCACGCGGTACTCGGCGCTGTCGCGGGTCTCCTCAGCGCTCGGTAGTATCTCTTCTGTGTAGAGCGAAGTCATGGGCCGATCTGAATATTATCCTTCAGAATTCGACTTAACTCCGGTTTAACGCTCAGAAATTCAATGCCTGGCTCAGTATTTCCATAGTGAGGTTAACGCCATGGAGTATCCCGGAATGAATAGTCAAGCAGCCACAACCCAACCACCGACGCCGTCTACAGGCATCCAGAACCTTCCCTCCCAGGTGAAGGCGCAAGCCGTTGAAGCGGCCCATCCCGCTTCTTCGTTGATGGATAAAGCAACACAGCACAGAACCCAATCGCACGAAAGCGGATCGAATCAGGCCGATGGCAAGGAAGCCCTTCGCCATAACCAGAGCAGCATCAATATATCCCAGAAAGCCCTCAGCCCAACCGACAGCCATAAGGGCAATACCAACACTCAGAACCGCAGCCGCGGAATGGAGAGGTGAGCCATGCGAACAGCCGAACGTCTATTGCAAAGTTTTCGCTCTGAAAACGATGCAGCAAATCACAGCCCGCAGGTGCAGAAGCTTCTCACCGAATGGGAGCAGGATCGTGTTATGGCGCGCGAGCGCAACGAGACTGGTAAAGAGCCTGAAAATCGTCCGCTCGAATTGAGAAATACGACCTCACGGAGCGCCAAGAGAAAACAACCTAAGAAGGAACAGTCGAAGGGTGTCGACATACCGTTCTGAAAAGCGCGTAAGCGTCCTAAGCTCTGCTTAGGGGACTCGTCTATACGCTTTTCTGAACCATCCATCAGGTTGATTTTTACTATTGCCGCTCTATCGTATCGGTTGTATTGCAGAGGCAATTCACTCGGTGAGGCCGATGGTTTTCATGAATCACATCAAGGGAGCTAAGGCAGCGAAGGATTACTATTCGCAGCATGTCGCGCCCGGCGATTACTACACGCACGACTCTGTAGAGATGCCGGGCGAATGGGGTGGCAAGGGAGCGAAAAGGCTTAGCCTGTCCGGTGAAGTTAAGAAGGAAGATTTTTTCGCCCTGTGCAAGAACCGCAATCCCCACACGGGGGAGCAAATAACGCCCCGCATGAAGGACGACAGGCGCGTTCTCACGGATATCACTTTCAATGCGCCGAAAGCGGTTTCTGGGGCGTATGAACTCGGTGGGGATGAACGCGTATATACCGTCCATCTAAATGCAGTCCGGGCAACAATGACGGAGATGGAAGAGGATGCAAAGGCCAGAGTCAGAAAAGGGGGCGCTGACCATGATGAGCTGACGGGCGAAATGGTCTACGCGCTTAACAGCCATCGAACGGCGAGGCAGGTTAATGGGAGGATCGATTTCCACCTGCATACTCACGCGACCGTACAGAATATGACCTTCAGTCAGTCGGAGCAGGACTGGCGGGCGATTCAGCTTGGGGATATCGTTAGAGACAAGGGCTACTACCAAGCAGCGTATCTTTCCCGACTAGCAAATGGAATGAAGGAACTAGGATACGGGGTTGAGAAAGACGGCAATAGCTTTACCCTGGCCGGTATCTCCCGTCAAACTATCGAGAAATTCTCGCAACGTACTGCCGTTATCGAAGCCGAAGCCGAAAGGCGAGGCATTACGAGTGCGGAAGAAAAAGGCAAACTCGGCCGCAAAACACGAGAGAAGAAATCTGCGCAACCAGCTAGCATGTCGGAACTGCGCAAGGAATGGACAGCGCGCGCCACACCAGAAGAACTGCTTGCATTGCAAACAGCACGCCATGGATGGAGCAAAGGCGACGCAGCGATAACGCCCGAGCGGGCCAAAGAATACGCGCTGGAGCACTCGTTTCAGAAAGCATCGACTGTCTCAGAAAAACGCCTGAAACAGGAAGCGCTTGCCTATGGCGTTGGCTCCGTGTTGCCACAAAATGTTGCCGATATAACACAACATCCGGAAGTCATTGCCCAAAAGCGCGACGGCCAGGTGATGACGACAACGAAGGCCGTGCTACGTGATGAAATGGCGATGCTGCAATTCGCAATAGATGGACAGAGGAAATTCAGTGCCTTAGTCGGTACGGAGCGATTAAGCAAAGCGGACTTGTCTTATTTTTCGAATAAGCAGAGCAAGCAAGAGCCGTTCACCGGATCAAGAGGCGATTTAAAGGGCAACTCTACGGAAAGTCCGCAAAAATCGCTTTCAAACCCATCCCTCGATCCTCTTGGCGGGCTTTCCGATGAACAGAAAAAGACTGCCCTGCATGTGCTCAATAGCCGGGATACGGTCACAGGAATACGCGGCGGTCCCGGCACAGGCAAAACGCACATGCTGCAGACGGTGAACGGCGTGATTTCCGCGATTGAAAGTCGATCAGGTGATTACAACACGGTATACGCATTCGCCCAATCAACCACGGCCTCACGCGGTGAATTGCGGAAGGTCGGCTTTAAGGATGCCGAAACGCTCGCCACACTCTTTAAAAACGAGGAAATGCAAGCCCGCCTTCACAAACAATGGATTTTGCTCGATGAGGCCGGCCAGGCTTCTACGAAAGAGATGAAACAGCTGTTCCAAATCGCAAAGGAACAGAAGGCGCGGGTGCTGCTTGTAGGAGATTATTTTCAGCATTCAAGTGTGGAAGCAGGCGATGCTTTCCGGCTCATCGAAAGGGAGGGCGGCATAAAGTACGCCGTTATGAAGGATATTCGACGCCAGACGACTCCGGAATACAAGAGAGCCGTAGAGCATATCAACACCGGCACGGCAAAAGGCGCACAGAAGGGATTTGATGCATTAGACAAGCTTGGCTGGGTCGAAGAAGTTTCCGGGCCAGAAAGACATCAGAGGCTCGTTTCCGACTACCTGAAAGCCGTCGATGATGGGAAGACTGCCCTGATTGTGGCTCCAACGCATCGGGAGGGGAAAAAGCTGACGGAAGAATTGCGCGAAAGGCTTAGAGAGCGCGGCGCTATCACCGATGAGCGTGCTACAAAAGTCCGCGATAAGACCGGCTGGTCCGATGCCCAAAAGGGCGATGCCCGTAATTACGAGCCGCGCATGATTCTTGAGTTTCATCAAAATGCCAAAGGTTTTACTCGGGGAGACCAGGGTGTTGTCGCCGAGGACAAAGATAGGGCGTTCCTGCAGATGACAAATGGTTCCCGCGTCCCACTCCCAGTAAAGGAAGCAAATCGTTTTGAAGTCTATCGTGTGCGCGAGGAAGCGGTGGGCATCGGCGACCGGATACGAATCACAAAGAACGGCAAACTGAAGGTAGCAGGACAGGCAAAGGGAACGAGCGTCAATAATGGCGACCTGTATACAGTTGAGGGATATACGAAGCAGGGTGATTATCGTCTTTCCGGGGGCAAGCTTATGCCCAGAGATTTCGGCCATGTGGAGCTTGCCTATTACGACACCAGCTACAAATCCCAGAGCAAAACCGTGGACAGAATCTTCGTGGCGGAGGGGAAGGAGTCGTTAGGCGCGGCGAATCAGCAGCAATGGCTGGTGAGTACCACCCGTGGCCGGGAACAAGCAAAGATATACGTCGATTCCAAAGAGGACGTGCGCAACGCCATTGCGCGCACTGGACAGCGCCTGTCCGCAGTGGAGCTGACACGCACGAAATTAAGGCCAACCTGGCGCGAACGCTTCTCACAGACGTTCGAGCGCAACCGTGTGAGCCGTTTCATACGGCAGCGTGCCGACGTAATCGCCGACTACTGGCGCTCGAAGCGGGAGGGCGTAACGTATGCCTGATACGCAGAGCAAGTTCCTGAAGAACATCATTAAGCAGAACGAGACGATAGAAGAAAAGACCTACACCAGCGAGCGCCAGCATACCGCACAGGCCTTTACCCTGCATGTGGATTACCGCGACGGCAGGCAATCGGAAGGCTTCGCCTGGGCTCACTATGCGGGTTACCGATGGTCCGACAACAGCGACTCCGAAAGGCTACTGCTTATCTTCGGACCGCGCGCGGTGGAGATTGAAGGGCATAACCTGGGCGTGCTGGTGGCCGAGATCCGCGACGGCCAACTCAACAGCATCAGGGAGCTTCCATCAGGCCAGCAAATGCTCCTGCGGCAGTCCAATCCCGACAACCAGCCCATCATTGCCGCCGTGCGCTCGTACCCGGATATGGAATCGATTCTCAAGGAGATAAAGGGGGAAGATGACAATGATCAAAGCAGACATGTTCGACGGCTTCAACGATGACGACTTGCGAGAGGTCAAGACGCTGGCGGATAAGCTTCTGAAAAACCGTGACGATAATCGCAAAGACAAGGCTCTCGAACAGGCGCGTGCTACCCTCGCCGCCGTAGGCTTAACCTTGAAAGACCTTGGTAAAGCCAAAACGAAGGCCGCCAAGGGGCCTCAATATAAGGGCGGGCATGTGTACCAGCACCCGACCAACAAAACGCTTGTATGGAAGGCTAAGGGGCAAAAGCCCGGATGGCTGCGCGAGCTGGAGTCAGAGGACAAGAAGGCGGTGGAAATTGGACTATGAAGAGACGAGTGCGGAATACCTCTCAAGAATAAAGACGGGTTTGAAGGATGATGTGGCGTACGAGGTCTTCGTGGAGTCTATCGACCTTATCCGTAGCCTGGTCGATCAGGCCAAGGCGCACGGTTGCAGGTATTACTACGGGCGCGAAAAGCCAAAGACATTTGAGCTGCAGATGATTTTCGCAGGCGACAATGGTGAGGAATTTCGTGTTCGGGTGAGATTTGGGGCGAAGTATCAGGAGAGAGCTAAGCATCCCATTGGCTATGAGACACGGTTTGTATTTTCTACGGCAATCCTGAATCTTGTGCTCAACACCCCCGGCATAGAACCGATGAGGTACACCCCTCGCGGGAAGCTGATTTGACGGAAGAGTCTGAGTTTCTACGTCCAAGTGACGCGTTTCGGATCATAGTTGATAAACACCCAAGTGCTACATGTAGAAACTTATGCGCTATCATTTGCCCAGCGGGAGGCAAGGTATGCATTCTCTTCGCGCACGTCTCTCAACAAATCCAATTGCTTTTCAGCGTGGCTTGAAAGTCGCCAGTCTTTCATTGCTCTTTTGCGTTGCTTCCACAGCAAACAGCCAAGCGCCCGCAGATGGCACAGCAAAGACTCCGACCGCGTTCGCAGTGGTAGCGCCTACGCTATCTTGGACCACAGGCACGCAAACACAAACGATTGCCGGCGGAAGCGCAATCCTTTCAGGTGTACATTCCAACTCGTATTGCGATGCTCATATGCGTCAGATCGGGATCGCAGCGAACGCATCCGACACTGCTACCACGAAGCTAGGCGCATCGACCGTCAACCTGGACAATAACGAATTAAAGGGTGACGCTACGATGGGCGTGTTCGGTCGCGCCGACACGAAGGACAAGACCGAGATAACAAATATCTATTTAGGGCTGGATGCTGATTTTTTCGGAAACAATTCTCTCGGACTTGGACTCCAGCAAACCTACGCAATAGAAGGGCAGTTCTACCTGAGAGGTTGTAGTGACAATAAAGATCCGCATGAAACGCCGCACCCCGTCTTTGCATCGTTTGGAATTGGGGCTGGCTATATGAACCAGAGGCTCTATTCGACTGCCAACAAGGTCGAGTTTGCCGTCTTGCCCGTCTCTGGGCAGTTTTCATATTTGCTTGGTGAAGCACCCGGAAAACCCCCGAAGCTGATTTTCTATGCTCTGGCAGGGTTCGTGCCGACGCTGAACGACATGCACGGGTACCAGATCAGCGGTATCGCAGGGCTATCGATTCCAACCCGGTATCCGTGGCTGACGTTCTCACTCAGCGACAGCGATCTTTACATGAACAACGCCCCAACAAAGTTCAAACGGAACTACCAGAACGGCACGGTTTCAGCAGTTCTAACTTTCCCTGCGAATCCACCGAAGACGCCGAATCCGACAGTGAAGCCCAACGATAAGGGAGCTTGCTATGGCGGTGACAAGCTTGCGAGACTCTATTGTTTTGATCGGGTCACGGTTGATGATTGCCAGGCTCCGAACATCTTCCGCCGGGCGCAGCGATGCTCCTCGTCCGGCATTGTTCCGGCGGTTGAGTAGCCGTTCGGATCACAGCGCATTTCTTACGTTGGCTGCTAAAATCAGCGCGTGAAATATTACATCTACATCTCGGACGCCAAGGTGGACATGCTGTTCCCGCAGGTTCCCCACGACATCAAGAAGAAGGTCGCGCTCGAATTCAAAATGGACCTGAAGCTGCTTTCGGCGTCCAGAAAGACCGAAACCGAGAGCGAGGACAATCGGATAGCGCGGCTTGAAACGGTTGTGGACTTCATTCGGGAATATGGCGACATCGGCACGGCTGATCGGCCGGGCGAATACATTGAGGACACGCTTTCAATGCGCTGGGGCTATTACGGTTTTCAACGCGATGATAATCCGGTCGTATATTTCGGCGGCGAAACTGAACGCACTATTCTCGGATTAGGCGGATCAACAAAACATCTCATAGGCAATGCCGGAACATCTTCTGCTCATTCGCATTCAGCCACGCCATTTTTGTTGGATTTTCTTTCTAAGGAGCTCGGCCTACATAGCGAGAACCCAGACTTAGAATGGGCTCGCCAGCACGGCCAAGATTTCAGTCCCATAACTGCGGTCGAACTGGCTACGACCCAGATGAGAGGACCAGAACAAAGAATCGACTTTGTTGCGAAGAGGCTAGCCTATGGGCCAGTGGAGAGATTCAACGACAACCCCTTACTAAAGGATAAACACGTCCTCCTGGCAACGCCTCTCTATGTCGCAATGGCCGATTGAGCCAACTCCCTTGCCACATCCCTCAGTGCTCGCTTCAAATACGGCGGCGGTCTGCACACCCCCGCCTCCCACCGCTGTATCGTTGTTTCGTCAACCTCAGGCTTTTGTCCCGAGGTGAGCGTTTCTCCTACCTTGTTCACGGCTTTGTGAGTGTCGAGTGGCAATTCGCTTGAGCGCTTCTTTGAGGAGCCGCTTATCACGGTGATAATGTGTTCTCGCCCTACCAATTAGTGGCGACCCCATCGATAAGATCGCCATCGCAAGAATATGGCTAGGGTATTTCGCTTTGTTGGATCTGTGCCACTCTGAATGGTGTTTCGCACATAACCAGCGGACTGTGCTCGGTTTCGCATAATCATCATGGTGCGCTTGTGCCTGAGGATTCCCGCAACGCTGACAAGCCGCCCGTCGAATTTGCCCCGACTTGACAGCAACCAGTACTTGGCGATTTGCCGAACCCCGGATTCTGCAGCGGGCCTGATGCAATGAGAGCATGTGCCTTTCAAGAAGGGTTCTAATTTCAGTGAATGTGGATGCCGGAATCATTGCGAATCGGGAAACGGAGGTTTGTTCAACTCAGCAGCCAGATCCCCAAGGGCCCGCTTCAAATAGGGGCGAGGCGCATAGATACCCTGTTCGATTTCCTCTATGTCTCGCACCGTGGATGGCAGCAATTCCGCCAGTTGGCGCTGGCTGAGTCCAAAGCGCGCCCGGAATCCCTGGAGGTATTGGGGCCAATGCTGGATGCGGCCTCGGTTTGGATGGTTGGTCATGCATACCTTCGCATGTCGCTACCAAGAACGTCAGAAGCCGTAAGAATGGCTTCTTCCGTGGAAGCTGCAAAATGTACGCCGCAATCGCATGAGTGTGAGGCCCCTGAATGCCAATCTTCGCGCCCGTATTTGTCAGCATAGATATTGAGAGCTTTTCCGCACCACGCGCAAAACCGAGGAATGAAGCTGTAAACGGCCTTCATGCTGCACCTCCTTTCGCTCTCGCGATCAAAGAGTCGTACTGTTTTACCCTATCCGCAAGGGCTGCGACATCATTAGAGTTTTTGCGCACCTCTCCAGCGAGCATCTTTCTGGCGTGTTCAAGGCACCCACGCAAATGTTCTACAGCAGAAAGCAATTCATAGTGGGAATTACAGGCTGCGACAATGAAGTCGGCGTTTGCTACCGTATTTCCAAAGATAGCGTCTGCCATGATGACCACATTGCCCCCGCCATCGGGGTATGGGCCGTTTTGTACCCTATACCCTTCAGACGCTATAGCCCTCCAAGGAAGTGGTGTATGTTGTGATTTCGTCATGATTTTCTCCGCCCATGAATCCACCGAGGCGCGCGGGAAGCTGGATGCTTCGTAATGAGGCTATATACCGGTCCAAATTCCTTCGGTTACGCAGTTTTCGATATATTTCCGCTGCTCATCTGCCCACCGGTCCACCATTGCTAGGAGTTCGTCCGCGGCCGATACCATCACCTGATCTATATCCCCGAACCTGTACCCGATCGCCATTGCAGGTTTCTGTATGGCAAGAACGATAGCCCGGATATTTCTCTCTGTCTGGGCTTTAATTTGCTTAGGAGTCATGATGCCCTCACTTCATCGATGCATTCATCGTCTTTCCAAATTTCGACGATGACGATGGCGCTGCTTGATTCGACCGTCCGTCTGTAGGCTTCGGTCATCCAGTATTTAGCAACGCGTTTTGCCTCCCTTAGAGTGTCCACACCTAGTTCGTCATCACATCCTCGATCCCGTTCAAGCTGTTCCTATGAGCTATAGCCGCGCAATTGATATTTAGGTATATCTGATTTGTGCATGATGGTTCTCTACGCGTGCCCCTGATGCCCGAGGCGCGGCTGCTTCTGATTGAAGCCTGTGAACTATATCCCGCTTAACGGGACAGTCAAGAAGAAAATGGGGTGACCGAGGCCACCCCATCGGGATTATTCCTGCTCGTAGCTGGGGCGCGGGCGTTCCCATTGCGACAAACGCTTGTTCGCAATTGCGTGATATTCGGCTGAAAGCTCCACACCTACCCATTTCCGGCCGAGACGCTGCGCGGCTTCAAGCGTCGACCCAGAGCCCGCAAACGGGTCGAGCACGATGCCACCGGGCGGACAGAACCGTCCGATTAGGGGTTCAAGTGCCTCAATGGGCTTCTGGGTAGGATGCAGCCGGTTACCGGTATATTTCCACGGCAGCACATCAGCTATGGTTCCGTCGCGCTGCCACGGATTGCCCTTAACAAGGAGGTGTGCAGTCTCATGCTCGCTGCGCAGATAACCCGTCGATGACGAATATCCTTTCGGGAACGTGATGTGGCCTACAGTGCGAAAACCTGCGTTGCGATATGCGGCAAGGAATCTGTCGGCTGCTGGCCATCCGTAGAAGGACACCGCGAAGCAATCAGGCTTAAGCACGCGGTACATCTCGACGAAAGCTGGCTTCAACCATGCGTCGTTGTCGTCATTGGGCACCGTGCGGCTGTCACGCGATTGGTATCGCACAAGGTATGGCGGGTCCGTGAGGATGAAGTCGATGCTCTCGGCGCGAAGATGCGGAAGGAACTTGGTGCAATCGGCGTTATAGATGGTGTTGTACATATACTGCTCATGAAGCTGGAATGAAAAAGGGGCGACCCTTGCGGGCCGCCCGGATTTGATTTAGTCCTTTTTCGCAGCGCGTGGCCGCTCGAAGGTGAGCGTGTAACCGTGCTCGACGCCGCTCTTGTAGAGGTTGTAGTAGCCGGACGAAAAGCTGGGGTCTTCAAAACTGACCGAAAGGTATTTGCCCTTCTTGCCCTGGCGTTCCCAAGCGGCGCCGATCTTGAGATCGCCGGAGAAGATTTCGAAGGCCGGGGCATTTTCGTTGGTGCGGTTAAGTATCCGGTGGAATTCCGCTGTGGCTCTGACTGCGAGCGTTTCAATTTTGCCTGTGAAGCCGCTGTCCGTCTTGGTGAAAAATCCGATGTTATAGGCCATAAACTTTCTCCTTCTGATTTCGGAGGTCGCACTGCGCGTCCTCGCTTACGGCGCACGTTGGGCGCGCGGAATAGCGATCAAGTCATAGGATTTTGGAGCGAAGCGGGCGCGAGGAGGCCGGAGGCCGGGGAAAATCCGTGAATTGACTTGGGAGTGACGCGCGCATAGTCGCCGTGGAGAAAGCGAGATCGCAGTGGGATTCAAATGTGCAGGGGGAGGTTGGTTGAACAGCGGATCAAACAAGCCGAAACACGGTGGGGGGTGAAATCCAAGGCTGAAAATGCTTTAGGATACGGAATTGGAGAAAAAGCGTGGAACAAGGTATGAGCGAATGGTTCGTAAACACAACGAGAACGGCGCAAAACAAGTTTAGCTTCCGGACCGCGAATCTCTATGAAGACGCAATCCGGAGTACGAGGGACTTAGTAGCTCAATACTCTAACGAAGGAATAGCCCATGCAGGCAGATACACGCAGAAGGTCGCGGATATCGTCCTCGAAAGATTTCAGGCCATCGAGGGCATTCTGAGAGAGATTTACATCGATCCATTTGCAGATCATTCCTTCAATGAAAGTGAGAGGAAAGAGCTCAGCCTCATCGTAACCGCAGCTTATGAGCGCGAGCTGGACCGAGCCATTGGGATGGCCGATAACCTCTGCTCATCGTTTGTCGGAGCAAATCCCGAGCGGTACGCCTCAGCTATAGCAGCGCTGAGGTATACGGCGACCGTATCCAGGGCAAGATTAGATGAAGCAGCCATGTCGGTAGGCCGGTTTGAGGCAGCTTTGCCATCGAAGCAATCAACCGCACCGGTTAACACGCAACCGGATGACGTCGATGCTACTGCAATGATCGATGCACTGATTGACGAAGGTCGAGTGTTCTTTCAGAAAATCACGGATCTCCTTGAGCGTGTCGGTGCGCAACGAAAACCTCAAGAGCAAGTAACGGTCGCTGAGCTTAAAGCATGGTATACGGGTATGACCGAGCTCTTTGAGCTTAGGTTCGGCGCCGAGTCTCCCGAATATAAGGTTTGGGCAGCCGGGCTGGAACAGATCCGCTTGTTCGGATTTGAGAATGTTGGACGGTTCAACCCACCGGGAGGCCATTGGGAATTACACAACCTCGGCGAAGCACTCGGGCTGCTCACCAAAATACGGCTTCTACAGTTCCGTAAACGCAAAACTGATTCAACGTCAGAGGAGCTAAGCGGACTGCATCCCAAAATAGCGAAGCGTTGCAGAGCGTTATTTTCGGCACGAGAGTACGATTCTGCCGTGCTCGCCGCGTTCACTGCTGTCGAGGAACAGGTGCGTGCGCGATCTAAGGCTCCAGCAACAGACGTGGGAGTCAACCTCATTGCGTCTGCAATGAACCCTAAATCTCCAGCGTTGAAGTTTTCTGACATTCCTGCTGAACAGGAAGGTTATATGGCCCTTTTTCGTGGATCGATAGGCGCTATTAAGAATCCGCTGAGTCACCGCACGGTGGGCCACTCTGATCCCGTCAGGGTGACTGAGCTCCTGGGTCTCGCAAGCTTTCTCATGAAGCTGATCGATGACTTGCCTTAGATCACGGCAGTTCTACCTAAAAATGTTGTAGGCGTGATATTCAAGGTTGTCGATTTGAGGATGGTACGCAGAGTTCAATGGTAGCCGGAGCGGAGATCCATGGAGCCGGTAGTATTCCTTCCCGTTATCAAACTCCTCGCGAATCCGAGGGCTCACGAGGATCTTTCGGTCGGCAGGGTCGATGGTGATGTAGCCTTCATCGAACAGCCGATGGATGTCGCTTCGCATCAGGATGCCGTTCGACACCTCATGCCGCTGCAGAACTGAGTAGGGCTTTATGTGGGCCGCATCAAGGACCGGTAGCGTCCGTTCTCCGGTGAGCGCGCACCTGCGCTCGTAGGCATCCGTGACGACGATTCGGACAGATCCCTGACCCAGTCTCGGCAGCACAATCTGCGGTTTACCGAAGCCGTGGGATTCAATCGCGGCAACGGTGGCTGTCTCGTCCTGCAGCTGTGCAGCGGGCTGAAGCTTCAACCGCTGCTCCACTTCAACCCAAAGTTCGCGGCCTGTACCGGCTTCGGCTTCGTAGCCCTTACCCTGCACCGTGTTCAGCTTAAAGTCTGCGGGCGACGGTATCCACTGCTCTTTGGGCCAGAAAAATGGCTCCGCCAGCATTATGCAGCCAATATTCGGGTTCTCAGTCGGTCCCATAGGCTCCGAGCGGTACTTGGCGATTCGTTGCCTCATCTCTGGCAGAGACCGAACGCCGTTAGATTCCCGGAAAGCATCCCACGCGAGATTGATGGGCAGTTGCAGGAACTTTGTGAAGAAACCACCGCCGACGATGAAATTATCCGGCGCATGCAGCTTGAACAGCAGAAGCTCGCCGGGGTCTAACGCTTTGAAAGTGGCAGTGGGAGAAGGGCGCCAGAAATTAACCTCGTCCACGTTGGTGCGGGAGGCGTGAAGGTGGAACCAGTCTTTGTCTGTAACCCCAACGAAGATTCGCATAGCAGTTGCTGGGAGAAGTTTACAAGAGAAGAGACTTGGCTCGGCGGCGAAACACGGCGGGGTATTATTGGTGGCATGACTCACTCAGCGCCGAAGAAAGGTGGGATCGTCGATTCTGGCCTTTTGCCACAGTCTCCTTGGAAACAACCGCGCCTCCGCACTTTCACGGCTGCATTCGTTGTTGTTCTGGTTTGCTGGATTTACGCGGTGCCCGGCTTGGTCGCGTACCGCGAGAATGTTCTGGGTACTGCGGGCGTGGCGCTGCGCTTGGCTGAGCCTGAGAAGGGTCAATGGGATGCCTATCAAAACTCCCATAAGCAGCTGGCGGATAGGATCGACTCAATCAATGCGCAGATTGTTGACAAGGCCACTCCATCGGCCGCCATACCGGGCCTCATCACTCTGAAGAATGAACTGTCAGCTGAGCTTCATGCGAAGCCGCCGCTGAGCCTCTTTGGCATGGAGGGTGACTGGTTAAACGAAATCTGGTTCATTTCGTACTTGAGTCTCGGTCTACTAATTGCACTTTGGGCGTACCCTCTTACAAATCTGCGATGGAAGAATGTCCTCGGCTGGACGGTATTGGTGTACTGTTGCGCTGGCACATTGACCTACGTCAGAAATTTTGTTCTAAACCGGCCCGGTCTGGGCAGAACTACGTATTATTGGGTGAATTGGGAGATCAGTAAGACGTCATACGTGCTGCAGGATCTTCGCCAGCTGGGAATGTACTTCCTCATTTGCACATTCTGGCAGTTGGCGGCCCGAAGGTTGGAAATCGTCGACGCAGGGATTCACTCGAACCACGACAAGCCCAAAGACTCTATAGACGCGGCTCTGGAAGCCCTCAAAGTATTTCGAGAGGCGCTATCCCTGTGGCAAGTGTCTACGCTTCTCATACTCCTGATCTTTGTTCCTAGGAACGTGATGTATTGGAATCTCATCGCGTCTCAAAAAGACGCGCGTTATCTGCCGTCAGTGCTGCTCGTAGACATACTCTGGATCGTCACCTGGTTCGCTGCGGGACGCCCGTTGCTACTCGCGACGAGAAATTGGAATGCTCGCAAGCTGGGTTTGATTGCGACCTGGGCAGGAGAAGCGGCCCCACTGAACGCGCTGCTTGCTGAAGCAAGCAACTCCAGTGACTGGCAGGTGATGATCGCCGGTCTGACCGCCGTAGGATCTGTCCTTTTCCCAATCATAAAAGCGCTGCTGTAAGCCTAGCTATCCGAAGGGTCGAAACACGGGGGGGGGCTTTAGGATTGTTGAATGCACCCACATAAGCCCAGTGTCAGGCCCATGCCTAACTTCGAAGTGTGGGCGCAGTTGTTTCTTTGCGACGTCGACAGCGCTAAGGTCTGGGATATTCTGACGACAAAGTGCGGTATTAAGCGAAAGTCGCTGGTCCCGAGAATGCATATCACGATTTATCATGCGCGCCGGCCGATGTCGGGCGTGATAACCGAGACGGAAGCGGTAAGCGTCGTCGTCCCAACAGCAGAGACTCGCTTTATGGTGATGGCGCCTGGCGGTGAAAATCCTCGGCCAGAATTAGAGCCAGCCAAGCGCAAGGTGGGAATACGTGTGCAACGGAGCAATGCCGCTAGAGAAACTATCCAGGAACTACGGAATCGGCTCCTACTCCACGAGACTTCGGCTGTACTAGGCGGGCGTCGACCTAGCACCCATAGTTCGAATGCCTTCGGAGCCCGTCATTTTCAGCCCCACATGGCGCTCTTGCGAGCTGGCAGTGGCGTCGATCGGGACCTTACCAAGCTAGGGGTTATATTCAGGCGTGAAATTGATACCCTTAGCTTCGACAGGTTCGCAGTTGAGATTTTTCGGCGGGACGCGCAGGGCAACCGGATGGCACTTTAGCACTTGAGGCATTGCACTCGCTCTGTTACGGTCACCGCAATGCATGAATACCGAAGAAAGAACTCATTTGAGACAACGATGCGCAACGCTATGGATGCCATCGGCGCGGAATCTGTGAGGGGCTCCGGCTTTGAAGATGAAACTGCGGATGCAGACTTCAGCGCAGAGCTGCAAGTTGCGGAGCCAGCTCCTCTGCCAGGCGGTCGACGTGACTCGTAGCCAAGACCTCCTGTAGCTTGCCTCGCTGGAGCAACAGATCACATGCTTTCGAGGCAGCGCTCGCCGCGCGAAAAATCTCATTCTTATCGCTTTTCAACGATTTAATCCACGACTGCACGTAGGCGGCATGTTGCGACGGGTCGTGCGGAATGCCTGTCTCCACTCCGAGCATCATGCTGCCGATTTCGGCTACCAGCTCTTCGCGCGGATAGTTTTCGTCGTCGGCATTCATGCCTTTGGATTTCATCAATGTTTCGCGGTTAAGGCGTTTCTCTCCGCCTGTCCAGTGAATTAGTTCATGGCATGCAGTGCCGTAGAAGCCTGGTGCGTCCTTGAAGATTTCACGCGGCGGAAGCTGGATGTGGTCAGTGTCCTTGCGGTAGTAGGCGCGGCCGCCACCATATCGAATCTCTGCGCCGGCATCCTTGAGGATTTTCTCTCCAGCCTCGCACGCCTCCCACTCCTGGCGCTCTTTCTTGGGCAACTGCGGTATGCCGTCAATCTGCTGGGCGTTGAACACGGTGTAGACGCGATGAATCAGTCGACCTTGTCTCTCGTCGTCTGCAGCTTTCGGATCTTTGCTTCCAGCCTTCGCTTCCCAGAATTCAATCTTGCTCCCTCGCTCGCCTTTGCGTACTTGCCAGCCTTCTTCGGCAGCCTGTTTGTATGTCATCCAGCGAGGGTCGGAGAACCCGTGCTGCATCTCTGAAATCATCAATGCCAGTACGTTTCCACCGCGGTAGGGCTTTTGTGTTGTCGGGTTGAATGGCATCCCTCCGCCGGCAACATCTTCCCAAGGCTTTTGCCATGGTGCCGCTCCGTGTTCCAAGAGCTTAATAATGTCGGCAGTGACTTCTGCACGGAAATCACGCGGTGGCGGCTTATCGTTCGGGTTCATATTTCTCCTCCAGAGTTTGGAAACCATAGGTTGAATCTGCACGGCTGTAAAGACCTTGCTTCGGCATCCACGGTGCCCGGTCAGTGAGTGCGTCATAGCTTTTGTTTCGCGATGGAAAGCGCAAAGCGCGCCGGAAAATGCGTGTATTGACGCAAACGAGCGGCGGGCGCACATTGGCCGAATAGCAGGAGGCAGCGAGGGTGATTTTCGCACCGAAAGGAGGTACGGCGGCCGGCACAAGCGGAGAGAGGGCACGCGGGTGAGAATGATTTATCATTCACTCGTCTCCGGAAAGGATCGCGATGAAGCAGACGGACGAAGAGTTCGCTCGCGGCGTAGATTACCTGCGAAACATCATCGAAAGTGGAAAGACGCTAAAGATGCCGGACCCGCGGCGTCTGATGACGGGTACCACCTATCTCATCGAAGTCACAGGATTCACGAAGAACTGGAATATGGGTCTGACCAGGGACCAGATTTGCGACATACCGGGAACGAAAGAGTACCGGGAGTCAGCTCTCGCACTGGCGCAGGTGTTGAACAGCCGCTTCATGAATGTAGATCCCAACCTTTATGTGACCAAGTCTGGCCGGTTACTTGAGGTGGACTGGGAGTGGCCGCTAAGTCCGATGGTTAACGAGGCCGGAAACGCTTATATTTCTGCGAGCGCGCTTTGGGTCCATCTGAAGGATAGGCTGACAGGCGAACTCGCCCGATGCGCGGTCAAAATCACCGCCGCGCAACTAATGCCCGGATCTGGCTCCAACCCATTCAGCAGGCTATCGCTCATTGTCAATTCAATCAGATCTGCGGTGGACTCAAAGGCTGTCAGCTTTCATCCCACGCGTGAATTGTTGGGTAGCAAAGGCGACATTGTTGAATTTGGTTACTCGGCTACGCGGCATGACGATCTGGCTATTCATGATTTCCTGTCCAAAAAGGTTTGGCTTCTCGGCTTCAAAGCGGGACGCAAGGATACACAAGCATGGGTTTCTGATCCGTGGGACGCAGCTTATTTGGGCTGCACCACGGGTGAATTCCATCAGGCAGCTGCTGTGCTCGATGCACAGGAGAGGATCGTCCTGCATGAATCCGGAGAATTTGCCAAAGCCGGTAAGGTCCTATTGGCCAACAATGGCCCATTACAAGCCGCTACGCCAACTCCCCAATCAAAAGCGACTAATGAAGAGTACGATGTCTTCGTCTCGCATGCTACGGAAGATAAGTCTTATGTGGAGCCTTTGGCACGCGGCCTTGAGGCCGCAGGAATCAAAGTCTGGTTCGATAAGATTTCGTTGGAGTGGGGCGACGATTTACGCAGCGCAATCGATAGAGGATTGAAGGCCTGCCGGTATGGCATTGTCGTGTTTTCTAAAGCATTTCTGGCAAAGAAGAAATGGACTGAATATGAGCTGACATCGTTATTTGAGCGGGAAAGCGTTGGTAGAAAAGTCATTCTGCCCATCTGGCACAACATCACGCGGGACGATCTCGTTGAATACAGTCCGGGGTTCGCCGGTCGATTCGCTATAAATTCGTTGACCGACAGCAATGCCGATATTGTGAACAATCTGCTGAGACTGCTTGGAAGAGAGCCAAAGATTGCCGATATCCCACAAGTTGCGGCCCTGTCAGAGATGGGGTTTCTACCTGGGAAACCCAAGTTCAACGCTGTCGCCTACGCGCGATATGAGACCACCGGAGTTGACGCCAAGCGGGCCGACGTTCACATCCGTCCGTCAGCCACGAGAGAAGGCTGGTTTACCTATGAGGATTCCTTTGGTGAGGTCCAACATGCGACGCAAGATGACATCGCGACCCGGTTTGTGCTCTTTGACCGCAGACTGATTCGAGAGGGCTATATTCGCATGAATTACGCGAATCTCGCTGCGAGCCGCGCATTTGATCTTTGACATTAAGGCCATGCCCTCCGCCCCAGATGGACTGAACTTTCGGGAGAGTGAATGAAGAGTATTCGAATATTTGTAGCGTCGCCTGGAGACGTCACGGAAGAGCGAGAAATCCTGTCGAATATCGTGATTCCTGAGTTACGGCGAATTTTCAGTAACCAGCAGATGTTCGACAGCCAGCAATCTATAGACCTTGAAGTGGTGCGATGGGAGACGCATGCGTGGCCTGCGGTCGGGGCCGACGCTCAGGATGTAATCAACAAAGAAATCGGCGCATACGACATTTTCGTGGGGGTGATGTGGAAGAGGTTTGGCACCCCAACGAAGCGGGCTGGGTCTGGAACAGGAGAGGAATTTGATCGTGCCTATGAATATTTCAAGTCATATGGGAAGCCTTACATCATGTTTTATTTCAAGACGAGTCCCTTCTACACCACGAATGCGAAAGAGCTGGCCCAGTTCCAGCGGGTTTCTCGCTTCAAGCAGAAGCTGGAAAAATTAGGCTTACTGTTCTGGGAGTATGGGTCTTCTATCGACTTTGAAAGATTCGTAAGAGAACACCTGATCCGACAGATAGCACAAATTATCCCCGCAGCGGCCGCCGTCGCGGATTCGAAACAAGGGAGGGGGAAAGCAGCCGCGACGGATACGGAATCATCCAGACGAAAAGCTTCTCCCCAAATTTTCATCTCTCACGCCAGAGGTGATGTCGAGAAAGTCAAACTAATTTCCGATTCGCTGAGAGAGGCAGGATTTCGGCCATGGCTGGATAGTGAGCAGATACTGCCTGGTCAAAGATGGGCGACTGAGATTTATAGCGCAATTGAGAAGTCAGATTTCTTCCTCATTTTCCTATCAAAGGAGTCACTCAACGTTAACGGTCGCGCCTATGCAGAGAACGAGCTTAGGATTTTGGAGTCAGTTCTACAATCCAAGGACAAAGCTGTAGTCATCCCGGTCAGGCTAGATGATGTAGACCCTCCGATGCCCCTGAGGGGCTATAGATGGATTGACTACTTCGCTAAAGATGGTCCCGAGGAGTTAATACAGGCACTTCGAAACTGGGAGCAACGGGAACAATAAATGCGAGTGAACGCAACGCGTGTCAGATCGCAATCCTCTCCACCTCCGCACGCGATACCTCGTCATCCCGGTGGTCGTATATCTGCGTAGTGACTGGCGATGCGTGCCCAGCCAGCCTTTGGGCAACCTCAAGGTATCCGCCGTTCTTGAGATACGTGGTAATGCCGCCGGCGCGAAAGCTGTGGTTTCCGATCTTGGTCGTGATGCCGACTGCTCTCCTCCGCCGGGCAATCATGTGGTACGCGTCTCCCTGCAACATGGGACGGCGCTCAAGATGAACAGACCAGCGCGGCGACGTGCGAAATAGCGGTCCCTTCGGGTCGTCTGCGAGCCCAGCGCCATGGATGTAGGCGTCCATATATTGAGCGAGCACGTGGTTCACTGGTACGACGTGCTCCTTCCCGCCTTTCTCCTGTAGCCTCGCAAACGCATCGCGCCCGGCGGTGAAATAGTCCTCCACGCGCATGCTCAGCGCTGCGCTGATGCGGCTCACGGTATTGAACAGCATGGCGATGAGCGCGCGGTCCCGCAGTCCGATGAGCGTGTCGGTCTCAATGCTGCCGAGGATCAGCCGCACTTCTTCTGGGCTCACCGGGATTGTCTTGCCTCTGCGGACGGAGTGTTTCGGCCCGCGGACGACTTGGGCAGGGTTGGTCTCGATCTGCTGCCCCACCACCATCCAGTCAAATAGCACGCGCAGCGCGGCCAGGTGCAGCTTCACCGTTGGCTTGGAGTGCGTCTGCAGCATTTGCTCGATGTAGGTGGCGACATTGATGGGCCGGACGGTCCGGAGATCCGTGATGGTCCACGCCGAGCACCATTCTGAAAACCGCAGGGCTGCGTGTAGATATGCCCGCCGCGTGTGACGGTTGCGGATGTTGCTGGTGAAGAAATCCCAGAAGCGTTCCTCCGCTCGGGGCGATGGCGAGAAGAGTGCGGGCGTTTTCCACTTCGCTTCTTGGAATCGTTCCAAAGACCCAGTGGTGGGAATAATTCCGCAATCCGTCATCGCACTACCTTCGATTGATAAAACCTGTTATCAGCGGCAAGCATAGGGTGAATCGTCTGCGAGAGGAAGACTTGAAAATACAAATCTCGCCCGTATAGTGTCTGGCCCAGCAAAAAAAGCTGCTCTTAACGTCGGGTTCTAATCGTCTCTCCCGGTGAAATCGCTCCATGACCTCGAAGGACGAGGCGGGATGATGTTCTTCATATGTTGCGCAAGCGTGGAACAGCCATTGAGCAATGCGAAACACAGATTCATGGTCGGGGCGGTTTCGATGATCTGGTCTACGGGGTCGCCTTCAATAAATTGGCAAATGAACGATTCGCCGGAGAAGAGTATCTCAAGCTTGACGTTGTTGAGTTGGCACCAGTGAGTCACCACCATCATGACTTGATCCAGCGACCTATAGTCCAGGTCCCGACAATCCGAGAACATCTCAGGTCCGGTGTTGTATCCATCCGGCCTGACGCTTAGGCCGAAGGTTTCCGATCCAAGGAATGAGTCCGGCTGCAGCAAGCAGTTGCGTGCGAAAGCGAGAGCTGCTTCGCCGAATTCGTCCCCACCGAAGACACTGTAGGCCATACGAACCTCCTGCGAAGCAAATTCTAACCCCAATCTGGGCGGGAACGCTCCAACGCGGAAGGTCGTGGAAGCCGCATAAGCCGTATAAGGAAAAAATCCGAGATTTTCGGTGTTTTATGCGTTGGACTGTATTGCGATCCACCAAACATCGATCAACAATTGATCAGCTCTTCAGGAGGTGGTCTCGATGCGCAAACGCATGGGTCTCCTTTTCGCACTTGCCGTTGTCGGCCTTGCGTACCCCACGACGCGCCCAGCGGGCGCGCAGATTGTGGTCAAGGACATAGCGTCTGTTCCGGTAACTATTTCGATTTCCGAGTCGCCAGATCCGAACCCGGCTCAAATTACGAACCACGGAACATTGACATGGAATGGCCAGAATTACGATGCCAGGTTCGATGGTGTAGTCAGCGCCTTCGCAAAAGACAAGAAAGGAACTGCAACCGTTGCGACAATCACATTCGAGCGCGACCAGCAAAATGGCGTGACCATGGAGCGAAAAGATACCGCTGGAACTTTAGGCGTGACTGCGACCTATACGGGCAAGATTGCCGCCGGCAATACAATTTCCGGCATTGTAGTGTGGTCCAATAACGGCACGCCTTTTGCATCGGGAAAGTGGGAAGGCACCGTAACGATGCCCTCGAAACCTGCGCCGCAACCGGTCCCTCAAATAACGCAACCAACTCAGACAGGTAGCCCAGTTCCAGCGCCTCCGACAGTCGCGGCAGGATCGGGAGCAGTGGCGGGACCGACCAGCCAAAGAACTGCACCAACCCAAGACTCGCTCCCTCCGGCAAAGCCGAATTACGTCCCCTCTGACTATCAGGTCGACGAAAATGCCAAGGTCAGCGCCGCACCTCCTCTTGGGGCGCCGATGGAAATTCAGCTGTGCGACAGAGAAACGGACACGCATACAGATTGTGTGGTTCTGAAATGGGCCGGAACGCAGTACGACGGGAGGTGGGACTCGGGATTTTTCTCGAATTTCTACGTGAAGGCATATGACAAGAAGCGCGTCTTGTTGATTCGCAAGGGAGAACCAGCTTTGATGGGCGCGATTTATGTGTACGACGGAGGCATGAACCAAGCAGGCATCGTTAACGGAACCGCCACAAGCATCCAAGCTGGCACACAATCATCACAATGGAAGTTCATCGCAGCGGCAGTCCCGCCGCCGCCAACTGCCGCGGAAGCGGCTGCTGAAAAGAAATACGCCACCAAGATTCTCGACAAAATGGCTGGCGAGCGGGATGCACTGTTTGCCCAGCTCAAAACGCTGCCTGCCCCAGCTTCAACCTCATCTTGCGATCCGGCGAAGCCGAGTTCGACCGATTTGAACGAAACCCGCCGTCTTGTGCAGGCGGCGCACAAAGCCTCAGATGATGCTACGGCTGCCTGCTGGGCTTATGTGGGGGCCGTAAAAGGAGACGCGGCCTCGCAAAAATTTTATGCCTACCTACTCAGCAGGCTCGGTGAGGGGAAGGCAGACTTGCGTCAGGCATACCTTTGGTCGAAGCTCGTCGCGGAAGACGGCGGCCAATCAGCGCAAAAAGACCTCTTCCAGATGTATAGGGATGGCAAAGGAACGCCGACAGATTCTCTGAAGAGCAATTACTGGACCGTGATTGCCACAATCGATGCGAAAACCCCTGCGAATCAGACGAAAAGCGTGTACTGCGATGTGGAAAATCCCGGCCATTTAAACGCGGGCGACGTCAACTCAGCATGGTGGGAGAGTGCTGAAAGAGGCGACCTGCGCAACATGATGTGCTGGGAAGTGATCGGGGCCGAGGTTGGTGATCCTGATTTGCAGGCTTTGGTGGGAATCGAGCTCATGGAAGGGATAGGCTTCAGCGTTGATGAAGTGGGAGCGTTTCAGCTCTTCTCGTCAAGCGCTGCGACTGGCGAAACGGCAGCCGAATACTACCTGTCGCGTTGCTATATGTTCCCGTCGGGCACGCAACGGGACATGAAGAAATACCGCTATTGGTACGACAAGTCACAAGAAACGCCAATTGGGTGGTCCATTAACAAGGATTACACCGATAGAACATATAAGCGTATGTGGTCGGCCGCACTCAACTTCCTGACTTCTGGCCCTACAGATGAGACGAACTACAAAGAAGAAGAAAGGAAGAGCATCGCTGCCGGGATTCGGCACGGGGAATTGATACGGAACCACTATCGAAGCTTCTAGGCTATTTGCCAGCATCAATAGTCGGTGTCGCCGTACAAGCGCGCCGCTGCCACGCACGCATCGAAGATCGCATCGTAAAGGTCATCACTTTCAGCCTGAGCATGATCATAGCGCGCGGCAGACTTTGAGATGTCCTGCAGGCCGATCATGACGCGCCACTTGAACAGGCTCGTGGTGCCGCGGTTGATTTGAATGAAGAAGCGCTTGCCGAGGAATCCATCCAGACTGCTTCCCACAAGGGCTGGAACGAATGTCCGTTCGATATTTCGTTGATCAATGATGACGTGGGGGTGGTAAACCGTGACGACAGAAAGTGGATCGTCCCACTTCAAGCATTCCTTGGCGAATGCGATGGCTTTGTTGATGTCCGTCATTGCGCATGCTCCGCCGCCGACTTCTGTGCGCGTCGCTCCATCTCTCGGTCCACATAGGTCTGCTCGATACGATACGGCTTACCCTTATGCTCACGCTTCATCTGGCCTCGAATGGCTCCCCGTGCGAAATCATCAGGTGTTACGCCAGCTTCAGGCGGCGCGAATATTCCGATGAAGCTCCGGTAGCCTGTCTCACTCAGGAACGGCTTGTCGTAGTCCACTGCGTGCGCTGAAAAGGCGAGCCAGAACATTGCGTGTGAGCCGACAGCGAACATGCCATCCTGCTCAATACGGACCTTCATGCCGTCCACGTCGATGGAGTAGTTGCCTGACTGGCCCCACATCGGGACGATGCCTTCTGGTGCGGCCGTTGCACGCTCTAATTGGGAAGGAATCGAGTCCGGTCCGCCCTTAATGCCGAAGTCATTACCGTTAAGCTTATACGCCAGATCATCGGCTTCCGCTCGGACTGCCATCGCGGCGTCTTTATCGCCTGCCATCATCGCGGCATGGTGTTTTTCAATGAGTTTGCGATAGTACGGAGTGGCCTCTTCCATCGTCGATGGGATATGGGCTGTGCGCTCGGCTTCGAGCATTTCATCGAAGCCGAAGCCAAGCTGCTGGGGATGGCTCAAAACAACCTCCCCTGCTTGTCGTTGGGATCGCTGATGCCATATACACGGCGAGCGAATGATACTGTGTCATGACCCTGAAGTATGGGAGGGTTGCTGCGGCTTCCGAGACAACGATCTGCCCAAATCCTCAGGCCACTGGCTTGGTAGGTGACGCCTACCGGATCTCCCCCATGACTTCCAAAATCTCCAAGCTCGTAGGCAATCGCCTCTTCTAGTTGTTTATCGGTCAGGCCTTTGGCGATTCGCTCGGTCCACCGCTTTTCGGCTCCTTCCATGGAGTTAGTAGCCTTTTGGAAAGCCCAAAGCTTTTCGTCGCCGGTCAGCGGCAGTTGTATGTCCGATGGCTCATTCATGTCGCGCTCATGTGAAACATATCGGGTTGTTTCTGAGCGTCCTGAATACGTCTGTGCGCGATTTCAAAGTATTCCCCCTCGCGCTCAATGCCGAAGAAACGAAATCCCTCCAATATCGCAGCTTTCCCCGTACTACCAGATCCCATAAATGGGTCAAGGATTATGCCGTTGCGGGGCGTTACGAGGCGACACAGATAGCGCATCAAGTCTGTGGGCTTGACGGTGGGATGATGGTTGGCGCGTAGCGTTAAACCGCGATTCCGCGGATTATCGCCGCCAGGATTTCCCTCTTTGCGGGATTCGTCTTGTTTTTTACCCGCAAGGCCATCCAGCCCTTCGTCACGGTCCTCTTTGCTGGCCTTCGCACAGTAGTAGAAACGAGCCGCACTTCCTGAATCACCACGCGGAGTTGTGGCTGGGCGGCCATTGAAAGAACTGTATACGTTGTTCGTTTTACTGCTCGGCTCACGGCCTGTGACGGGTGCCTGCTGTCCTGTTGCCTGGGGGAATGAAGCCAATACCTCGCCGCTGCCATCGTGTATTACGTTTGCGGGCCAGCGGCCGCGCTCGTCTCCGCCTCTCACACCGGGAATCATGGCAAAGTCGGTGCCACCAGAGCCTGAGTATCGTCTATTTGCGCTCGCTTCGTTCTCGCGGGTGCGAGTGGGGTAGGGCTTTCCATCACGGATATGGGAAAAGAGACCGCCGGCCCCAGCGGCGAGAACCTCTTCTGTCGAAATTCTTGAAGCATCAATATTCAGAGCACCTGTTCCGTGCCTAAGCATATTGTCGGCAACAGTACCTTTCAGTGGCTTTCTGGCAACAACGATGGGTTCGTGCGCCGGTTTGAGGGCGGTACCCCAACCTTCGTAATTCCCATCGAGGTTGTGGGATTTGGGGAACCCAGAGCCGAATAGCCACATTATCTGATCTCTAATCTCAAAGCCCGCATCCTCGATGCCAGTTGTCATGCGATGGTAAGTGCGTGGGGACGCGAATGAGAGGAGATGCCCACCTGGCCTGAGAATTCGGAAAGCTTCTAAAGCCCATGCTTGCGTCCAGATCTGGAAGGCCGTATTGCCAGAAGGCGAAGTGTCGTAGGTTCCGGCCGCGAACGCCAGTCCATCGTGGCGCTTATAACTGTCCGCACGAACGGTATTCTTGCGCATTTTGACGGACACAGTGTTCTCGATGTCCGACCCGTCCCACGCCTTTCCCATGAATCGAATTCCATAGGGAGGGTCCGTGACGATTGAGTCGATCGATTCAGCATCGAGAGTTGCCATAACCTCGATACAATCGCCAAGCCACAAAGTGCTACCGTGAATTTGAACCTTCGATGACGGCGGCGGATTTGCTTTGTCCTGGAGGCTGGTCATGATCGGCCCCTCTCGGAGTAAGGAATGCCATCGTTGATTCGCTTCATCATTCCTCGGCGGAACTGATCCATGATTTCAGCGCCGGTAGTCGGCCACCATGTTGTTAAACCAGTAGTGAATGTGCGCTCAGGATTCTCCTTGGCGGCTCGGATGGCCTTGATATAAGCCGATAATGGAACCCGCTTGTCGATAGCGGGAAGGTGAATGGTTCTCATGCTGCCTTCTCCGATTGCAAGAGGGTCCGATGTACATGATCAAGCCGGTCAAATATCCATTTCACACACGGGACTGCCATACTGTTCCCGATGGCTTTGTATCTGGGCCCATCTGCAGCCAGTTGACGTGCATCCATTTCAGTCAGGCCCGTTACCCGTAGACGAAGGTATTCGAACCATTCTCGGAAATCCTTCGCCTTATTCTTTCCGTGCGGAACGAGGGTATAGTTGTCCGGCATGCCCTGGAGCCGTTCGCACTCGATAGGAGTAAGCCTGCGAACGGCAGAGGGCACCAGAACATGCGGTTTGTCGCCGCCACCTTGGGAAGCGCGGATAGCAGGCATGACATCGCCAGATAATTCTGCTGTAGCTCCGCCATCACGACCGCGTAATGACATTGCAATGGCATGTGAATGATGAGCCTGCAATGTGAAGGCTGGGTCACCTTCTTTTCCTAGACCGACACCTTCACGCGAACTATTGCTTGTTCCTTCGTCACGCAAGGCCATCTGGGTATTAATTGGAAAACAGGAAACGGCTATACCGTGCTGCTTGCCCGATTGGAGAGTGAACATCGGATCTTCGGGGTCGCCAACTCCCATACCCGCACGGGGATCAGTCGTGGAGACGCCAGTGCGTGAACCGGGCTCAAGAATGGGATAGCAGACCGCAACCTGCCCTCCGCCGTTCGCATGGCTGGCATCATGATTCATGCTGCGTAAGGTGGGCGAGAGATCATTCGTGACGTCACGGCCATCATCTTTACAGGAGAAGGCCACTGGCACTAACGGCGTACCGCGCCCCGTGCCGTCTTCGCTCGCATCGAACCCTTCACCGCGAAGGCTGTGTGCAATTAAGTAGGTACTGGCCGTGTCAACATCAGTGCCTGGCGGTCGATGACCACCAGTAGTATTGCCTCCCGCCCGCATCGTTTCTGCCAGATTGGCACAGACAAGCCTTCCTGGATTGATCCCAGCGCCACCGCTGCGGCCAGCAGCAGCTTCTAAAGTTCCTGCGATGAGATGCCCTGCTTGGGCTTGGTTATCATCCGCGCTGCATGTTCCAACGCCTGCTGCAGTAAGGGCGGCAACGTTCGCCTGCGCTTTGCGGCTCGGCGGAGAATCCCCGCGCATGCTATCGGGCTCAAGTAATACCGCTGCGGCAGGACGCCAGTCTCCACGATATCCGATAACGAACAAACGGCGGCGTCTTTGGGCCACTCCGAAATATTGGCCGTCAAGTATCCGCCAGGCGATGCCCCATCTGTCTGTACGGCCTTCGGCGATTCCAGCGTTCTTCCATCCGGCGGCGGGAGGTCGGTATTCAATCCCGGTAATGGCACTGATGAATGCTGCGAAGTCTTCGCCTTTGGCGCTTGAGAGAAGACCTGGGACGTTCTCAAATGCCAGCCAGAGGGCATGAAGGCGTGTAGCCAAGGCCCCATATTCAAGCGCGAGGTTGCCGCGCGGATCATCCAGTCCGAGGCGTTTTCCGGCGACTGAGAAGGATTGGCAGGGTGTTCCCCCGACAAGAAGGTCAACTGTTCCATATGTATCTTTCTGAATTGTGGTGAAGTCGGAATGTAGGGGGATCGATGCGTAGTGGTGCTGTAATACAGCGCGGGGGAATTTATCTATTTCGCTAAAGAAGGCGATTTTCCATCCAAGATGTTTTGCAGCGAGTGTAGGAGCAGAGATCCCGGAACAAACACAGCCGTAGGTTATGGGCGGCGGCCTTGATTGATCGTTGAAATTCAGCATCGTCATGTCCTTTCAGATTGGTGTTGACGCTGCCGTAAGAGCGTAGGCACGCGCGCTGTCAAAGGGCTTCTCGGTCCCTTGGTGCGGAAACCTTTGACAGAAGGAGCGCGGGACGAAGCTAGGCAGGAAAGGCAACACAGGAAGGACCAACAAAAGAAATACCCACTGACTGCGAAATGACCCTACAATTCGTAACGGCGTATTAACACAAACATTGAGGGGGCTGAGAATGGCAGACGAAACGATAGTCGAAAAGGCAGGATTTGCGGTTGGGGTAGGATTCGCGGCTGCGGAAGATGCGGCCGGCGTTATCAAGTCGGCAATTGATTCAGCGGTAACTGCAGTGACCGGTGCTTTGAAGAAGACGCCTGCCAAGAAAGCTGTGAAGAAAGCAGAGAAGAAAACCGCGACAAAGAAGGCTGCAAAGAAAGCTCCCGCGAAAAAAGCCGCTCCGAAGAAGGCTGCCAAGAAATCCGCCGCCAAGAAGGCTCCGGCTAAGAAAGCAGCGAAGAAGGCAGTTAAGGCCGCTTCAGTTAAAAAGGCTGCGGTGAAAAAGATAAAGAAGCCCAGCAGGTAGGTCGGTCGATTACAGCGATGAGCGGAAGCGAGACACACACGGGCTGCGCTCTTGTTCGTGCGTCCAACAACTGAGGGGCTATCGGCTATGCTATGAACGATATGGACCCCATTAGCCAAGGTGTTGCGAGCAATGCAATTTGGGCCGGAATCGTGCAGGTATGGCGAATTGCATTTGGCCCTCGTATCGAAATTACTTACCCACGGCCCCAGGAAGTTCTTGCTGAGCCTAGGCCGCTTGGCAAGAGTTTTACCTACCCTGTCCGAGGAACATTGAGGCGCTTGCCGAAAGGGCACGAGATCTGGGTATTGGCTCAGAGCGAAAGAACGGGGCAGGTTTGGCCGCAAGGCTTTTCTTCTGTGCAATACAACCGTGATTCTGGCACGTGGACGGGAAGGATTCATGCGAGCCAGGGCGACACGATACGGATCATAGCCGTAGTCGCTCCTCCTTCGTCTCAGGACTTTTTCCGATATTTCCAAAAAGTGGGAGACAAGACAAGCCTGTACGAGCCCCTGCTTCGAATTCCTCCCGAATGTATAAATTCGGATTCGGTCCAGGCACGAATTCCGAAAGTCTAAAGAAGAAAACCGTTCTGTCACAGCTTCCATACGACGGGCTTTAATGTTTCTTTGAGGTACAACGGATGCCAAGGCGTTCCCTCCATGGACAGCCGTAATGTGTGCGGTGTGACGCCAGCCCGCTCTATTAGCAGCTTTGCCAGTGCTGGTCCTCGCGTGCGCAAGGGCGCATGCTTAGGCTTGCCGTAAGCAAACACCACAACGGCCGCAGATTGTGCCATCTCAATCAGGTGTTTGTCGTTGTCCGGGCCTATCGGATCGGATATCTCCAGCAGTCGCTTCTGGTCAGTCGCTCGATAAGCGAACGTATTGCCCACGTAGATCCCGCCATATCCCCATGCCCGAGCAAAACGCCCGCATTTTGCGACCGTGGGGTCATCGATCAGAGGATCGGCTGTGCTGGGGTTCATCATGACGAACATGACGTGCGGCTTGCTGTCATCCCACGTCCTCTTGAGACGGTAACGATAGCAGTCCTTAGGGCCACCAAAGACCGCAGTGCTTTTTACGCCCTGCGCCACTGCTAGACGGACCTTACCGCCGGGATCATGTTTAGGTTTCATGGTGGGTTCTGGAAATAATTCTACTTGCTGCATGCGAGCGCCTGTAATTTGTCGCGCAGTGCATCCGTCTCCAGCGTGGATTCCGTCAACATACGCGCAGTATCAGCAGCGCCGCCTTGGTAGGCTTCAAACGCCTTCTGAGTGTCGCAGTCGGCATATTGGCGAAGTGGGCAGGGAGACACGGTGGGGGCTGTGTTGTAGCCTTCGCGGGCTGCCCAGAGTTCGAATGCGGATGCGGCGAGGGCGATCATTTGCGTCGGCCATCTTTGGTTTGTGGTAGCAGACAACTGCCGAGTAAAGCCTGTTCAATCGCCTCGCGCATTGTCTTTCGAGGCTCTAAGGGATTTCGCGGCCACCATCCGTCATAGCAGTAGCCTCCGCCTGGTGCGGTTACGACGATGTAGAATCGGTCGTCATTCTCACGTTCAATGCAGATGTAATGCTTTTTATAGAAGCCGTGAAGATCATTGGCAGAGCGGTCTAATATTTTCCCGAGACGTATCCTTAGATTGCTTTTCTTGCTCGAACGGTCCCGAGCGGGTATATCGGCTTCAGCCATGACGTGTTTCTTTCAGCGAGACGTTGTGGTCAGGATCGGCACCGCATCTTTGCACTTTGCGGTGTCGGTCCGCCATTTATGGCATAATACGTCCGTTACCGCAAGCATCCTGCGAAAGTGTTGAATTCTCCGGACAATGCATCCGTGCGCTCACCGGGAAGGTATCAATCCAGCAGCACCCCATAACAATGCGCATTTTCCTCGTCACAATCACGGCCGGAGAAAAAGCTCACGAACTTGCCCGCAAGCTCATTCTCGAATGCGGAGCCGAGGATTATGCATCTGCGGAAGAATTCTGGCCGGATGGCGTCCAGGACCCTTATCGTGCCGTGTTGGAAGCGGACGCGATCATATGGCTCTACAAACCACACACTAGGGGTTACAGATTTTCAAGGACTGACTTTAATCCTCTCTACGGTGATGGGATATTCCTAACTGCCCTGAACAATGAGAAAGTAGTTCTCTATTACGAGTTTGCTTCGAAAGTCCAGCAGACATCACCCGCGATAATGAGAAAGGTCGCTCGCAGAAAGTATGGGGTTCCATCGCTCAAAAGCTTCGCCGATCTCCTGAGGAAAGATCTAAGTGACCTTATGGCAGGGAAGATTAAGTATACCGAGGCACCTCTCAAGGTGTTTCTATGCCATTCAAAACAAGACAAAGACTCCGTTCGAAAAACAAGGCTCCAACTCCTTGAACGGGGCATACAACCGTGGTTTGACGAGGAAGACCTGATTGGCGGCGTTGATTGGGAACTTGAAATCAGGCGCGCAGTCAAGTCGAGCCACGCAATTTTGGTGTTCCTTTCCAATAAATGGCTTAGAACCGCTGGCTTTGCTCATAAAGAGATTAAACTGGCGCTAGATGTCGCCGATCATCAGCCTGAAGGCAGCATTTTCATCATTCCGTTGCGGCTCGACGAATGCGAAGTACCGGACCGACTTCGGACATGGCAGTGGATCGATATTTTCACGGATGATGGCTTTGAAAAACTGGTGAAGGCTCTGCGACGGCGCGCGGATGAGCTTGGCATCGTTGCTCGCGGGTTCGATTAGTCCTACCTGTCACTGGGCATGTTGGGCACCCCCTTCGATGTGGTTCAATACCGCAGCAGCAGCCTGAATTAGATCCACCTTATGGGGCGTATTTACGTCATGGCGTTTGCCTTTTATACATTTCCATGCCCTTTCTGCAATATAGAATTCCGATCTGCAAGAATATCTGCGTTATGAGGGATACGAAATGACAAAGGAAGCACGCAAAAAAGAAAAAGCCGTCAAGAAGCTCGAAAAGGCCGTTCGCAAAGCCGTGGACAAGGGCGTGAGCCAGTCCGTGGTTGAAAGCACCGTCGATGCGGCGATCACCAAAGCCGCCAAAGCGCCAGCGAAATCGGCCCCTCTGGAGGAGACAGATCCCGATGCAGCAGTACCCGCGGTTGAGGCGAGCCCAAAGGTCAGAAAAATACCGGGAACCCACAAAACCGGAGACGTAACTCTGAAGCGGGGAGTTGTGGATCTGTCGGAAAAGCTGTCTCTGAAAAAGTTGCCCGGCAAGAAGAAGCCGCCTACGCTGACGCTGAAGCGGGGGAAGGATTCTTAACCGGTAGGCAGCGCAATTGTTATTCCGCGAGCCGTAGCTGTCCGGAAACTTCAATTTTGTAAGGTTCGACGTTTGAATATCTGCGGTGCCGGTAGCCTCTAAATTTGACGTGGAGTAACTCGCCGGACAGGGCAAGCTTCAGATAGTCGATATGCTCGATGGCCGAGCTCAGCTTGAGGCCGACAACCGCCGATATCCATGCAGATTCGAGAAACGGCTGCGGCGAGCTTCCAAGCTGCCGGAACAAATCGGGAAAGAGAGATTTTTCGACGGCCATGATCGGGTTCGTTCCCTGGATGAGATTCTCCTGCATCAGATTGTTTAGAAATCCAATGTGGTTGCCGCCCTGATCGTTTCGCTGCGGCAGAAATTCATTCAAGAGCAGCCGGCGAACGCGCATTTCAGCGAACTGCTCGGCGGTCGTGCCGGAAGTTCCCATTTCCATGTCGTTTCTGAAGTCCGATCTCTTCGCGCGGAATTGCAACTTCCAAAGTGCTTCTCCTCGAACCGTGCTGCGGACCGCTGACTCAAGTTCCACTTCCGCAACGTCGAGTCCATAGGCGACGAGCATTCCCCGCTTCTGCCCCCTCATTTTTGTGAGGACGGCGTCTGTCTCTTTGTCCTCGGGCTCAATCGAAAGCTCAATTTGATCGCTCCAGGTGCTCTCCGCGACCAGAGGGAAAATTGTGACGTTGAGTTCCTTGGAGAGGATGAGCGCGCGGGGTGAAGAGTCGCAGGAGAACGGTCCCTGTGCAGCCGCGGTCGGACTGGGTATCCGATGGGGCACCGTTGCCTTTCCAAGTTTTTCTAGGGCCGCAGCGCAGATCCCTGCGGCGCCTTCGGAGCGGAAATCCAGAAATCCAGTGGTTGGCAATACACCAGCTACTTCGGTGTCGTCGAAGCGAACGGGCAGAATGTACTCTGCCCCCTTCTCGGCAAATGCCCTGGCTTGGGCGGCCTTCAGCTCGTGGCTTGTCCAGGCCTTTTCTGCGTATTCTTTCGAGATGAAGACCATGCAGTACCGCGCCTTTTTCTGGTAAACGGCCGACAAGTGCTGGTACAGGTCCTTACCCCAAAGCTCCGCCTTTGAATACTTGTCGTAGAAAACCTTGGCCCCGGCCGCAATCAGACAGTCGGCAATCTGCTCGACCTCAGCACGCTGCTCGCCTGCGAATGAAAGTGTGATGTCATACTCGAACATCCTTCCATTATCGAGCCTGCTGGCCGATCCTTGGTCTGAATGACTAGCGTCGAAGCCATACAACCGACTCAGAGGGAAATTCCTTCTCGACTGTCACGGTCGGAATACCCTCGGCCGAAATATCACAGCGAAAATTGATGGGCTTGAATTCCCAACGATGGTGCGTGGGGCCGCTTCGCGTATGAAGATTGGGGTAATCTTTGACATTAATGCCGTCGACATCTCTGTTTTCGCCGGGTTGCCAGAGTTTTGTGACCATCAGTTCTTCAGCCGCGTGTATGACGTGGTCATTCCCGCCGCGAAAGGTGATCCATTCCTGCTGGGAGGGAAGTTGCGGCAACCCCGTTCCGTAATTGCCATTGATCCCGAATTGGTCCAATCCTAAGCCCGAGCTACGATTGAATCGGATACCAGGAAATTTGGCAAGCACAGTGCCGACGTTCTTCAGGCCAAGGAAAAAGCGGCGGACGGGGACCTGAGTATAAACATCCGGGCCGATCTTATCGATTTCCAGATACAGTTGCAGCTCAGGCTTTCCTACAAGCGTGGAAGTCCCAGCGGTTCTTCCGAGGGAATAGCGGGCATGGTCCTCTGCGGTCAACTTCCATGCTCGCAGAAGCGATTCAGTGAATCTCGTCATATCGCTGTCGATAAGCTTGCCACAGTTTTGGCATAGCCAGATGCCGTTATCGATGCTGCTGCGCATGGCGGGCGTGAGAGCCGCATCAAATCGCGGGCCTCCCAGAGATGCTCCGGTGATATGAGCCGCTACTCCAAGATTGACGGTGCCCTCGGGATCATCCTGCGGTCCAGATGTAAGAGCGCGGCACTCAGGGTTGGAGCAGAGGTGGCCTACCCTGGCCGCTAGGTTGCGTTTTATTTCTGCGGTGAAATCGTCTCGCATCTTTTACAGACATCATAACCGCTGGCCCCTTTGTCCGGTGTTCTATCCATTTGCGCTGCGGAAACCAGTGGCGTTCGTGGTCATCAAACGTTGACCCCACTTCTCTGCAACGCCAGTTCCACGCGCGCATGATGTCGTTCATGCCGCCCATGGGTTCCACAACTACAGGGCGTAGGCCAGCCTTGAGAATGCCGTTAATCATACGCGAGAATGCCCCGTTGCATGGCTCCTTGGCGTAGATCGCCACAATTCTTACTTCGCGGCCTTTCTGCGTTATAACAATGTCATCGGGCCAGTCTCCGGACGGCAGCCAAGGGACGCTCCCAGGCGTCACCGCGACATAGCCTTTTCGGGCTTCGCCTTCACATAGGCAGGCATACGCGCCTTTATCCATCGCGTGCTCGACAGCCGCAATAAGTTCACCGATGGTCATGAGCTATGTATCCCTCGGAGAGTGTTGTTTGCCCAAGACTTGCAGGATGTAGTTAGCGACCTTCTCCGCATCCTCAGTGTCCAAATAAAGGCTTTCCTCGCCCCAGTTGTATTCAATATCGAAAGTGCCATTGGTTTTGCGACCTATGCGTAATCCGACACTTAAATCTGTCATTTTGTAAGCCATATCAATTACCGGTCATTTACTCCGTTACACCCTCAACTCCTGCTGTGTTGCTTCGCTCCTCCGGCGCACAGATGCCCGCAGCTGTGATTCCTGTTCTCGCTTCCACGCTCTGCGCCGCGCGAGAATAGCCTTAACCTCTGAATGCAGCAGGATCTTGCCCGTTTCTAGGTAGTGGTCAACGGCAAACTCCGCCGCCGCTTGAGATTGATATCTTTCAGCGCCCATGGGCCGATACTCCGGCTTCACCTTTGCCTTGCGGCTTAGGCTCCAGAAGCGAACCTCGTTGCCGGGTAGTAGGGTGACGGAGAATTGCGGCTTTGCCGTCATGGTGTCCTCCTGAAATTCGCAGGGTGGCGCTGATCCTTATGTGCCTGCAGCCTGTCGTCGGCATCGTGGCACTGGTAAACGCGCTCAACGCCATATCTGCGGCGCAGGTCTTCCCAATCGGCGTCATTGCCGTGGTAGATGGTCCACATGAGATCACCGATGAATTTGCCCTTCTGATGGGCATGGAAATCGTTGTTTATCTCGATGGCGGTGCGGATGCTCATGCTCGCGCTGCTTTCTTCTCAGATAGGAAGCCACAGCGACGGCATTTCTTCCGGCCGCCCTTGCCCTTCCTGATATTCGTCCGCCCGCATTTTCTACATGTCGCCATAATTTCTTCCTATAATTCCCCTGCAATCAGGGAATGACCTACGCCCTCAAGCTTCACGGTCATCCCCTAAGAGCAGTCGTCCGGCCGGGCCGGGCGTCTCGATTCGCTTCTATCAGCGAATCGAGGGTGTCCACATCTGTGAAGTCAAGGGCACCAGAGCCGGGACACCAATCCGATTCATTAAGCGGCAGATGCTGCGTTTTCCGCCGTTTTAGCTGTGATTGGTTTGCCGAATAGACCTCGCTTCTCAGTAGTAGCTGCAGCGCTCTCTGCTGGAGCCGCCGGCGTCTTCTCAGGCTCCTTCGGAGGATTGTTCTGAGCTGCAGCCGCCTTATCTGCGGGCTTGAAGTCCGGAATGCTGTCGTCGATACCCTGATTCGAGTACCGCGACGGCTTGCCCTCCAGTTCGCGATGCATGGTGTCGTAACCCTGCCGCACGGCTTCGGCGGACAAGACCTCCTCCAACTCCTTCCACGTGGCGTTGAAGTGGTCCTTGATGAGTTTGATCTTGCGCTGTTTGTCGATGGCCGCTTGTCCGGGTACGTGCATGACAAGCAGGTTCTGGATCTCTTCGAGCACGATTTCTTTTTGGAGCTTCTCCTTCTGCCAATCGGGCTTGCCCGTCTGCTGGTCGAAAAGTTTGGCGCTGTTGCGCGATGCGTCGACGCCGACATGCTGACCGCCAATGTTGAGGAGCTCAATATGCGGCAGGAAGACCTTGAAGCCGGGGTTGATGAATTCGCGGCCATCGAGGATGGTGGAGCGGTCCTTCACCACATAACCCTTGCGTATGGTGAGTTTTTTCTTCCGTTCCAATGACTTCTCGGCGATCATCTCGACCAGAAGTGACGGCTCGTAGCCCATCTCGCTTTCAGCTTTCATCTTGGTGCCGGTAGAGATCAGCTCTTTCTTGCCGCCGTCCTCTTTCTCCTGGTACTCATATGTGTTGCCGGCGCGGCCGCACAGGATGATGTGGGCCTTGCTGTTGAGATAAGACTCCGTGAACTGTGCCCACATCGGCTTAATGGCACCGTAATCCTGAAACTCCAAGCGATTGTCTTTGCGCTTGCGCTGGCGGGCAAAGGTGAGGCAAAGCTCAATCCAGAAGTGGGTGATGCTGTCGACGATTAGAATTGCTTGTTCCTTCTCGGCATCCGCAACCGCCTGCTTCAAATCGGAGAATGAGCGCGTGCAGATCGAAATGAATTCGACGCCGGCCTGGTCGAACCAAGGCTTTGCCCATGTCGATCCCGTCTCGGTGTCGAGAAAGAAAACAGGAGGCAGCGCGCCGCCCTTTTCTTTCACGTATTCGGCGAGTCCGATTGCAACCTTGGAGCCGGTGTAGGTCTTGCCCGTACCGGCGTTGCCATAAATACCCATCTTCAGGTAGGCCTGGTTGGGTTTCAGGGGTGAGTTTCTATCAAAAAGTGACATAGTGGACGCTCCTATTGACGCGTTAAAAGGGTGAGCCCGTTTTCGGCACGGGTTAAGGCCGTGTACAACCAGTGATTGCGGTGCTCCCGGAAGGAGCCGCTATCGTCGATAATGGTGACGTGATCCCAACTCGACCCCTGCGCTTTATGGCAGGTGATGGCATATCCCCAGTCGAACTCGTCAAATCGCATTCCCGGAACTTCAAGGCGCTTGGCTTCGCCAAACATGAAGTGGTTATCGAAATGAAAAGGATCGATGGTGATGCTGGTCTTGGGATCATGTACGTCATCCAACTTGACATCCACTTCCCACGCGCCGTGCGCGCCTTTGTAATCTGATTTCAGGTCGTTAAGAGTACCCATCGCGCCATTGAAGAGGCCTTCGCGACGGTTGTTCTTGCAGCAGATAAGGCGCTCGCCAACATTAGGTCGGCGCCCTTCATGCCCACGTAACGTGCGGATGCGCTGCGTATAGGTCCAACGGACGCGATTAAGGCCGCATATCAGCTGCGTATCCTCGCGATACACCAACGACTGTGTCTCCTTGGTCAGCGGCAGGACCTTGACGCGACCAATTTCGTAATGACTCGGCAAACGTTCGCCTTGGCGGGCAAGTGTTGCAAGATGGAGTATCGGGCTATCCAGATTCTGCCGATGAATCTCGCGGAGAAAGACATCGGGTTGACGGTTGGTAAAAGCACCCTGTCCCCTTACTGGCGGCAGCTGACCGGGGTCACCCATGATGAGGATCTTCTTTCCGAAAGAGCGCAGATCCTTGGCCATATCCTCCCCGACCATGCTGCACTCGTCGAGCACGATCAATTCGGCCTTTGCGGCGTCACTCTCTTCGGAAAGGGAGAACGAAAGCGCGCCTGTCTTTTCATCCACCGTGGGCGAATAGATCAGGCTATGTATCGTCTGCGCCTTCTCGACGCCTTTGCGGCGGAGAACAGATGCTGCTTTTCCGGTATACGCGGCCGTGCGGACTTTCGTGATGCCATATTTGTCCTTGAGCTCATCGATAGCTATGTTTGCAATCGTGGATTTGCCCACGCCTGCGTAGCCAGCAAGGTAGAACTCCTGGTGCTTCGTGCCGTACCACTTGACGATGGCCTTTATCGCTGCGCACTGTTCGGCTGACGGAGATATTTTCATGGCGCAGGCCTCCCCATGACGCCGACCAGGTGCACCAGTCCCTTCCGCATGCCCTGCCTCTCTTTCAGCAGCGAAACACGAGTCTCCGCCGCGCTCAGCGCATCAATATCGCCACGCGTGGGCGTGTAGGCGTCTGCTGTCATCTCCAGCTCGTAGAGGGCATTCTCCAACGCCCTGTAGCCTGCAGAGGCCCGCTGACGCGCGTCCATGAACGTGCCGAGGTAGACCACCCTCTCGCGGGCAGCGAGCTCACGGCGCGCCTCTTTCAGGCATGCGTCGAAGCCGGTCCAGAAGTTGTCGGGGTCCTTGCTCATCTCGCCATCGCCTCCCTGCAAATCTTCAGAGGCATGCCCTCTACCCGGAAAAGTGATTCCGCCGCGGCGCTTATGTACGCCTTCGTGCCGATGAACTGCAGGCCGATCCCCTCGATGCCGTCCTTGCCGAGATCTTCCTTGATGGCGATGCGGTCAATCTCATTGAAATCGGCGTTGGCCATGAGCTGCTTGCCCTGGGGCTTCCAGTCAAATCCGGCCAAGAGCCGCAATGCGTTGTCTTCTGCCGTCATTGGAATACTGAATGAAAAAGTGGATCGAGAAGGCGGGTAGAGAGGGGTCCCACAACGACAAGTCCCCAGTAGAAGCCGTCGCGGAACTCATCTTCACCAAAGAACTTCCTCGTGAGCCAGAGCAATACCGGCATGAACAGGCACATGATCAGCGCAGTGATGCAGGCTGATAGTGCCGCCGAGGGATGGTCGACGGGAACTCTCATGCTGGCTCTCCCTGATAAGCACGTTTGCGAGCGTAATCGACAAGGTGACGTCGCTCCGCCGGGTCAGCGATGCGTGCGACATAGCGGGCGGCGAGGTAGGCGTCGTGCTGTGCTTCAGAAGGTTCGGTCGCGGAAGTACCAGCACGCTCATATATCTCGCTCACGGTGACACCGAAGAGTTGGGCAAGTTGCGCAATTTGAAAGGCGGAAAAGGCGTTGGTGCCACACTCACTTTTCTGGATCTGCTGGTAGCTGACGGAAATGGCCTCGGCCAGGAACAGCTGTGTATAGCCATGCTGCTTGCGGAGGGATTTTATCTCTGCACTGATGGCCTTATTGAATTCTGCTGGCGTCATGAGCGCTCACTCCTTGGGTCATATGCTTGTTTAAGCTCAAACTTCACGTAGAAGGCGAAGCCAGCGATATACGGCACCGCAGCCCACCACGGAGATATGCCGAGTCGGTTGCAGGCCTCGACAGCGCCGTAGAATGCAGCCAGCAAGGCTGCCATAGCGGCGTTTACCACGACCATGTATTTGATGAAGGGGATCATTGGGCACCTCCATGAGCCAACAGATTCATTGCAAGAGCTTCTCCGCCGATGAAGCAAAGCGCGAACAACGCTGCGGCAACGGCACAGAAACCGAGCACGAAGATGCACCATGCGGGGCTGAAGCGGACGAGGCTTACGGTTAGGGTGTTCATCAGATTCCCCTCCATGCGACATAGGTGCCGATGATGATGACCGGAAGAATGAAGGCGCAGGCGGCGCCGATGACGGACATCCACAGACTCTCAGGTTCGCGGCCCAAGGCCTGATTCATAAGTTTCTTCATTGCGCTACCCTCCAGTTGACGCGGTTGATGTAGTAAAGCGGTTCGTAATCAGCCATAGCGGACGCGGGCCGGACGTTCGGGTAGCGGTTGTCGAGGATGAACGCGCGGCCGCCGTGGCTCACAAGAAGGATGGCGTGGAAGCGACCATCTTTGCGGATACGGACCCCGACGAACTGCATGTCGGCATCGGCAACACCGAGGGTGTAGAGGGCTGAGTATTTGGCCACCACGTAGTCGCGGCATTCCCCACCAAGTTGCGAGAATTGCACGGGAGTTTGCCAGATGGCCTCGTGGTAGTTCGCTTCGTCGTTGGCATACGGAATTCTGTTGATTTCGCGGTTGATTTCATCCAGCTTGGCCTCGAAGTGAGCGATGGGAAGGCTGTGTGTGCGGATGGGGTAGGCATTCAAGAGTTGCGTCGCGTAAGTCCAGCCTGTGAGCTGCACGTCCATATCAAATGCGGGGCACGATAGCGGCATGATGACGATGAGGATGGGAAGGAGCCTACGCATGATGGCTCTCCCGTATGGCGTCAACTTCGTCACAGAACGCACGGTAATCGACGCGGCTTTGCTCAGCCTTCACACGCGCCTCTATGGCCCTTACTATGTCACCCTCCATGGAACAGCTGGCCATGATGTTCTGCTTGATGGCTGCGACATCAGGGCCGATGCTGCCGATGGATTGCTGTAAGAGGGCGATCAGGTCTTGCATCTACCGACCCTCCCGCTTGGAAACCGCAGCGTACAGGACCTCTTTCGTGTATTCGCTGCTGACTGGACGCCATGAGCCAGCGGTGTCGTTGAAGTATTCAGCGGTCACTTTCGCGTAGATGGTCTGGCGGTTCTCATCGACGTTGAAGCGGTATTTGCGTCCCTTGACATTGTGGTCTGAGACGATCTCATGCTGCCAGGAAGCGGGTTTGATTTTTGATTTGGCCATGACTATGCGCCCTCCCGCTCAAGGCGTTCCGCTTTCATCTCGTCGATCTGGCGGTCCACGGCAGCGTCGAAATCTCTCTGCTCGTGCCAAGCCTTGCTGAATTCGCTTGACAGGTCGATCTGGCCGACATCGGTTAGCGTGAATTCATAGGTGCCAACCGTTTCCTCGGCATCCTCGACCGCTGCCTGACGAGACATGATGACCTCGCCTTCAGACCAGAACTTGTTGCCGGTGGAGAAGACATTGATGAATTTCGTGGGGGTGGGCTTGGAGGGGGGCTGCATGTGGTGCTCATCTGTAGGTTGATGAGGCACCATAGGGAGGAAAAACCCTCCCGTCAACAAAAAAGTGGAGGATTTTTACTCTTTTGCTCCGCCCTCGGTACCAGGCTCGTTATTCTCGTCAGGTAAAATGGTTGCCTACTGCACTCATGACTGTGTTCGTGACGAGGAGGAGCACTTAACATGCCGGTTGCAGTCAAGAAGCAGCGGGGAATCTTTATAAGTCATAGTCACGCCGATAAACGCTTTGCCCGCCGGATTGGCGCAGATTTGAAGGAGGCTGGGTTCCGCGTTTGGATAGATGAAGCAGAAATTATGCTCGGCGACTCCCTCTTGGAAAAAATCAGTGAAGGAATCGATCGGATGGACTACGTCGCAGCTATCATCTCGCCTGATAGCGTCAAGTCACGATGGGTGAAATATGAATTGCGGAAAGCGATGACTCAGGAGATTGAGAACAGGAAAGTCAAAGTCCTGCCGCTCGTGATTGGAAACTGCAAGCTGCCCTCCTTTCTCGCAGATAAGGCTTACGCGGATTTCCGAGACCCCAAGGCCTATAAAAACGGCCTACAACAGGTAATTCGTCGTCTTTCGGTGAGACCGAGTCGGAAAAAAGTAGAAGACACATTCGCGGCCATGCCGGTACCAAGTGCGCCGGTACAAGTTCCGTCGATATCAGTTACACCAGTATCAGCCGCGCCACAAGTGGTGGAGAAACGTCCAACCATCGATCTTCGAACTTTCGAATATAAGAAGGAGGCAACGGACATTGGCGTAGGGCCGGACGAGCTGATGAGCCTTCCCAAAAATGCTTTGTTCCTTCTGTTAATCCGATGTTGGCAGCGGTTAGATGAACTGTTGATGCCAAGTTGGTTTGACGGAAACTATATGCATGACACTATGAACCCCATGAGGATCGAGATTCGTCCAGGCTTCGATGAAATACTGAACGCTCCGAAGACCTACCGGCGCAAAGCCATTCTTGATCGGGCAATACAGATAATGAGCAATGGGTTATCAGTCGTTACCCGTCTGCCCCATCGCGTGCGCTGTCCTTCAATCCTCATAGACTGCCTCGGAACAATGATCGCGGTCATCGAGTACGGTAGAGGTGAGGAGGATGCAGCATATAAGGCCTTTTATGGAACTTTTCGCCTTTATGCCGTGCTAAACGAATATGACAATTCGATCGTGCGATCAGAACTGCTGAAAGACTTCCAAGACCTAAGAAAGGAAGCACTCGAACACAAATGGGCAGATGATACCCCCATTGATCGAAATAAGCTCTGGCATGGGTTATGGCGGGCAGGGCTGCCGAAACTATTCCGTAGCGATCTATTCCAAAAGGTGAGCTTTCTCACAAGCTTTCATAAATTCTGATTAGGTCCGTTGAAGTGAAATTCAGACAATCTTCACGAAAACGATGCGGGCGGCCCATTCGATATTGGCATCTTCAATGTCGCTGGCGTTGTAGCTGGTAAGCGTATACAGGCCGAGCGAGCGGCCCTTCTTGAGCGTCTTCAATAATGCTCTACCATCGCGCAATTTCACTACACACGGTTTGCCGTAGAAGTCCGCCAGAGAGTCGATTGGAGAAATTGGTCTCGTCTTGAGCTGCGCCAGCTGCTGATCCTCCGGTGCCACAATATCCCTGCGGGAGCTGTAATAGACGATCCACCCATTCTGAAACACCGGGTACATGGAATCTCCGCGAATGCGTAGTGGGACGACGCTTGCGGGGTCCAGGCCTGGCGGACACTCCACTTCCTCAAGGCCGGCCCCCTTTGCATGGTCATCGATAGGAAAAACTTCGCCGCCGGCTCCGACGTAGCCCAGCACCTGCATCATTGGCATATAGTTCTCCCCCAGATAGGCCACGACCTTCTGCAGGTTGTCGCCCTTCAGCATCTGGGTACGTCCCCACTTGAAGTCCTTCAAACTGTCGTAGGTGACCGCCGTCTGCCTAGCGAACTCGCGTAGGCTCCATCCCTTGTCTTCCATGCAGCGCGCTATTGCGCCGAGTAAAGTGCCTCGCGTGTGAATCATGCAGGAAGGAGTTATCCTTCCCGGCACCGAGTTTGTCATGAAGTAATATTCCACTTGCGATTGGAGGGCTTTTACTCTATGTCTGAGCAAAGAAGGAGTGCTCATGGATCTGACCAACGTTGATTTGAAGGGTGAATTGCTTCGAGCCGCTAAGGCTTATTGTAAGCGCAAAAGAATTACATTGGGCTCGCTCGGTAAGAAAATGGTCAATGACCGTAAGTTCTTCGTGGAGATGGATAAGGAAGACCGAGGCTGCACGCTTGATACCTTCCAGCGTCTCATTCGTGAATTATCGAGTGATGTAGTCATTTCAATTCCTAAGAAACAGTTAAGCATTGGATCACGTATTAACACGTGAGTAAGAAAGCTACAGTGACAGTTTTATGACAGTTCAGAATTATTCCAACAAAGGACGGGCCTTGATGACCCTACCTCCCCACAAGTTCCCTCAGCCGCCCCGCCAGATAAACCGGCACGAACGCAATTGCGCAGACAATCACGATCAGCGGCAATATGAAGCTGAAGGCAACTTCTGCCCCGCCTATGGGGTCTCTGCGCCGCTTGGCAGAGTAGAGCGTCGCCGCGGCCGCCAACAGCCACACCATTGCGATAATGCTACAGGGAACCATCAAGCCATTCATAAAGCTGCCGGTCTTCCGGCCTTGGATTCGCCGGGCGCAGATATGCTTCATATCCCCGCGTCAGAACATGCAGGCAAAGCACGAACAAGGTGTTCAGCAGCAGCCACACTCCCGCAACCGATAAAAGAATATTCCCCATATTGTTCTAACCCTGTCGATGGTGGCGCACAGCCTATCCCCGCTTCGCAACACCGTCAAGAGCCACGGAGGGTAGCCGCATGACTCTGGCCTCGCCACAACTTCCCCATGCCGAGCCTCTTGCGCCTCGCCGCGCTGGCACTGTCGCCGCCGACCAGCTTAGGCCCATCGTTGAAACCATTTGCCGCCAGGTAGCCACATGACACATCCGCACGCAAATACCGTCACCATCCGCGTCAAAGACGAAGCGTTCACATTGACGGATAAGCAACTTGAACAGGCGGTTGACCGAGTACAACGCCGGCACGATTCATGTGCGCAGCCAGCATCCCCTCGATCAGTGCTTGAGGCGAGGAATCATCGAATCGCACCATTACGACAGCGGCAAGCGCATCTGCACCATACGAGATTGTGCGTTCTCCCGCTCGCATGGCCGCATCTACAACGACATCGGCGGAGATGACAGCGGCATCGACGCCATGACGCTCTACACCGTCACCTACCGGCTTATGAAGCGCACTGGCCCGGTAACGCGGATAGCGCCGCCGTGGCACTGGGTAGAACTCGTGTGTTTTACGCAGCCAGACATTGATGGGACGTATTTCGAGGAAGTGGATTACCGGGCGATTTATGCGTTCGGGCCGAACATTCAGGCGGCGTTTGAGACTCTGGATAAGGCGTTGGGCGAGGCGAGGGACGAGATCAAGGCGCGATTGACAAAGCCCTGATCTGATAAGGCGTCAGTCGGTTACAATTCCACGTATTAAGATTGGGGTATAATCGATGGAATCCCTGCAGACTGCTAGAGAGAACTTTATTGAATCTCTCCGCCCAGCTTTTCTCGATATAGAAGAGACCGTGCATCGTGACCGGCTCGACATTCTCATGGAAACAACCTTAGCCGAAATACTGGTGGAGCAATACAAGGATTGGGTGCCCGCGCCGAGATCCTCTCATCAGTCGGTGCATGTTTTTGCACCCTCTCTCCTCAGTATGCGTGCTGGGCCATCGGCGTCCATGCGAACAAGTGAAGTAGAAACACCACATGAAGTGATTGACCGGTGGATTAGCGGAATTCTTCACCTGTCGCTATATGTTGACAGGGTGTGGGTCGCAGATCCAGTCGAGATTCTAGCTTGGCAAGCACTTACTGCGGAAATGCAATTCACTCTGACAATACATAGGCCAATCATCGCAAATAAGATACAGCTGCTTCATGCACTGAAGGCATTCGAAGAACTCAAGCCGCTAATGGATGCAAAAATTGTCTGCTTATATCCAGCAATGACTTGCTATCAAGGGCGTACTGCGGCTGAGCTGTTTGGTGAGGTCAGAAGTTTCACACGGACCGAGATGGATAATGCATGGCCGGAACTTTATATTGCAGAAGGGCTTTCATATGCCCGGATATTCGATGCTTCGTACACGGCATTATTTGGCGACGAATATACAGCGCTTACACATGCAGCGAGCAAACTCGATAGTGCTCTAGGCCTGGTTGATAGAAAGGTTCTTGCGACATTACCGCAAATCAAACTTCCGTCATTTCGATTTCTCGATGCGGCAAATCTGATGTCGGTGCGGTCCAATGAAGCTTCATTTAATGACTTCAGAAAATTCATGCGCGAGATAACAGCAAAGCTTGCTGGCGGACTTGAAGATCCGGCGTTTTTCGACGAGGTAAGGACATTTGAGAAAGACGAGTTGCAACCAGCTCTTGAGAATCTCAGGAAAGATTTGTTGGGAACCAACATCCTGAAAGAACGCCTCACCGATGTGGGCATGGACTTTTCCGCAGGGGCATTTGCCGGAATCTCGGTAACGGGAAATGTCTTGGCGGGAATATTGGCAGGAACCGCAAGCGCTTTAACAAAAGCTCTTGTCAAAACCATAGTGAAATCAGTCCCGGTAAGATCTGCCTCTTCGGTGGTGTTCAAGTTTGAAACCGGAAAAACCGTCTTTCCGGGGCTTAAGGGATCAACTTCAGCGTGGATCACGGTTATGAGTCATAGTCTTTGGGATAAGATAGATGAACGGCAAACCGATTGGAGGCTTTGAACTCGACACGAGTCGCTGCCTACTCTGTTAAGGGGTATATTAGTCACCCAAAGATTCTTCTTGAAATCTTATGAAATGCGTTTATAGTGATTTTGCTGACACGCCATAGTCGCGTCTTCAGCAATCCCGTTCTTCCCGCCCTCATCGGCGGGTTTTTATTGCCCGAACGGCAGAGGGCGATAAGCTCCTAAGATGGCATTCATAAAGTCAGAAGTATCCAACCAGACCTATGGCCATTGGATTAAGGGGAAACGCTTCTATCGTTGATCGGATCAGTTGGGACTGGTAGTGATGTCAATGCCTCGTGCTGCGCTGGCGCGCCAAAAGTGCGAGCCTCCCGAAGTCCCGAAAGGACTTCACGCTCTGAAATCTGAAGCGTGCCGTAGGCATATTCGCGCAAACCCATCAACACGAAGGCAAGTTCGGCGCATAGGAATATACCAAGGTATTCGATTTGGAGCCACCCGGCACCCGGAATTGATTGGTCGGCGCCCCACGTCCCCAACAGATCCTGTCGTCCCTGCTTTCGCGGCGAAGGTTCTGCCTGTGAGCTGGTTCCGGCACTCTTGGATACAGAGATTTGAATCTGATCGAGAGCGCCATCCAGTTTTTGGGAGTAGCTGAGATAGCAATCCGCACTCAACAGGATTAAGGCCAGGGGCGCGCAGGTGATCATCATGCCGACCCCTTGGTGGCTGAGTATACGGGACAATGTCTCATACCAGTCCGGTTTGTAATCCCCTGAGCCTATTGCACGGGAAAGCGAACCGGTCATTGCAGGTACAAAGATTCCACGCGCATAAAATACCCAGGCAACGAGAAGAAATCCGAACAGGCCACAGAACGTAGCAAGGCTGGTCTTCTGAGACTCGAAAACGGGTATGGCCTTTGCCAGAGTGAGAATCGGAGCGAGTGCCGCGGTAATGAGCGGCATGACGCCCATGTATCCCTTGAAGAAGGAAGCAAATTTTTTAGCCGGTTTTCCTGCAGTTCGTTGCCCATATCTCAACCTCAGATGTTTGAGAGAATCATCCTCTAATCCCTCCATAAAAGCCAAGGGAAATCAGTGATTAAGTGGACTGTCGAGACCCGCAAGCTTTCGGAACTGAAGGCCTATGAGAAGAACCCGCGCCGGATTACCGAAAAGGGCCTGAACGACCTGATAAAGAGCCTTGAGCTATTCGGCCTGGCTGAGCCCATCGTCATTAACCGCGATGACACCATCATCGGCGGACACGCGCGGGTGCAGGGTCTCAAGAGAATCCATAAGGGCAAGGCCCTGAAGATAGATGTTTATGTGCCCGACCGCCTTCTTGATGAAAAGGAAGTTGCCGAACTCTGCATCCGGCTAAATAAGAACGTGGCCGGAGTGTTCGACTTCGACATGCTCGCCAATGAATTCGACCCTCGTGACCTCGTGGCGTTCGGGTTCAGTGAGGACGAGCTTGGTCTAGGTGGTCCGGATGCCGTAGACGACTCTGGTGCACCCGATGAGTCAGATGAGAGCGAATCAGACGATGGCCGCATCATCAAATGCCCCAAATGCAAACACGAATTCAGCGTGCTCGAAAAGAAGAAGAAAAAGAAATGAACAGGCGTTTAACTCATAACTACGCCTCGTCAGGCGTTTAGCTAAAAAGTACATCGGTATGCCAAGGGGTAAGAATTTACGGCCTGAAGCCGCGAACGGTCATCGTTTCGGCGATGCCGGTGGAGCTGATCCGCGCAAGGCCACGAAGATGGGGCCGCCAAAGTGGTCTATCCGTAAAGCACTGGCGCATATGGCAGCGCAGAACATCGATATCAACGACCGAAACGCGCTGAAATCCTTGCTTGGCGATAATCCGACGTTAGCCCAAGTGATTGCTGCGGCCGCTTTGATGAAGGCTTCAAAGGGTGACATGACTGCGGTCGCCTATGCCACTGAAAATATCGACGGCAAAATGCCGCAAGAGACACAACTGACCGGCAAGGATGGTGCCGCTTTGCAACAGCCGGTGATTTACCTGCCGGCAAATGACCGCGCCAGTAATTAGGCCACAGGAAGGCCCTCAGGAGAAATTCCTCGCAACCCCAGCGGACATTGCCATATACGGTGGTGCGGCGGGCGGCGGGAAATCTTACGGCTTACTGCTTGAGCCCTTGCGGCATATAGCGAATCAGAAGTTCGGCGCGGTCATCTTCCGCCGGCAAATGACGGACGTGCTGAAAGAAGGCGGCCTCTGGGATGTGTCTGGTGAGCTTTACGGCTCGCTTGGTGCGAAGTCGAATCAACAGCAGCACAATTACACGTTCGCTTCCGGTGCGCGCATCGGATTCGGACACCTCGAGCACGAGAAGACCAAATACGACTGGCAAGGGGCGCAGATCGCGCTCCTTCTGTTCGATGAGCTGACGCATTTCACGAAGACACAGTTCTTCTACATGCTCAGCCGCAACCGTTCCACGAGCGGTGTGAAACCGTATGTGCGAGCGACGACGAATCCCGATGCAGACAGCTGGGTGGCAGAGTTCATCGCTTGGTGGATTGACCAGAACACCGGTTTGCCCATACCAGAGCGCAGTGGTGTTTCGCGATATTTCGTGCGCCGCGGTGAAGACTTTCTCTGGGCGGACACAGCGCAGCAGCTCGTCGACGAACATCCTGACGTGAGCCTCGCAGAGGTGAAGTCAGTTACATTCATTGCATCCAGCATCTACGACAACAAGATCTTGCTGGAGAAAGACCCCGGATACCTCGGGAACCTGAAGGCACAAAACCTCGTTGACCGCGAGCGCCTGCTTGGCGGCAATTGGAAGATCAGACCGAGTGCGGGACTTTATTTCCAGCGCAGCTATTTCGAGATCATCGATGCCGCACCCGCAGGCTTGCCTGCCGTGCGAAGCTGGGACCTTGCCGCCACGGAGAAAAAAGAGGGCGAAAAGAAAAAGCAAGATCCTGACTGGACGGTTGGCCTGAAGTTGTCGCGCGACATTAAAGGCACCTTCTTCGTCGAGCATGTCGAGCGCTTTCAGGCGAGCCCGCGAAAGGTCGAGACTTCCATCGTCAATCTTGCTGCGGGCGACGGCAAGGATGTCAGAATTCGCATTCCGCAAGATCCTGGCCAGGCGGGCAAGTCGCAATCCACCTATCTGGTCAGTCAGCTCGCTGGATTCATAGTCACCGCCGAGCGTGAGACCGGCGATAAAGTGACACGAGCCGGTCCGGCATCTTCACAGGCGGAGGCGGGGAACATCAAGATCGTGCGCGGGCCGTGGAATGAGGCCTTCCTGAGTGAGTTGGAGAACTTCCCGCCGTCGAAGGGCCATGATGATCAGGTCGACGCGCTATCGGGCGCAATAAACGCAATCCTGCAACCAATACCGGGCGCAGGCTGGCTCGCACACATGGAATCTCAGGCCGCTGAAACGAAGCCCGCAGCGCAATCAATTACCGTGCGCGTGAAGTCACCCCAGCCCTTCGCCCAGATACAGGTCCAGAGCGGCAGGAACTACACCACGGATGCCGAAGGCTTCGTGGATATGAGAGAGGAAGATGTCCCGTCGGCCCTTGCCGCGCGCTGGACGAAAGTGAATTAACCCTACATTTCAGGAGTTCTTATGACCGCAACGACCACGCTCATAGCGCCCAGCCCGAATTACACCCAGCAGTGCCAGAGCGGCAATACCTACACCGCCGTCAATGGCATCATCAGCGGCGTAGCCGTGGGCACCGATGTAACGGATCTGCTCAAAGGTGGTTGTGTGCTAATACCGTCGCCTGAGAACGCTCCGGTCTTACCGATGGTTAAGGGGCAGGTGTACTCTCCACAGGGCGCGACCCTTGCATCTGTGCTGACTGTGTTGGGCACGCTCTATGCATACCCGATCTATATACCGAATCCGATCACCATTAAATCACTTGGCATCGGTGTAGGAACCGGGCAGACTGGCGGAGCTGCGCACGTTGGTATTTATGCTGACAATGGTGGCCAGCCGGGCGCACTCGTCTATGACTCAGGGGCGATTGCTGGTCTGACGAGTACAACGACGGTCGTCGATACCATTTCCAGCAGTAATCCCACACTCACCCCCGGCTGGTATTGGGTTGCTACGATCTTCACTGCATCAAGCACGATGCCTTCCGTTGACGGCATCAGCGCTACGTATACGGGGCTTGCGAGCATGATCGGCTATGATACGCACGCGCATGCGCTTGCGACTTCCGGTGAGGCAGCAACCGGCATTTCTGTTACCGGGCAGACCTACGGTGCGCTTCCTGCGACTTTCCCGTCGGGATCGACGCTGACACTCAATGCCACAACGCCTGCGGTGTCGATCGGACTCTGAGCCGATTGCTATCCCGGCGATAAAATCAACCGCCTCTTCTTCAGGAGTCTTGAATGGCGAAAACCTTCAGCGTCATCGCGCAAAGTGCGTTCCAGACCTTTGCGGCGCGTTCAGGCGCTACCTACACAGCCGATGCATACGGCACAATCAGCGGAGTTCCGTTTCCGGATGTCTCCGACCTGATTGTCGCCGGATGCAACATCGTAGGCACGCTTGACCAGCTCAACAACCTGAGCGCTACGACCGATCCGACGGTGAGCAACGACAACACGCAGGACTATTCCGTCGGTTCCCTATGGCTAAATACGAGCAACAGCAGGGCATGGCGGGCATTAAGCGTGGCCACTGGCGCGGCAGTATGGATTCTCGAAGGCGTGGTTCCGGGCGTGGGCATCGAGCCATCGAACATGATTACGCAGTTCGGCTCCGCGACCGGAGCCCTGTCTACGTTTACCGAAGAGGGCAACCTGTACCGCGCGGAAAGCCTCGCAGGCATTGGCAATGCAGCTGATACCACAGATGACGTTTTGTTTTCGGGATTGCCATTCCTGCCAGCGCCTTTGACATTGCCGGTCGTGGTCTCAATATCACGGCATTCGGTCAGACGGGCTCGACAACCAACAACAAGCGAGTCAAAATCTTCTTCGGCTGTACCTTTACCGGCGGCACGCTCGTGAACGGAATTCAAACGGGCGGCACCGCATCCGGCGGCTCTGTGGTTGCAGATACCGGCGCGTGGGTGAATGGGACCACGGCCAACAACAACGTCGGGTGGAACCTTTTCGCTCAGATATTCAAGGTCGGAGCTGCGGGAAGCAATACGCAAATCGCGCAGGGACAGTCCATTCTGGGGTCCATGCATGGCGGCGCCACGAGTGTCATCAAGCCGACAGCGACGGAAAGCGGCGTCATCAATATTGCCGTCACGGGCTCCTCATACACGACGGGGGCGGCAAGCGATGTGCTCTGCAACTCGTTCAGCGTCAACGCGATGAACTGAGATAAAAAGCAAAAGGTTAAGCCATGCCGGAAGGGGGAAAGGTAACGCCTATATCCTCCAGCATCATCGCGCGCGTGACGCAGGCGGCGCGGTACGTCATTACCGGCAACGCTGATGGATGGTTCCCTGCAGGGCAGCCTCTGAAGCCCCAGGCCCCGCCCGAGGTCAAAGGCCGGCAGTTCGACTATTCGACCTACGTCAATACCACGTATACGCCGCGCGCCAGCGAGCCGGTATCCTTCGCGGATCTTCGTGGCCTTGCCGACAACTGCGACATCCTCAGCGCCGCCATCGAGACCCGTAAGGATCAGATGGAAGCGCTGGACTGGAACATCCGCATCGCGCCGGATGATACGAACAAGCGAAAGAGCGCTACGGCGGAACAGCAGAAGCGTATCGACGCGATAACGGAATTCTTCCAGTACCCGGATAAAGTCAATACCTTCGAGCAGTGGCAACGCCAGCTCCTCGATGACATGTTCATCATCGATGCGCCGTGCCTTTACAAACGACGTGACCGTAAGGGACGCCTGTTTGGACTAGAGCTGATTGACGGAAGCACAATTAAAATCCTGCTTGACGACTCTGGTCGCCGGCCGCTCCCCCCTGATCCTGCATATCAGCAAATCATCAAGGGAATACCGGCTACGAACTATACGAGTGACGAGCTTCTGTACCTGGTGCACAATCCCCGCACCCACAAAGTGTACGGGCGCAGTCACGTGGAGCAGGTGCTGATCACCGTCAATACGCTGATACGACGCGCGCTGCACCAGCTTGAATATTACCGCGAGGGCAGCCAGCCTGACGCCTTTTTAGGGCTGCCGAAAGAATGGACCACGGATCAGATCCGTGATTTCCAGAAGAATTTCGATGCGATGATGGCCGGCAACCTGGCAATGCGCCGTCGGTTGCGCTTCATGCCCGGCGAGTTCAAGTACCAGGAGACGAAGCCGCCTCAGCTGAAAGACGAATACGACGAGTGGCTGGCGCGAATCGTCTGCTACGTCTTCTCGCTGCCGCCTACGCCTTTCATCAAGCAGATGAATCGCGCTACGGCGGAATCCTCGCACGATGCCGCGCTTGAAGAAGGCCTCGCCCCGCTGCAGAAGTGGATGCGCAAGAACATGAACCGCATCATTGCGGTGGACTTCGATTCACCCGACCTTGAATTCGCATGGGTCGATGACCGTGAGCAGGACCCGTTACAGGCGGCTCAGATACGCGAAGGTGATACAGCGAAAGGCATCATCTCGATTGATGAGGCCCGCCAGTCCATCGGTCTTGATCCGCTGGGAGGCGCATTCGCTGTCCCGATGGCACTCACGGCTACAGGTTATGTGGCTGTGAAGTCTCCAGAGGAACAGCAGGCGGATAACGATGCCCAGCAGCAGGCGACACAATCCCTGGCTGAAGCGCATGCCAAGCAGGGCGCTAACAATGGCCAGAATGACAATAAACACGGCGGTGGTGATGAAGGCGGGGCTCAGGATAAAACGCCTCCGAAGGGCGAGAAAGCCAAGCCTGAAGCAGGCAAGGTATTCAAAGGCTTAAAAAAAAAGCCAAATCCGTATCTCCTCACGACAGGCCACAGGCACGAGCATCGCGAGCGGGCATAAAGAAGCTTGCTGAAGAGGTTTTGGCAAAGACAGGTAGGTCGGTAGTCACCTATAACCCCTCGGCATCGAATGCGAACTGGCGCGATACGACCAATAGCGCCGATCGCACGTTTGGTGGCGGCGCCAGCGGCGATAAGACCGTCAACCTGCTGGGGTCCGGCGGTGTTGCGGGAGCGCAAAACTATATCCACTACACAGCGAACGCGAGGATGTGATGACTATTGCCACGGTTGAGAACGCCGGTACGAACTACAAAGTCACATCGTCCACAGGCGAAATCTGGTGGGTGCCAAAGGACCCGCTTAACAAGGACTATGTGAGCGTTGAGGCGTGGATAGCAGCAGGCGGCGTCGTCAGTTAAACCGAAATATCAAAGAGGAAGTAATGGCATCGGAAAACGGCGACCTGAAGGAATCGGGCTGGAGGATCAATAAGCGGATCGACATCGCCACTGTCGGCATGCTTTTCCTTCAGACCCTGGCCGTGGTTGTCTGGGGCGTCCACCTGGAGGATCGCGTCGGCGTCCTTGAGCGCACCAGCGTCACCACCGAACAATTCGGGCGCGTCGACGAGAAGATGAATTCGCTCAAGGACGATACCCCTGACATACGGAACGCCCTCATCGATCCGGATTTCTATGAGCACGTCCAGAACGATGACCTAGAGGGACGAGTTTTCATCTCCCGGGATACCGAAGCGGTGGACACAAAACGCGGATACTTTATGGGCTACGATGTTGACCAGAATCAGGGCTGGAGAGTGCTTGAGGTGCTGAATATCTTTAGCAGCGAACGAGAGCCAGATTTCCGGAAGTTCATTGGGGATTGCTATGAGGCGACAATGAACAAGCCGAATCGAGCCTTCCGATCCGTCCTAAGCCGGGAACCTATAGACTTATGAGGTCTCAGGACGCTCACGTCTGAGATATGCCGTTTCCGCCTCACACTTTGCGTCTGCGCATGGTGCTACCCGCAATCGTGACCACCAAGGTTTTGGTATCGATTGGATAGGTTAAGAAAGCGTCGTATTCGACATCAGAGAGGGAAACTGGCTGCGATCCGGTCTGAAGGATGACCGCAATCGCTTCCCACTCCGACTCCGGGTTTGATCGAATGCGTCTACACACTTCATAGCCGTGCAGGTCCGGCAGATTGGGATGCGGCACGGCTCGACGCCTCCAGTCAAAGCTTCAATTCCCGGCTCGCAATTTCGCGCTCACGCGCCCGACCGTCCCGCAGGGCATCCACGAGCGTCATCAGTTCATAGAGCTTCGCTTCTTCGAGAGCAGCCAGCGGCCGGTTCTTGTGTAGAGGCGAAAAACTGTAGCCACGGACCGTGCCCTCGGAAAAGGGAAGTCGACGACTAGGTTGTAAGTCGCACGAAACCGTCTCGATATTTCGTTCTTACTTCTTTATTTCTGTAATCGCCTTTCGCTTCGCATCCACTTTGGAAATGGAGCTCGATCTGATCTGCCGAACTGCACAATCAAGTCCCGGATCCTTCCTCTCCGCTTCAATAGCTTCTCCACAAGTGAATCAAGTTCTGTAGAATCCCCGGAATACCATTCTTTCGGAATCTCCGCTGCGATCTGCCGCACTGCCCAGGGTTCCATTGTTTCTATGTTCGTCAACCATGGCTCAAAGCTCTCCCAGCCTGTCACTTCCTGATAGACGGTATTGCGGGGATAGACTCCATGCAGCGGACCATCAACTAACGTCCAATCTCCGGCATGAAAGCAATGTCCGTGATCAATAAACGTGGCATTGTATCGACGCTCCCGAGTCCGTCTTGAAAAGACCGCTTGCCTCCCATCGATATTCCCGGTCCACTTATCAAGTGCAAGAATCCCGGCAAACTCTGCGAGGTTATTTACCTCCGCGAGTTGCTGGTCCGGCAAGAAGTCCATCACTTTCCCGGGCATCAGGCCACCCACAAAACGTGAGCCAAACTGCCTTCCTGCCATACAACGTACGCGAGTCAGCCCAAGGTCCATTTCCATTTCCGGCGTTTGCCCGATCAACCACTCCGATACCTCAACAACTGCACTCTCCGGTACGGTCAGCCCGACCGCCGCCGCAATGCGGGTAGCCAAGAATTCATTTGCGAGCACCCGGTTATGCTGAGGATTGTTTTGAAACTTCACTACCCAAAGTTGTTTATCTGAATCCAGCATAAGGTGACTCTGGGCGCCGCCCCGCATCCGCCGGAATTGCTGAACCGCAACGACCACCAACCCTGCTCCCCAATGAGTCTAATTTGCATTGATACGCGGATTCTACGCGATACGATCACAAGTTCATTAAATGAATCACTGCTTACGTTGAGAGTTACTTAGAGCCACCCTTTCAAGTCAAGGTTGGCGGCGAAGACGCGAACTCGATCACGACCTGAGGCGTCAGATCGATTTGAAAGAGTGATCTTCCTCGATTCATTTGACGAAGAAGCAAAACGAGGGATGGGCAAAAGCGATGTTTTCGCCAAAAGGGCTAACCGCCGGTTGGCCTATTGCTCGGAGGCCAATGCATAGTCCTGAGCACCCCAGGCAAAGGTCGCTCCACCGAAGGTCAACTTTCCGAATGCCTTCGACAAGATACCATAAGGGGAGAATCGAAGACCAGATTTGGCGCCTAAAGTTCGGCGTGCCAGATGTCGATAAACACACAAAAACATCCTTGATCATCATCCGATCGGAGTCTGGCTGTAGCATGCCTTGTAGTCGCAATAAACCGATAGGCCCTAGCGTTCGACAGGCTGCCATATCAGGCTTGAGACAATTCCATTGAGAGGACCCTGATGAAGAATTTTAGCGAGAGTAAGCGGTGCACGCGCACATGTCGTTGAACAACAGGTCAGCTCTGGACCACCGGCGAAAGGGTCCCCTGCTGCTAAGACTCGCCTCCAATCTGAACTCACCGAGCCTTGAGAGATCCGCTTGAGATCGAAAAAATGAAGCACGGAACCGGAAGACACACAACGGACGATTCACGAATTAAGCTATTGAGGGGCGAAGACCGTCGCAGTAAACTCGAATTGTCCTTTGTGTTGGAGGCCCACCATTCGATAGTCGTACCACGGAAGCAGACTTGTTCCCATCGATTTTCTTTCGACGTGATCGAAGCCCGCGGTACTGGTGAAGACGCTGTCGATCGTCATTTAGAACCGAGGACCAAGTTCAAACGGTCTGACGCCATCGAGGAAATAGGCTCCAGGAGGGCGCGTGAAATCAGTTTTGGAAGGGGTTATTGGCGAAATGGAGCGAGAGCAAGGGGTGTTTTTTCTGATCCGATACTTTCCCGACCCAATCCGAGATGAGCCGCTCAACATCGGAGTGATTTTATTGTCCGTTGACAAAAGTGGCAATCAACTGCCGGTGGTCAGGCTTACGAAGAACTGGGATCGCGTGCTCCGAATTGACCCCGATGCTGATATCGAATTGTTGTCCCAATTGGAAGAGTTCTGGCAAATGAAGCTATCAGAGACCGGCTCCAGTGCCGGAGCCGCATTGGAGCAGCTGAATGAATCGCTTTCAAATACATTGCGCCTAGAGCGCAAGAGTTCCTCAACAACTGTGAGCCTGCGAGACGGAAAGGGCTTGCTAACCGACAACTTCGAAGGCGAAATTGACAGACTGATGATGCTTTATGTTGAAGAACGGCATTAACGCGCTTTGAACCCCGAAGGGTCTTGTTGGACCGAGATGTCGAGCGTCTAACCATGACAAGTGATTGCGAACGCTCAACCTGAATATCGGCCTCAAACAGGTTATACCTCTTCTGGAATTGCGCAATTTGCCACAAATTCTAGTCGATTTCGTGTAACACCGGCTGTCGACTTCGGCGGGCACGGCTCTTGTATTGGGCCATTTCATATGTGTATCATCGAGGATTCGTAATCCGGCATCAACTCAGGCCAGTTGTCATGAATTGCCAGGCTGAGGTCCGCGATGAGTGAGAAGTAATCCTCTGCCGTCCTTCCAAGCATCTCTTCGGAGTCTCCAAGGAAATGCCGCATCGATTGTCGTAGTAATGTGGTCAGTGCGACGATCCTGACTCCTGTCGCCTCGGATCGTAGAACATTGATAACAACTCCGCTCGAGGACGGATGAATACAGTTGGACTGAATGTACTCGAGAACATCGACAAGGACACCTACGTTCCTGTAGATTCCGAGCAGCCCATTCAGTCCCCCCAGACTCAACCAGAGATTCTGCGATCGACACTCAATTCCCTTACTATACAGACATCCGAAAGATAGCCTCGAAAGATGATCATTCCCCAAAATGATCCGCCCCATAATGTGCGGCAAACTTTGGCGACGGGACCTATTGTTGGATCTCCGAATCCAAATCGCACCGGCTAATAGGAATAACGCGAGGACTAACTGGATCAGCATCGACATCATTTTGGTACCTCCTCTCGTTCGCCACAAGCTCAGTGAGAGATAAGTTCGGGGGTATTTTGAATCACGCGTTGCACCTCGCCTCGAAGTAGGCGGACCAGTTGCCAACTTATTACCGCCATCAGAAGGCTCCATGACATGGTTTGAATACCGTCGGCAACCGTATACCAGGCCGAGACGGCCTTGAATCTTCCGCCGTACTCCTGTGCAACTCGGGCAAGAAGCACGAGCGCATAATTAACAGACAAACCTACTGTAATTTTCAGGGTGATATGCTTCCAGTTGATTCGAAATATGCTGGAAAACAACAGGATGCTTGACAAACACAGAACCCGGAAAACGTCGAAGGCGAGATCTACGCGAAACAGAAGTTTCAATTGCTGATCTGCGCGTTGAAATTGAGAATTGAGTGCAAGCATGACTCCAAGTACAACAAATCCCACCACAATGAGGTTCAACAGCTTCCCTCTCTGGCGATATGGATCCCCTGGAGCGAGAGCTAATATCCGCAATGAAAGCTCCCGCATCACCGCAAGCTCAAAAGCATAGTCAAGCACCGCGGCTATGACGTAGACGTGCCACGCCATCTCCTTTGAAGGTGCAAAAACGAACACCAGAGTAGAGGCGATGACATAGGACAAGTAGCATGTAAACGCAGGTAGATTGAGCCACCTCCGTTTCCACACCAAGCAAATGAGACATAGGCTGGTTGATAGAACACCAGCCCACAGAAGGATGCCATTGATCAGAGACACATTCATAGCAGTTTCTCACATTTCATCTGACGCCATGTCGCCTGTCGCTTAGTTTCGAATTAACGACTTCTTGTCAGTCCTACCTGCAGGTCGGAGGACGGTCCTTTTGTCGTTTCAACTACTTGCTGATCTTTGGTATCCTGTCCGGCGGGATAGGCATCGTAGGAACGATGGTAGGCTGAGGTTGTTGCTTTGTTGGCAATCCAGGATGAAGTGATACTGGCGAGATTCCAAGCAACGCGCCGACGATAAACAGATTCATACAGCTGATAACCGACATTTTTATCTCCCAAGGCACAAGTACAATTTCTTACAGTCATTGCGACTTCAGCGAAACACGTGCACATCATGGTTTGCGTGCACGTTGCATTTGCTGGAGTGTTTGGTAGCTCAGTGATTCGCGGCCCCGATTTGATTGTTTCTTTCTGTTACGGAAGTGAGCTGGCGTTTACTCTCACCTGCATAGGGCGAAATGCCGGCTTGAGGTTCCAATGCGTTCGCGGCGGCAAAACAGTACGGCTCGTCCACGCAGGAAAGAGATCTGGGATACATTCCCTGGATTGGGCAATGAGTTCCCTCACCCGAGACCGCCGGATCAGCAGCGTGTCTACCAGCGAATCCAGGTGGCTTGAGTATCGAACACTCCATCCAAACGGCAGATCCCTGGTCGCTCTCCAGAGGGTATCCGGACTAATGAGCACAAGCCTGTTCAAGACTGGTTCCAGAGAGTCCCAACCGGTTACGTGGCTGTATACGGCCTTTTGCCCGTAAACTCCATTATCGGGATAGTCCCGGAAGCACAATTCGTCTCTGCAGAAAGACGCGCTCCGGTTCACAAACCTGACTTCGTACTCCGTATCGCGAGATGCCCGAAAGAATACCGCCTGCGGAGGTCCGAGATGCGAACACCACTTATCCAATGTCAATAGCCGCGGGAAATCATCTTTGTTACGGAGGGAACGAAGATATACATCGGGCAGCATGTCCCAAAGATGCTTCCTGTCTGCCTCACCCGCATAGTAAGCCCCGGGATGAAGGCTCGTTCCACGGTTGGAGGAAGAGCGTTTTAGATGCGATAACTCAGGTGTATTGTTTATCAGGAAATCGGAGACTTCAACGGTCACCGCCTCGGGAACCGGGAGCCCCAAGATCCTGGCGAGGCGCGAGCCGACGAAGGCGGAGATCAACTTCGGCTCTTGTACAGATGTCTGAAACCTGACGACGTAAAGGCTATTGTCCGTGCACAACATCAAATGGGCATCAGAGCGACAGCCCATAGGTCGAATGTGTTGAATAGCCCGAAGCGGCGAATTTAGCGATGTACTCATATCCCCCCAAAAGAATCAGCAGTAGAGTCAATTCGTGCTGAGACGCTCGGCTGCTCGTGGCAGCTTGACGTGTCTTCTCACAAATCCTTGATATGACAACGCACAAGTTTGCGCGATCATCATCCAGTCGCTTATCGAACTACGCAGCCATGGGAGGAAATTAAACAGCAAAAGCCGTTCGAAATTTGATGCAACATATTTGTGGTTTTGGTGTCTAGAGGGAGTTTACACGGCCTCGTGCAGATGTCAAATTTCATCAGTCGCGAAGACAGATAAACATGGATACCTCATCCTGAAGCGGGAATTGCTGCCAGCTGTAGTTCCGCATTCAGGAAAGGCCGCACGAGACCGCCGTTCAGGTCCGGATCTGCATGCTTCTTCCAGAAATTAGGCTCTGCAGGCTGATCCCATGCTTCGACAAACCTCAACTACTGTCTCACGGGCTCCCCGTCTCTCAGGACGCGCAAAATCTCCTCTTCGCTATGACCCTTCCTCGCCATCTCCAGGCTCTCCTCGATCTACATAGAACCACTACAGCCTTGAGTCTCTCAACTTCCAAATGGCTTAGCTTTTGGGGTTTTGGGTCTTTTCAGTACGCATCAATAGCGGACTCCCTGAAACGACAGACCGCTGCTCTCAGAGAATGTCCTACAGCCAACCTAAAATAACTGATTAAGCTGCAAAGTTGATGTCGCCCCCAACGGACTGACGACGGAGAACTCATGGATCGATTGAAGGTTAGAAATGTGCCAGCGATGTATCGGAGGGTGGATGGCCTCGTCAGTGTGATACAGGTACACATCGTTGCCATTTGAAACAGTTGTGAATCTCCTGATGTTTCCGGCTTGCCCGGTCGGTGGGTTTCCGACAGGGGTGTTACCGTAAGGGAACTGATTTCCAAACTGTCCAACAAGCAGGCCATCTTCCCAGTAATGGTAAATTTGGTCTCCATATGAGGCGTACTGGCCGTCATACATCAAGAATATATTTCGCCCCTCAGTTTGTTCGGGGCCAATTCCGTTGTGATCACCATAACTATTCGTACATGGGAAGCCGCCGTGATTGTCCGGAACTGTCATGCAGACTTCTGGCATTGTCGTCCACGCGTAGTTCTGCAGTCCAGATTTTATCGCTCCAAGATGAGGGTAACGTGTTGTTGATGATGAGTTGAATGGCGAGCCAGCCTGATATACAGGGTAGTAGCCACCCGTAGTAGGCTCAACTCCAGTCAAATTCAAACTCCATCCTGAGTTACCAACCGGTTGATTCGTCGAGTTAATTTCTGCGACAGCCACAGGAGTGAAACTACCCCACTGTGGATTGTCTTGACTGTCGAACCCTATCAAGGGTGCGTTATACACGGTGTCGATGATGTTGGGCGCTTGGCCAGACTTCTCCGTGTATCCCAGACTCCCATCGCGAAACAATTGTTTCCACCCCCAATTTAGAAATGACACGGAAGTCATCCTCATCGGAGATGTGCCGCTGGAGGGCAGTTCGTATACGAGGAGGTCGCCGGAGCGACCGATTTCAACATAAGCCTGTCCATTAGTCAGCTGCTCCGCAGTTACGATTCCTAACTCCTGTCCGGACGCGCTGAAACCTTCGTAGGTTGATCCACCAGCGCCGTCCGCGCACACACCCCAATTCTTTACCAAATTCCAACTGCCGTTTCCACCCAGATTCGGGTCGGGGTCGCCTGGCTGAAGCGGGGTCTCAGGATCATAACTGACGGCGTATTCAAAGAGACGCACAAAGAGCCTGGTGGGCATCGTCTTCGAAGTCGCCAATGCATAATTTGGAAAATGAAACTGTATCTGATTCACGTACTTGTAGGTGTTAATCCCATTGCTCGCGGAGGCCAGGGTGAGATGCAAAATACGGGACATATTTCCCCCATCCTGAATCCAAACATCCCCAGTAGTCTCTTCTACTCGAATCCATGATAGGTTGGAAGAATTCTGTCCCGTTATGGCTGAATTATCCAACATCAAATGATCGTTTCGAATCGTCGGGTTGCAATCGTTATATCCGCCAAGAACTCCGTAGGTTCCAACCAAATGAAAATTAGAGTCAAATTCCTTCATCTGCTGGCTCGTTCCACCGTCCAGAATAAAAACATGATCAGTGGCGGAGTTGGTGGCCAAGGAGACTGGATTCGAGAGCGACGGGATTGGTTGCGTTACCGTATTGCTCCCTCCAGGATTGCTGACAAGATAGACAGAACCATTGGAAAGGACCCAGAGCCCCTGCGAGTTGAAGGCCATCTGGGTTGGGTTGGAGATCGATGTAATGACTCCCAAAGATGTTCCCCGGCGCTTGTCAAACAGCCGAATCATATTTGATTGATAAGCCGTCAAATCAGACCCCATAAAGGATGTGCCATTCGAGGTGTAGTCGCCATGAGCGACGGCGAGAATGTTTCCATTTTTTTGAACGGCAATTCCCGTCGGAGGTAGTTGTCCGGCCGGCTCTGAATCGATGTAGCTCAGCGTCGTATTGAACCAAGCTGTGGCGCCTGGAGTTGTTATCCCACAAGAGCTTTCCGGATATAGAGAGCACGACGGACCGCTCGTGCTAGCTCCGTTTCCAAAAACAGCCGGAATCGCCGAATTGGGATCCGAGGCAGAGACGTCAAATGCGGTGACATATGACAACAGCCCTGACCACATGGGTTGTGATGCAAAATATAACCATTGTCCGTCCGTCGCAACGTCGACCAACATTAAATCCGAGTCGAAGTAGGGAGATGTCACGGCCCCTCCCGGGAGATTCGAGTTGGGTGGATTGACCATCATCGGCCTGTTGGGATCCGTGTCCTCAAAATATCCGAAATTGAACGGACCTTCTGCATATCCAGTGGAGAACCATCCGGTAGTGCCGACAAACGCCATCCGCAAATTCCCGTTCCAGGCGAACGATTCCCATCGCTCCGGAGTAAGCCAGTTCTCACTGGTCGAACCGATCATGCCGTCCCAGTTATAGTTGACGTTATTGGTAAGCAGTTTGACTGTATAAGAGCCGTTAATCGGTACCGGGGCGCCGAGATCCGTAGTTCCATCCCATCCACCGGTGTAAGTACCCGGGGCAAAGACGGTGTTTGCCCATAGCGTCTTGACCAAGACCCCGGAGGAGTTGTACACACCAGCACTTGTGTGAGTTTCTTGGTTGCTGATGGAAAATGAAAAGGTGATCTGGGCCTGGCTTACTTGAAGGTTCAAGTTTTGATTTTCTAAGAGGCCATCACCGGAGGCAGTCACGGTGATCGGAGTGGTGCCCAGTGCGGCGGAGGGCGCCGCGGTCAGCGCCAGCGTGCTGGCGCCGCCTGACGAGGAAAGCGTCACCGGATTGCTGCTCCAGGATGCGGTTACCCCAGCCGGCAAACCCGAGACACTCAGACTCACAGGCCCGTTGAACGAGCCACCTCCCTTGATGCTGAACTCGTCGCTGGCCATGGCGCCTTGCACCACCTTCATCTGCTGAGACGTCGAAGTGAAACTCAGAGTGGGAGGCGTGAGCTGCACGCTCAACGCTACATTCTGGCTGGCCGAGTAGACCATGCCACTGACCGCATCGGTCACCTGTGCGACCAGATTCAAGGTCGAGGAGCCGACCACCGCAGTGCTGCTCCCCTTCAGGTTCACGGTCCATGCGACGATCCCCGAGGAGTATATGGTTGGTGCACTAATCGAGAAGGTCACACCCGGGGGCAGTCCGGATACCAGGTTCAGCATCGCCCCGGCTGCGCTGGCCGGACCGTGCCCTCCATCTTGCGGATTTGAGGTCACGACGATCGAGGCCTGGCCTAGCGTTTGCAGAATCGGAGTTGCAGGCGAGACCGAAATCCGGATGCCCGATGGGATATTCAAGCTCACAGTCTGGATCTCCGTCAGGCCATCGCCGGAGGCAGTCACCGTGATTGGCGTGGTGCCCTGTGCGGCGGAGGGAGCCGCGGTCAGCGTCAGCGTGCTGGCGCCGCCACCTGACGACGAAAGCGTGACCGGATTGCTGCTCCAGGATGCGGTTACACCAGCCGGCAGACCCGAGGCGCTCAGACTCACCGGCTCGTTGAACGAGCCACCCCTCTGGAAGGTAAACTCGTCACTGGCCGTTGCGCCCTGCACTACCGTCATCTGCTGGCTCGCCGGAGTGAAGCTCAGCGTGGGAGGCGTGAGCTGTACATTCAACGCCACACTTTGACTGGCCGAGTAGACCACGCCGCTGACCGAATCGGTCACCTGCGCAACCAGATTCAAGGTCGAGGATCCGGCCACCGCCGCGCTGCTCCCCTTCAGGTTCACGGTCCACGCGACGATCCCCGAAGAGTATATGGTTGGCGCACTGATCGAGGAGGTCACGCCCGGAGGCAGACCGGCGACCAGGTTCAGCATCGCGCCGGCTGCGCCGGCTGGACCGTGCGCTCCATCCTGCGGATTCGCGGTCACGACTATCGATGCCTCGCCTGCCGACTGCATGGTAAGAGCCGCTGCCAGGGGAAAAATCTGGATGCCTGATGGTATTCTCAGGTTCACGGTCTGAGTCTCTGTTAGGCCATCGCCGGAGGCAGTCACCGTGATTGGCGCGGTGCCCAGTGCAGCGGAGGCCGCCGCGGTCAGCGTCAGCGTGCTGGCGCCACCCGACGGGGAAAGCGTCACCGGATTGCTGCTCCAAGATGCGGTTACACGAACCGGCAGTCCCGAGACGCTCAGACTCACCGGCCCGTTGAACGAGCCACCTCTCTGGAAGATGAACTCGTCACTGGCCGTTGCGCCCTGCACTACGGTCATCTGCTGGGAAACCGGAGTGACGCTCAGCATGGGAGGTGTAAGTTGCACGTTCAACGCCACACTCTGGCTTGCCGAGTAGATCACGCCGCTGACCGCATCGGTCACCTGCGCAACCAGATTCAAGGTCGAGGATCCGGCCACCGCCGCGCTGCTCCCCTTCAGGTTCACGGTCCATGCGACAACCCCCGAAGAGGATATGCTCGGCGCACCGATCGAGGAGGTCACACCTGAAGGCAGTCCGGAAACGAGACTAAGTGTCGCACCAGCTGCGCTGGCCGGACCGTGCGCGCCATCCAGCGGACTCGAGATCACTTTAATTGAGGCCTGTCCTGCTGATTGCATGGTCAGAGATTCGGACGAGGAAACTGTTATCCGCGGAACATCTGTCACGGCTAGATTCACCTTCTGAGTCTCCGTCAGGCCATCGCCGGAGGCAGTCACGGTGATTGGCGTGTTTCCCAGTGCGGCGGAGGGAGCCGCGGTCAGCGTCAGCGTGCTGGTGCCGCTCGACGAGGAAAGCGTCACCGGATTGCTGCTCCAGGATGCGGTTACTCTGGCCGGCAGGCCCGAGACACTCAGGCTCACCAGCCCGTTGAACGAGCCACCTCTCTGGAAGATGAACTCGTCACTGGCCGTTGCGCCCTGCACTACGGTCATCTGCTGGGAAACCGGAGTGAAGCTCAGCATGGGAGGTGTAAGTTGCACGTTCAACGCCACACTCTGGCTTGCCGAGTAGATCACGCCGCTGACCGCATCGGTCACCTGCGCAACCAGATTCAAGGTCGAGGATCCGGCCACCGCTTCGCTGCTTCCCTTCAGATTCACGGTCCACGCGACGATCCCCGAGGAGTATATGGTCGGCGCACCAATTGAGGAGGTCACACCCGGGGGCAGTCCGGAGACCAGTTTCAGCATCGCATCGGCTGCGCTGGTCGGACCGTGCGCTCCATCTTGCGGATTTGAGGTCACGACTATCGATGCCTGGCCTAGCGTTTGCAGAATCGGAGTTGCAGGCGATACCGAAATCCGGATGCCCGATGGGATATTCAGGCTCATGGTCTGTGTCTCTGTCAGGCCGTCACCGCAGGCAGTCACAGTGATCGGCGCCGTGCCCAGTACGGCCGAGGCCGCCGCGGTCAGCGTCAGAGTGCTGGCGCCGCCACCTGACGACGAAAGCGTCACCGGATTGCTGCTCCAGGATGCGCTTACTCCAGCCGGCAGTCCCGAGACACTCAGACTCACCGGCCCGTTGAACGAGCCACCCCTCTGGAAGGTAAATTCGTCGCTGGCCATTGTGCCCTGCACTACCGTTATCTGCTGAGACGCCGGAGAGAAGCTCAGCGTAGGAGGCGTGAGCTGTACGTTCAACGCCACACTCTGGCTCGCCAAGTAGACCACGCCACTGACCGCATCGGTCACCTGCGCAACCAGATTCAATGTCGAAGATCCGGCCACCGTTGAACTGCTTCCCTTCAGGTTCACGGTCCATGCGACGATCCCCGAGGAGTATATGGTTGGCGCACTGATCGAGGAGGTCACGCCTGAAGGCAGTCCGGCGACCAGGTTCAGCATCGCACCGGCTGCGCTGGCCGGACCGTGCGCGCCATCTTTCGGATTCGCGGTCACGACTATCGATGCCAGGCCCGCCGACTGCATGGTAAGAGTCGCTGCCAAGGGATAAATCTGGATGCCTGATGGGACTCTCAGGTTCACGGTCTGAGTCTCCGTCAGGCCGTCGCCGGACGCAGTCACCGTGATTGGCGCCGTGCCCAGTACGGCCGAGGCCGCCGCGGTCAGCGTCAGCGTGCTGGCACCGCTCGACGAGGAAAGCGTCACCGGATTGCTGCTCCAGGATGCGGTTACTCTGGCCGGCAGGCCCGAGACACTCAGGCTCACCGGCCCGTTGAACGAGCCACCTCTCTGGAAGATGAACTCGTCACTGGCCATTGCGCCCTGTACGACCGACATCTGCTGGCTCGCCGGAGTGACGCTCAGCATGGGAGGTGTAAGCTGCACGTTCAACGCCACACTCTGGCTCGCCGAGTAGACCGCGCCGCTGACTGCATCGGTCACCTGTGCGACCAGATTCAAGGTCGAGGATCCGGCCACCGCTGTATTGCTCCCCTTCAGGTTCACTGTCCACGCGACGATCCCCGAAGAGTATATGGTTGGCGCACTGATCGAGGAGGTTACACCCTGGGGCAGGCCAGAGATCAGGTTTAGCGTCGCACCAGTTGCGCTGGCCGGACCGTGCGCTCCATCCTGCGGATTCGAGGTTACTTCAATTGAGGCCTGTCCTGCCGATTGCATGGTAAGTGCCTCCGAAGAGAACACTGCTATTCGCGGTGTGTTTGCCACACTGACCTCGACGGTCTGAGTCTCCGTCAGGCCATCGCCGCAGGCAGTCACAGTGATCGGGGTAGTGCCCAGTGCGGCGGAGGGCGCCGCGGTCAGCGTCAGCGTGCTGGCGCCACCGCCTGACGACGAAAGCGTCACCGGATTGCTGCTCCAGGATGCGGTTACCCCAACCGGCAGACCCGAGACGCTCAGACTCACAGGCCCGTTGAACGAGCCACCCCTCTGGAAGGTGAACTCGTCGCTGGCGATTCCGCCCTGCAATACCGTTATCTGCTGGCTCGCCGGAGAGAAGCTCAGGGAGGGGGATGCAATCGAGTATTTGGCACTTGCAACGGGGCTAGTTAACGAATCGACGGTGATGGCTACAGCACTGAGCGTCACATTGGAGTTGACCAAGATTGGGCCCGAGTAAACTGCCGAGACCGCAGTGGGCGGGGTACCGTCGGTGGTGTAGTGGATTCTGGCTCCCTCGGCCGCATAGCGAATAGTTACTTGTTGCGAGTTCCCATAGGTCCCGCTCGCAGGAGAGAATACCGGTGTTACTGCAGGCGAGAAATGAACGAATCCGCACCCGGTCAAGGCAAATAAAGAACAAGACAAGATCTTCCTACCCCAGGGATTGAAGAATGCATCTAGGACAGATCCTTTTCCATAACTGTTTTTTCCCGAGACAGACCGCGCGAGATCGAATAGGACCATTCCGATAAACTCCCTGAGGCCAATGGCGATCACAACACCGGCGACTCTCGACTTATCGGAGATTGGGAGAAATGGTTTAACAGCAGAACTAACACCGGACGGCTCGGTACCCTACGGCTTGCGCCATAATGATTAACAACATCCAATGCAATCCACAGCGGTAACATCGATTAGAATCGCTTAATACCCTCTAATAACAATTGCAAAGTACATTAAGGCTATACTCAGTTCATCTTTTTGAAATACAGTGAACCTTCATTGATTGCCGTCCTGACAGGAAATACTTAACTAAATCTACAAACAGCGCCGTCGACTCCAAACAGTCGCCATTCTGAGATTGATCTGCGATGAAGTCCAGGCTACAGGCCTGATCAGATCCTGTCGTCCGGAACCGTTCTTCACGGTGCCGCACAGCTTTGCTTCGTATATATAGCCTTTTCTTCAGGGCGAGCCCTTCTTTCTTGTACAGCCGGTACAACAAGTTCTGCCCGCTTGAAGGGCCCGGAACACTTGTGCAGTCCGAGAGTTAAGAACCGGCTTGTTTTGGTGTCAATCAGATCGCTGTTAACCGCAATCTGACTGACGAACTCTGTTGGCGTACTCTCGACGAGAGCCCTGTGAGGGCGACTCTCATTGTGCCCCGTTCTATAACACCGTCAGGCCGCACTACGCGCCTGATTACATGCACCGCACCGGAGACTTGGCTGACAAACAACCTGGGGTGTGGAGAAGTGGAAACCGCTACACGCTTCCGACAAAGATAACTGCCCTGCACTACCAATCTCCATGGTACAAAAGATCGGCCAGATTAAGAGGGTTGCACATCGATAATCACCCGACGAGTGAGTCGTAACTTTAAAATCTTTTGAATCGCGGTGCGATGTTCACTACAATATCGAAAAATCATGGTTAGCGATAACGAAGAGCTTTATTCATTCCGCATCTACATCCGACAGGAAATAGCCACCCACGTCGCTACAACTATTTTTCTCTATTGGGACACGCGGTTCAAGGATCGCGCTCTCATTGGACCATGGTTTTATGAGCACGCAGCTTACAACGACCTCGAAGGCCGTTTGTGGATAGGTCGCATACTCGATTCTTGCAATGGCCAGTTTCGCTATGACTGGGCGGTTTTGAGGTCTGAAGAGATTGACCGAGTCATTAAAGATAAAATTCAGACTTTAAGCAACAGTCGAGCGTCCGAGTTACAGGACTTCCTCGAACACAGTTGGAAAATGGCAAACGACAACCCAAGCCGAGCTTCAAGAGCGGTTTTCATTTGCCAGACCGAGTTGCAGCCTCCGTTTGTAATCTCTTGAGTCACTATTTTCTTGTACACTCTCTGGCGTATGCTTCTTTGCTCGCGCCATAGATAGTTCCCTTCTGATGGACCTGGCGGCCCCTCTTTACCAAGCGCTTCGCCGGGAGGATCTGTGTAAGCTAGGGGTTTTGTGACTTTACGCATGAACGGCGCGGCAGGCCCCATCTCAAAGCGTCCACCAAAGGAGAAAAGACGCCCTACATCCGGCAATGAGAAGCGGGACGCAGGAGAGAAGGTAGCCACTCTCCTGTTGAAGCAGGGCAAGGCAGCTTCGCTGCCGAATGACCCCTTGCTTGCCCCACTCAGCTTTCAACCTTCTTATTGGCTCCAGAGTTTCGTGCTATTTGCTTGATTTATTTGGTGGAGCTGAGCGGGATCGCACCGCTGGCTTCCCCGTTGCGAAAACGATGATGAACGTATTTTCAAGAACTTAGCGCAACAAAACGAAGTGTTTTTGAACGGAAAAGAACGGGCCACAATCCTTATTGGACCCATATTGGACCCACGCTTAATCAGCAACGATCAAAACCCGGCATGACCGACAAAATCGACATTCCTCCGGCCTTCACACTCGTTGCATTTTCGTCAACCGATACCCTTCGGCTAACAGAGCAATAAACAACTTAGTATCAACGACTTACGCGAATCGGCTGGCAGCCTAAAGTATTGAAAAGAAACGATAGGTAGTTCTTGTTGAGGAGACATTGTGGGGTGAAAAAGAGCGAGTTCCCTGCCCTTCTTTGCACCGAAGAATTCCCGAATGGTCGCTGTCTACTGATTGAAGCGGTGCTTGGGCATTCGAGGACTCGGATGGCAGGCGCTTCAGCATACCTACGCACGCTGCTGTACGAGACCGGAGTTCCCGTAGGAGTGCGGCAAAAGCTGATGCGCGACGTAAACATGAGGACGACGATGAACGTCTACGGCTCGTCCAGTCTCAGAGCAAGGACAGAGGCAAATAGCCGCGTTGTGCATATGCTGGTGGCAAAAGAAAAGCTCACCGATTTTGCAGAATTCAAGGGCTTGGAGCAGACAGAACGCTTATTGTGGGGTCGTGATTTCCTAAGTGGTTGCGGGGATAGGGTTTGAATCAGCGACATATGGGTTATGAGAGCAACTAACAACGTAATATCAACAACTTACGGGGAGCGGTCGGCAACCTAAACCCTTGAAAAGTAATGGTAGGGAATCCTTATTGTGGGGCTATTGTGGGGTTGTATTTTCGTTTCCGGGGGCAGCATGATGGCCTTCCGAATCCCTGTGGTCATGCACGCTTTTCACTCGATATGCTGTTTTCAACATTTGCTGAAAGCATCACATTCGGTGAAAAACCTCAAATAGGCCTGGTCATTCCTGCGCAATAATAATTGTTCCCACGATTGGGAATGATTATAATGGAAGGCGAGGTGAAATGCCATGGTGATGACTCTCGAAACGCTCACAACGAACGAAGCGGCTGTGGTCGCGGGGGTCTCCGTCGATGACGTGAACCGGGCGATTGATCGCAAAATCTTACCCAAGAATCTCTACCGGACAACGGCGGTTCGCACACTCAAGAGAGACGCTTGTCTTTGGATTGCATTCTGGTTCGAGACCTCCGAGTCCCTTACGCCCACCGCCCGCCAACGGGTCATCGCGGCAGGTTCGCAACGCTGCCCATCTTGGGCAGCATTACGAAACTGCAAGCTGCAGGAAACGCGAAACATTGAGGTGGGAATTCAAGACATTTGGGAAGAAGTGAACAACCGGTTAGAGGAACTAGAGAGAGCGCAGCAAATGGTGATTGAAGATCCCGAAATTCTTTCTGGAACACCAGTCATACAAGGAAGCAGAATCCCGGTCTATGACGTTGCCAGTCTCGTAGAAGAAAGGACTCCGATGGACGAACTCAAAGAGCTCTACCCCAGGTTGTCCGAGGAGCAGTTTCGTCTTGCTTCTGTGTACGCAAAGGCTCGGCCTCTCCGAGGTCGGCCAAAGCGGAAATCGCTGCCTGACTCGAGTAGGATTTCCGTCTCGAAGAAGAATCTTCGAGAGGCCTCCATAGGAGGACCTAAACGTGCAAAAGTTGCTTCTCGATGAAAACCTTAGTCCAACGCTGGTTGATGTTGCCCACGCGATGGGATTCGTGTGCTCGCACATCAACTTTCTTGGTCTGAATTGCGCCAAAGATTGGGAGTTAAAATCTACGATCCTCGATGGTGATTACACGTTCGTCACGAATAACAGCGTCGACTTCCGTGGCCCCGCGAAAACCCCAGGAAGCCAGGGTGTTTATTCAAGCATCTCCCTCCATGCCGGCCTCGTCTGCATCGACGCTACGGGGGGTCTCAATCTGGATAGACAGAAGCGTCTGTTTGTACTCATTCTTTCCGACATCGAAAAGCATGGTGATCTGACAAATCAGGTGTTGCAGGTGACGCTTACACCCGATGGAGCAGTGGAACTCAGCCGTTATTCGATGCCGCGCTAGGGCACGATGGATCCAACGATGAATCCCTGTTCGTTAAGGACCCAAAAACAACGGTCGATTAAGATTAGCTAGATGGTGCACACGGCCAGCCGCGTCCTTCACGCAATAGCTGATCGTCTTCTTGTGAACATCCAGTCCAATGAAGTACATAGTCTGAGGAGCCTCCAAGGTCGTTCTCTGAATCAGCTTGGTGATGAGTTCAGCATCTTGCAACACCTCGTGCTCCTCCTCGACTTATCATTCAAACATTACAGCCAAGTGACTCGCTTTCCATTATCGATGAGCGCATTGGCGATAAATCACTCATCGATTGTGCGCTAGTCGAGAAAACAGGCGGCTCGACAAGACCGCTTACTCGCGAGTGCGATGCCGTCCTGCTTCACCTCCACTTGCTTTCCCAATGAAGCTGTGCCATACTCCGTTGGGCAACCAAATGGAACGCGTGGAGCGTAGCCTAATGAAGCAGAAGAGGGATGTACAGCAGGGGACATTAGCGTTGATGGTGCTGAAGACGCTTCAAGTTCTGGGCCCGCTGCACGGATACGCAATTGCACGACGCATCGCGCAGATCAGCAATGAACTTCTCTCAGTTAACCAGGGAACGCTCTATCCGGTCCTGCTGAGACTTGAGCAAGAGCGCGCGGTCGCATCGGAGTGGGGACCTTCAGAGAACAACCGGCGTGCCCGTTTCTACCGGCTCACTCGCGCCGGTGAAAAACTGCTCCAAACGGAGAAGCGCGATTGGGAACAGACAGCGGCGATCATTGCGCGTTTTTTTGAAGTGAAGGCAGAGGATTTGGCATGAGAATCCTGAACCGGCTCTTCGTGCGTCTGTGGAATTTCTGCCTAGGCATCCGTGATGATGAGCGCCTGCGTGAGGAGATGGGGACGCACGTCGCGATGCAGGCAGAGGAGAACGTCCGAGGTGGGATGACTCCGATCGAAGCTCACCGTCATGCGGTGCTCACACTGGGAGCTGTCGAAGCGATTCGAGAGCAATACCATGAGGAAGAAGGACTGCCGCTACTCGAAAGTCTGCTGTATGACTTCCGCTATGCACTGCGTCAGTTGCGCAGATCACCTGCCTTTACGCTGACGGCGGTGCTCACACTGGCGCTGGGCATCGGCGCAACCACGGCGATCTTCACGCTGGTCGAGCAGGTGATGTTGCAATCGCTGCCGGTCACGCGACCGGATCAGCTTTGGCGCATCGGCTTCCGGCCCCATTGCTGCGAATGGGCTGGATACAGCGAGGACCAAGACGACGACGCGCCGGGCAATTGGAATCTGTTTCCGTATGAGGCATACAAGCTATTCCGGGCAAACACGACAGGATTCCAGGATCTGGCAGCGCTGCAGGCGGGTAACCAGCCGGTGGCAGTGCGACGCGCCGGCTCAGCGGGACTGCCGGAGACGGCGAATGGCGAGTTTGTTTCCGGAAACTTTTTCCAGACGCTGGGTGTATCGGCGTGGCGCGGAAGACTGCTTGTCGACGTCGATGACCGAGAGGGCGCGCCTCCGGTGGCGGTGATGAGCTTTCACGCGTGGCAGGAGAAGTACGGCTCCGATCCTTCGGTGGTGGGAGCGACATACCAGATCAACGACCGTGCATTCACGATCGTCGGCGTGGCTCCGGCTGGTTTCATTGGAGCGAACATGACGAGCTGGGGCGTGCCGGATCTGTGGATGACGGTCGCGACGGAGCCGTTGATGCTCGGTAAAACGGCGCGAATGAAAAATCCGCGGGTCGACTGGCTGGACTTGATCGGACGTGCGCGTCCCGGAACCAATCCGAGAGCGCTTCAGGCAGAGCTGCAGGGCGAATTGCACGGCTGGCTGGCCAGCCACGTGGCGGATATGAGTCCGCAGGAAAGAGCTGTGTGGCAGAAGCAGACGCTTCGCGTGTCGCCTGGCGGTGCAGGTTTCTCCAGTTTGCGGAGGTATTACAGCGAGAGCCTCCTGCTGCTGATGGTCACGGCTTGCTGCGTTTTGCTGGTGGCTTGCGCTAACATCGCCAATCTGCTGCTGGCGCGCGGTCTGAGAAACCGGCAACAGACGGCGGTGCGCGTGGCGCTAGGAGCATCGCGCGGACGCCTGGTGAGGAATGCGCTGCTGGAAAGCGTTACGTTATCCCTGATCGGCGGCGTGGCCGGCTTGGCTGTGGCCTGGGCGGGGGCGCGCCTGATACTTTATCTCGCCTTCCACATGCTGGAGCGAAGCACCTGGATTCCAGTGCATGCTTCGCCCTCTGTTCTGGTCGTGCTCTTCGCGCTCGGAGTCTCTGTGCTGACCGGAGTGATCTTTGGCGTCGCGCCGGCGTGGATGACTTCGCACGCGGAGCCGGTGGAGGCGATGCGTGGCGCCAATCGCGAGGTGGGAGGCGGCCGTCATTGGGCACAGAAGGCGCTGGTGATTGCGCAGGTGGCGGTATCGCTGGTGTTGCTGAGCGCCGCTGCGATGCTGGGCGGCAGCCTGCGCAATCTGGAGCACCAGAACTTCGGGTTCGATCCGGAGGGGCGTTATCTGGTTTCCATCAATAGCCCCATACTGTCGGGCCATAAGCAGGAACAACTGGTCCCGTTCTATCGTGAGATTCAGGACCGGCTCAGCTCCATCCCCGGGGTGCGCGGCGTCAGCGCCACCACCTATGCGCCGATGGCCGGTGGTCAATGGGGTCACGACATTCGGATTCAGGGCAAACCAGAGCCCGGTCCGAAGGACGATGTATCCGCAGACTGGACCCGCATCACTCCGGGGTTCTTCGATTCGATCGGCGTCCGAATGCTGGCAGGGCGCACCATCAACGAAGACGACAACGGGAATGGGCGGCACGTGGCTGTTGTCAACGAAGCCTTCGCGAAGAAATTCTTCGGTAATCAGAATCCCATCGGCCAACACTTCGGACCGGGTCCTATAAAGAATTCGGGGACCTACGAGATTGTCGGCGTCGTCCAGGACATCCATTACGTAACTTGGAGTTTCGCAGATCCAGACCGGCCCATGTATTACGTCCCCGAGGCGCAGACCGTTGCCTTCGATCAGCGAGATCTCCAGAGTGACGAGCTTTTGTCGCAGAACCTCTTTAACATCGTCGTCTGGGCACCGGGGCAGCCGACCAACATTCCCATGCAGGTGAAGAAGGCCCTGGCTGCGGTCGATCCGAACCTGATGATCCGTGACATTCAGCCGTATATGAGAGTGATTCAGGGAACTTTCGACCAGCAGAACATGATCGCCAGCCTTACTTGGCTGTTTGGCGCGGTTGGCCTGGTGCTGGCTGCGATTGGCCTTTATGGCGTGACCGCATATGGCGTGGAGCAACGCAGGAGCGAGATTGGAGTGCGCATGGCGCTTGGGGCGGATCGCGGCTCGGTCGTTGCGATGGTGTTGCGCGGAGCGTTCTGGCAGGTTGGCATCGGATTGGGGATCGGGATTCCGGCGGCTATTGGAGCGGGATATCTAATGGCGAGCCAGCTTTTCGGAGTCACGCCGTGGAATCCATTATTGTTGGCGGTGGCGACGGTACTTCTCGGATTGGCGGCGCTGTTTGCTGCAATGATTCCCGCGCGGAGAGCTGCCAGCATTGATCCGATGCAGGCGCTGCGCAGCGAATGATCCACACATTTAATAGTCCCGATCATACTCATTGAATGTTGCCGATTCATTCACCCATACCGATCGTAAGAACCAAGTATTCAATAGATGCATTCAGGCTTTAGCGCTCATTGATCCTATCCAGGTTGGCTCACGTGCTCTCGTCGATGCTCCTGCGCAGACAGGAAAAAATCTGAGGTTAATCGAGATGTACCGTAACCATTCCGCGCAACGAGAACTATGGTTGGCGGATGAGTTGAGAGACTAGTCCAAGGCAACAACATTGCCGAGCTGTTTTCCATTGAAGGAAAGCTCGATCTCGATGAAGATCTATTCAGGCGAGCACTCGAGCATACCTTCCGCGAAGTTGAGTCGTTACGAATAAGGTATCTTCGGCGAAAGGGAGCAGTTCTTCAACGGTTAGATCACTCCTTAGTGCTGAATTATGCGGCCATTGATCTTCGGAGCCAGTTCTTCACCTCGGTTGGCAATGATGGAATGGATCTCACAGGATCTTCGCCAGCATGTGGACTTGACGGTTGGCAGGTTGCATGCGATAGCACTGTTCCGCTTGGCGGACACGAGATACGCTTGGTACGTACGAGCCCACCATATTTGTATAGACGGCTACAGTGGGATGCTGTGGGCTCACAGGGTTGCGGACGTCTATACAGCGTTCGTTAATGGCGATAATCCTTCTCCATCACCGTTTGCATCGCTTTGCGCTCTGCTTTCCGAGGAGGAATCCTACCGCAGTTCCGAACAAGTGCGGCGTGACCGTGCCTCCTGGATTGCTGAAATGGAGGGTGCACCGGATGCGGCGACGCTGGCCTCGCGGAAAGCCGCACCGTCCGTACGATGTATCCGAGTGCAAATAGAACTCTCTCCTAAGACAGAAGCGCACTTGCGCCAGTTAGCGCAGGAGTCCGGAGTGGAGATATCAAGCCTTCTATTTGCGTTTGTAGCGGTGTACTTGGCGCGGATGGAGGGCATGGGTGAGGTTGTAGTTGGGCTTCCGGTAACAGGGCGATTGACCGACTGGAGCGGAGAACAGTTGTGGCGTGCATACATCCAACTGACAGAAGCAGAGGAAGCCTTTCGACTCTACAAGAGCGACCTGGTCATGAGGCCTGTCTGGCACCAGAAAGAACGCCGCGTGCAAGCCCACATCCTGGTCTGCTTTCTTGCCTATGTGCTCTGGAAAACCCTGAGCCTATGGTGCCAGCGCGCCCAGCCGGGCTGGGCATCGCGAGTATGCTGGCGACCGACTTCCGCGCCTCGACAGCGTCGGAATACTGGTCCACCGTCCCGATGACGCGCTTCCGATAGACACGTCTTCCGTTCCCGCCTGTTTCTGACCATCGAAACTGCCAGACGTCCGGACCATGCTTTCGAATGCTTCTTATAAGGCTTCCATGTTGCATGTTTCCCTCCTGGATCGCAGTGGAGATCAAGAGGAATGTTCCGTGCGTCAGTTCTATTGAGTCCAGCATTTGCTGAGGTTCTACCTCATCGTGTCGCTTTGCGTCGACAGTGATGTAGATTGTTGAGCTGAGTTCGACTCTTGGGCCTTACCCCGTGTCTGGATGAGCACTGATGGCAAGAGTTGAGATTTCACGGCAAGAAGGACAAGTGCAAACCCAAACTGTCGTGCGTCTACTGCGACCAGCCACACTGCCCCAGAGCGGGGTTCACGGAAGTGGGGTAAGATGAGTGCGAATTCCACCTTCGACTCGACCCACGCTCTGTCACGAGGACGGCCGCGGGTTCGAGTCTCGTCGCTCCCGCCAGAACTTCTGAGTCTCGCTCTCTGGTGCCGCCGAATGGCCGAAGAACCCCCGAGGCCGGCCGCTCTCTTTCAGGCGAATCGCTCGATTCTGCGTGAGAGTTGTGAGTCCGGATCGGCTCAGAGTGGTCGACGCAAAGTTGAGACTATTGGAAGGGTGGCCCGGCGTCCTCTAAGGCTGTACGGGAGAGGCGAATTCCAAGCCTCCGCATTTTGTGCTGGAGCGTCGAACGCTTGACTCCGAGGCGATCAGCTGCTCCGTTTGGTCCTGAGACCACACCATTCGTCTCCTCAAGGGCGCGGAGGATTTGATTTCGCTCCGTCCACTCCACCATGTCCTGAAGGTTTTCCTGCCGGGCGGACCTGGGGCTGACCGGAGATGGACTGGGCACGGAGTTCGGCTCCGGTTTCAGCTCCGCCAGAGATACATTCAGGATGGGACTCTTTGAAATGAGCACCGCGCGCTCGATCACGTTTTGAAGTTCTCGAATATTCCCAGGCCAGTGATAGCGGATTAACGCCTGCATGGTTTCAGAAGGGATGGTGCCGATCACGCGCTGATTCCGGCGGCTGAATTCCTTGACGAAGTGACGCACCAGCACGGGAATATCGTCCTTTCGCTCGCGCAACGCCGGCAATCTGATGGGGAACACATTCAGCCGATAGTACAAATCGGATCGGAACATCCGCTCCTCTACCATCGATTTCAGATCGCGATTGGTTGCCGCAATCAGCCGGGCATCCGAGCGGAGAGTTCGTGTACTCCCCAGGCGCTCGAACTCACGCTCCTGCAGAACTCGCAAGAGCTTTGGTTGAAGCTCCAGGGGGATTTCTCCGACTTCATCAAGAAAGATGGTTCCACGATTCGCCAGCTCGAAACGGCCCACGCGCTGGTTGATGGCGCCGGTAAACGCACCCTTCTCGTGACCAAACAGCTCGCTCTCGAGCAACCCCGTCGGAATCGCCGCACAATTCAGTTTCACAAAGGCATTCGATTTACGAGAGCTGAGATTGTGCACGGCCCGAGCGATCAACTCTTTCCCAGTGCCCGTCTCTCCATAAATAAGCACAGTGGAATCGGCCGGCGCGACCGTCTCAATCTCTTTGAGAACACGGCGCAGTGGCTCGCTATCGCCTACGATATCCTCGAAGTGAAGCTCGTTGCGGATTTCGGATTCGAGATAGACGTTTTCTTGTGCGAGCTTATCCTTAAGTCCGGAAACCTTCTCATACTTGAGGGCATTTTCAATAGCGAGAGCGACTTGATTCGCGACTAGGCCAAGGAAGGTAACATCATCCTCGGTGAAAGCGTTCTCGCGCGAACTGGCAAAACCAAATACGCCGACCACGCGTTCCCGGACGGTCAGAGGGTAAATGCAGAGGGACATGTTCGGATTGGAGCCCTGGGGATCAGCAGCGACTTCCTCCTTGGTCGCGATAAGTGGCTTGCCCGTCCGGAAGACGGTCTGGGCTCGCCCGGATGCGCGCTCGCCAGAAAACTCCTCATACTCGGCATAATCTCGAGCATAGCGACGCAGTTCGCCATCTTCCGGATCGGGCAGAGCGACACTTACGTTGTCGTAATTTGTAAAATGACGAATACTCGCGGCAATTTCACGAAGCAGGTCGCACAACTCCAGCTTGGTCACAATCCGATTGGTGATGTCCAGCAGCAATCGCAATCGGGCCTGCGCACGAGCGTCGTCGATTGCGACGGCGATCTGATCAGCAACTACGGACAAGAACTGTTGATCTTCGTCGGAGAATGCATCGTCGAGATGGCTGGCAAAAGCGAGACTTCCAAGCCTCCGGTGCGCCGTGCTCAGCGGAAAGGCGCACAGCGAGCGAAGCCCTAGCCTGGCAAACCGCTCGACCACAGGACGAAAGCCCGTTTCGAGATCGATGTTGGGAATGACCAGAGGTTTTTGATTCTCGTACACCCACCATACAACAGTTTCTTCTTTTTTTATGCTGCTAACGGGGAGTGCCTCACGGGCACGGTCATAAGGGTCGCGTAAATGCCAGTGAACCCAATTGGCTGACGGATCGAACATGGCTACGCCGTCGAATGCAACCACTCGATGCAGTTCGCTCGCACAGGTCTGGAACAGATCCCTTTCCTCGGAGTGAGATCGGATGAGCCTCGTGAGACGGGCGAGCGCCTCACAACGGGCGACAGCCCCTCCTGCTTTTTGCGCATTTTCCGTGGATGACTCCGGCATACCTGAGGCCACTGACTTCCTAGGTTACAGGTCCTCCTAAATAAGATTCCCGCACTTCGCAGTTTGGTTCACGCAAGTGATCATTTGCCCATTTCTGGGCTGCATACTGCCCTGTTTTGGGCGCGCAATGGGGTGTCCTCGCTTGTAATCTCTGCTGTTCCTGAGGCTTAGCAATCCGCCGAATTTGGCGCGCGCCGTGCCTTACACCTTTGTGGCGCTATGTTACGCATCACGGTTCACGAAGACGACAAGGTGTGCAGGATGGAACTCGCGGGCAGGCTGGACGGCCCATGGGTAGCCGAAACAGAAAAAGCCTGGCGTGGCTCGCTTGGCACAGACCGAATGATCGAAATGGATTTGAGACAGCTGACCGGGATCGATGATGCCGGACGCGATCTTCTCGCCGCCATCCAGAGGGCGGGGGCCAGTCTCTTCGTCGAAGGCGTGTGGATGACCGCGCTCCTCGACGAACTTATTTCCCAGCAGCCCTGCGAAGGCGCCAAGCCGCAATCGCTGGCGAAAAGGGCCCGCCGGAGGCCAGCATCCCGGCAACAGGAGAACAGCAAATGAAGATCAATTCCGTTCTGAAAGTTAAGCACGTGGCATGGGCGTCAGCGGCTCTGCTGGCGATCATCCTGCTCATCGTGGTGACTCACTCAGCGGCCAAATCATCGACGCCGTCCTCGCCATTGGCGATGGTGGAAATCGCTGTCGCCGAACAGCGAGACGTTCCCATTTACGGAGAGTGGATCGGTACCCTCACCGGGCAAGTCAATGCCGATGTAAAAGCGCAAGTTACGGGGTACCTGCTTACGCGGAACTATAAGGAAGGATCGTTCGTCCACAAAGGACAAGTTCTCTTTGAGATCGATCCTCGCACATTCCAAGCGGCACTCGACCAGTCAAAGGGCCAGTTAGATCAGGCGCAGGCACAGCTGATTCATGCTGAGGCGCAGCTCGCTACTGCGGACGCAAATCAGCTCAAGAGCCAGTTGGATGTGGAGAAGTACGCACCGCTGGCCAAAGTCGATGCCGTAAGCAAGCAGGATTTCGATAATGCCTCGCAGACGAATCTTGCCAACAAGGCTCAGGTGCGGGCCGCAGAAGCAGCAATCGCTTCTGCGAATGCTCAAATTAGGACCAACCAGGCCGCGGTCGAAACCGCTGCAATCAATCTCAGTTTTACCCGAGTCGTTTCGCCAATCGACGGCATCGCCGGCATCGCACACGCGCAGGTGGGCGACCTGGTCAGCACCACCAGCGACGCACTGACTACAGTCTCCACACTCGATCCGATCCGAGACTATTTCACGGTCAGTGAACAGGAATATCTCGCGCTGCAAAAGCGGTTTTCAGACTCCGGAGTAGATCACTGGAAGCTGCAGCTCATCCTCGCCGATGGAACCACTTATCCCCAAGAAGGCCAATTCTATTTCGTCGATCGGCAGGTGAATCAAAACACGGGCGCGATCCAATTGGCAGCACTCTTCCCGAACCCTGACAACGTTTTGCGTCCCGGGCAGTACGGCAAGGTTCGTGCCGTGACCCGAGTGCAACAGAATGCTTTGTTAATTCCTCAGGCCGCTGTGAACGAGCAACAGGGAAGCTATCTCGTTGCTGTTGTCGATAAAGACAATCACGTCAATATGCGTCCCGTGCAAGTCGGAGAGCGTACTGGCACAATGTGGGTCATCCAGGGAGGCCTGAAGGCTGGTGACCGCGTGGTCGTCGAAGGACAGCAGAATCTCAAGCCGGGAATGACGGTACAAACCAAGCCATTCAAAAGCAATGTCGAGTAAGCGCTGACTCTGATTGCCAAAACGCAAAGGAATCGAAAATCATGTCAAAGTTTTTCATTAATCGACCCATTGTGGCGATGGTTATCGCGACCCTTATGGTCATCGTCGGCGCAGTCACCATCGCAACCCTGCCGATCGCGCAGTTTCCGAACATCGCACCGCCCGAAATCAGGCTGCAAGCCAATTACCCCGGCGCCGATGCCCAGACCCTGGAGGATGCGGTCGCGGTTCCCATCGAGCAGCAGGTCAACGGCGTGGACAACATGTCGTATATGTATTCCCTAAACGCCACCGCCAACCAGCAAACCACGTTGCTGGTTGATTTTGATCTCAAGACTGATCCCAACACGGACCTGTTGCTCACGCAATCGCGCGAGCAATTGGCAACTGGTCAGCTCCCACCCGAGGTGAACAGCTACGGGGTCACGCTGAAGAAGTCAGCTACAGCTCCGCTCATGTTGATCGCCTTATACTCGCCGCGCGGGACTCACGACGCGAACTATCTGGCTAACTATGCCTATATCAACCTTAATGATCCAGTCGCGCGTTTGTACGGGGTGGGCCAGACTCAGATTTTGGGTTCGGGCCAGTATGCGATGAGATTGTGGATCAAACCCGATCAGTTGGCCAAGCTGGGCATCACCGTGACCGACATCACCAACGCGATCCACGCGCAGAACACAGTGAACCCGGCAGGTCAAGTCGGAGGTGAACCGGCCCCAAGCGATCAGCAATTCACTTATGCCGTACTTGCTCAAGGGCGCCTGAAATCGCCCGAAGAGTTTGGCGACGTGGTCGTCCGCGAATCGCCGAATGGTGGCATCGTCCGGGTGAAAGACGTGGCCCGCGTTGAATTGGGCTCACAGGACTACAGCATGCACAGTCGCTTGAATGGCAAGCCCGCTGCAGTCATTGCCATTTACCAACTGCCCGGAACCAACGGAGTGCAAACGGTGCAGGGTGTCCGCAAGCTCATGGCCCAGATGAAACAACGCTTCCCCGGGGACATGGACTACGCCATATCACTCGATCAGACAGCATCGGTCACAGCAGGCATGAAAGAGATTCTCATAACACTGCTGATCGCAATTGTGCTGGTGATCCTGGTGGTCTATCTCTTTTTGCAGGACTGGCGCGCTACATTGATTCCATTGCTGGCCGTACCTGTCTCCCTGGTAGGAACCTTTATCCTCTTTCCGCTGTTCGGCTTCTCCATTAACACGCTTTCGTTGTTCGGGCTGGTGCTCGCTATCGGCCTGGTGGTCGACGACGCGATCGTCGTCGTTGAGGGCGTGCAACGTCACATCGAAGAGGGTCTCTCCCCCAAAGACGCAGCCCGGAAAGCTATGGAGGAACTTAGCGGACCGGTGATCGGCATTGCCTTGGTTCTCTCTTCGGTCTTTGTGCCGACAGCGTTCATACCGGGAATCACTGGAAGGCTCTATCAGCAATTCGCCGTAACTATCGCCATCTCGGTTGTGCTGTCCGCATTCAATGCGCTCACGCTCAGCCCAGCGCTGGCCGGACTCCTGCTGCGGCAAAAGAAAGAGAGCCATGGGCTCTTGCAGCGTTTCTTCAACTGGTTCAATCGCCTGTTCGAACGCGCTACGGGAGGCTATGTCCACTGGTCCGGTGTGCTACTTCGCAAAGGAGCAATGGTATTGGTGCTGCTGGTGATTTGCGGCGCGGCCGGATTTTTCTTTGCCAGCCGTCTACCGTCCAGCTTCCTGCCCGATGAGGACCAGGGATATCTCTACATCAATATGCAACTCCCCAATGCGGCCTCGCTTGAGCGAACCAGCGCAGCTGCGAGACAAGTAGAGCAGATTCTCGCCGACACTCCGGGCGTCCAGTACACCACCAGCGTGATTGGCTTCAGCCTGCTCAGTTATGAACGAATCAGTTACGACGGCTTCTTTTGGGTCAGTCTAAAGCCCTGGGACGAGCGCAAAAGTCGCGCTGAACAATATCAGACCATTAAGGCACGTTTGAACCAGGAGCTCAAGAACCTTCCGGTCGGAACGGTCTTCAGTTTCTCGCCGCCGGCGATCCCGGGCGTAGGCACTGCCGGAGGTGTCTCGTTTGTCCTCGAAGACCGCGCCGGGAGGGACGTCCCATTTCTTGCAAATAACCTGGCGAAATTCCTGGCAGCCGCTCGCAAGCGTCCTGAGATTGGCTCAATCTTCACCACATTCATACCGAGCGTGCCGCAAAAGTTCATCCAGGTGGACAAAGAGAAGGTGCTGAAACAAGGCGTTCCTTTGACGGATGTTTACGACACGATTCAGGCGAACATGGGCGGCTTGTTTGTTAACTATTACAACGAATTCGGCAGAACGTGGCAGGTGTACATCGAGTCCGAAGCTCCCTACCGATCGAATACGGATAACCTTGGGCAGTTCTACGCGCGCAATAACCAGGGCGAGATGGTGCCGTTATCCGCTCTCGCGTCGTTTGAGACGCGGTCGGGTCCTGAATTCACCATGCGCTACAACGAGTACCGGTCAGCGCAGATCAACGCCAGCGCGGCGCCCGGTTACAGCGCGGATCAGGCGACAGCGGCTCTCGAAGAGGTGTTCAAACAAACCATGCCTCATGAAATGGGCTTTGATTACATGGGCATGTCTTACCAGGAGCAAAAAGCAAAAGAGGGTGTTCCGTCATGGGTCATCTTTGGATTCTCGCTGCTCTTCGTCTTCCTGATCCTCGCGGCGCTCTATGAAAGCTGGAGTCTGCCGTTCAGCGTACTGCTCAGCACGCCAGTGGCGATCCTTGGTGCGTTTGGCGTGCTGTGGCTGCGCCGCGTCCTCCTGCGCCTGTTCCTGCCGCCTTACATGGTCCAGATGGAGAACGATATCTACGCGCAGATCGGCCTTGTGATGCTGATCGGCCTTGCCGCCAAGAACGCGATTCTGATCGTCGAGTTTGCCAAGGAGCAATTCGAACAGGGCAAACCGTTGATGGACGCGGCGCTGGAAGGTGCGCGTCTTCGCCTGCGGCCCATCATGATGACGTCTTTCGCCTTCATTCTCGGTTGCGTGCCTCTCTGGACAGCCTCCGGCGCGGGCTCGGTGGCGCGCCAGATTATGGGCACCACCGTGATCGGCGGCATGACCGCTGCAAGTGTGCTCGGCATCTTCACGGTACCGGCGATCTTTTACCTGGTGGAGCGATGGTCCGCTTCAACCCGCGAACGCTCTCTGTCGCCTGCAACTGAGTCCGGCGCAATTGCGGAGGGGGAACAAAATGCATAACAGTCTGCAAATAAAATTCGTCGCAAAAGTAGCGCCGATCCTGTTGACGGCACTCGCACTTTCGGGCTGCGCGGTTGGACCCAACTATCATCGGCCGGTTGTACAGACGCCGCCGGCCTTCCACGGCGCTGACGGATCTCCACAGAGTGAACCCCAAACCGCGTCGTTAGCTGATCTGCCCTGGTGGCAAGTCTTCCACGATCCTCAATTGCAGGAACTCATCGGCACGGCGCTGAAAGAGAACTATGACCTGCGAATGGCCGTGGAGCGTGTCAATGCCGCCAGGGCGCAGGTTGGTATTACCCGCTCGAATGAGTTTCCGCAGGTTTCACTCAACCCGACTTTCAGCGGTGGAAAGACCGATGAGAACATCAAGTCCAATGTTTTTCAGCTCGCTGGGGACGTTGTCTTTCAAGTGGACTTGTTCGGGCGATATCGGCGCGAAACAGAAGCGGCCCGGGCCCAGTTGCTGGGCACAAAGGACGCACAGCAGGCCGTAATCCTCACGCTGGTGAGCGATGTGGCGAGCGATTACTTTCTCCTGCGCGACCTCGACCTTCAGCTTGAGATCACAAAAGAGACCGTGCGGACACAGGAAGACTCTGTCAAGCTAACCGATGCGCGTCGCCAGCACGGGATCGCCACGACCCTCGACGTACTTCAGGCACGGCAAGTGCTCGATGCTGCCAATGCACAGATCCCGGATCTCGAGCGGCAAATCGGCCAGACCGAGGACGCGGTTAATATCCTCCTGGGCAAGTATCCGGACAACGTGCCGCGCGGAATGCCTTTGGGCATTGCGGCCCCGGACGGAGTGACGTGGAGCGAGACTCTTCCTCCACAACTGCCCGCCGGGCTGCCTTCGGAACTGCTCGAACGCAGGCCCGATATCCTTGAAGCGGAGCAAAACCTGGTTGCCGCGAACGCCAATATCGGCGTGGCCAAGGCGATGTACTTTCCGCAAATCTCACTGCTGGGCACTGGAGGCGGAGCATGGGGACACAGCGAATCTTCGGGAACGAATATTCCGGCTCCTATCGGAGTAGAAAGCTACGCAGCGAGCGCATCGCAGCCGATCTTTAACGGTGGCTACCTGCGCAACAATCTGCGCAACGCCAAGTCGCAGGAGCGGCAAGCACTAATCGACTACCAGCAGACCATACAGCACGCATTTGGCGATGTTTCTGACGCCCTGATCGGCTATGACAAATACCATACCGTCCGCGAGTGCCAGGAACAGTCAGTGAAGGATTTGCAGGAATCGGTCAACGTGTCGCTCATGCGTTATCGCGGCGGCACGTCGGATTACCTCGAAGTGCTTGACAGCCAACGGTCTCTCTTTAGCGCCGAACTAACGTTGGCGCAGGCACGAAACAACGAATATCAGAGCCTTGTCCAACTTTATAAAGCCCTAGGTGGCGGATGGAAATAACCCGGGCGTTCGAGAGGGAGAACTGATGCTGTTTCATCAAGTTGTCGCGGAGTTGCCTCTAATAACTCTAACCCTGTGGTTACAGTCTGCGGGAGTCGCAGCTCTCATAGCCTGGGTGCGACGCGCGTTGCAAAACGAGATGCGCACAGTGGGCGCCTTTCGGCTGGCTGTAGTCGTTGTGCGAGTCGCAATGGCCGTTGTCGTTTTGCACGGATTGGAAATTCTGCTGTGGGCCGGTTTCTATCGCTGGCGTTGTTTGCGGTCGTGGGAGTCCGCGATTTACTTCTCGGCAAGCAGTTATTCAACTCTTGGCTGCAGTGACGTAAGCCTCCCCTCGAACTGGCGCACATTAGCGCCCCTTGAGAGCGTCATCGGCATGTTGATGTGTGGCATATCGGTGAGTCTTCTGTTTGCGATCGTCACGCGGCTTATGAAAAGTGAGGAGCAATTGGCATGCCCGATGCTTTGCACCAGTGAGATTGTTAGTGTAGCGCAGCGTTTGGTTTAGTTATCTCGCCGCAGTCGGGGGTGTGGAAAAGTGGGAAGCGTTCTTTGCTTTCCACTTTTCCATACCCCTGGGATGTTTCGGTCGGCCATGCTTCTGGTGCTGGCGGTCTGTAGCCCAGCGAGGAGTGGGGCCTGACGGTGTTGTAGTGGACGCGCCAGCGTTCAGCAAGCACGCGGATTTCCTTCATGGAGTAGAAGATCTCGCCGTTCAGGAACTCGTCTCTTAGTTTCGAGTTGAAGCTTTCGCAGTAGCCGTTCTCCCATGGTGAGCCGGGTTCGATGTACAGTGTTTTAGCTCCAGTTGCGGCCAGCCATTCGCGCAGATCTCTGGCCACGAACTCAGGGCCATTGTCTGATCGAAGGTGTTCAGGAACTCCCTTCATGACCATCACATCAGCCAGCGCGGCGATCACTCGGGCGCTTGACCAACTCCGCTCACATCGGATCATCAGGCACTCTCGGCTGTGTTCATCGATCAGATTGAGCATCCGTACGGTGCGTCCATCGTGCGTCCTGGCGCTGACGAAATCGTAGCTCCATACGTGGCGCACACGCTCCGGCCGGAGGCGTACGCACGACCCATCGTTGAGCCACAACCGTCCTCTTGGCTTCTGCTTCTTCGGTACTTTCAGCCCTTCGCGACGCCAGATTCTCTCAACCCGATCCTTGCCTACTCGCCAGCCGGTTCGCTGCAGCAGAGCCGTGATTCGCCGATACCCATAGCGGCCATATTGGCTGGCCAATACGATGATGGCCTGGGTGAGTCGATCTTCGTCTTCCCGCTGTGTCGGTTGATAGCGTTGCGTGCCCCTTGGCTGGTTTACCAGTTGGCACGCACGGCGCTCACTCATGCCCTTCTCCTGCGCATGATTCACCGCACATCGTCGTCGTTCAGGGCTTAGAAACTTCCCGAGGCGATGTCCTTCAACACCAGCTTATCCAGGCTCAGTTCTGCCACCAGCCGCTTCAGCTTCGCGTTCTCCTGCTCCAACTCTTTCAGACGGCGAGCCTGATCCACCTGCAGCCCGCCGAACTCCTTGCGCCAGCGGTAGTAGGTCTGCTCCGTGATCAACGCCTCTTTGCTGGCTTGTGAAGTCGTCTTTCCGTTCGCCACCGCTACTTCAATCTGCCGAAGCAAGCTCACGATCTGCTCCGGACTATGCTTCTTTCCTCGTGCCATTCAAGGCTCCTCTCATACCACTTTGTCTCATCGACTCTGGTACAAAAGCAGCCGGGCATTCCAGCTCGGGGCACACCGAAATCCTGGCGCGAAGTTGTCGTCGCGGCTTCGGTGATCCTTCTCTTGGCGTTGGTGGGCTACATGTCCTGGCGGCACTATCAGTCCACGTCACTCCCCAAAGCGGGAAAGGTTATGCTCGCGGTCCTGCCGTTTGAGAATCTAACAGGCGACCCCAATAAGGAATATCTTGCGGATGGTCTGACGGAAGAGATGATCTCCCAATTAGGCCGGCTCAACCCTGAACAATTGGGCGTGATCGCGCGAACCTCAGTCATGCGGTACAAACACAGCGACGAACGCCTGGAACAGATTGGCCGTGATCTTTCTGTCCAGTACGTGCTGGAAAACAGCCTCCGCGAAAGCGGGGACCACATACGCCTTACTAGTCAGCTGATTCAAGTGAAGGACCAAACCCATCTGTGGTCCCACGATTACAACTATGCCGCGACAGACATTCTTAATGTGGAAGACGATGTAGCCAAGGAGGTTGCACGCGAGATCGAACTCCGTTTGACCTCACAACAACGAGCAGAGTTATCGCGGCCGCACCCAGTAAATCCGGAAGCCTTTGATGCTTACTTGCAGGGATACTACTTCTATCAGCGGGATACCGACAAGGATACAGACATGGCTGCAAGGTATTTCGAACGGGCCACTCAACTTGATCCGAGCTATGCGCTGGCTTGGGTCTGGTTGTCTCGGACTCGCAACTGGCAGGCAGAGGAGGGTCTTATCCCTCGGGAGGAGGGTCGCAGCCTTTCCCGTGAGGCGATCGAGCGGGCCTTGGCGCTGGACCCGAACCTGGCACAGGCATACTCCCAAATGGGACGAGTTAAGTTTGTTGATTTCGATTGGGTTGGCGCAGATGACTCCATCCGGCGGGCAATTGCTCTCGAGCCCGGATATCCCGAGTATCTGGATCAGGCGGCCTTTTCCGCAGCAAAATTTGGCCGTTCTGACGAGGCTCTGGCATTAGCTCGCCGAGCCGTCGAGTTAGATCCGCTCAATGCCTTCAGCTGGGGAACACGTGGAGAAATTGAATATTACGAGGGTCAACTTGCGGGAGCCGAAGCGGATGCCAAGAAGTCCCTTGAACTAAGTCCCGATGTGTGGCCTGGTCCTTTTCTGTTAAGCGAAATCTATTTGACGCAGGGGCGACCGGAGGATGCTTTGCCTGAAATCAAACTAGTGCGATCTGATTACCTGCGTACGTATTTATACGCTCTTGCGTACGCCGCGATTGGCAAGGAAAAACAATCGGACGCGGCTTTGAAAGAGCTGATTGCGAAATATAGTACACGCAAAGCATTTTTTGTCGCCTCGGTTTATGCGTTTCGAAACCAGCCATACGAAGCCTTCGAGTGGCTAGACCGGGCTTATGCTCAACGTGAAGATGACGTAGCCGACATGAAGTTCTGGCCGATGCTAAAGAACTTGCACGGGGACCCACGCTATAGCGCGTTCCTGAAGAAGATACACCTGCCGACCTGATACGCGCAGCTGAGGAACTTGATCTGGGTACAGACTGAATGGATCCACTCCATTAGCGGCCAGGTTCCACAACGTAACACATGTTCCGGTACACTCACCCCTTAGCCGCTTTTGCTGTTGCTTTTGCTTTTCAGGAAATCAGGGCCTGTATTGCGGATCGGGATAGCCAATCAGCAGACCGCTCAGTGAGGTGCTGGCGACAGACGCGATGCGACCGGAGACCAGGGGATCTATTCTCAAAAGGAAGGCGTTTCCTGATGAAGCGATTGTCGCCACGCTGTGGCGACAATGAGCTGGTCCCGTTTCGGGAACTTCTACCGTTAGCCAAGCCTCATCAGCCTGAGTTCGACTCCGAAATGTGTCGTATCGAGGGGTGGAGCGTCCGCACACTCCACGAACCGCCTACTTCAATCAGGAGTTTCTAAGAGAGACTCTAGCTCAGGAAAGCAGAGTTATCTCAAGTTCAGAGAGACGGAAGCGCGAGCAGACGCCCAGAGTTTACTCTTTCTGTCGAGGACACTCGCGCTGGGACACCTTTTACTCATTTGAAATCAAAACCTTGCATCCGTTGCAGGTGTTCACGCATCTTCAGGGAAGCTTGATTTCGCGCCGAGTTTTGGGACACAATTCCAGAAAGAGTTATCGAAGAGCAATAGCTCTCGCGGCAATTCGATCCTGATTTTCTGATTGTTGGTGAGTTGGCAACTCCTATGCCGAGATTCCGTTGAGGAGACCGTCTCATTGTGTACAAACCTGTCCCCCGTGGTGAAATTGCAGACGCACTCATTCATCTCCGCGAGTTGTTCCGGCAACGCAATCCTTCCAACGAGAGGGAGCACCTAACGCATGAACGGCGGGAGATCGTTACCAAGAACTTGTTGTCAAACCTGTTCCGTACCAAAGAACATCCCACGCTTCATGCTGTGCTGGAGTTGGCGGACATCTTCTCGTTAACCGTCGACGGAGCACACCGGCTTTTCGGCTATGACCTCGAAGAAATTCGCGAATACGACTTCCGGTTAAACGGCGGGCGCACTCACATCGTCGAGTCGTATCCATTTGGGCGCGATCTCTTGATTGACCTCCCCGTGCGTTTAGGAGGCCGCGAGGTGTTCGGCTGGAATGCGATGCTGCATGACCTGGTCCAGGAATGGCAAACCGATATCCCGATCCGTGCTTTAGAAGAGGAGGGATGGGATCGGCCCGGCGCATTTTACGTGCATGTCGGAACCGAAGACAGCCTCGGCTCCAGCCTTCCTCCAGGAGCGGTCGCGCTGGTCGAGTCGATCTCGGAAGAGGAGCAACAGCGTCCCAACCCAAGGGCAATCTACCTGCTGCAATACGGCAACGGGTACCGTTGCAGCCGTTGCGTGGTAACGCGAGGGAAACTGCTGTTGCTGGTCTCCGCCAGAAGCTACACGGGCCCACAGGAGTTTTCTTATCCGGGACAAGTACGCATTGCAGGCCGGATACGAGTCTTCGCTCTCAGTCTTCCTCTTCCGGAGTATCCGCTTTTGCGTTCCTTGCCGTTGTCATCGCAAGGCGCGCCTTTGGTTCTGCCTTGGGAGCATTCTTCGTTGGATAGATTGTTTGCAGCCAAACACCTGCGTTTCCAAAGATCGAGACAAGACGATCCGCTGGTTCGGAAGATTCTGGAGGACGTATTTCACACCACGTTCAGTCGGCGGACGGAGCGGCGTTACCGATCCCCCACGCTCTCGCAGCCTCATGTCGATACGCTCATTCAGTTAACAGTGATGAATGTCGCGCGATATACGGACTCTCTACGTGCCAAGCGCTCGTTGACTTCAGACCTGGGGCGTTTTTCTCTCGAAGCGCTTCTCAACGCGAGGCATCTCGCCGATATGCCAAACAGATCTCCCAGAGCACAGTTCCCTACGCCGGGAGATATTTGGGAGGATAGGCGCAAGGAGTTCGTAGAATGGCCGACGCTGTTGTCCTCGAAATTTCCGCAGCTGCGGTCGTGGAGCGGGAAGGTGATCCGCCTGGCACAGGGTAACGCCATCCGAGGCATCGAACCATCGCTCTCGCCTGGATCGCTGATGGTGCTCGACGAACTTTCAGGCATTCCCGATCTAGAAAAGGAAGCGAAGAAAACAGGTTGGAGTCGGTCTCTTTACGCACTTCGACGCGGCGCGGATTTTCTGTGCGGTCATCTCGACAAGGACGGTAATCAATTTGCGCTGCTTTCGAATCCTCCCAGCGGGGGACCGCCTGTCCTGTTCGGAGCTGAAGAATTTATTCAATTGAGCCGGGTTGCCGGTGTCGCGGTTCCTGTATAAACTCGGCGTGCCAATGCGGTGGAGAAACACTGTAAATTTGGCCACCGTCTTTCCCTATCGCCAACCAAATGAGGCGAATGCTGAATCACACAGCACTCATGTTTCTCCGCCTAAGAGTAAGTTTGGCCATAATGCCGATTCCTCCGTGCAATTCATGTTTTCGGCGTTAAGCTCACTCTCATTGCTGTGATGGTGCACCGACGACCGACATCCAGAGGGAGCCACAATGGCCGAGGCAAATCCTAATTTCCATTCGGTAGTTGACCAGGATGGCGCTGCCATCCTAGATATCGATCGTGGCCTGATCTCTACACTCAATCCCACTGGAGCCTATGTGTGGCAACGGTTGGAGAATGGCGAATCCCTCGCGACGATCATTGCCAATCTTGTGCGTGAGACTGGTGAAGAACACCTCGTCGTAGAAAAAGACGTACATGAGTTTGTGCAGGCACTCAGGGAAAACCATTTGGTGGCTCACTGATTGCGGAGGTGCCGAATGACACTCCAGGAAACAATTCTCGAAACAATCGAGTACAGGCTTGTTCTTGTGCAGCCTGAAACCCGCAAGATACTGGCGCTCGATTCAACCGGTGCTTGCCACCTGCCGACCGTACGCGTTCCGCCATGGACACGGCCAGCGGAGCAACTGTGTAAGGCAGCCAAGAACGCATGGGGTTTGCAAATCTTTGTGCTCGACCTGCTCATAGATGGGACCTCATCACCGAACTGCGCCGTCGCCGAAGTTCTATTCGCGAACCGCAGGACGGACTTGAAAGCGGTTCGGCTCGATATGATTGAAGATTCCAAGTTAAACGAAGAGGAGAGAGTCCAGGTTGCAAAGGTGCTGTCCGATAAGACCGAAAGCCCATTGTCGAGGGTTGGTTGGATCGATCAAGCGATCCTATGGATTGAAACTGATACCGGGAAAAAGCTTGCGTCGAGAAGCGGCATCGAGCAATACAATGCAGGCTTCGCATTTTCGCTCATCCGCTTTCGCACCGAAGATGACTGGCACTATTGGTTGAAGGCGACAGGGGAGCCAAATGCTCACGAGTTCGCAATCACTCGTCTCCTGTCAGAGCTGGGAGGAGCCTATCTGCCGGAGATGATCTCTTCCCGGTCCGAGTGGAACGCGTGGCTGATGTCGGGCGAAACGAATCCGGTCACGGAACTGCCGAGCAATCCGCTCGAACTCTTCCGACTGTTGGGGGATGCCGTCGAGTCCATGGCAGAGCTTCAAATGCGGACACACGGGCGCGGCGTTGATCTGCTCAAGGCCGGAGCCTACGATCAAGGCATCGGAGTCTTTCGCGGGCATTCCGAGGAGCTATTCGAATATATCGGCGAATCGATGGCCTCACAGACTTCGACGAAAGCAGCGCGTCTCGACAAGACCCGCCTCCAGGAAATTCGGAGCATCTTTGAAGCCGTCTGCTGCCGTGTGGAGGAACTCGACTTTCCTGAAACGATCGTGCACGGAGACATGAATGGCGGCAACATCCTGACAGGTTGCGGGCACTGCCAGTTCATCGATTGGTGCGAGGCGTATGTCGGCAATCCCCTCATCACTTTCCAGCATCTGCTGCTGTTCAACAGAATCGAGAATCCGGAACTTAAGGATTTCGTGACCGCCGTCCTGAAAGACAGGTACAGAAATGTATGGCTTGCCGCGTGTGATCCGACAGCAATAGACGAAGGGTTTCTCTATATGCCCATGATCGCCGTTGCCTCGTCACTCTACGGCAGAGGAAATTGGCTAGACAGTTCCACTCGCAATGCTTCTCATCGCCAGAAATACGCGAGGAACCTTGCGCGCCATATGGATCAGGCGGCAAGAGATCCGGAGTTACTTGAAGCATTGGGTTTTTGAAGCAGATGCAATCTGGTATATGACTCACACCTGATGGAAAGAGCCACGGGCTTGCGGAGATCTGCGCGGCAAGGAGTGTGCTGTGAAAAGAATGGTCCTTGAAAGCTGGCTAATGCTGTTCTATTTCGATTGTGTCATGCGGTTCCGTGACTTCAAACGGCTGCACACAGTTGTTCGCGAACAGACCGTTCATGCTGTTGCTAGGACCGAGGTCACCAGCGAGCAACTCTGTCATGCGGTCGATCTCGCATGTGTCTTCTACTTCAAGCGCGTGCAATGTCTGCAACGGTCGGCTGCAGCGGCTGTGGTATTGCGCCGCCGCGGGTGGGAGGCAGAGATGGTGATCGGCGCACAGTTGTTGCCATTTCTTTCGCACGCTTGGGTAGAGATCGACGGACGTGTAGTGAACGACAAGCCCTACGTAACCGAAATCTTCCATGTGCTGGAACGCTGTTGAGTGAGGGTTTGCCATGAGCATCATCTTCGGGTTGCTGAAAGAACGGAATGAGACGGTCTCCGAATCGGAATTGCTGCGTGCCTCAGTTGTCACCGAATGCTACGCGACTGGCCCAGGTCACACGTATGTGAAAGGCCGGCTTGGCATGGGCTTGCAGCCCTACTTCAGCCATCAGCGCTCCGAATTTGAACTTCGGCCTCTTGCAGATAGTCATCGTCGGGTGGTCAGCTTCGATGGTCGCTTGGACAACTACAAAGAATTGATAACCGAACTCGCTCTGTCCAATGCCGATCAACTCGATTCGCGGATTGTCCTTGCCGCATTCGACCGCTGGGGCGAAGAGTGCTTCTCCCGCCTCGTCGGTGACTGGGCTTTAGCACTGTGGTCTGAAGGGGATCAATCGCTCTATCTTGCCAGGGATCACGCGGGAGCCAGAACGCTCTACGTTCGTCAGGAGCACGGAGCCCTACATTGGTCCACGCACCTCGATACCTTTGGAGCCTTCGGTACTGAACTGTGCCTCGCGGACGAGTATGTGGCCCGTTATCTCGCTTTCGTACCGATGCGTGAAGTGACTCCGTACAAGGGCGTATCGTCTGTACTTCCGGGGCACTATGCAACTTTTCGCAATGGAGCGATCTCATGCCGTGCTCATTGGAACGCGATCGTTCGAACCACGACTCGCCACAAAAGCGACGAGGAGTATGAAGCCCACTTTCTGTCCTTGTTCCAACAATCGGTTGAGCGGCGCACTGGACCTGGCGCACCGATTCTCGCGCAACTGAGCGGCGGGATGGACTCAACATCGATCGTGTGCATGTCGTCCTCACGGAGCAAAACGCATGAGTTCAAGATCAATGCGCTTGTGAAGGCGCTCGCTGAATCCCACAGGCAGTTCAAAGACCCGATCGTCGGCAGTCAGGATGATGATGTTGCGCGTAGAGTCCAGTATCGCCGAGCAAATCTCACAGTGGTCAAGGTGCTTTTGCACCGTGACACGTATCTCCTCGGGAAGCGCTCCGTCGATAAAATCAGAGATGTAGTTCCAAACATGCTTGCAGTCTATAACCATGGGAGCAACCTCCTCTTCGGCGTTCGATTTACTGTCCTTAGCTGAGGGGCCAGTTGCTTTTGTAGTATCAAATGCGCTCGATGCAATCGGACCTTGACGCTCGGGATACTGATTTTCAGTGCTTCCGCCGCTTCGTTGATCGAGAGTTCCTCAACATCCCGCAGAAGGAAGACCTCCCGATAGATATCGGGAAGTCGGTCAACGGCCTGCTGAATCAACTTTCGGACCTCGTCCCGTTCAATGGCCTCGGAGGGTATTTCGTGCCAATCCCGTAACAAGGCGGGTGACAAGCCGTTGCCCTCGTCCGGCAATTGATCAAGAGACTCCATTCGAACCAAGACCTGCCGGCGCAAACGGGTTCTCGCTTCGTTGAGCGTGATGCTGATGAGCCACGTACTGAACTTTGACTCGGCGCGAAATGAAGAAAGTTTCCGGAACGCTCTGACGATGGCTTCCTGCGCGACGTCTTCAGCATCCGTTTCGTTCTTCATATACGACAGAGCCATGACGTAGACGCTACGTTCGTAGGGACGGATCAACTCGTGATAGAGCTGAATATCTCCCGCAAGAATAGCGGCTATCATTTCAGGTTCTGGGCGATTCATCACTTGAGGCACTTTCACTGCTCAACAGCTTTCAGCCGTCTCGCAATGTATGTGTCGACGGCAAAGTAACCTGCCCCAAAGATCAGAACCATCAGAGACGCAAACAGAAAGGTATAGGGATCAGCGACGTAAAATTTCCCCGGGTCTGAGAAGATCGCGGAGAGCGCCTCTCGGTCGGCGGTCCAATACGCCACGAACATATTGCATGCCAACAGAAGTGCTATCGGGCGCGAGCACAGGCCCAGGATTAAGAGGATACCGCCGACGAACTCCAGCATCGAGACACAAGGGGCTGCGATACCGGGAAGCGGAATATTAAGACTGGCGAAGAAGCCTGTAATTTTCGCAAGGTTATGTAATTTGCCCCATCCCGTCTGAGCGAACTGAAATCCCCAGTAGAGACGAACGAGCAGGAGCATCGGGGATTGAAGGGACGAAAACGCCGATGCAAGACGGCGATACAGGACAAACAGAGGGCTCATCGTTTCCTCGCGCATGGCTCGCTGACTGACTGCGGGCACATTGTTTTGCCTCGTTAGAAACGCGGAGGTGCGATTTGGTTACAGGGGTCTTTTCGTGCGAACTGTGTAACTGTTTCAACGCTCGCACGTCAGATGTTCACCGTCTGGCTGGAGGTACTCTCATGCAGATCCGTTTCGTTTATGCAGTCTCGATTGCTCTCCTGGCTGCCCCATTAAAGCCGCATGCCGCTGCTCCTGATAGTTCGGGGAGCACAGCGCCTTCGTCTGTCGCAATCGTTGAGCTCTTTACTTCAGAGGGATGTTCGAGCTGTCCGCCAGCCGACTCACTGCTGCGGCAGATCAATTTGAAGCAGACAGATGCCGGGCAACTCATCATCGGTATCAGCGAGCATGTAACGTACTGGAACGATCTCGGCTGGAAAGATCCGTACTCCTCGCCCACGTTTACGGAAAGGCAGAGCGCTTACGCGTCCCGCCTATCCTCTGAGGGTTCATACACGCCCCAGATGGTTCTGAACGGTCGCGACCAGTTTGTCAGGAGCGATGGGTCTGCGCTTGAACGGGCCCTGCGCGACGACACTCGAAGAGAGCATGTGGCGCTCCACATCGTCTCCTCCACGAATAGTTCCGATGGAGTCGATGTGAGATTCTCAGTGGCCGGAAAGCCCTCAAAGCCATTCGAAATCATCGCCGTACTTGCTGACGATACGGACCGCTCTAATGTCCTTCGCGGCGAAAACGGTGGAAGGCAACTCCAGCATGTCTCCGTCGCTCGCTCTCTGACGCGCGTGGCCACGCTTCGGGATGACGGAGAGCAATCTGTGCACGTTTCTCTCCCGGGAGGGTTTGCGACGAACGGCTCCGCAGGCCATCACCTGATTCTCTTCGCCCAGGAGCCGCACCAGGGAGCAATCCTCGGAGCGGCCACCATGCCTCTTTGAGAAAAGAGAGGCGCAATGTAACTATCCTTCTCCTCGTGCTTCAAACTGGCGGATCGGTAGGGGCACTCACTGAGGTTCGAATGCACTCATCCGGGCCAATCGCTCCATTTCGTAACCCATTTTCTGTGGCATAGGGTCTATGCCCAACCGAAGAAAGGAACTCTTCATGAAGAGCACCAACGTTAACAGCCTCGTCCTTGCGGCGGCCTTCGCCGGCCTTCTCGGCGGCACTTCCGCACGTCTCAACGCCCAGCCGGTCTCGGGTCAATCCACAACCGCCGCAAGCTCCTCCGCCTTCGCAGGTGTCATGGTCGCAGCTGACCAGAAGGACCTGCCCAAGCACGCCTGCAAGGGCCAGAACGACTGCAAGGGCCAGGGCGGCGGCGACAAGAAGCATGCCGGCAAGAACGCCTGCAAGGGTCAGGGCGCCTGCGCCACCGACGGTTCCAAACCCCCTAAGAACTAACCTCAACCGCGTGTAGGGGGTCCACTTTCTCAGGTGCCTCCTACACGGATTTCATGCTTCACTCAGCATCGGAGTACATATGCCTGCTAATCGTTTCAATGGGTACACCGACTACGGTATCGGCATCGGCTTGAGAGTTCCGCATTACGATCACATCCTCTCCAGGAAGCCGGTGGTCGATTGGTTTGAGATTATCTCGGAAAACTACATGGTGGACGACGGCCGTCCGCTGAGGATTCTCGATCAGATTCTCGACCAGTACCGCGTTGTGCAGCACGGTGTCTCCATGTACTTCGGAAGTGCGCAACCGCTGAACCGCGACCACCTGAAGCGGATCAAGGAACTGACGAAACGAACCAAGACGCCTTGGCTCTCTGATCACCTTTGCTGGGGCAGCGTTGATGGCCGCTATACGCACGACCTGCTGCCTCTGCCGTACACATTCGAAGCCATCCGCATTACCGCCGAGCGCGTGCGTATGGTGCAGGACTATCTTGAAATCCCCGTGGCTGTAGAGAATGTCAGCAGTTACGCGGAGTACCACGATTCGGAAATGACGGAGTGGGAGTTTCTGAACGAAGTGGTGCACGCAGCCGACTGTGGCATCCTGCTCGACGTGAATAACATTTACGTTTCTTCTCAAAATCACAACTTCGATCCGATGGACTACGTGAATAGCATCCCCGTCGAGCGCGTCGCTCAGATTCACCTTGCCGGCCACTCTAAGTTCGAGAAGTATACGCTCGACACACACGATCATCCTGTCCTTGATCCTGTATGGAGGCTGTACGCTCGTGCGATCGAGCGGTGCGGACCCACCGCAACCCTTCTCGAATGGGACGACAATATTCCGTCGTTCGAAGAGGTCCACGGCGAAGCGCTCAAAGCGAACCGATTCCTGTCGGCCGCGGAGTTCGAGAACGTACCTGCAGAATTGCCCCTACTCGAGGAGGCACACGTATGAGGCTCCTTGAACTGCAACGCCGGATGGCTGAGGATGTGCGACGGCCTCTAACGGCCGACTTCCTGATGCAGGAGACCGCGGACGACGGTGCGTCGGTCAGTTCCATCGCCGCAAGCTATATCAGGCCCAATGACCGGCTGCCCTCATTTGAGCGTCTGGAGATCTACAATCGGCAATACTGGTTCCGCCTCATCAGCGCGGTATCCGAGGATTTCCCTACGCTCAACGCCCTTCTTGGCTCGCGCCGCTTCGAACAGCTGATCCTCGCCTACATAAATGAGAACCCATCGACATCCTGGACGCTCCGGGACCTGGGCGCGAAGTTGCCGCAATTTCTGGAGTCGCATCCAGAGTTCGCGGGGCGGCGTCATCGCCTCGCGGTAGAGGTCGCGAGGCTTGAGTGGGCGTACGTCGATGCATTCGACCGAAAACACCGCACCCCACTGACGGCGGAAGAGGCGCAAAATATTAGACCGGACTCACGGCTGTCCCTTCAGCCGCATCTGCAGTTGCTTGAGTTGAGCTATCCGGTCGACACCTTGGTGTTGGCGGTAAAGAAAGGCGCTCCGGAGGCGGAGATCGTGAGCAGCGCTGCCACTCGGCTCGAAGCGAAGACTAGTCTAAAGCTACCCTCGATGAGACAGCAGCGGGTCTGGTTAGCGGTTCACCGTTATGAGGATTCCGTCTACTATCGGCGGCTTCGCCGCGAGGCTTTCCTGCTGCTGAGCTCTTTGCACTCCGGTGCGACTGTGTCTGAGGCCGTCGGGCATGCCTTCGAGAAGGCGAAGCTGAATGTCGAGCAACAGGCAGAAGTTTTGCGCGAAAGTTTTGTTCACGCCTCCGAATTGGGATGGTTTTGCCTTCCTGAGGCAAAGGAAGATTCCAGGCTTCTTGTCATGTGATCCAAGCGAGGGAATGGGTGATGAGTAATGAGCGAGATCAATGGTTGAAGAGCATAGGAATGTCCTATGCTCTTTTGCGTATCGCGTTGGGTTTGAACATCTGCCTACATGGCTTCGTTCGTTGGACGGTAGGACTTAGGAGCTTTGCTGATTCGCTGTTGCCGATGTTTCAGAAGACCCCTCTACCCGGATGGTCCGTCTACACCTTCGGCTATGTGCTGCCGATTGTCGAGACTCTGGTGGGCGCCTCGATGCTCTTTGGCTTCCAAACCCGACGCGCTTTGATCTCAGGGTCGGTTCTCATGCTTGTCTTGACGTTCGGTTCGACCCTGCGGCAAGACTGGCCCGCTGTCGGAATACAACTCACGTATTCCTGGGTTTATTCTTTTTTGCCGGCGGGGATTCGATTTGATTCCTACGGCATAGATCAGATGTTGGGGTCATCAACCCGAGGAGAGACATAACGATTCCCACGAGGGCAATGGATAAGTACCGAGCTTGACAGGCTGAGCAGTCCAAATAGGGATCAGTGTGCCTCATGGTCGCGCTTGACCTTGACAAGCATATAACTTGTGCCTTCACTCTTCCAGAACATCAACGGTTCATATTGGGCTGCAGTCGCTAAGTACTGCCTGCTATCAATGCTCCATTCTATCTTCCGTTATCCATTCGCTTATCAGCGTCACGAGCCAATTCAATTCAATCGTACCGCTCTACGATGGGGGGCAAGTGCAACACGAAAAATCAATGTAGCGCCGTGTTGCTGCGCAGACCACTTTGTAGACCAATTGACACGTGAACAGTTATTAACCGAAGTCATATATATCTACTTCACCCAGTACTGATCAACAGCAGATTAAATGTAAATATAGTTGCTATGTCATGTAACTAAATGTGGGCCGAATATTCCTATGGGCACACGGCCAGGTGTAGAGGTACTTACTCGACATCTCGCCGTGTATCCCCTAAGAAAAAGGAGTCCGACCATGGTTACTGCATTTCGCGGGTCCTCCCCTTGTGGAAGTGACCTTGATGTGATCGCTCTGCGCTCACGCATCTATTCCTCGACGAAGCTCTTCATTCTGGCCAGCGCCACGATGATGAGTAGCCTTTTACCTTCAACCCTCTTTGCGCAGAATGTTGTTGTGACGAGGCCGCCGGTGTCTCCGGAGGCGATGGCCCTGCATGTCCTCGCAAAGCGTCCTGTTGCAAAGTTGCCAAGGACGATAGACCTGGCTGAGAGTTCGTCCGGGTTCAACTCGGCACAAGGGTTCGGAGCCTTAGCGCGCGATCTGGGGCAGCCCGGGTGCGACCTGTTTCCTGCGCCTGCGAATATCGGCACGAATGTAGGCCTTTCGTACTTCGGTCCCCCGCCTTCCACAGTCAACCAGAGCCTAGTCGGTCCCGTGCAGTTGCTCAACACCGGACAAGTCGACGCCACTGCCGGCACGATTACCATTCCTCTGTATAAGGGAACGGTCAAGAGCACCGGCAAGACGGCCTGGTACATCCTCACCGATGTTTCTGATCCGGGGATTGCCGCGGAGCTAGGCCTGAACTTCTCGGCTAAGATGAATAACATCACCGCCGCCGCCAGGACCGGTAACTTGGGTCCCGATGGAAACATCATATTCGACAAGGGCACTGTCAATTTCGCTCCGAATCGGAATATTGTTCCCGGGCCGGAAGGTGACGAGTTTCCCCCCAAGTCTTTTACGCCCGGCGAAGTCGGGGATGCGAACTACAGCCCCTACGTCCGAATCGCCAATGGCGGAGGCGTGGTCTACAACGCACCGATGATAGCCTACAATGTCGATGCAAGCCAGATTAACTTCCCTAACGGCAACGTCGACTATACCAAGGTTCATGACGCGGTCCAGGCGATCGATCCAATCGGCATGACCGTCACCTTGGCACTCGTCAACGGCTTCAGCTTCGGCCGCCCGGTGTGGTACATCTCGATGGACGCCAGTATCCCCCTTGCGGCCGCGATCGAGCACAACACGTACGCTCCACTGATGGGTAAGCTTCTGCTGGGCAATGACGACAGCGCCGGCAGCCCGATCGAGCGCATCTTCATCGCCACCAATGGCCAGGAAGGTTGCGATAATCCTCAGCGTCAAGGGCTGTCCGCCGACCTGAACGACGGACACCGGCCGAACAACACTCTGGGCGGCATTCCCACCCTCGCGCTGGACTACAGCCCCGCATGGGACGCAAACCTGTACACCTGGACCGACGACGCCATTAACAAGGGTTATCGCCAGCAGCTTCGCGAAGAGTTCCAGATCCTCACCTACGCGGCAGACGGCCTGATCATGGGAGCGTCGCAAACGGCACCGTTCGGCAGTGCTGGTTTCTCCATCAATTGCCCGATCGTCCAAAGACTAGATTGATCAAAGGACTTCTTCAGGGATTGTTCAAGCCTGACTTCGTGACGCTTGAACAATCCCTGCTTTTCTTTCAACGGTCCATCTGACACAAGCTCTTTATCCTTTAAGCTCTTCGATTAGCGCCCACACTTTAACCTGCCCTGCTTTTATTCGCCACAAGGCGAATAAAAGCAGGGCGCTGTAACTTTTTCCGAACCGGCTTGTCAGATTGGCATTCTACAAGAGGAGTGCCTCGTCATGTCCGCTTTCACCCTTTCATCCAGTAGAGCCCAGAAGGCCGCCGGACTTCGCCTGAATCAAGCGTGGAGCGTGCTCCTCGCCATTACCTGTGCGTTGCTTTTGGGAAGATCCGTGCTTGCCGAGACTCCGGCGGTAGGTGCTAAGGCAGCCGATTTTACTCTGTTGACGCCTACCGGGAAGTCCGTAACGCTTTCCGCCGAGCGGGGAGGGCACCTTCTTGTGCTTGTCATCTTGCGCGGTTTCCCCGGCTATCAGTGCCCCTACTGCGTTAAGCAGGTTCACGATTTCGTCGAGCGTGCGTCAGACTTCAAAGCAAAGAACACGCGGGTGCTTCTGGTGTACCCTGGACCGCCGGCCGACCTCGATCAACACGCAAAGGAATTCCTCGAGAAGCAGGCTGAGTTGCCTTCTAACGTTGTTCTTGTCACTGACCCTGACTATAAGGTCACCAACCTGTACGGGCTGCGCTGGGATGCACCGCACGAGACAGCGTATCCATCTACCTTCATTCTCGATGGAAGTGGCACCGTGGTGTTCGAGAAGGTCACTCACAGCCACGGCGATCGCCTGTCAGCACTGGATGCACTCGATCACCTTTCCACAAACTAACGTGGGGGCTGCGCCGAGAAGTTTCCGGCGCAGGCTTTCCTCAACCGTCGCGGGTCGAACATGCAAAACCTTATCAAACGACTCTTGTTCCTCCTCCTCCCTGTCTTCATTGCACTTCCTTTCTTTTGCCAGCTCAGTTGCGTGAAGTGGGCACGGGTGCACCGGGCCCCGTCAAAGCCCCGCATCTCACCGCGGAACTGATCTCCGATTCCGGGACTATCAATCCTGGGGGGCTGGCTCCCTGGAAGACATGTGACTTTCTCGTCAGTCTCTGGAAGGAGTTCGATGCGGGTGAGTCTTACGAGGCCTGCTTCGCGAAAGCTATCGATCGCAGCATGCCCGTTCTGCTGAATCTCAACAATAACGGTGGAAGCTGGGGCGAGAACGGCGTCAGCTATGAGCGCGTAGTCAAGCGAGTGCAGCCGGAGATCGAGGGAGGGTGTCCTGAGCTCTGGGAATATCTGACACCTCAGCTGGAAGCGGGACGTCACAAAGGTTCCTTCGCAGCGTCCGCGTTGTAGTAAGGAGGCTTGCCTATGAATGGGTTAAGGCTATTATTCCTTGAACAGATGTGAGGCGTGCGTGATGGCGCCGCCGGCACGCATCGCGGCAGCAATGATCGCCGCTTCAACGAGCATTGCGTCGGTCGCACCTTCTGTACGAGCAGACTGAACGTGCAACTCGACACAGTATGGACACTGCGTCGTCAGAGCCACAGAGACCGCGATGAGTTGCTTATGGATGACGTCGATCGCGCCGGGCGCAAACGTCGCCTTGTCGAACACCCAAAACGCCTTCATGGCGTCAGGAGCGTTCTCATCAAGGCGCTTCAGTTTCGTGAGATTTGAGCTGTTATACATTGCTCTCTCCGGAAGAATTGGAAGCATTCGAGTCAGATCGCCAGCTTGCGACAACAAGTGAATCTTCGTTGAAAATCTGACGAGCCAGCTGGCCCGAAGTTACAGCTAAGGGAAGCCGTTCAGAGACAACCTCCCTCAGCCTGCGCGAACGTGTGAATTGAGTGGTGCCAGCATCTCAGCCCGGAGAACACCTATTGGAAAATCCGTGTCGCGCGACACGGCTCACAGAAGACCGTCCTGGTGCTGGCCTGTGACACTCAGAGTGCTCTGAGGTTAGAGCTTTTCGACAACGATATCCACGGTCTTAATCTCGGGGTGAGTAATGAACAGTTCGTCAGCCTTCGCGAAGAGCGCCTTGGCAATCTCCCCGTTGACGTGCGCATTCCTTCCGGCTTCATCCTGAAACGTATCGAATATCCCGAACGTCGCGGGGCCGATCCTGAAGGCGAACCACGCTGTCGTCCCTGTTTCCGCCTCGACAAGCGGGCCTGCAGAGCGCAGAAATTCTTCTACCTCAGCTTCCTTACCGGGGCGAGCCTGCAATGTTGCTAGTATTCCGACTTGGTTCACGCAATTTCTCCTTAATGGGTTGTGCGAATAGACTTTTTGATTCCAGTGGTGCTCGAGTGAATGGCGACCCGTCTGCCGAGTTGAGCACAGAGAGGCCCTCCCCCACAAACGAGGCTGAACATTAGAAGCAGACACGGGAAGAAAGTTACGCTAACGTCGAGTGAACAAGTTCGGTTCTGGGGGCGGCCATATTCCCTTCACTGATACGCGGCTGGGAGCGCTGATGTGATCACTTCATCCTCAAGGGAGATCGCTAGAAACGGATCAGCAATCCTCCGGTGAACGCAACGTTGTTCTGAAGACCGCCGCGAGTGTCTACTCCGTAGTGACCGACCTGCAGTTCACAGCTCAGTCCTTCAACGTGAGCAACACGCCCAGCTACATCATTCCTCTGGGCAGTGGAAACGCACAGCTTGGAAACGCCGCCTTCGGAACGGTCACCAACTACGATCCGAATTACAACCCTCGTCAGTATCAATTCGCTCTGAAGTTTCAGTTCTGATATCTCAGGCCAGACTGCAACGCAAAGGGTATGCCGCTGCAGCTCTTCCTTTTTGGGGGAGGAGTTGTAGCGGCATGGATTCGTGTACTGAAGTGCGCGTACACGCGACCGGCGTGCCTGGATTGATTCGTGCTCTGGTCTTCTCCTAGTCGATTGTCGGCAGGCAAGGCTTTGAATCGCCTCACAAGATCAGTGGCCAAGAGCGGAATTTAATTAGACTCCGCATATATTGCAAATGAAAGCGCCCCACTGCAAAAGAATTATTCATTTTTCGCAGTAGAACTTTTTCACCGATCGTTGTAACCTTCACCGACTCCGCCATTCATACAACCGCGCAACCTTAGGGTCATCTTGTGCATTGCTGATTCATCAATGCATGGAGGCTCCTGCGCAAAAGGGGTCTTACCCCCCAAAGAGGAGTAAGCAGCATGATGAAGTCGATTCCTGGTCTTTTGGCCGTCACGCTTTGTATCGGAGCATCCGCATCGCCTGTGCTCGCACAAGCCGGCGGAGGCAACACATCCGTTTTCGTTATGACGAACGATAAGGTCAAAAACGAAGTCCTGACCTATCAGCGCGGTTACGATGGACAGTTTGTCCTGAGAGAGCGCGCTGCAACCGGCGGCCGTGGCAGCGGCGGCGAAACCGATCCTCTTCAGTCTCAAGGCTCGCTGACCATCAGTGGAGATCACACTCTCTTGTTTGCTGTGAACTCGGCAAGCGGGTCAGTCTCAAGCTTCCACATTCTCAACGGCATTCCGGTTCTGGTCGACAAAGAACCTTCCGAGGGCGCCTTTCCCGTCGCAGTGACGGAGCACAACGGCACGGTTTACGTCCTGAACGCAGGCGGAAGTGGTGCGATTGTTGCATTCAAGGCAGATGGCTTCGGACGGCTCCACGAAATTCAGAACTCATCTGCTTTCCTCACTGGCACGAACTCCGGCGCTTCATCCATCTCGGTGAGCCCGAACGGCAAGTGGTTGATCGTGATAGAGAAGGCTTCGAACAGCATCGATGTGTTCCCGATCCTTGTGGATGGCACATTAGGCACTGTTGTTGCCAACAAGAGCGTCACTGCAGGAGTATTCGCAACGGTGTTTACTCCTGGTGGTCAACTCATCGTTTCCGAGAATCAGCCAAACAGCGGAACTGACACATCCTCGATTTCCTCGTATACGATCAACGCCAACGGCACGCTCACTGCGATCACCCAAAGCATTCCAACTTTTGGCAACGGCAACTGCTGGAATGCCATTACTCCCAACGCAAAATGGGTATTTGTCGATAACTCTGCCACATCCTCGGTGGCAGGATTCTCGATTAGCTCGGCTGGCGCGTTGAGCCCCATTGCCAACACTGTCGTTAGCACCCTTCCTGAAGGCTCGACCAACCTCGACATGGCTATCAGCGCTGATGGAAAGTACCTGTTCAACGTACTGTCCGGCGCCGGCGAAATTGGTGTGTTTTCCATCAATGCCAACGGCACCGTCAACCAACTCGGCAGCATCGAGGGTCTTCCCAATACTGTCGGTTTCAACGGCATCGCTGCTCTCTAACCCAAACAAAACGATCGCCCGCGCCAATGAGTGATCCAGGCGCGGGCGACACAATCTCTCCAATTGGCAGCTCATCGGGATTGTTGGGGCTGCGATGGCCTTGACGTGATGGCTCGCCGGAGCTGCGCAAGCGGCGCATCATCATCGAAGTCAATTCCGTTCGGCCTGGGTCGAACGCCCAATTCTTCCCAGAGTTGATCTAAATCCACACTCACTGGCATGTCTTTCCATCGCTGGTACAAGTCACTCAGCACGGTGGTCCCAGTGGCTTGGTCTCCTATGTGAAGAATGGGAGGCAGTGCGGATTCGGTATTGATCGTAGCCCTTGCCGCAACGATGGCACGAAGGGCATCCTGTAGCCCCTTGCGATTCTCAGTCGCTCGCCGGATCTCCACATCCGCGACCAAACAGAACATCGCGCCTCCCCAATACGTGCGGCCCCAGGTGTGGATCCGGTCGATTCCTCGATCGGCTCGTTGAGGCTCTCCCTGGGGCATTCCCGAAACCATGTCTTTCCATACTTTTTTGCAGGTAGTTGGCCATCCTGGGCTCTTGCGATTGGCTCAACGTAGGTTGCAATACCCTCCTCAAGTCAATGGTGCTCGTCGGCGAGTGAAGCGATTCCCATGTGCACCAGTTCATGGGTCATGGTCCAATCGGCCTCAAGATCAGTTTCCGATACCGCCGCCCCAAGGGGCATCCTCGAGACACCTTGAAAACCGTCAATATCGCCCCAGGTGGTCCCATGGATCGACTCATCATCGTCCTCGCTCTGAGTAACACTCACCCGGGTGCGTCGAACCGGAAATCGTCCATAGTACACGGCGACCGACTCAGCTGCTCGACGCACCCATTGAAGGACATCGTCCGCTTGGAGGGACGACGGCTGAAGCTGGATGTCGACCTCGATATCAGATTGCCCGATCTTCAGGAAATATCGAGGGCTTTGGAGCTGCTGTCGTCCGGCGGCGATGGGGTGAGACGAATCACGCTGGTACCTAGGGGATTCGCACCGAAGCTTAAGGCAGCTGTTAACAATAAAGTCGCCAACATCGCTGCCCCTGAGACCACCGATACAGGATTATGGTTACAGGCGGCGCCTGCACCTCAGGTATTGAAATTTTGCCTGTATCTTTGCCGGGATTCATGCGTCCAATGCAAGTGGCTATCGAGCGCGCATTGAACACCCGTCCTGAAGGTTCTGAAAGTAAGGTGCTTCAGCCTTCCAATGACCGCGGAGTTCGCCGTTGGGCCGTCGGTCTAACCAGCTTGGCCTTCATCGTGCTGCAAAGCGCCTGCACCATGATTATGGCGCTCAGCGGCTTCAGGCTGGCCATGGGATTAGGAGCCCTCGCCGCAGCTGCGGTGGGAGTGAAGGGTCCCGCAACTGGTTTTCATCAGGATGCGATCCGCATTCCGATGATGATTCTTGCAGTGGTAGGGTCGATCATCAATCTTTACATGATCTGGAGAATTCGCTCACTCCGGAAAAGGGCATCTTCTCAGTGGAGACGGCAGCCCGTTTCACCGCGTCGCTCGTGGGGAGAACGAGTGCAACTCACACTCGCGGTCTTGACTTTAGTTCTTGTCCTGGCCGAATTTCTCTCTCATCACTATGTCTTCCGTCTGGTTGGATAGTGCGCAGATTTATGTCTCGATCTGTGAGACGGGATGCGATATCGCTTCCAAGAGCTGTTAACAGAAGTCTGTTTTAATGCCATCCATGTCCACCTCCCGTCGCGCTTTGTGAAGTTTGCTGCTCTGCTTTCGGGCGCAACCGGCATCTCCGGCTTTGTGCCTTCCTCTATCCAGCGAGTCTTTGCCATTGAACCCACGCCGGGAACAAGCTTCGTGGACGCGGAACACATTGTGATCCTCATGCAGGAAAACCGTTCGTTCGACCACGCGCTGGGAAGCCTGAAAGGCGTGCACAGAGCCGATTAGTCCGGATAAGACTCGCCCCGATAGAAGGCAAAAGTCGGCCATTTTCACTGTGTGGGATTTTGTGGGTACACAGTCTCAAGATCCTGAGCAATTGTGGGCAATCTCCACGGTCGTACTGGCGAACCTAGCGACCGCAAACCGCTGAAAATGCGTAATATAGAGCACTCCTGAGCAATGCTGAAAACTGCAACTTCCTAGCTGTTAACCGAAGCGTCCTAAGCTGGAATTCTGTTCGAAGGAGCGAAGTCTAAAGGCTTCGCCAACGGCGAGTACTTCAACCGCCGAAGCAATTTCACGACGAGGACGCTGTCACCTGGGCAGAGGTCTGCGGGACAGAGGTCGCGGGTTCGATAAGGGTGCAATAAAGGCTTCCAATCGTGCCGCAGGGCGCTAAAAGGAGCCATCTGTTACGCCTGATTTCAATAAGTTACCGGTTTTTGATTTTTTGTCACGGCGGAGGTCAACAACCACATAAACGTGTAGTCGCCATCTCGTACAGCTGATACGTGTGCGTGATTCGATGATTGGGAGACCGTCTACTCGGAAAATGGAGCATTCGCGACGACATCGGCAAAGTTGGGGGATCTGTACCCCTCGACATATCGAACGCCGAAATCCCGAACTATGTTGTCAAAGGTGGACTCCGGCTTCAGACGAGCGATGTTGCAAAGGCACTCTTTGAGACCGTTTTTAAGTGCCAGGCGCGGAAATTCGGCTAGGATCGCGCTTAGTTTGTCCTGCGGAATTCGATCAAGGCCTACCCCCAAAATATCCGCCGTTATTCCCGAATGGGTCATAGCCACTTCGGGCTCTTTGTGAAGAGCGATAGATCGTGTGGTATGAAGCGCGATGGCATCCCAAACAACTTGCATCTGCTGCGTCGAGATGCCTCGCCCCTTCAGAAACGAGCGCGCCGCATTGGCGCCATCCACCTCGAAACGATTTTCCGCCGTATAGCGGTCAGTCAAGCCCAGATCATGCAGAATCGTGGCTACTGCCAACAACTCCGCATCCGGAGCACATTCAGCGCTTTCTGAAAGCAATACGCCGAATAGCCAGGAGCGCATCGCATGGTTGAAGAGAAATGGCTCTGACGCGCTGCGTGACAAATCAGTCGCATCGCGAACCAGAACTGTATCGGGTACTTTGATTCCTGCTAGGACCATTCCCTACCTCCCTCGCTTTCATATAGTCCGTGGCCGGCGATTGGCTTAATTCCGCTTGTCTCATCGGTGACAAGTGCGATCCTTCCATCGAGCTTGCCCGCCCTTTTTCTCGTCGGTCGTCATTCTGTGCCTCTTTCAGCGATGTCATCATCGCCAATCCGTTCGAGCTTTCTCTTCCTGCTGCTCCCTGGACATCCACTCCTGGATATAAGGTGAGCAATGCAACACCGAGATACCTTCGTCCTCGCGGGCGTTGAGGAACAGAATTGCTTCGATGTCCACGAGATCGACCTCCTCCAAATCAAGCGCGATCAGCTCTCCGCGGCTAATCTCTGCCTTTACCTGATCGAGATGGTGAGATCGAAACTCTCCGCTCAGCCGAAGTCGAACTTTACGTGAATCCCGAATTCGTTCGATCTTCAGAATCATGGCTCCTGACTCCTAAGCGCACTCTTCCATCAAGCAGCGAACTGTCTTAGGTGATAGTCCACGTGAATCTGCAGCAGTTTCCCCCACTCTTTCGGAGTCATGTTGCCGAACATAGGGTGAGGTTTCCAGGCATCCTCAGTTCTTGCGTTCCAATCAACCTCCAGAATTTTCAGCAATTGTGATTTCTCATAAGCAAACTCAAATCTCTGTGAATGGGGGATTTTGAAGCCGGTCGGGAGCCTTAACCCGACCGGCTGTTCTGGATACCAATCCACGAGAATCCATTTGAAAAGCGTCCTCGAAATCAGATAAACGATTGATCGACGCCGAGAACTCAAAGGACTTTGAAACCGTCAAGGCAATGGTATGGGAGTCCCCGTCAGCTCTGTTCGTCGCCAAGACCGCAACTGCCGCAGAGGGAAATTGGGCGGGCTTCTGGGGGCACGATGTTGTCGTTCAACATCTTCACGATGTTATCTACGGCGGTCCATTTCGCATCGATCCGGATTACACGAAGGCTAAAGCTGTACTGCTGAAACCGGATGTCGCCGAGACGTATGTGCCGGTGCAGATCACCGTTGGCTATGCGGGCCAGCAGGCGGTTCCGAAACCATTCCTGCTCCTAATCGATTGGGTAAAGACGTCATCAGGATGGAGAATGGCAAGCGACATCGCGATTCCCGTTCCGCCTGCTCCTACGCCGGAGCGCAAGTAGCAACACCGAACGCGCATCCACTCGTGGGTAACGCGCCGCATGGCCATCGCATCGCCAACAAGGCGGCCTAATTGCCACGCCGCGGTTCGATAACGAAAGTCGAAGCAACGACTTTAGCAAGAATGAGAAATGAAGGCTATCCAATATTCCGAGTTTGGCGACCGCGGTGTACTCCAATATCTCGATCTTCCAGAACCGGTGGCGAAGGAAGACGAATTTCTGATCGATGTTACAGCGTCTGGAGTGAACTACGTCGATATTCGTGAGCGGCAAGGGGTATATCAGCGTCCTGAGACCCACGTTGGATCCGACAAGATGCTTCCACGTATATCCGGGCTACAGGTGACTGGGCGGGTGAGGGCAGTTGGGCCGCAAGGGACGAAAGCCTAATAGGGAAGAAAGTTGTCGCGGAGTTGAGCGGAGGCGGATATGCCCAGGTCGTAGCGGCTCCGGCATACTCGACCGTTGTAGTTCCAGAATTCGTCGACGACGTCAAGCTCGCTGCTCTACCGACGCAGTGGCTGACGGCGTGGCTCATGCTGAACGCATCCACGCAGCTACTCCCAGGGGAGAGTGTTCTTGTTCATGGCGCCGCAGGCGGCGTCGGCTCAATTGCCGTACAGATCGCTAAGGTCATGAGCGCTGGACTCGTCATCGGTTCCGCGAGCACGGAGGAGAAGAGGGAATTCGTTCGCGGGTTGGGCGCCGACGCCGCCATCGACTATAGCGATCCCGCCTGGGTCGGCGAAGTGCTACGCATCACAGGCGACCTAGGAGTTGATGTCATTCTGGAGTCGATCGGGGGCGAGATATTTCAACAGAACTTCGAATGCCTCGCTAAGTTTGGCCGGCATATTATCTTTGGATCGACCCGGGGCCCCGGCAATCCTCTGCCGCCGAGACAGCTCATGGCGAAGTCTCAGGCTTTGATTGGTATCTACCTGCCGGTATACTTCGCGCGTCCAAACCTGATCCGCAAGAGCCTTGAGGAAATGGTCGAGAAGTTTATCGGCGGCGCTGTGCAGGCGCATCTAGCTTCTGTCCTGCCCCTGAGCCAAGTGGGCGAAGCCCATCGCCTGCTCGAGGAACAAAAGGTCTCCGGTGTTATCGTGCTCGATCCCCGCAACTAGACAAGGAATCTACCATTCTCGATGGCGGACCGCCTTGATCACATCATTTGACCAATTCAACAACCCAAGGACAATGCTTCCCATGATTCGAAACTTCTTAGCCTCAGCCATTTCCGTTCTATTGTTCACCGATTCCGGTGCTCTTGCACAAACCTCAACCTGGACTATCGATACAAACCAAACACAGGTTGAATTTCAGGTCCGTCGGGTGCCTGTCAGTAATGTGCGCGGATTCTTCAGTGGCATCACCGGGACCGTGAGCTGGGACGAAAAAAAACCATCTAAGTCCCACGTTGATGTCACTATCCCAACAACTTCTATCTCGACGAACAACGCGACGCGTGATGCGGACCTCAAGTCGCCGAACTTTTTCAATGTCGAGAAGTTCCCGACCATGACCTTCAAATCCACTACCGTCTCCGGTACACCCGGAAAGCTTCAGATCACTGGGGATCTGACGCTCGCAGGCATCACAAAGAGCGTTACGCTGATGGTCGATGGACCAACTCCTCCGACGAAGATGGGCAAGCTAATCATCGGTTTCGCTGCTACGGGCACCCTGAAGCGTAGCGACTTCGCCTTCGCCCCAAAATATCCGACGGTCATTTTGGGCGACGAAATCAGATTCACCATTGACCTTGAGGCTGATCAATAGTTGTTAGTCGCAACTGACCATTGAGCTAGAGTTCCTTCGTTAGACAATGCAGCCCTGACCACTTTTGCTGCCAGGTCTGAAGGAACGCACGAAGCCCGAAAGACTAGTGATTATAGCAGCGCTGCCCCTGTAAGCCCATTTGGTGCGCGGACCGCTCGACCGTCCCCTGCTGACCGAAGCTCCTGCTTCCTAATGGCCTATCGCTGCGACGTGGCTAACGCTTGTCAGCATCTTGTCGTCTGTGCCACGGAGCAGTTGTTGGGAGAGATTCGGATCCAGAAGTGGACATCGTTAGCAGGCGCCGCAAAACTGTGTATACGGCAACTGCGAAGAATTATGACCGCAACCCATTAGCTTGTCAGTTGTCCCGGTATGGAGCCTCATCACTGAGCGCTCTTACCGGTATCGTTGAGAAAGCCGTAACGAGCCAATTGGTAGCCATCACTTGTGCGGATAGCCGGTTATACAGCAACTTGCCCAAGACACAGAGCGATCTCGATAGGTCAATGAGCGCTAAGGCCTGATTGCGTCAGTTGACACACGATTTCCACGCAGACCGTAACCTCGGGAGGCTGTCAGTTGTTTTAGGAGCGCCGTTATCAATCTGGCAATGCGGTGAAGGTTGGAAATCTTACTTCCTGGTCCGTTGTAAGAAGCGACGGAAGGTTCACCCTTAAGGCGCAACAATCGTTGCCTGCCGAGCAATCAATACCCAATGACCACCCTCCATCTTCCATACATCGGTAAACCTCCGCCGGACCTCTTTCCCAGACATTGGAGAATCGCCCTTCGGCACTACCCGCTCGTCTCCCATCAGCAATACCATCTCGCCAAGCATCCCTGCGTACTCGATGGACCGCACATAACTGCTGTAACTTATCAGCCCTGAAGTGTTTCTTCGTCCCGTCGCCCCCCGGATCGAGACGGTATTCTGTGGATTGTTGACCACAAGATCCTTCGCCAGCAAGGCCGCAAATGCGGCATGGTCATCCTTTATCAGCGCCGTATCTATTCCATTGACGGCCTCCAGCACAGAAGCGATCTTCGGTTCTTTCGCGGCGGCGGCAACCTCTGAATTCGCTGCCTTCCACTCCGCCATCGCAGATGCCGTCAGTGTCAGCACAATCAGCGCCACACGAATTGCGTTCCTTGATAGACGTTCGTATGTCATAGCCAGTTCCCCTCAGGTGCCATCTTATCGCGGAGTAGCCGGCCCCTCTTTGTGCCAATTCTCATGATAGAGACTGCACACCAAAGAACGGAGCGAGGCCAAAGGGAAAAGCACAATCCTGGGCAGACTTTGAGGTTGTTGGGGCAGATCGAGGTCGAACCAGCTTCACTGATGCTGGACTCAACTCGTGAAAATCGCCAAGTATCAAATCGAGGTGGTCATCGAACCTGCCGCGCCTTAATGAGCGACTCGCCCTGAAGTCGACTGTTGACCACCACGCAGCCGTATGGTGCCAAAGAACGGCTTCATTGTACCCAGGAACCTCAAAGAGTTTTCAGGAATGCGATGAGCGCTCGGCGGTCCTGTTCGGACAAATCCAATCCAAAGGGATGGCCCTTGACCGGATAGCTCTTGGCGCCATAAGGTTTGAATCCTGTCGGCTCATAATTGTCATCCAGGCGTTTGGGATCGAACCAATCTTCGAGAGACGCGCACCAGCCGCTGTGGCCGAACATGCTGCGGTACCAGACTCCCTTCAGCGACGGCACCTTGTAATAGCCTGTACCTCGTCTCGTCTTTAAGGTCATATTTGGATCTGTGCCGACCGAGAAAGGTGCGATGTCGAACTGTTGCCGCGCCTCAGGAGGCACACGGAAGCCTTCAGCCGGAGTGAGCTTGTTGTTGGTGTAAAGAGGAGGTGTGTGACAGGTACCACACCCTTCGGTCTCAAAGATCTTCTTACCGCGACGGGCGAGTGCATCGAACTTGTTTGGATTGGGTGGCGGTTCGAGAGCGTACAGGTACATCGCCAAGGCATAAAGCTGCTCGTCACTATATCTGCCGCCAACGGCGATCGGATCGCCGGGTTCCGGACGCTTCGTCGAGTAGTGAAAATCGGCGGGCACAAATCCATCGTAGGATGCAAGATCGTCCGCGCCCTGATTTAATGCCGCGTAGCGCATCAGATCCGCGATCGAACCGTGCTGCTGCAGTCCGGTGTGATCCAGGTAGCGGCGATCTTTCACGCCAATCAGGTCCGGGATCTGGAGGGGGTCGAACAGGCCGCTTTGATGTCGAGCTGTGACCTCCGCAAGCATTGCCGCGTGCGCCGCGATCAACTGATCCGTGGTCATGCTGTCTATTTGCGCCGATGGATCAGGCTTTAGCCATGGAGCTGCGAACAAAGAATGGTCCAGGTGTCGAAGGTCGGCGTCAGCCTTCCGGGCATCATCGGGATTGGCCAACCTACTGCGGAAGAGCCACGCTTTGCTTTTCTCAAACGGGAAGTTCCCCTGGACACCCTCCAATACGCTTCCCTCCGGCATGACGCGCGTGTGGCAAAAGCCGCAGGCAAAATCGCCGAGTTCGACTTCGCCCTTCTTTCGAATGACATATCGGACAAACGGCACGGTCCCATCTTTGGCACCAGGAACTCCGGTCGCTTGATACCATTTTGGATTTCGCACGTCGTCCATGCTGACGATCCGGTGCGTTGTGTAATAGATCGGCGTATTGAAGACGATTCGTCCGGCCGCGATCCAGTCTTCCCTGGAGCTGAGATTGGGCTTGTAAGCCGATTCGTCCCACAGGACCTCGGGATCCTGTTGCCTGAGCCACTCCATATAATTCGGTGGTTCATGCCCCGGAGCGTAGACCGGGTAGCTCTTGTAAATAGGGCGAACGGGAATCCGATAGTAGTAGTCGGAGGATATGTGCCTGGGCGACCCCATGGGGTTCGCCAGCGGCACTTCCAGCGTGGCAATCGCTTCATCATCCCACACCCGCGGAATCGACGGTTCAAAACGGGAGCGTTTCTCCTGGGCAGGAGCGTGGAGAAAGACCCAGAACGTAGCCACACTCACGATCGAGAGATATGCGAGTTTCGTCTTCAGGATTGATCTGCTCATGAATGCCTCCGGGAAGCCGTCACTCGGATTGAGGGGTCCGCGATGACACATGCAGGCACATCTTCGTATCCCGTTGATTCTTTGGGCAATGGAGATTCCCTGTAGAAACCTGTATTTTTCCTTTATCACTTGATTGGGGTACGTTCGAATCCAGACGTGCCGGGTCACCGGAGGGAGCGATGGAAGTTCAACCGAAATCCGGCGTTCTGCAGTTTGGAGAATTCGAACTCGACGTCCGGAACTACCGGCTGCGCCGGTCGGAGGAAGAGTTGAAGCTCGAGCGTATCCCCATGGAGCTTCTGATCCTGCTGGCCAGCCGGCCGGGCGACCTGATCAGGCGCGAGGAGATCGTTCAAAAACTTTGGGGAGATGACATCAACGTCGACACCGAGAATGCGATCAACACCGCCGTCCGAAAGATCAGGCAGGTGCTGGGAGATGATTCATCGAACCCCCGATTCGTGCAGACTATCAGCAAGCGGGGGTACCGGTTTCTTGCGCAGGCAACACAACCAGCATCGCCGGCCCAGCCGCCGGCACCGGCCTTGAAGGCGATCCGAGTGACACGGGCCTGGCAGTTCCTCGCCGGCACCGCAGCTCTGTTTTGCATCAGCCTTGTCTTTTGGAGTCTTATTCGATCCGGGCAGGTAATGCAGGTTTCCCACTATCAGCCAATCACGCACGACGGTGAGCCGAAGCAAGGGCCACTGTTGTCGGACGGCGTTCGGATCTATTTCGTCTCCGGGACCATGAATCAGCGCCGGATCTCCGAGATTTCGATAAATGGAGGGGAACTGTCAACTCTCGCCAGCAGGCTTGAGTCTCCTCGACTCCTGGATCTCTCGCCGAATAAAGGCGAGTTGCTGGTGACCTCCTTCGGGCCTCATCCCGATCTTTCCATTGGAGAAGGAAAAGGTTTGAAGGAGTCGATGTTGTGGAGCATTTCGTTGCCTTCCGGAACCGCAAGACGCGTTGGTGACGCGATAGCGGATGCAGCCGCCTTCAGTCCTGACGGCCAGAAGATCGCTATTGGCTGGAACGATGGCCTGTCCCTGGTTAACAGCGACGGCACCAATCAAAGAACACTGACGCGACTGCCTGGAGCCATTTCAGCGATCCGGTGGTCGCCGGACGGAAGGCGACTGCGCATGACAGTGATGAGCGCAACGACGCTGCATACGTCGTTGTGGGAAGTTGCCGCAAACGGGACATCCCCGCATGAAGTCCTGGGCGGATCGAATCCATCTCCCGCTGAATGCTGCGGCCTATGGAGTCCGGATGGCCGGTGGTACATCTTTCAATCCACGCGCGACGGCAAGACGGACATATGGGTTCTCCCCGAGTCTTCGGGACTGATCGGGCGCAGGACCCACTCGCCGAGTCAGCTTACTGCCGGACAGATCAATTCTCTCGCTCCGGAGATGAGCCCCGATGGAAGCAGGCTGTTCATCATTGGCCAGCAACTTCGCGGAGAGCTGGACAGATACGATGCCCGATTGAAACAGTTCGTGCCGTATCTAAACGGCATATCGGCCGAATTCCTTGACTTTTCTCGAGACGGAAAGTGGCTTGCCTATGTCAGCTTTCCGGATCACTTGCTTTGGCGCTGCGACGTTCACGGGGAACAGTGCCTCCAGCTCACACAACCTGCCATGCAACCGGCTGCGCCGCGTTGGTCTCCGGACTCAACAAGGCTTGCATTTTTCGATACATCGCCGGGAAAGCCTTTCAAATTATTCGTTGTGCCTGCAAATGGCGGGTCGCCAGCGGCAGTGGTCGACCAGCCTTGGAACGAAATCGATCCCAACTGGTCCCCGGATGGACACACTCTTGTCTTCAGCCACTTTCACACGTTCGACCGGCAGCCAGAACTGGGTATCTATTCCATCGATCTCGACACGCACCGGCTCATCAAGCTCCCCAGATCGGATGGGCTCTGGATGCCACGGTGGTCGCCGGACGGGGCCTTCATCCTGGCGAGATCGGCTGACTCTCTCTCGCTGCTGATGTTCAACAAGCACACACAAAAATGGAATGTGCTCGCCGATGGCGAAAGCTTCGGCTACGCCAACTGGTCTTCCGACGGCAAATTCGTCTACGTGCTCAAACGAGGAAACGAACCGGCCATCGAACGCATTCGGATATCCGACGGAAAGACCGAGATAGTAGCTAGCCTCGCTGGTGTAAGGCAAACTGGGTTCCGAGGGGCCATTTGGACAGGGCTCGCGCCAAATGATGATCCCTTGATCCTGCGCGACACCGGTAGCGAGGAACTCTATTCTCTCGACACGACCGTTCACTGAATTGTGGACGAAATCGAATTAGAGGCAAAACGAAGGTCATCGAGCACGCACTTCCGACTCTGCGGATTATGGAAAAGTGGTAAATCTCTAGTGCAAATCGCCGATTCACGTTTCCAGCCGATTCGGGTCTGGAAACGCGAATTGCCCTGTTCCCGCCAATCCACGCGCGGAATCGGTGCAGATCCGTAAAAATCTAGCTGCGGCTTGACAATTTCCATTGATACCTGTTTACTCTAGGCTTGTAGCAAACATGCCTATGGCCAACAGCGGTACTCGCGATTTGTTTCCTGGGGCGCTCGAGATGATGATTCTCGAGTCGCTTCGACGTCAACCGGCGCACGGATATGCGCTGGTACAGCATATTCAACAGCGATCGAAGAACCTGTTGCAGGTGGAAGAGGGATCGCTATATCCGGCACTTCAAAGGCTTCTGAAAGCAAAGCAAGTCAAAGCCGAATGGGGTGTTTCCTCCACCAACCGACGGGTGAGAACCTATCAGATCACTGCATCCGGCCTTCGCCATCTGGAGCAGCAGATTTCCACTTTTGAACGCATGTTCGAGGGCATTACGCTTGTCCTCAACCCGGGTAAATCGCCAGCCTTTTAACTGGGGGCTCACATGCAATGGACCTCAAAGTTTCAAGTTTTCGGTAAATCTCGTCGCCACAAAGCTCTTGACGACCTCTCCGATGAGATGCGGCTCCATATTGAGGAACGTGTGGAACAGTTGCAGCGTGAGGGCTTAACCGTTAAGGAGGCTGAACGACAGGCGCGTATCGCTTTTGGCAATGTGGCGCTGGTGCAAGAGCGCAGTCGGGACGTATGGCACTGGCCCACGCTGGAGTCGATCTGGAGCGACGCACGGTTAGCGATGCGCCAGTTGCGGCGATCTCCGGGATTCACCGGTGCAGCGATCTTGACGCTGGCTCTGGCGATCGGCGCAAACGCTGTGGTCTTCAGCATTTTGAATGCATTTTTGCTGCGGCCTTTGAACGTGGCGCATCCGGAAAGGCTTTACCAGCTTCAGCATGGTGACGAAGCGTCAGCGTACCAGTCCTATCCCGACTATCTCGATTTGCGCGATCGCAATCGCAGCTTCGATAACTTGATGGCATACACAGTCGATGAAGTGGGGCTGGAGTCCGGCGGAGATCCAACCGAAGTTTGGGTGGAAGAAGCTACCGGGAATTACTTTGACGGGTTAGGACTGAAGCCCTACCTGGGGCACTTCTTCCATGCAGAGGATGAGCATGGAGCCGGAAGCGCACCGGACATCGTGTTGAGCTACGAGTATTGGCATACACACTTCCAGGATGATCGAAGCATAGTAGGCCGCGTAGTGCGGCTGAACAGGCATCCGTTCACGATTCTGGGCGTGGCTCCGAAGGATTTTAACGGTACGTTGCTGTTTTTCAATCCGGCGATGTGGGTGCCCCTGATCGAACATCCGGCACTTGGAGCCGCCGACAATCATGATTTGGAGACGCGCGGATCTCGCTGGATCTTCGAAACGATGGGAGAACTGAAACCGGCTGTGACAACGGCGCAGGCGACTGCTGATTTAAATGCGATCGGAGCCCAGCTGGAAAAGGCTTACCCCAAGGACGAGAGCAAGATGACGTTTAAGCTGGCTTCTCCAACCCTTTACGGCGACTATCTGGGTGGGCCAGTGAAGGCTTTCATGTCCGGACTGATGCTGCTGACCTCGCTGATTTTACTGGCGGCATGCGCGAACCTGGGCAGTCTGTTTGCCGCTCGGGCCGCGGATCGCTCGCGGGAGGTTGCCCTGCGGTTAGCGCTGGGCGCCACGCGAAGACGCATCCTGAGGGGCCTGTTTACCGAGGCGATCTTGATTTCGATCGTCGGCGGCTGTGTCGGCGTACTTGGAAGCGTGGCGCTGCTGAGGATGATGAGCGCCTGGCGGCCGTTCCCAAACTGGCCGATTCATCTGGCGGTAAATCCGGACAGTAAGGTGTACCTGATCGCGTTGCTGCTGGCGTTGGTGAGCGGGTTGCTCTTCGGTGCGGTTCCCGTGCGCCAGGTGCTGCGGACCAATCCTTACGAGACCGTGAAAGCGAGTTCAAGCGGCCGTGGGGGCAGGGGCGTGAATCTGCGCGAAGTGCTGCTCGTGGCGCAGATTGCGATTTGTGCGGTGCTGGTTACGTCTTCTCTGGTGGCAGTTCGGGGGCTGATCTATTCGCTGCACGCGCATCTGGGATTTGACACCGAGAACACCATGCTGGCGGAGACAGACCTGAGCATGGCCGGCTACGGCGAAGATCGAGCTTCGGCGATGCAGAAGGAAATGATCCACGCGATGGAGAGTATTCCGGGGGTAGAGGCAGTGGGACTGGCCGATACTGTTCCCTTCGAGACGGGTGCGAGCGATACGACTGTGTTTGCCGACAACACCACAGACCTGCGACCGAAGAACGCAACCGCGCACCCTGTAATCTTTCATGTTGCACCTGGGTACTTTCGCGCTGCGGGCACCGCCTTGCTGTCGGGTCGCGACTTCACCTGGCAGGATGACAAAAGTGCGCCGCAGGTTGCGGTGGTCAACAGCGAGTTCGCGCGCAGGCTGTTCGGGTCTGTCTCCGGCGCCCTCGGCCGATTTTACAAGACGAAAGACGGAAAGCGGATGCAGGTGGTGGGCGTCACGGAAGATGGCAAGTATGACCACCTTTCAGAAGACCCAAGCGCAGCAGTCTTCGTTTCCATCCTGCAGTCTCCGGTCGTAGCGACGACCCTGGTGGTTCGCGCTCGCTCACATCAAGGCAGCGCGAACAACACTGCGTTTGATGTTGATTCCTTAGCTGACGCGATGCGAAGCAAGCTGCGGCAACTGGATGCAGGGATGCCCGTGATCATTCAGACCCGGACCGCGTCGATCCAGGTGAGTATGTTCGCCCCTCGCATGGCGACGGTAGCCTTGGGCGTCTTAGGGATCATGGGCGCCATGCTGTCAATCACTGGAATCTTCGGCATGGCGGCCTACTCAGTGAGCAGGCGACTGAAGGAGTTGGGAATTCGGGTCGCCCTCGGCGCCCAGCACTGGGAAGTGCTGCAGGCTGCACTGGGGCGAGCGGTGAAACTGCTGGCGATTGGTTCGGTTGCGGGTCTGGTGCTGGGACTCTTCGCGACGCGTGTGCTGGCGTTCATTGTGTTCCAGGCAACGCCGCGCGATCCGCTGGTGCTGGCTGGAGTGGTACTGGCGATGGGGCTGGTGGGATTGGTTGCGACATGGATTCCGGCGCAACGTGCGCTGTCGGTGAATCCACTGGTTCTGCTCCGGGAAGAATAGACCAATTCATCTCAAATTCGACACTGAGCCTGTTGCATGCCACACTGACACTCCATCAGTTGGTGCATAATCGCCAAGTCACTCACCAACGATGGCAGCGAATTCACGTGTCTGTATAGTCGCCAACATGGACACTTGCCGGTTATACGGCGACTTGCTGAAGACGCGACGGCACAGAATTTCTAGCGGAGGATGCGGACTGATACCTGGGAGAAGTGCAACTTTTCAATTCGAGCTGCCGACCATGATTCCCAGTGGCAGCTGATTGCCACCCTGAACATGTGATTCGCAAACAATATCGGTTTTCTCATTGGCGGTTCTTTCACATCGTCAGCACAACACGAAACTCCGCGGTGCCGTTCATCATGCGAGCGCTGTTTCAGCAGCTCTTTCCAGTGGATAGGTTTCGATCATGGCGCTTACCCCGCGCGGTGCCGCAAAGCGAGGGTGTAACCCGAATCCGTCGGCGTACCCCTGCCCATCCTTCGATTGTCTTTCCGCCCCTGGACTAAGTGTCAATCGATACCAACGTCTTGGCCGATACCATAGTCCAATTGATTTCATCCCCATGTTTTGGTTTCATTTCCTAGTAGCAGCCTTAGCTCGTGCTGGCTCGCATCTGTCACGCGGTGCCGCGGATCAGAATTGCAAGTGAATGTGTGCGAAATCCAATCTAATGAGCGGTAGAAATCTCTAGAACTGACTGTAGGAGTATCGAATATGCCCACTTCATCGCAATCCCATACCGAAAATGTAGCACGCATGGTTTCACTCTCAGGCTTCGATCTGATCAATACTCCGCGGCTCAACAAAGGCACTGCCTTTACCGGTGAGGAGCGCGATGTCTTTTCCTTGCACGGACTATTACCGCCGCATGAGGGCACGCTTGAAGAACAGCTTGAGCGGCGCATGCAGGCGCTTGACACCGAGGCAACGCCGTTTACCAAATACGCATTCCTGCGTGATCTCCAGGACATCAACGAAACGCTTTTCTATGCATTGGTCGTGGGCAACGTGGAAAAGTTGCTGCCGCTCGTCTACACGCCTACGGTTGGCGAGGGCTGCCAACGGTTCAGCGAAATCTGGAGAAAGCCGCGCGGCTTGTTCATCAGCTATCCCAACAAAGACCGTATTCCGCAGATTCTGAGCCACTCGCGCTACGATGAGATCCGCTGCATCGTGGTCAGCGACGGTGAGCGTATTCTCGGGCTCGGCGATCAAGGGGCAGGGGGAATGGGCATTCCCATCGGAAAGATGGCGCTGTATACGGCGCTGGGTGGAATTCATCCCGAGCACTGCCTGCCCATCCTTCTCGACGTCGGCACAGATAACGAGGAACGGTTGAAGAGCCCGATCTATATTGGCTGGAGGAGCCACCGCGTGCGTGGCCAGCAGTATGACGACTTCGTCGATGCCTTCGTGCAGGCCGTCAAGGCGCGTTGGCCTCATGTGCTTCTGCAGTGGGAGGACTTTGCTGGCAACAATGCCGCGCGGCTCCTGGCGCGCTATCGCAATCAGCTTTGCACCTTCAACGATGATATCCAGGGAACCGCGGCCATAGCGACGGCGACGCTGATCTCCGCCATCAACGTCACCGGAGTTCCACTCGAAAAGCAGAAAATTGTGGTCTTCGGCTTCGGTAGCGCAGGCCTCGGCATCACCGAGTTGCTGACGCAGTTCATTGAGGACCGTGGCCTCGGAAAAGACCAGGCGCGGGCTTGCTTTTATGGAATCGATCAATACGGTCTCATCACCGGGCGCCGAGCAAACGTGAATGCAGAGCAGCTGCCTTACGCGCGCAACGAAGAGGAAGTGCAGAGTTGGCGGCAACCCAATGGAGAGATCACATTGATTGACGTGATTCGCCACGTGCAGCCCACCGTGCTGATCGGCGTCTCAGGACAGGCTGGTGCCTTTACTGAAGAAGCTGTGCGCGAAATGGCCAAGCATGTTGAGCGACCGGTGATCTTTCCACTCTCCAACCCTACATCGCGCAGTGAAGCCACTCCACAAAACCTGATGGACTGGACCGAAGGACGGGCGTTGGTCGGTACGGGCAGTCCGTTTGAGCCAGTGAATGTAGGCGGACGGCGAGTCCCTGTCGCGCAAACCAACAACTCCTACATCTTTCCTGGACTTGCCCTGGGAATCGTCGCCTCCCGGGCGAGGCATGTCACCGACACTATGGTCAAAGCCGCGGCGACGGAACTGGTGCGGCATCTGCCGACGCAGGAGAATAAGTCAGGGAGCCTATTGCCGCCTCTGTCGGACGCGCGAACACTCGGCAAGCTCATCGGCGAAGCGGTCGGCAGGCAAGCCATCCTCGACGGCGAGGCGCAGGTAACCAGCGACGAGGAACTTACGCGCGGGATCAAGGCCAACATTTGGGAGCCGGTGTACGAACATTACGTGCGCGAATCTTAAACAGGCAGTAGGAGAACCGGCGATATGGCGGAAAACGAAACAGCGGCACGTTCTTTTCGCATCGAAGAAGATGCTCTTGGAGAGGTCGAGGTTCCTGCGGACCATCTCTGGGGCGCTCAGACGCAACGCTCGCATTTGAACTTCACCATTGGCGTGGAACGATTCCGGTGGGGACGCCTGGTCATCCGCGCGCTCGGCATCTTGAAGAAATCTGCAGCGCTGGCCAACGGTGAACTCGGCCAGTTGCCCGAAGACAAAGTTGAGTTAATCGTGCGTGCGGCGCAGGAAGTAATCGAAGGAGAGTGGGATGCGGAGTTTCCGCTGGTCGTATTTCAGACCGGATCCGGAACGCAGACCAACATGAACGCGAACGAAGTGATCGCCAATCGTGCCATCCAGCTTGCGGGAGGCGTTGTGGGTTCTAAGATTCCCATTCATCCAAACGATGATGTGAATCACAGTCAATCGTCGAACGACACGTTTCCAACGGCCATGCACATCGCCGTGGTCGAAGCAGTCGAAAATTTGCTGGTACCAGCCGTCAGCGAGCTTCGTGCCACTCTGCACGCGAAGTCGCAGGCGTATCACGAAGTTGTCATGATTGGCCGGACGCACCTGCAAGACGCAACCCCACTGACTGTGGGGCAGATGATGTCGGGCTGGGTCGCGCAACTGGACGAGACTCTTGAGGGTATACACGGTTCGCTCGCCTTTATCTATCCACTGGCAATCGGCGGAACTGCGGTAGGCACAGGGCTGAACGCGCATCCTCGATTTGGTGAAGTGACTGCCCGGCGCGCAGCGGAGGAGACAGGAAAGCCATTTACTTCCGCGTTAAACAAATTCGCTGCTCTTTCTGCGCACGACGGCCTGGTCGCCGTGAGCGGCGCTTTGAGAACCCTCGCTGGCGCACTGATGAAGCTCGCCAACGACGTGCGCTGGTACGCTTCCGGACCGCGCGCAGGAATTGGCGAACTGAACATTCCGGAAAACGAGCCCGGCTCGTCGATCATGCCCGGGAAAGTAAATCCAACGCAGTGCGAAGCGATGACTATGGTCGCGGTTCAGGTATTTGGTAATGACCACGCTGTCGCCTTCGCCGGTTCGCAGGGCAACTTTCAACTGAACGTGTATAAGCCCGTGATCCTGCATAACGTGCTCACATCGGTCGAACTGCTCGCTGACTGCTGCCGAACTTTCAACGAGCATTGCGCCAAAGGAATCGAACCGAATTCGAAGCGAATTCGGGAGCACGTCGACAATTCGCTGATGCTGGTTACGGCGCTCAATCCACACATCGGCTACGAAAAGGCAGCCAGGATTTCCCGCACTGCTTACCTGGAAGACATCAGCCTTCGGGAGGCCGCTTTGAAGCTTGGCTTCCTGACTGCCGACCAATTTGACCACTGGGTACGGCCAGAAGACATGACCCATTCCCTTGACAAGAGCGAGTCCTCACACTGACGCGATCGGCGCGGATACCTTTCTTGATGGCCCCCGCATGGCGTTCAGATCCCCGCTGCTGACCGCTACTGCGAAAGTCTCCGATGCTTGGGAAAACTGAGCGTTCGCCCCAGGTTCTTAAGTCTATGGAAAAGCTCAAAGTGCATGACTATCACGGCGTGGGTTAAGATTCCACATCGACGAATAGTCGCCATCTCGGACATATGACTCCAAAACCTTCCGCCGGCTTGCCGCTAAGCAATGCAGGGGAGCACGTCTCATTCAAGACGATATAGTCCGGTCCAATATCCTCAGAGTTTCCATGCCTATACGTTATGCCAAACCAATTGTTCCTCACTTCATTTGCTGATTTGAATGCCCGAACTATCCGCGTGTGTGTTTTTCAGATGCCGCCATACCTCATACTGATCGTGCTTGGCTGGATCGGGATCTTCATACCCTTGCAACCAGAATCGAAGCCAGTCAACGTTTCCTTGTTGTGATTCAAGCCTTTCTAACGGCTTCTGATGTATATGCGTGCCTTCGGGAAAATAGATCAGGTCAACAGACTTGTGTTGGAGTCGGAGTGAAGTATAGAGTTCCCATTCCTGTAGCACTGACAAGGGATTGATCGCTTCTATTCGTACCGGCGTTTCCACTTTGTCCAGGTTGAATCCGGGTGCTTCCTCCACCCATCGTTTCAAGCCGTTTCCAAAAGGACTCGTCCCACGAATTGTGTCCATTTGCCGTTGGATATCGCCATCGAACAAGATGTATTGCATATAGCTGTTGTCCAAACCATCCGCGATTGTGGCCGCCGCGAAAAGCTTTGGATCTTTGATGAGAGCGTTCACCACATACCAGCATGTCCAACTAAAGCCCACCACACCCACACGGCTCGGATCAATGAGTCCGGCCTTATCCAAGGTCTCGATGGCACTTCGATATCCCTCCAGATGAGTTTGTGGATCAGCCTCGGACAAAGTGCTTGGCTTCTTCTTGATCTGCAGGACGACAAAACCTGCACTGGCGAGGTGTCTGGCAGCGAATGCGCTCGGAGCCACACCATCCGTCACGAATTCATCTTCCGTAAAGGAATACATCTGGAGGACCATAGGATATCTCTGTCCGGACATGTAACCGACCGGCTTCACGAGTACACCGTTCCACTCTCGCCCAGTGCTGTCTTTCCAGTTGTAAGAGGCGGCTTCGCCGAAACGAATATGAGTGAATTGGGGGTTGGGGTCCCAAAGTTGACGCAACTTCCCTGTAGTGAGATTGGACGCCCAAAGCATGGGAGGATCGTTGTAGCCTTGTCGGACAGAGACTTGGAGCTCTTCGTGCTCTAGTTTCTCAGGCGACGCTAACTCATGAAGCCGGTTGGTGATTGCATTGAAGTGGCTACTAGAGAGTAGATACCAGTGACCGTTTTCCCGACGATATCGCTGAAAGATCTGCTCATTCGGTCCATTTCTCAAAAGGACGAGGGCTTCGTTGTCGTCAGTTCCGAAGGACACGTCCAACACATGCTTATCTGAAGGTTGCTGCCCTTTGTCTTCGAAAAAGAGACAACTTGTCTGAAGTGACGGAAGATCTACGCTGGCAACAGCACATGGTGTATTGCTTTGGGCGGACACCGTGTCGGCAGACAAGAATGTGTTGGTCAGGAGAACGCGTTTTCCGTCTGCTGCCCACGCCAGCCGATTTCGATCATAGTATCCCAATATTCTCGCGTTCGGAGCATCGAAGAGCGCGATGCTCCGGCCGTTCATCAAATTGATCAAGGAATACCTTTCGGGCCGGAGAAGATTATCCACGCTGGTTCGACCTGGGACGTTGCCGTTCATCCGCAAATTCTCGTAACCGGAGGCGGGATCGTAGCCCTTCCACGCAACGGGGATACTGGAAACCGGGGTGAGCGCAATGAGTTGGTCCGCTCGCGGAGAAACCGCGAATGGAAATAAGTGAGACATGGTAGGGATCTCTTGGAGCGAGTATTGAGGTAAATGATTCGTGACCCACCGACCATGGGCGCGGTGCAGAACCGACAGCGTGAAAGTCTCGGGAGCAAGAGAGTTCATTTCTCCGGGGAAGAGCACATCTTCCAAGCTGTAGCCTGTCAGTCTTTGGGCGTCCGTGTTGATGATGTCGCCATGAGGAGTACGACCGACGCCAGCTCTTGAAGCCGAGTAGACAATCGTTTCCTTTACAACGTCGAAGCGGTTGACACTGATATTGGCTGGCGTCAGCGTTTGAAAGCCGCTTCCGTCAAGCCTAGCCTCGTATAGCTGATAAGCGCCCGTGGGACTCTCCCCTTTGAAGTAGACACTTGTCTTGTCTGGGGACCACGAGAGGTCTTGAATCACCGGTGCATATTCTTCGACCGGGGCGCGATGTGGAAATGAAACAATCTTCGCGATGAGCCGCGGGCTGGGCGCGTGCACAGAGTCGGTTTTAAGAAATGCCGCTACCTGCTCGACATCAAAGACGGAAATATCCGATTCGATTTGGTCGGACGCCAGCAGCCCTTTGGTAGTGACAACAACAACATATCGTCCATCCGGGGATTTGCGGGCGATCTCACTTCCAGGAATGCCGTGCTCAGGGTGTGGATCGCTAAACCGACGCATGGCAATATCGTCTTTGACAGAAAACAAATGCTCCTGCGAAAAGACGTGAGTTGGGGCGAGAACCGCCATGCCGGTGGCGGCCCAGTACACAAGGGATTTCATGATTTGACTCCGTAAGGTTGCGGGAAACGGCGAAGGACGCTTGTCTTCACTCCGGAATGGACGCTGGCTAGAAGGTGAGCCTCAGCGCAAACTGCATGGATCGAGCTCCACCCTGCTGATACTGGGAGGCCACGGTTCCAAGACTGGAATTCAACATCTTGGTCGCTTGACCGAAGGTGGCGTCGGTGTAGTCCGGATCGATGTATCCGAAGTTCGGATGATTCAAAAGATTGAATGCTTCGGCACGGAAGTGAAGCACTGCTCCATCATGGATTGGAAAGTCCCGCCTTGCCGCCAGATTGAGTTGGGTAGCCCCGAAACCCCGCACGAAGTTGCGTGGCGCATCCCCTTGAGAATTGCCCGCGGGCAAACTGAATCCGGCAGGGTTGATCGCTTTTCCACCTGGGAAGGATGACCCATATAAATACGTCGGCTCGCCTGGAACGAGGTTCAATCCGCCGGCATATATGCCACCGGTCGTAGGATTGATTTGTTGATTTCCTCCGAGCGTGACCGGAAAGGCGCCGCGGGTGTTGAGGCGTGCATCCAAGCCCCAATCGTTTAATACGAAACCGGTACTTCGCGGGCGGGAAAGAGAAGGTAACTCCCAGCTGACTCCGGCTTGGCCATTGTTTCTTACGTCAAAGTCTGAATCGCTTCGTTGCAGGGAGAGGGCGGTCGAGTTCGATCCGAAGTCGATCGAGTGCGACCAGGTATACGATCCGAGGGCTTGGATCCCCTTTGCAACTGAGCGCTGGAATTGAATTTGCAGAGCTTGGTAATTGGAAGTGATCCCGGTAGCAAAATACTCAACCGTCCCAAAATTCGGATTGAGGGCGGTCAGAGATTTTTCCTGTAGTTCAAGGAGCCGTCGCCCGGCCGCAGCCACATAGGAGAGAGTCAGCGACTGGTTTTTGCCGAGTGCCTGCTGCAGGCTGACATTCCATTGCAGCGTATAGGGAAGTTGCAGATGGGACGGGAAAGCCACAATCACGGAGCTTGTATACGGAGGAGTCACCGAAATCGGAACTGTCAGTTGACTCGTTGTGAAAGGAAGCATAGCCCCGGTTTCGACCGCATAAGACCCAAAACCCAGGTTGCTGTATCCCAGAGCCGCTACTTCATTGGCGGAATCGAAAAACACACCCCCACCGACTCGAACAACCGTTTCCGCGCCTTTTCGATCGTGCGCCGTCCATGCCATTCCAAGACGTGGAGCCAGGTTATACCAAGTCGTCCTCCACAAGGATGTTCCGCGTGGGGCTACGGACAGGGATGCCGGATCGTCGATGTTGCCTAAAAGCGTGTACGCATCGTCTCCGTGCTGTTCGGTAGGCGGCGGGTTTAGCTCCCAGCGAAGGCCCATAGACAACGTGAGCCGAGGATGAGCTCGCCATTCGTCCTGGGCGAACAGAGCGGTCTGGTTGAAGAGGGGTGTTGCCGGTAAGTAGTTAAAGACGTAAGGCACGCTCGGTGTATCGTTGAGGATCTCAGACGGGCTTAAGAAGATGACATACGGTTCCACGGTAGCCGTGGCGATCACGGATTTGATGTGACGGAAATCGATGCCGAACTTCAACGTGTGGTGCCCTGCAAGGACGCTGAGCGAGTCAACAAGATTCCACTGCCGGTTCAAGTTGCCGCCGGCATAGGTCGAAATCAGAGGCGTTCCGATACCCGCTATCGAAAAGACAACTGCTGGCAAGACTTCCCGGAAGGCGCCGGCTCCCATCGCTGCTGCCAGATTGATTGGTGTGGCTCCTCCAAATCTGTCCAGGACGCCGGTTTGTGCCGAATCGGACCGAGCATATCCCAATCGAAATTCGTTGGTAAGGTGATTCGAGAGCTGACTGGTAGCGCCAAGAGTGTAGCTCTGAGCATTGCTGCTCGTTGTATCGCGAGCAAAGTAAGGGCGCGATCCAGTAGCACTGGGCGTGTCTCCGAACCGAAAGAATAGGGATAACTTGGAGCCGAGGGTGTGATCGATACGCACGCTCGTCGAGTCGATCGAACTGGGGAGAGAGTAAGGGGCGATAAACTGGGCGAGATCGGGACTCTCCGCATTCCCGTAATCCAGTCCATTTGGCAACGGGAAAGCATTCAGAATAGGCTGTATTCCCGCCGCGGCCTGTTGCCTCATAAACAGATCGGGAACGTATTGAATGCTTGCTGCGATGGGTTGCGCTAAACGAAGTCCCTCATAGGAGGTGAAGAAAAATGTTCGGTCTTTTCCGTTGTACAGTTTTGGAATCCATATTGGGCCGCCGAAGGTCCCACCAAAGTCGTTCTGACGAAGGGCTGGGATGGGAGTACCGTAGTGATCATTGAACCAATCGTTGGCGTCGAAGAAATTGTTGCGAAGATAGTCAAATGCGCTTCCATGCGCGAAGTTCGTACCGGAACGAGTCAGAAGAGAAAACTGGCCTCCGGGCGATCGGCCGTATTCAGCGGAATACGTTGAGCTTTGGACTCGAAACTCCTGTAAGGCGTCCACTGAGAGCAGGGTCTGTGTCGTCCCAAGAGCGGTAGAACCAGGGAGTGTACCGCCTGTGGATGCCTCACCTACTCCCCCACCGTTGCCGGCGCCAATATTTGCGCTTATCCCGTCGACGGTGTAGTAGTTGGATTCGGTGCGTTGCCCATTCACACTAAAGTCGCCGCCGGTGCCTACAACCTGCAAGGAGCTCTGAGGACTTTGCGTGACCACTCCTGGAGTCAGAGAAATCAAATCCTGGAAGCTACGACCATTGAGCGGAATGTTTTCGACAAACTTCCGGTCGATCACCGTGCTCACCGATGCGTCGCTGGTGTTGATCGAAGACGAAGCCGCGTCGACGGTAATGCTTTCCGACTTTGCTCCCACTGGCAGAGAAAAATTCAACCCTACAGCACTCTGCACATTCAAGATGACATCGGGTTCGATGATCGTCTTGAAGCCTACCTTTGAAACCTGCACATGGTAGTGGCCAGGTGGCAGAATAGGGACGAAATAGATCCCTGAACTATTGGTTTTGACCGAATAGATGACGCCTGTCGTGTCGTTGGCTATATCGACTTCGGCATCCTCAATGAATTTTCCGGAGGAATCGGTTACGCCGCCACTGATGGTGGCGTTCGTGGATTGACCGAGCAGGCACGAGGGGACGAGACACAGGCCGAATAGGAGCAGACAGACAAGAGACTTCATGCAGCGGCACTCCAGGAGAGTGAGGATGAATTAGGTTCATCCTGTCTACGGATGACTGCCGAAATGTGTACCAACAGATGTGGACGATCACGGATGGTTCGGTTGCACCTGCAAGTAAGCCAGCAGGAGCGGCTTGCCTGTCGGCTTCGTGCTGCCGCCTTGTGGTTCGGCGGTCACGAAGACCATGTTCAATCGTGCGAGGGTCTTGGTGTCATTGAATCGCAACACCCATCGCTTGTGCGTATCGTCTTGATAGAAGAGGCCAAGGCTTACATTCTGTTTATCGTCGCCGCTCCCCCAAGCCTGGAAGGCGACCGATTGCTTGAGACCAGCTTCCTTGTCCAAATCATAGCCATAGAAGACCAGCGAGCGGTCTTTGGTATAGAAGATGCGGCCAACCGGAGGCTTGGTCTTTCCGTTCTGCCCCACGTCGTATATATCGACCATGTACAGGTTGCGGGCCGCGATCAGGTCCCGTATCTCTCGATCGTGGGCAAGAAACTCCTTATCGAGCTCCAGCATCCGGTCCTTCTCGTTAAGAGAGGACGTTAGATCGTGAATTCTTGTTTCGAGGGCGACCGTCCGGGTCATTTGCTGTTCCGTCTGGCTGCTGGCCTGGTCGGACTTGTCCCGAAGCGATTGCGCCTCGGACTGTGCGACGCTCAGTTGTTGGCTGAGTGCGTCTCTCTGATCGCTGATCTTCTTTTGCTCAGCCTGCTCTGACTCCAACTGCCGCTCCATGCTGGCCACGGTCGCATTTGACTGGCGGTATCGGCCCTCAGCAACGCTCACTTGCTGCCGTAGGGTTGCGACTTCCTTCAGGGCAAGTTCCAGCTTGGGTTGCAGGTCGGTTTCTGTTGGGGTCGATGCGGTCGGTTGAGCAGGGTGCTCAGGATTCTTGACCGTTTCCTGCCGTGACGCATTCTCCGTCTTGGGATGCATCCAGTAGAAGCCGACAAAGGACGCCAGGCCAACCGCGCAGGCGGCAATCAACCCCAACAATGGCAGGGTGAAGATCTTGCGCCGAACCGGGGATTGTTCTTTGGCTGGCAGGGAATCCAGTTGGTTCATGAGCTTTTTCTCGGCAGCCGCCAAAGAAAAAGGCAAAGATTCCGATTTGTCTTCTATTTCCGAGTAGGCGCTGGCTGCCAGGACCGGAACTACATCCGAGCTAAGCTGCTTGTATTGCTCGAACACCACGCGGCAGGAGTCGCAGTAGGCAAGATGTACTTGCAAGAGTGCCCACTCTTCTTCGGTAAGTTCTCCCGAGGGGAAGAGGGCGCATAGGGCAACGAACTCGTCATGCCATTGAGGGTTCACCGGTCCAGCTCCTGCTGGGAGCTATTGTGTATCAATTCTCTCACTTTGGGCGTGTTTTTCCGGGGAAGACAAAGGAGCGAAGCCGTTCCAGACCCCGATAATAATGATGCCTGACATTGCCGAAACCCTGCCCAGTCCTCTCCGCGATTTCGTGAAAAGTATAGCCCTCAAAGAAATGAAGTTCCAGCGTTTGCCGTTGCTCTTCGGAAAGCTCGTCTCTGAGTTTGTTTAGTAAAGTTCTGCCGGCAACGTCATCGATTGAGATATGTCCTTCGTTGGTATGCTGCCGCTCATCAACCAATTCCTGAGAATTATAGTGTTGGCGAAAAGCTAAATATCTTCGTCGATCGATGGCCCGGTGGTACGTCATTTGAATAATCCACGATATGGCAGAGCTCTTCTTTGCATCGAAGGTCCCTGCTTTTTGGAAGAGGAAGAGGAAAACGTCTTGAAGCAGGTCTTCAGCCTCCGCGTCGTCTCTCAGAATACGTCGAGCGACATGAAAGACTTGGCGGGCATGGCGCTGAAACAGATTTGACAGCGCCTCTTTGCTTCCGCCGCTGACCTGAAGCAATAGGTATTCGTTCGAGTGCTCCTCGGAATGTCTGTCGATTGTGCCGATTGCGGTTGATGAGTCCTTCTCAGAACGCGCCGCGGCGACGGATTCAGGCACAGGTAAGGCGATCTCTGTGGTATCCGGCAGTGCGTTCGAGAAATATGCAGCGGTCTCAGAACTCATACAGCATCCTTCAGCGCTGATCAAGCTGGCACAAATACGGCACCATGCATGTCTGATCAATCATTGCATGATTAGTCGATTTTGGACTATTCGAATTTCGGATTTATGGTTGAGCGTCAGTCGACGCCCATGCCTCGCGAAAAATCAATTTTTACTCGCGAATACGCAATCTTTTTGTCCACCCTTCGTCGTCTCCGAATAGAGGCCGGGGTGACACAATCGGCTGTGGCCAAGGCGATGGGTCGAACTCAAAGTGTCGTTAGCAAATGTGAGAGAAGTGAACGAAGGCTAGATCAGATTGAAACCATGTTTTATTGCAAAGGGATTGGAATCGACTACGAAGCCTTCGTTCAGATTTTGATCGATGATTTGAAAGGAACTCGGATTGGCAGAAGGTCTACGCGACCCAAGAAATAGTCACGGAACTAAAGCAGCTGGAATTCTCAAAAGTGATGTTTACCCACTAAACGTTACTTGGCGGCCTTCTTCTGGTTTGCCCACCGCCGTTTTACCGCTTCCGCAATCCGTGCTCGCCCTTCGGGACTCAGGTTCCGTTTTTTCTTAGCCGTTGACGAGTTAACTGGCGGCCTACCTGGTCCGCGCTTGACGGGAGCGTCCGACAAGAGATTTCTAGCTTGTTGAAGACGAGAAATCTCCGCGTCCAGTTCAGCGAGAATAGAGGTTAATTCCATAGAAAAAATTCTATCGCATGAATTTCCCGAATCCTTCGGTCTGGGTACTCGTGTGTAGTCACTCTCACTGTGCTGTGAGCAAAATCTATCGTTTGTATTTGGTTTTTTGCCCTCCCACGAACGGCACCTTGCTTCCCCTTTGTTTATTTTCTGCCTGCGCGCAACTCATTTCGGGACCTCCTCGTCTCCCGGTGCATACCATGGCACCTCCTTTTCAGGAAACAGTTCGGGGTAGCGGCCCGTGAGGTGGGACATGACAATCTTCGCAATACGAACACTGTGCTCAACCTCTTTTTCAAGATCGGCGTTCGCCAGGCCATCGCTGTGGGTCGGACTCCATCGCGCCGTCCTGATAGCCAGAACGAGACTCGACGCTATGAGCAAGGCGGGGCCGAGCTTCTGCTGATCCACTTCGCGACGAACCCCGCCAATTCGCATTCCGCCGTTAGTGGAAGACATGGGAACGGACCTCCAGCGTCTGATCGAACATCGAGCGGAGGCGAACAGCTTTCACATGAATTACGCCATCCTGATTCTGTAACAGGCCCTCAGCAATGATGAATTTGCAATTCTCCACGATAGCTCTCTCACGTTCGTAAAGAGACGGGGTCACGATGACACTTGCTACTCCGTTCTCATCTTCCAAAGAAATGAATATGAACCCCTTGGCCGTACGGGACGGCGTCGATCTATGACCAATCCGGCGATCTTTACATATTCACCGTCGTGCCCATGTAGCAATGCGTCTGAAGAGAGGACATGCTGACGCGAAAGCACCGCCCGGCGATAGGCCATCGGATGCTTTCCTATGGTCAGGCCTGTTCCCGAGTAATCTGCGGTCAAGCGTACGCTGATGCTCATTTGCTGCAACGGACGCACGTTGGATTCTTCATTCAAGAACTCGCTATTTTGTCGTAGAAGCGGACCTTCCAATTTCCCAGCGCGCTCGGCCTGCCAGAGGGCATCTCGACGATGCTCGACGCCTTGGAGGTTGTTCAGGGCACCGATCCGTGCGAGAAGAGTCAGTTCCTTCCGGTTGAGCATCGGCACCCTCAGTGCGAGGTCTTCCACCGATAAGAACGGTCCAGACATCAAACGTGATTCTGTAATGGCATCGGCGACTTGCCGACGTAGGCCTTTTGCATATCCAAGCCCGAGACGAAGCGATAGCGACGCATCCTCTTCATGCTCTACCGCACAGGCCCAATCGGATATTTGGACATCGATTGGTTTTACGCGGAGGCCGTGCCTTTGCGCGTCTTTGACTAGACTAGACGGGCTGTAATAGCCCATGGGCTGATTGTTCAGGATGGCGCAAGTGAAGGCTGCAAGATATTTGACCTTGAAGTAAGCAGAGGCATAAGCGATGAGGGCAAAACTTGCGGAATGGGACTCAGGGAATCCGTAGAGCGCGAATGCGCTGATGTGCTCGATGATATTGTTTTGGGTCTTGTGGTCTATTCCGTTTGTGGTCATACCTGCTCGAAGCTTGCCTTCGAGATTCTTCATCCTTTCCCACGAACGCCGCATTCCGACTGCCCGCCGTAATTCTTCGGCTTCAGCCCCCGTGAAATTGGCGACGACCATCGCCATGCGCAATAGCTGCTCTTGGAATAACGGTACGCCGAGCGTGCGTTTCAACGCTTCTTCCAGCAATGGATGCGGATACGTCACCTCTTCCTTCCCTTGCCGCCTTCGCAAATAGGGATGGGTCATTTTGCCAACGATCGGGCCGGGCCGAATGAGGGCAATCTGCACGACGAGATCGTAAAACCATCTTGGAAAGTTACGCGGCAGCGAGGCCATTTGCGCACGGCTCGCGGGTGTACGGTCAAGTTCGGTTGGGACGTAAATAACTCTTCTGCTGCGAGACGGAACCCACGCTTCTCGAGAATCTTCAGCAAATATCGGAAATGACGAAATTCGGCCCAATCGTACATATCCCTCCAGCTCAGCTAACGAAGAGCAATTCACTAGAAGTGGAAAACAACGATCTACCTGTGGAAATCTTGCCAGCGGATGCTAGAAGGCGCAATAAAAGTCGAGCATTTTGGCCAAATTTACGCCAATGATCGACGAGGCCTGGGTCTGTCCGACCATTCCGAGAACTCTAACTTCAATGCTTTATTACAATTAAGGGACCCCGATAACTGACAGCTATACCCCGATAAATACGAAGTATTGGACTTCGCTCTTATCGAGCGACAGTCTAGCTTTATTCATGCTGTCGCTAGGGACTCCTGGGACGACTAGACGCTGCAGCAAGAGAGGTGACTCTACATGGACAATGCCGAACACTTCGAACCATTGCTGACTTCAGAGGAAGCCGCTCATCATCTACGCATGCACGTAAAGACACTTCAGCGGTTGGCAAGGGAAGCCCGTATACCGTGTGTCCGCATGGGCAAATATTGGCGGTTCCGTCTCACGTCCCTTGACCATTGGGTAGCGACACAGCACAATCGGATCAGCCGACCGTTCCGCTTGGAAAGAGGTAGAGACCTTGAAATTCCCGCGTAACAGATACCAAGAAGGAAGCTTACGCAAGGTGCGCAGAAAATCTGGAGATCACGTTTGGGAGTACCGATTCCGCAATCACGCGGAGACCGGAAGCCCTATGCGCCAGATCACGCTGAGCGTCCTTGAGTATCCAACCACAACCACGGCACGTCTTCGTCTTCACGAAGAACTGCTCCGGATAAACGGCCCAGACTCGTTCCGGGCCCACGTTAAGCCAACCATGGGAGTCCTCATCAATAGATTCCGAACCGAGGAGCGCTTCGAGGAAATCATGAAACAGCCTCCAGGTCCGGCCCTTATCGCGGATGGACTCTCTTACAGTACCGTCGCGGGTTATCGATCTTACCTTGCAAAGCACATCGAACCTCGCTGGGCCGGAAACACTCTCGCCGATATCAAACCCCTCGAAGTGAGCGAATGGCTGAAAAGTCTGCCGCTTGCCGCCAAGACCAAGGGCCAGATCCGCGCATTGTTTCATCTGCTTTTCGAAAAGGCGATGCTGTGGGAGTTAATCGACCTTCAGCGCAATCCCGTTGAGCTGGTGAAACTGAAGGGCACGAGCCGGAGAACCCGCCGGCCACAAGTCGTCACACCTGAGAAGTTCCAGGACTTGATAACCGTGCTTCGCGAGCCATACCGAACGATGGCAATCGTCGCGATGTGTACCGGGCTCAGGGTTTCTGAGATTCTGGCCCTGCGCTGGGAACATATCGACTTTAAAGCCGGGCTGATGCTGGTCCAGCAAGGTGTCGTTAACGGGCGCATCGGGAAGGTAAAGACCGAAGCTTCCCAAGACGATATTCCGCTTGATCCCGTATTTGCTCATCTTCTGCTTGATTGGAGGGGAGACCCAAAAACCGGGCTCGTCTTCCCATCCCATGTCACTGGGCAGTGCTACTACTCGGGCATCATCCAACGGCAGATTCTAAAGCCGAAAGGCGAGGAAGTCGGGATCTTCGGCCTTGGGTGGCACACGTTTCGTCACACATACCGCTCATTGCTGGATGAGACCGGCGCGCCGGTGGGCGTCCAGCAGAAGCTGATGCGTCATTCCAACGTCGCAACGACCATGAACGTGTACGGAAATTCCACGCTGCGCGCGAAGCAGGACGCGAACAGCAAAGTGGTCCAGATGCTCATCAGCCCGAAGCCTGAAAACGGGGCTGCGGCAGGCGTTTCTGCTTAATGTGGGGTTCTGTGGGGTTGAGAAATTTGAGGAAGTCTGTAAGTTATTGATTTATTGGCTCCTCAGGTAGGACTCGAACCTACAACCCTTCGGTTAACAGCCGAATGCTCTGCCATTGAGCTACTGAGGAGTGTCTAGCGTCGATGTGCGACCTTCTAAAAATATCAAAGCCGGGCGCGCACGTCAAAGTGGCGCAGTGCCGGTTGGATAGCTTCGATCCAGCCGCTTGTCGAGCGAGCAACACTTGCGTTGATTCGGCGGCCTTCGCGCTTGAAATCCATGCGCGTCGGATCGACTCCTTAGCCACGGCTTGAATACACGGTCCGGTCCAATTCCGGGTTCCGGGGAGTGAAATTTGTCCCGGCAGTTGGCCGACGCTGCCTGTCAAAATTGGACGAGGAGACGACAAATACTACATAGGGGTGGGGGGTACGGCCGTTCCCCTTGTAACCCATTGCACGGGAATGATTTATGCACATAATTATGCCGTCAAAAGGCGCTTAAATGCGCTTTAAATGCGCACAAAATGCAGTACATTTCGCTCTTAAATTACGGCCGGAGCGGCAAAGGCAGTGTTTGTCTGTTTCGATTATGCGCTTTCGCGGGGAAATTCTCTGCAATCGAGTTGGCGGATTACCATAGGAGGGACAACTCAGGATCGCAATTGGGAGGAAATCCATGTCCCGCATCTCCAAGGTAGAACGCAGCGAAGTCACCCCCGACCTGGCCGTGCTCTTCGACAAGATCTATGCGCAACGCGGCAACGTGCCGAACATGTTTCGCACTATGGCTCACCGGCCTGAGATTTTCTCGACGATGATGGCCCACTTCGCCGCCGTGCTCAATACCGGCACTGTCTCGACAAAATTGAAGGAGCTGATCATCGTCCGCACCTCGCAGATCAACTCGACGCCATACTGCCTGGCTTCGCACACGATTCTGGCCCGCAATCTGGGCTGGAGCGATGACCAGCTCTCGAATCTCGCCCAGTGGCCGACCCGCGAAGACTTTACCCTGGCAGAAAAGGCAGCGCTGCGGCTCGCTGAGACCGTCACCCTCGACGCCAACAACGTGTCGGACGAGCAGTTCGCAGAGTTGAAATCCTACTATGATGACGGCGAGATCGTAGAACTGCTTTGTTCTATCGGACTCTTCAACTACTTCAACCGCTTCAACAATGCGCTACAGATGGAACCGACCAAGCCCGGCGAGGGCGGTTGCGCCGCTCTGAGCATTGAGAAGGAATCGACAGCGCCGCCGGTGGAGACGGTAGCTTCCTGTTGAATTCGGCCAGCTCACAACTCAATAGAGCAGCACCGCCACCCGATATCCGCTGAAGATCGGCCCGCCAGCCACCGTCCCGCTGCCCTTCGGCTCGCAGGCTCCCACCGCAGCCTGCTTGAACTGCCCGCCGGCCAGCAGCCGGTCCAGTTGCGGCGGCAGCTTCGAAATATCCGCGCTCTGCCAGCGCATGAGGGATCGCGCCTTCAGACCTAAACCCGCACCAGAAGCTCCATCATCCAGCGCGCAATACTGCCGAGCGCCTGACGCATCGGACAATAGGGTCAGCCCCTTGTCGGTAATGATTTTACCCACGGTGGCCTCCACCTGCGCCGACGTTAGCGACTGCACCGACTTTGTGAAATCCACCACCGCATACAGCGTCCCACGCGCAGCAATCAGCGCCACGCCGATGTGATCGATATTCACATTCATCAGATTGTCGTGATGTAAGCGCGATACCATCCATGCGCCATGAATCTGTTCCGGAGATGTGCCGCCGGCGATGTTCTCGGCGATCACGCTGAAGTGTGCCCCGGCGCTTGCAGCCCGCTCCGGCAGGTCGGCCTCTCCACTGTAACGGTGCGAAATTTGCCCCTGTTCGGCCATGAGGACAGCATGAGCATGGGCGGCAGCAGCCAGATTCGCATCCCAAACCACCGGCTTCAGACCAGCCTGGGCGCGCGCCTCGTTGGTCAGGTCCACCAGCCTGCGCTCATCCGTGTTCTGGGCCATCGCAGCGGCCGCGCTCAACACAATCGTCAACATCAGGGCAATCCACAAACGCGACCGGCGATCAAAACTCATATTCGCATCCATCCTGTATTCGTAACCATTTTGTCACCCGCCTCTCGCCGAGCCGATCCCCGCACCCCGCCAGACTCGCGATATGCTGTCCAGAGAGCAATGGCAACTGTCGCCTCCATTTCGCGCTTATCTCGCTCATCTGGCCGTTGGATGCGCCGCCAGCCCCTGGCGGCTATCGGACTGGCGCTCCTGAGCATCTTCGTCCTCGCCGGCCTGCTCGCGCCCTGGCTGGCTCCGGCCAATCCCGCCGCCATCGACCTGCTTCACCGCCTGCAAGGCCCCTCATCGGCGCACTGGTGCGGTACGGACGAACTGGGCCGCGACACACTTTCCCGCCTGTTGTGGGGAGCGCGGCTTTCGCTGGCCGTTTCGGTTTCGGTGGTCAGCATTTCGCTGGCGCTTGGCCTCGCCATCGGCGGCCTTGCGGGATACAAAGGCGGATGGATCGACCACGCCTTAACCATCTTTGCGATGAACACATTTCTGGCGCTTCCGGGCATCCTGCTGGCCATTGCCTTCGCCGCATTTCTCGGTCCCGGATTTCAAAATCTTGTGCTGGCGCTGGCGATTGGCGGATGGGCCGGATACGCGCGGTTGGTTCGCGCGCAGGTGCTGGCGGTGAAAGAGCGCGAGTTCGTCGAGGCTGCGCGCGCGCTGGGGGCCGGTGGACCGCGCATCTTCTTCCGCCACATCCTGCCCAACATGATGCAGCCGCTGCTGGTGCAAGCCGCCATCGGTATGGGCGGCGTCATCCTCGCTGAAGCCACGCTTTCGTTTCTTGGCCTTGGCATTCCCGCGCCCGCTCCCAGCTGGGGATCGATGCTGAACGACTCGCGTTCGCACCTGTTTGACTCGCCGCACCTTGTGCTCTTCCCTGCCCTGGCCATGGCGCTCGCCGTGCTCAGCTTCAACTTCCTTGGCGACGCGCTGCGCGACTATCTCGACCCGCATACGCGCATTCAGATGGGGTTGTAGATGCGCATTGGCGTAGTCTCTGATACGCATGGCCTGCTGCGGCCGGAAGTGCTTCCGCTGCTGGCAGGCGCGGATCACATTCTGCATCTCGGCGACGTGGGCGACCCGGAGATACTCGGCAAGCTGGCAACGGTTGCTCCAGTCATCGCGATCCGAGGCAATATCGACACACATGGCCCGTGCGCGAGGCTGCCTGAGACGGAGGTCGCAACCATCGCAGGACACAACTTCTACATGCTGCACAACGTGCAACGGCTAGACCTCAATCCAGCAGCTGCAGGATTTGCCGCAGTGCTCTATGGCCACAGCCACAAGCCGGAGATCCATTGGAAAAAGGGCATTCTTTATCTCAACCCAGGCTCCTGCGGACCAAGACGCTTCAAGCTTCCTGTCACCTGTGCCCGGATCACGATAGACGACAATGGGCGGATCGAAGCCAAAATCCTCGAACTGCCCATAACTCCCGTATGAAGTGCCAACCGTACCAGAGAATCAAACCACCGGTTGATCCGGCAACCGACGGCGCCATCGATACGCAGTAATCGAGTTCTTCCAAAAGTATTTCTCCATAGCAACCGCGCCTTTCTCCGAAACATATCGATGGACGATGCCAAGTGTTTCCGCATAACCTGCGACATGGTCGCTGTTCGGCCAATCACTGCCAAAGAGAATACGATCTTCCCCGAAGAGATCCCACAGCGCGTCCAGTCTGTCTCGGTAGAACGATGGGTCTGTCTGCAACCGATTGCCTACGCGAACAGGAACCTCCGATAGCTTCATGAACACGCCCGCGTTCTGACTCAGCGATTTAAGAGTTGTCCAGTACTGCCTGCGTGCGGTTGGTTCTGCTGGAATCACGGCATTGGGCAAGTGATCAATCACAATCCGCAGCTCTGGAACCTGCTGCGAAACGGCGAGAATAGCTTCGATCAATCGCGCATCGGGATTTGCGCTGTCAAGTTCAAGCCCTGCTGCGGCAAGCAGCCGAAGATCGGCAATAAATCCCGGCTTCTTCGCATCCGCATATAGATCTCGATCCCATAGGTTGCCATATCGAATTCCAACGAAGAGCGGGTTCGCATGTAGCCTCTCCAACTCTCGCGCAAAATCCGGAGTCCCCGGAACGAGATTTCCGACTACGCCAACAATCACAGGGTTTTCGGCTGCTTGTTTCAAAACCCAGTCATTATCAGATTCGATTGGGCTGGCTTCCACTGCGATAGCGCCGACCACTCCGAACTCCCGAGTGATCCGCTCATAGCGGTTCGGACTCGCCGGCTTATATAGAACCTCATCCGTCTTCGGCGGCCACGGCACGCCAGCTACTCGCGTGGTATCGAATAAGTGAATGTGGCTGTCGATGATTGGAATTGTGCGTTGTGCCTCTGCTATCACGCCAGCAGCGCGTGTAAGGGCAACTCCCGCCACTATTTTTAGAACTTCTCGTCTGTCCATTTGCCGCCCGAGAGAATATCAACCAGAGAGCTAAATATATCTCATGGAAGATAATTCTCTCGAAGCGTCAGTGAGGGTTGCCCTGCCTTGTCAACAAACAGAATCGAGATTCCGTATCACGATTGTCGATGCTGACCGGCTCCTAGAACGGCATGCGTGCCGTGAAAACCAGGAGATGATTCTGGCTGTGGAAGTGGGTTACGGCGATTTCCTCGCCGGCGCCAAAGGTCAGCCCCAACCTGCCGGGTTTGCCGCTTGCGTCATGCGTCAATGGAACGCGCCCAATGATCAAACCAGGGGTCACATAGGAAGTTGTTTTGCCGTCGCTTGATCCGCCCTTGAAGAAGCTCGTATTAGACTCGACCTCGGGCCAGAAGAGACGCGCAACGCCCGTGCTGGCCAGACGATATTGCGCCACGTTGTTCCAGGTGATGGTGTGCCCCAGTCCCTTGGAGTTGGTTACGGGCAGCGAGCCACCGGCCGTCGATGTCAGGTCGAACAGACCCCATCCCTTGCCCACCGCCAAAGTTGGAGTCACGACCGCGCAGCAGCTTCCATTGCCGCTTTGGCTGGTTGGCAGCGTGGCCGCGAAAAAGCCTGTGACGATGGCATTGCCGTGCTCTTCGTTACGCGCAAAAAATCGAAATTTTGAATTGAAGGAGACGTCGCCCCAGCCACTCTTATCGCCAGGCGCGTCGTGTGTTTCATACGGCGGAAGATTGAAGAGTAATTCGATGCGCCGCGCCGGAATGATCTCCAGTCCCTTGCTGTTGTCGTAGAGCCAGGTGGCATAGCCCGCGCCGTTGTACTGGCGCAGAAAGTCAGTGCGGAACTCCTGTTCGAGACGCGGCGTCACGGTCACGAGCGGCGTGATCCAATGCGGCTGCTCTGCCTGGGTAGCGCTTACGCGAGCCTGATAGCGGGCAAAAAAGGAATCCTGAGCTTGTGCGGAAGCAAGGCCGGAGGCGAGAAGCGCGGCTAGACCCAGCCGGAGGAAGAATGCTGGCCTGCAAATGCAGGCGACTGCGGGGCGAAGAATTGTGCTGCTCATTTAACGATTTTATATGCTTTGTATTATCGAATCTAGCTAAATGTTCGTAATACGATCCATCCGTGATCTGCGGATTACCTGGACGCTCGAAGGACACCTGTACCGCTTCGAACCGCAATCGGTATATTCTTCGGTCATCGCATCTCGCAGGGGCGCATTGCCTGTGAGTTTCGATACGAGGTGGTTCGATGCCGGATGTGAATCTTCTTCTCAAGCCCCGTGAGGCTGCCGCAGCTCTCGGCGTAAGCTACGCAACGCTCAAACAGTGGATTCTCGCCGGAAAGATCACAACAACCAAGACGCCGGGCGGACATCATCGCGTGCCGCAGAGCGCGCTTACGCCGATGCTCAAGTCCGCTCCGACCAAGCCTCGCATCGAGTCCCGCGAACGCTTCCGCAATGTCAGCGGGCGCAATCAGCTGATTGGCAAGATCGTTGAAGTGAAGTTCAGCGGACTGCTGGCGCAGGTCGTGCTGGCGATCGGCGATCAGCAGATCACCTCAATTATCACGGCTGACGCAGCCCGCGAAATGCAGTTGCGCAAAGGGCAGACTGCAGCGGCGCTGATGAAATCGACGGAAGTGATGATTGTGCGCGTATAGGATTGCGGCTTCGAGCTTTGCCTCGGCTCTGCTAAACTCCGCCCATGCGTCTCTTCCATTCAGCCAGCGCTGTTATTGCTATTGTTGTTGCGGTCTTGTCGTTCGCCGCAATGCCCCTCCCCGCACAACAGGCGCAACTCGACGTTACGGTCAAGGATGTCACTGGGGCGGTTGTGCCAGGCGCGGTTATCCAGATCGATCCGACACCTTGTGCAGCCGAAACCACCGAGAAGGCGGATGTCCAGGGTAAGGCGGTGATCGGCGCGCACCCAGGCAGGCATACGATCGTCGTAAAGGCGCAGGGTTTTGTGCCTTGGTCGCAGCAGATTGATGTGATGGATGGAACCAGGCAGCCCGTCATTACCGCGCTCGCGATTGGAGGGGGAAGCACCGTTGAAGTGCAAGTCATGCCAGAGCTGATCCTTTTCGGTGGGACGATTCTCACCGGGAACTGCCTTGCCGAAAACAAGCCGCAGATTGTTACCTCAATAGCCTTTGCAAATGGCAAAGTGCTGGCCGTCGGCTCAGACGATGACATCAAGCGAATCGCTGGGCCACAGACGTGGCTCCACGATCTCAATGGAGCATTTGTTATGCCGGGGTTGAATGATGCGCATGTGCACCTTGGCGGCGCGGGGCAGACCAAGCTCAATGTGGACTTGACCGGCTCGAAGTCGCTCGACGAAATGCTGCGACGCGTTCAGGCGAAAGCAAACGAAAGCCCGGCTGGACACTGGCTCACTGGCGGAGGATGGGACCATACGCTTTGGGCGAACAAGACACTACCCACGCGGCAGGATCTGGATCGAGTTACAAGTGGTCATCCGACGCTGCTGGAGCGGATCGACGGGCACATCGCCGTGGCCAATTCTGCGGCCCTGGCTGCGGCGGGAATCACGGGCAAGACGAAAGCTCCGCAGGGCGGCGCGATTGATCTCGACGCAAGCCGGGAGCCTACCGGCATTCTGCGCGACACGGCGATGGAAGTGGCAGAAAAGACCATTCCGCCGCCCTCGCATGAGGATCGGCGGCACGGACTGGAACTTGCCATTCAGGATGCCGTTTCGCATGGCCTTACTTCGGTGCAGGATTACTCGGATTGGCAGGATTTTCTCGTCTTCGAGGAACTTGAAAAAGAGAACAAGCTTCCGCTGCGCATCAGCGAATGGCTGACTTTCAATGATCCGATCGACGTGTTGAAGGAGCATCGCTCGCATCATGACGTGAACGATCCGATGCTGCATACGGGCATGTTGAAGGGCTTCATGGATGGCTCGCTCGGCTCGCACACAGCGGCGATGAAAGCGCCTTATGCCGATGAACCAAATAACTCCGGACTGCCGCGATACGACCAGGCGAAGCTGAATGCGATGGCCGTTGAGCGCGCTCAGGCTGGCTTCCAGCTTGGCTTTCACGCCATCGGCGATAGGGCCGCGGCCATGGCTCTTGACGCTTTCTCGCAGACTTACGACGCTTGCCCCGAACTTGCACCGCAGGACAAGAATCCATACAAGGTTTCGCGCTGCTGGCCTACCGTGTCGCAGGGCCACCGTGACCGCGTTGAACATGCGCAGGTCGTCGATCCGGCGGACATTGCGCGCTTCGCCAAACTTGGTGTGATTGCTTCGATGCAGCCGAATCACTTGCTCACCGACATGAACTGGGCGATGGATCGACTGGGCCCGGAGCGCGCTACGCATTCGTATGCTTGGAAAGCGTTTCTTGATGCGGGTGTGGTTGTAGCCTTTGGCACCGACTATCCTGTGGAGCCGGTCACACCGTTTCGCGGCCTTTATGCGGCTGTAACGCGAACCAACGAAGACGGGACGAAGAGCTATTTCCCCAAGGATGCGCTGACTCGCGCCCAGGCTCTTTATGCTTACACGCAAGGTTCTGCTTATGCCGAATTTGCGGAGAAGCGCAAAGGAAAGCTGGAACCGGGATACGAGGCCGACTTCATTCTGCTGGACCGCAATCTGCTCACAGTTCCTGCGCATGAGATTCTCGGAACCAAGGTGCTTGAAACCGTTGTTGGCGGCAAAACTGTCTACAAGGCACAACCGTGAAACTCCGCGCGTATCTTCTGATGCTCTTCACGGTCGCCGTATGGGGCACGACGTTTGTGCTGGTCAAGGACGCGCTTGCGGATGCAACGCCGCTTGCCTTCAACCTGGCGCGCATGGTGTTGGCGTTCCTGGCGCTTTCGATTGCTTATCGGCGTCACTGGCGTGAGGTGAGCCGAGGCCAGTTGATAGCGGGCGCGGTTGTCGGATTTTTCCTGGCGATGGGGTACCAGTTTCAGACGGCTGGTCTGGTCAAGACGACTCCTTCGAAGTCCGCGTTCATTACTGGCCTGGTGGTGGTTCTGGTGCCTCTGTTTTCGGTGATTCCGTGGCTGCGGCCGCCAGGCGCGAAGGCTCCGCGCTGGAATTCGTTTCTTGGCGCGCTGCTGGCTTTCGCGGGCATTTTGTTGTTAACTCTGCCAGCCAATGCTGTTGGTAAACAGGCCGGTCTGTTGCCGGATTTTACTTCGGTCAATATTGGCGATCTGCTTACCTTTGGCTGTGCGATTGGGTTTGCCTTTCACTGCCTGGCTCTGGGTCATGCTTCGCCGCGCATCCACTTTCAACCGCTGGCTTTATTGCAGGTGGGCTTCTGCGCATTTTTTATGGCGGTTAGTCTGCCGTTGATTGAGCATCCGCAGATGCATCTTACTTTGCGTCTTTGCGTGGCACTTGCAGTTGCGGCGGTACTGGCTACGGCTGCGGCGTTCTCTATTCAAAGCTGGGCTCAGTCGGTGCTGCCGGCGACGCACACAGCTCTGCTGATGACGCTGGAGCCGGTCTTTGCGTGGATCACCTCTTTCCTTGTGATGGGCGAACGGCTGGGTGTTCGTCCGGCGTCAGGCGCGATTCTTATCCTGGCTGGAATTGCGCTGACGGAGCTGGTTCCTCAGCCTCATGTGCCGACGGCGCATGAGGCTTGATGCGGGTGTGAAACATCGGAGTGTTCCACGTGGAACAATTCTCTTGTGTTTTTTGCCTCAAGAGATGTCAAGCGAGTCATGGTGGATGTGGTTGGATGCGAATGACTTATATTTGCAGGGAATTTCGGGTATTTGTGCCTCCGTTTTTATCGGCATTTGCGGATATCGCGCGCACGCTATATTCGCACTGAGCGGCCGAATGTCACGCCTCATCGATCGCCCCGGGCAATGATGTCTACGGAATGATGAAGGCTCCGGGAATCTTTGCGTCCAGGGTTGCCAAAGTCGCGCCGTGAGCCTTTGCCAGTTGCACAAGGTGACCGTCTGTGGTTTGGCTGGCGGTCTTGACCCATCCAGGAAGATGCGAGATATCCTGACCGTCCTCGATCAGGCTGATTGAGTAACCGGGAGCTTCTTTGAGTTGCACCAGGAGCATTTTTGCTTGTGCCACGGTAAATCCGTAGGCCTGTGCCTGCACAAGTATTCGGACAAACCCGAGTTCCGTGATCGAACAGGTAAGCAATTGCAACGACGGTTGCGCTCGCAGCCAGACAGCCACCCTTTCATGAAACGCGTGTTCCAAGAGGCCGAGGGCGATTAAGGCGTTCACGTCCAGCAGATACTTCACGGAAAGTCCGCTAGCATCTCTGCTACTTGTTCGCTGGTCAAAATCGGAGCGTCAGGACCAGCGGTCAATACGGGCAAGCCCGTGATCGGATCGGTAATGATCTTGAGTTCGCGCTTCCCCTGCCGCTGGGGCGTGAGAACAATGCGGCCTGACTCGATGCTGGCATCGAGCGGATCGCCGGCGCGAATACCGAGTTTTCTGCGCAGCGGGCCGGGGAGAACGATTTGGCCTTTAGTGGAAACGCGCGTCTGCATGGTAAGACAATCTTACCCTCGCGGGCTTCCTGCGGCAAGGAGCGGAGTTCGCGGGGAAGATTCCAGCACCTCGCAAGTTTCCGTTGCGAGATGCGGGCTTGTTATTTTTCCTCTGCCACCTGAACTGGCCGGTGGTCAGGAATTTCCTCTTAATCTGTGTCGGGCGGCCGGTTGGATGGCTTCTGGTGCAGGAAGTGATCGGTCGGAATGGTCTGAGTGATCGGTTCGAATGCCCGCGGCTTTTGCAAGAGATCGAAGCAGTCTCCGAGGTTGTTGGCGCGGCTGTCGGCGACTCCCAGGGTGGACAATCCAAAGATCGATTCGATGAATGCCGCGACGCTCGTGCTTTCGTACTGCACGTGAGAGACGTAGCCACGTTTTGCGTAGGGTGAGATGACCATCATCGGAACCCGGACGCCGAGGCCCCAGTCGTCGAGTTGCGGCGGCGGGACATGGTCGTAGAAGCCGCCCCAATCGTCCCAATAGACGACGATTGCGGTCGAGTCCCAGAACTGACTTTGGCCGATTTCGTTCACGATGGATGCGACCCAGGACGGCCCTGCGGGGCTGCTTGTGCCGGGATGATCGGAGTTGGCAAAGTCCGGCACGACCCAGGTGACTGGGGCGAGAAAGCCGCCCTGAACGTCGCTGAGGATCTGCGTTTCGGGAGAGATCACTTTGGTGGTCCAGTCGCTGCTGTAACGGATGGTGGAGAAAGCATCATAGGCGGACCAGATATCGCCTAAATCGTCGATGGCCGGCGCGTAGAATCTCCAGTCCATTCCTTTGGCATCGAGTTCGCTTCCGAGTGTCGCATCGCTGAAGCACGGAAATACGCCCGGCCCCAGTTGGCGATTGGGGAGGAGAGTCGGCACGGTAGTTCCTGGAGGAGCGTCGCAGCCCCAGATGCTGGAATTCGGCAGATTAACAATGCTTGACCTGGCGGCGACAAGAAACTGGTGTGCATCGAAGCTGGAGTCAATTTGCGATGTGAAGAATCTGTCTGCCAGGACGTAATTACTTGCCATGGCGAAGTAGGGCACGGTTTCGGATGGCTCGACGTAGCTGAACTCTGCGTTTGCCGGAATGCTGGTTGGACAACTCCCGCTATAACAGGCCGGCGTGGGGCCGCCGTCCTTGTCGAAGCCGTTCATTGCGCCGTTGTTCCAGTCGGTGAGGAAGTCATTCAATTCGTGGCCGAGATCGTATCCGCCTTCGATGGGCAAAGGTTGCAACGGGATTGTGGAGCCGGAGGAGAGAGTTGCAGTCGAGACAGTATCGGCGCCGGGGAAGCCATGGAAGAGGTTGTCGAAGCTTCGATTTTCCTGAACGATCACCACGACGTGCTTGATCTTGCTGGAAAATTCGGGGCTCAAGCTAGTCCTGGGGTTCAGGGTAGCAGTCTTCGTGTTACATCCCAGGCAAGTGGAAAGTAATGCTGTTGTAACCAGAAGCAGCGCGGGCCTTGCCGGGAAATACCGGCGCGCTTTGCTTTGTAAGTAAGTCAGGCAACTCAAGTTAGGTAATTCCTTTTTTTTGAATTTTTTTTGCATACAGGTACGACTTTCTTGCATGACAAATGCTGCGGCCGCGATTGACGAGCAGGGAATCACCGGGAACTCGCGAGCAAGGAGTTCCCTCAAGACGGTGATTGGGGGGAGAGTCACAGGGGAGTCCACTCCCCTGTGATGGGACGGGGAATGGGCTGGCGAGTTTACATGGCGCAGAACTAAATTTCTTCTGTATCTATAAGAAAGAGCGGGAGATGCCGAGACTTGCTGAATTACCTCGGCGCTGGCTCGGCTGAATCTGCGAGGGCGTAGGCGAGGACGGTCATGACCGCTGCGTTTTCGCTCAGTTCGCGGGGGTTGACCTTGTCGAAGGTGTCGGCCGGGGTGTGGTGATAGTTGAAGTAGAAGCGTCCGTCTTGCGATGGGGCGAAGCTGGGCACGCCTTTTTCGGTGAGAACGTTGATGTCTTCGCCGGTCTCGGGGGAGCTGCGGAAGGTGTTGGCGCCGATTGGTTCGAGGGCCTGAGCTACGGGGCGAAGCCAGTCTTCGAGGGCTGGTTTGCCTGCGAAGAGGACGCCGTCGGGGTGGCCTGCGCCGAGGTCGGATTCGATGGCTCCGATGTGATTGGCGGCTTCGGCGGCGTGCTCCTTGATGTAGGTGGCTGCGCCTTGTGAGCCTTCTTCTTCGCTCATCCATGCGATGAAGCGCACGGTGCGTTTTGGGTGAATGCCGAGTCTGGAGAGCAGATGGATGGCCTGCATGGAGACGACTACGCCCGCGCCGTCGTCGATGGCTCCGGTGCCGAGATCCCAGGAATCGAGATGGCCGGATACGATAACGACCTGCTCGGGATGCTCGGCTCCCTTCCAGTCAGCGATGACGTTGTAGCTGGGAGCGTCGGGGAGGGTTTGTGGTGTGAGGGTGAGGTGCAGTTTGACGGGGCCTTGGCTGGCGAGGTCGGCGAGTAGGTCGGCGTCTTCGGCGGTGACTGCTGCGGCGGGGATCTTCTGGATGCCGTCGGTGTACATGGTCATGCCGGTGTGCGGGATGCGGTAGTCGGCTCCGCCGACGGAGCGGACCAGGACGGCGGCGGCTCCGACGGATGCTCCGGCGATGGGCGCCGCGGCGCGGTACTGGACTGCATCTCCGTAGGCGTAGATGCCGCCTTCCTGGGCGGCGAGCTGCTTGTCGAATTTCTTGTTGAACAGGATGATCTTGCCCTTTAGCGATGTGGCTGCCGGGCCGTCGCTGAGGGCTTTGAGGTCGGCCCAGGAGTTGACGACTACGACCTCGGCTGTGATGCCGTCGGCGGGAGTGGCGACGCTGCCGCCGAGGGCGGTGAGGACGATTTTCTGCGTGGTTCCGGGCGTCATTCCTTTCCAGTCGACGAGGGAGCCGGTTTCGATGCCGCGAATCCAGTGGGGAACGCTGGTTTTTTCGAGGGTGACATCCGCGCCGAGGGAACGCATTTCGGCGGCGACGTATTCGACGGCCTGCTGGGCTTGTGGGGAGCCGCTGATGCGAGGGCCTATGTTGTCGGAGAGATGGCGGAGTTCGTCCAGAGCGTACGGATCGGCGATGGCGGCGTCGCGGAGGCGGGCCATGTTGGCGATCTGGGCGGGAGTCCAAGCGCTGGGGCCGGAGTTGAGGATGCGGGCCATGACGCGATCGCGGAGGGAGGTCGGAGCTGGTGCGGAAGCCGGGGCTGACTGCGGCATTTGGGCGGCAAGAATGGCCGGCCCCAGGGCGACGGCGCAGGCGATGAACCGGATGTGGCAGGAAAAGTTACGGATGGTGACCAAAACGAATCGGAAATTGGTTCGATTTGCAGAAAACATGCCAGATAGTAGCACGATGAAAGCCGGGCTTTGTGACGATGCGCCATCGGACGGGGTCAATTCCGTCTAACAGTAGGACGGTGTTTCGACTGGCGCATCAACGCCGGCACGACACTGGCTGAACCGAATCGCTATACTAAGGAATGGCCCAGCGCAAGTTGTGCCGCCATTTTTGGACCGCGTTGTACACCGGACTGACCCAGATGGATTGGGCAGAGGAAAGAACCCGAGGTTGAACGACTTTATGCCATCACTCCGACAGACTTTTGACCGGCTCCGCACGCGCCGGCTTGCTTCGACATTTGCAATACTTGCTACCATTTCCGCCGCCATTTTGGTGGGGTCCTATACAGCGCACGGCGTGCATGGGCAAGACAAGACAGACAACAGTACGGATGCTACTCCGCTGAAAATACCGACCTCTACGGTTGCGCCGAACGCTTTTGCGCAGATTGCGAAGCAGGTAGGTCCGGCAGTGGTGAATATCAACACGCGGACGCTGCCGAAGGATGCGGGCAACCGGAGACAGCGGATGAATCCGCACACGCGGAGCGCGCCTGTGCCGCAGAACCCGGATGACGACGATCAGGACGGCGGCCAGGGACCAGGGCAGGGGCAGGGTGTTCCGCAGGGTCCGGATAGTCCGGGGTTTCAGGACTTCTTCAACCGCTTTTTTGGCGGGCAGGTTCCGGGCGATGGGGACGATCAGGGAGCTGAGCGCGATTCACTTGGCTCTGGATTTATAGTCGACCCCAAGGGGTACATCATTACCAACAACCACGTAGTCGAGAAGGCGGACGAGATTTATGTAAAGCTCTCGACCGACCCTGACACCTCAGATCTTGGCCGGAAGGCGCGCGTAATCGGCGTGGACAAGGCTACCGATCTGGCTGTGATCAAGATCGACACCGACAAGCCGCTGCCGACGGTCAAACTTGGCAACAGCGACACGACATCAGTCGGCGATTGGGTAATCGCAATCGGCAGCCCGTTTTCGCTTTCGCAGACGGTGACTGCGGGAATTATCTCGGCTAAGAACCGCACGATTGAGCCGGGCGTTGCGGGGCAGTTCCAGCACTTCCTGCAGACGGACGCGGCGATCAATCCAGGCAACTCGGGCGGTCCGCTGCTCAACATGAATAGCGAAGTGATCGGCGTAAATACGGCGATCTTTACGCAGTCTTCAGGGTACCAGGGCATTGGATTCGCGATGCCTTCGAACACAGTGGTGCAGGTCTACAACGATCTGATCTCGCCTACGCACAAGGTTACGCGCGGAGCGATTGGCATCTCCTTCCGCGAAGGATTGTCGGGCGCGGTGGGCCGGGTTTACGGCTTCAAGAACGGCGTGCTGGTGCAGACGGTTTCGCCGGGTGGTCCGTCTGACAAAGCCGGCCTCAAACCTAGGGATATTATCCTCACGATCGACGGGCGACCAATCAAGGACGGGAACGATCTGGTGGAGGAGATTGCAAGCCGGCATCCCGGCACGACGGTCCGAATTGGATATCTTCGGGATGGAAAGCAGGCGGATACGGTTGTGACCATTGGCGACCGCGACAAGGTGACGGCGGAGCAGGTTGCCGACCAGGAAGAAGCGCCGACGGACAACCATGATTCGGGTCAGAACAAGCTCGGAATCGCGGTCCGCGAGATTACCCCAGCCACGGCGGCGAAGCTTGGAACGGGTGGCATGGTGATCCAAACCGTGCGCCCCGGCAGCTTTGCCGATCAGCAGGGTCTGGAGCCGGGATTGGTCATTACCCGCATCAACAAGCTGCCGACGACGACCAAGGAACAGTTCGATAAGGTCGTAGACGGCCTGAAGTCAGGCCAGGATGTGGTGTTCGAGGTCGTGAATCCGAAGCGGCCAGGCGATGGAATCAGCTTCCCGGGCGGAACTCTGCCATAATCTGGCAGTTTTTGCCGATAGAATGGAAAAAGGGGTTTGAACGTGGAAACGCGTCAAACCCCTTTTCCAAATTTCTCGAAAAGGTGACTTTTCCTTCGGATTTTCTTGTCGGCGGCGATTTCACGGCATAGACTATCCGGGAAAGCCCTATCGACCCACTCGAAGAGGTACACAACGGCGTGATTCTACGTGCGACTTTTACATTCGTATTGGCTGCCGGTTTGATGGCGGCTCCGGCCATAGCTTCGCGAGTCCACCGTGCTCCTACCAGTGGGCATTCGCATGGAAAGCGCCGCACCCCCACTGCCGCACCCAAGGCGCACAAAATACATGGGCAGCAGTCGATCGATTCCGACCGTGTAACCGCGATCCAGCAGGCCCTTATTCGGGAGCACTATCTTAGCGGCGAGCCCTCCTCCAAGTGGGACGCCGGAACCCAAGCGGCGATGCTGAAATTCCAGGCCGATCAGGGCTGGCAGACTAAGCTCACTCCCGACTCCCGCGCTCTCATCAAGCTCGGCCTCGGTCCTGACCATTCTGATGCGATCAACGCAGGAGATGGTGCAAATTTCAATCAACTGAATGCACCCGCCCCGATGCCATCGACCCAGGCGCAGGGCTTTACAGCCGCCTCTGGGATCAGCCACTAGATTCTGTATTCCTCTACTCGCAGAAAGGCCGAATGGCAGACGCCGTTCGGCCTTTCTGTTTCCAATTGGGTTATCCCTCAGTTCAGGATCTTCGGGTAGGATGCTTGTTGAGGTTTCCTTCCCAGTGAACAAGCTATTTGGTTTTGCCCTTTTGGTATTCGTCTGCCTGCCTGGCGGCTGCTTGTCCGCAACTGCTCAAACCCCAAAAGTAAATGTGGAAACAGGCGTGCTTGACAATGCGTCCTATCGCATTGACATGCCGGAAAAGTGGAATGGCATTCTGATCGTTTACTACCATGGCTATTCGGAAAAGCCGGTTGTTTTCGACAAGGACAAGCCCAACGAAATCAGCTCGTTGTTTGCTTATGCGGGGTATGCCGTTATCCAATCCGGCTACTCGGAGATTGGATTGGCCATCGAGCACGCGGTGCCGGAGACTGAGGCGCTGCGGCGATACGCGATTGCCAAATACGGCCAGCCCAAGGAAACGTATGTTACCGGCCACTCGATGGGCGGAGAGCTCACGATGATCACGATGGAGAGCTATCCCAACCGCTATGATGGCGCGCTGCCGCTGTGCGGGCTGCTGGAGCCGACGACCTGGGCAATCGGGCGGGCATCGGCGATGCGGGCCGCGTTTGACTACTACTATCCGGGGCTGCTGCCGGGGCCGATTGGCATTCCGGCAACGGTGGAACTGAACGATGCGCTGGCGGATAAGGTGCTGAAGGCGCTGCCGGGGAACCCAACAGGTCTCACGGAGATGATGGCTCTCAATGGATTCAAGACAAAGGAAGACCTGGCGTGGGGCGTGGTCTTTGCCACGTATATTCAAAGAGACCTGGAGGAGAAGATCGGCGCTTCAGCGATGGACAATCGCAACTTCATCTACACGGGCGGGCCGGACGATAATGCGCTCAATGACGGCGTGAAGCGCTATACGGCGAGCGATGCCGCGCTGGGCTACCTGAAGAGCTGGTACACGCCGACGGGCATTCTGCTCAAGCCGACGCTGGCGGTGCATACGACGTACGATCCGATCATTCCCGCGGACAGCGTACGGCTCTATGCCGATCTGGTGCAGCGCAATAGGAGTGCGGACAACTTTGTGCAGCAGTATGTGAAGGCGGATGGGCATTGCCATTTCTCCGACGTGGAGACAATGACTGCGCTGGATGAGTTGATCCAGTGGAACCACAGCGGCGTGCGGCCGGATGGCGGGGTTGTGCCGGTCAAGGCGAAGTAGGGTTCGGTAAGTCGATCGCTGGAAATGTAGAACGGGCAGCAGCACTTTCTATTGCGCGGCTGCCCTGCTTTGCGTTTGTGTATGTTGATTGAGGTTATTAGAGCTACTTCTTTTCCTGGGCCATCAGGAAGTCGTAGCGGGCGCGGTTCTCGTCGGGCCGTGAGGTGATCGGCGCATCGAGATGCAGGACTGGGTCGCCTTCGCCGTACTTAGGCCATGTGGGCACGCCAGGACCATTGGGATCGCCTGATCTGGCGAAGTTGGTCCAATAGGTCATCATCTGATCGCTCAGCTTGCGGTCTTCGTCGCGCCAGACTGCTCCGGGACGGGTATCGAGAGTACCGAAGATGTACTCGATGTCATCCGAGTGGAAGGCGAAGGAGCCGGGGTGGAATTTGCTGGGTGGGGCGGCGAGATCGAGTTTGTAGCGATAGATGTCGGGATTGCCCGTCTTTCGATCGATCTCGATCCACTTCCAAGTGCCGTAGGCGATGAACGAGTCGCCGCCGTAGTCGACAGCTGAACGCTGCGCTTCAGCATCGGTTGCTCCGGGATAGAGCTTGAGGAATTCCTCGGTCTTGTCGGGGAAGCGATCCGCGGCTGTTGTCTTCCACTTCTCGGCGGTCATTCCATTACCGAGGAAGAAGCCTTCATCGCGATTGAAGCCAGCAAGCAAGGGTACGTGGGCCTGTTTGCCTGCGTTGTAGGTATCCAGCGGCGACTCGGTGAGGAACTTGCCATCGATCACGGGGCCGAAGCGAACTATGCCCTTTTTCCCGGCTTCGTCGAGGACTTTGTCGGTGGGCAAGGCGCGCAATTCAGCGAGGGACTTGACACCGATCTCTTTGACCCAGTCTGCGTCTTTCGGGCCGACTATTGAAAGAGGCTGGATGGACAGCGTACCGGTGGCCAGTGCGCCGCCGCTTTCGCCGATGGCTCGTTGAAAGAGGCCTTGCGCGGAGGGCGCGGCCATCAGCGTGCTGACGGCGAAAGAGCCTGCGCTCTCGCCGAAGATGGTGACGTTGTTGGGATCGCCGCCGAATTCGCCGATGTTTTTCTTCACCCATTGGAGAGCGGCGACCATGTCCATGAGGCCGTAGTTGCCACTTGAACCGCCTTGTTCGGCGGCCAGCTCGGGCAGAGCGAGGAAGCCGAAGACGCCGAGGCGGTAGTTGATGGTGACGAGCACTACGCCCTTGGCGGGCAGGAAATCACCATTGTGGCGTGGCTCGGAGGAGCCTCCGCCGGAGTAGCCGCCGCCGTGAATCCAGAACATGACGGGGAGCTTGGTTTTGGATTTTTCATTCGCAGGCGCATAGACGTTGAGGTTGAGGCAGTCTTCTGAGCCGCGGTCATCGGGAGTGGCGCTGTCCTGAAAGATCATGTCGTCGAAGACGTGATTCTGCGCGCAGTGATGGCCGTACTTGGTTGCGTCTAGTTCGCCGCTCCATTTGGCCGCGGGCTGCGGGGCTTTCCAGCGAAGATCGCCGACTGGAGGAGCCGCGTAGGGAATGCCCTGGTATGCGCGAACCAGGCCATTGTTGATGAGTTTGCCGTGTACTTTGCCATTGTCCGTCTTGACGACCAGCGAATCGGCCATTGCCATTGTTCCCAGCGCCAGCGCCGCAATCGCAAGTGGCGCAGCTTTATACATAAGTCTGCCTGCAAACATGCTTGATTCCTCTCGAAGAACGATACAGTAAGGGTCTTTCTAGAGACTAGTAACGATTTGTAACGTCGTGCAGTTCGGGCGCGAGCAAATCGGCTATTGTTTCGCGGCGCCGGATGAGGGTTGCCTTGTCGCCGTGGAGAAGCACTTCGGCGGGACGCGGGCGGGTGTTGTAGTTGGAGCTTTGCACCATGCCGTAGGCGCCTGCATCGAGTATTGCGACCAGATCTCCGGGTTCCAATGGCTTCAATTTGCGGTCGCGGGCAAAGAAGTCGCCTGTCTCGCAGACTGGACCGACTACGTCGACCGCCGAGGCGCGTCCTGGGCGCGGCGACACTGGCACGATCTCGTGAAAGGCCTGATAAAGCGCGGGGCGGATAAGGTCGTTGGTTGCGGCGTCGGTCACGACGAAGGTCTTTTTGCCATTGCGCTTGACGTAGAGGACACGCGCCAGCAGGGCTCCAGCCTGTGCTACGAGAAAGCGACCCGGCTCAAGCAACAGCTGCACATCCAGACCGGTCAATGCGGCCTCCAACGCGGAGGTGTATTCCAGCACCTTGGCCTGCGGATCGAAGTTGCTTGCCGCGTGATAGTCGATGCCGAGGCCGCCGCCGGCGTCGACGGACTTGATGCGGATGCCGTCGCCGGCCAACTGCTGTACAAGTCTTGCGACGCGCTGCATGGCTGCACCGAACGGATCAGCCGAGCGGATTTGTGAGCCGATGTGGACGCTCACTCCATGAGCGCTGAGCCAGCGATTGGCTGCGGCTTCGTTGTAGATGCTGCGTGCCTGGCGAATGTCGATGCCGAACTTGTGTTCGCGGAGGCCGGTGGAGATATATGGGTGCGTTTCGGCAAACACGTCTGGATTGACGCGCAGGGCGAAGCGCGCCTTGCGCTTGCGTTTGGCGGCGCGGCTGGCAAGCAAAGCGAGTTCGGATTCGCTTTCGACGTTGAAGGCTAGGATGTTGGCTTCGAGGGCGAGGTCGATCTCGCTTGCGGTCTTTCCAACTCCGGAGAAGACAACGCGCGCGGCGGCTTCCGGAGCGACGGTAAGCACTCGCTGTAGTTCCCCGCCGGAGACGATGTCGAAGCCCGCACCGTGGGCTGCAAGGAGCTTGAGAATCGCGAGTGAGGAGTTGGCCTTTACCGCGTAGCAGACCAGATGAGGCCGAGCGGCGAGGGACTGCTGGAAGAGCGCGAGGCGTTCGAGTATCTGATCGGCGCTATAGACGTATAACGGCGTTCCATACTGCACTGCTAGGTCGGCGAGCGAGTGCGGGCCGCAACTTAATGGGGCGGCGGCTGATGGGTATTGGAAGGGGCGCGAGAGAGATTTGGACGATGAATGTGACACGGATTTGGACAAGGAAATCGCCTGGAATGACTGCGTGAATTCAAGTACAGGTCTGTCTGCTTTTGAGCCTAGCAGATCGTGCGGCATTCCAGAGCAGGGTGCGCGTTCCTTGTCTACGCGCACCCTCGGTTGCCACTCCGGTTGGGGTTGCGGGTCACGGCTGCGGCGGTGGTGGGACGTCTTGAATTTGCTCTTCTGGTATGCCGATCCAGCAGGCAATGTAGAAGATTTCGGGGAACGGGCAGAGGAAGATGCCGCTGATGACTGCGAGAATGCGCACCAAGCCCACATCCCAGCCGTAGGTTCGCGCGAGGCCTACGCAGACACCGGCGAACTGCCGTCCGAAGATGGGACGCACCAGACGCGGCGCGTAGGGCGGGAATCCAGCTGGCGGGAATCCTGCGATGACGTTTCCGCATACGGAACAGAAACGGGCCCCTGGCGGCAAGGCACTTCCACAATTGTTACAGAAGGCAGACATAACGCACTCTCCAAAATGGCCTTACTGCAGCCACTCTTTCATACGTTTGGGCTGGGCGGAAGGTTCCGTGGCTTTCGCCTAAGGCTCTCGGTAGGGGGTTTTCAGCAGGCGACGGGCGATTTCGCCCTGCGTGGTGTCGGAGCCGTTGGCGATTGCCCACTTGTAGTCCTGAACGGCCTGGGTTCGCTCGCCATTCAGGTCACGGGCTTTGCCTGCGGCAACGAGCGAACGGCGCTTCAGCTCCGCGCCTGAGCCTGGTGCGAAGGCTGCCTGTTCGTAGGCCTGGGCAGCGTCGGCGAAATGACGCTGGCCGCTAAGCGCTTCGCCGAGTCCGAAATACGCTAGTTCGAGATGCGCTGATGGAAAATATCCGGGTTTGCGTGCATCGTTGAGAAGATTCTCATACGCATTCACCGCGGCCATGCCTTCGCCGGCATCCTTGCGGAGATTGGCTTCTTCGAGGCAGAAGAGAAAATCGTGCGGATACTTTGCTTCCAGGCTTCGCACAACGCCGATCGCTTCTTTGTACTTCCCTTCCCTACGCAGGAAGAGCGCGATCACGGTTCCTGCTTCGACGGAGGTCATTGGTCCGCGGGCGAAATCGTCGTGCAGCATCTCCATACCTCTGGACTTGGAGCCAGTGATACCCGCGAAGCCGAAGAGCAGTTTGAATCCCCAGGGCAGCGCGCCGATCACGTACTGGTAGGTTCCTACGACAAGTTTTGCATCCACATAGTTGGGATCGATCTGCAATACCTTTGCTTCGTCGCTATGGGCTTGCAGCGCTATGTGAAAAGCCGCGCTAAAACTGCGTTCGACCATGGCCATGTAGGAAGAGCGCAGGCTGCGCGCCCAGCCACGTGCATACAAGGCATCGGCATCCCGAGAGTTCCTGGCGAGGCGAGCGGATGCTTCTCGCTCCACTTGCTCTTCGAGAGAAAAGATCTGGTCGCGCGTGGCGGGGTCTTCCGGCGTGGGATGCTTGCCGGTGAGAAAGCCGTCGTTGGCGTAGAAGGTGGTATCGAGAAGATCCTGCCGGTATAGCTCTTCGAAAACGCGGGCTTCGAGCAGCATCGCTGTCGCGCCGGGATCGCCGGGATGTGCTTCCTGAACCTTCTTCAGTTCAGCGACGCATGACGGGTAATCGAGCACGTAGAAGTGTTCGTAGGCATCGCGCACGGATGGATCGGCGTAGAGGGGATTTGCATGGACATCGGGTAGCAGCGCTGCCGCACCTGCAGACGAGACTGATTGCAGGACCAGAAACCCTATCAGGATCAGGAAAGACTTCCGAAGCAGCAAAACGCCTCCGTATGACAAACCGGCCACGTTTTGCGCAGCCTTGCCGAGTTTACTTCTGGATTCACTCCGCTTTCCCAATCCTAAACTCCACTGAGCGGCCGGATCGGATTCCCGAAGCGCCGGAGATTGCACAAGGATGCAGGCAGGTGCCAAAGTTTTCTTGACACTCAAAAGGAGGCCAGCATGGTTTTGACGTTAATACATGGCAGAGGCGGGTTTGTTTTCCAGAACCGAAACTTTTCCCTTTGCCTGGCCGAATTCTCCCCGATTGGCGTCAAAGGGCGCAGGAAATTTTGACTAGCACATACGGGAAAGGTCGAATGACACGCAAAGAGATACTGCTCATGCTGCTCAATCAGGCCTACTCCAACGGCTTTGAGTTCCGCCGCTGGTTTACGGCGAATTTTTCCACTGAGTGGCCCGGCGCCGAGGAAGCGGTTTCGCTTCTCACGACTGAAGGCCGCTTTTATGCCTTGGTTTTCTCACACGACTTTGCCCGCGCCTTTTGGAAGAAGGGCGCTCAAATGAATTTCATTGTGCCTGCTTCGACCTACTCCCGCATGAACGGAAAAGGCGAAGTGGTGACGATTAACCGAAAGCCCTTCACGCGGCGGACCATTAAGGCCGATGTGTGGAAGTACCACCTGCGCCAGATGGCCATGAGCGAAGATCCGATTCGCTATCTGAAACGGTTTCTGCCCACCCAGGAAGACTTCAATTATCAGCCTTCGGACGCTGAGAGCCTCTCAGCGGTCGGTTGATCCCCAAAAAATGGCGGTTCGATCCTCACAGCCGGCGGTTCTCCCAAAACCGCCAGTTGAGCTGCAAGGCGAGCCTATGTTGCAAATTACGCCAATATGCAAAACCTCTCTCCCAAAAGGACTTAGCTACCCCAAAAGTTGTATTTACTGTTTTTCTATTATCTTTTTAGTTACTATTTATGGACTATGGATCTCCTGTCAAGCAGCAATTTTCCCTGTGCAAAACTGGCCATAAAATGCTTCAAATCTTTGACTTGAGCATTCATCCCCGGTATGCTTGCAAGAGTTACTTATGCAAACAAACACACTATGCAACGCACGCAATCGTCGCCCATTTACCGCAGCCGCTTTTGTGCTGCTGGTAACCGTGGCCGGCGCAACGGCGCAGGGCAATGAGAGTTCGCATGCACAGAGTGACCCTCATGCGCCGAAAGCGCACAAGTGGATTCAGGTTGGCAAAGCCTCCTGGTACGGTCGCCGCTTTCAGGGCCATCGCACAGCAAGCGGCGAAGCCTTTGACCTGAACATGCTCACTTGTGCCCACCGCACCCTGCCGATTGGAACGCTGCTGCGAGTGACGAATGTGAGCAATCGCCGTTCCATCATGGTCCGCGTGAATGATCGGGGACCGGTGCCGGCTGGACTCATTGTGGATCTTTCTTACGCAGCGGCACGGTCGCTTGGTTTCAATGGAAGGGGAAGTGCGCGCGTGCGCCTGGAAAGGGTCGACGGCGCGGAGGCGGCGCAGTTGAACTGGCCTAACCTGGGCCGGCCGGAGTCTCTGCCTGCCAGTCGGTAGCAAACTGTCCCGCTGAATACACCAAAGACTCCGGAGTAGACGCGATGAGTGAGCAGGCTCCTGAAGCTTCCAAAGCATCGTCTCAATTCTCTCCGTTCGATCTGGCCAGACAGCGCCTGATCGTGGCTCTCGATGTGCCCACGGCAGACGCTGCTCTGACGCTTGCAGATCGACTGGAAAATCAATGCCAGTGGTTCAAGGTCGGCCTCGAATTGTATGTTGCCGCAGGGCCGGCGATCGTGGAGATGCTTGCAAGCCGCGGTCATTCGATCTTTCTCGATCTGAAGCTGCATGATATTCCCAACACTGTGGCGTCGGCGGTGCGGGCGACGGCCTCGCTCGGCGCTGGAATGTTGACCATCCACGCTGCGGGCGGCCCGGCAATGCTGGCCGCGGCGCATGAAGCTGCTTTGTCATTGGCCGCGCCGCCGCAACTGCTTGCCGTTACGGTGCTCACCAGCATGGACCAGCCGCAGCTCAGCGCCATCGGCGTCGCGAAGAGCCCGAAGGAGCAGGTTGCGTTGCTTGCCATGCTCGGGCTTGAGGCTGGAATTCGCGGGTTTGTCTGTTCCCCGCAAGAAGTGGCGATGGTGCGAGCCATGACTGGGCCCGAAGGCGTGCTGGTAACTCCGGGAATTCGACCGAGCGGTGCGGATAAGGGCGATCAACAGCGCATCGCCACGCCAACTTATGCTCTCGACCAAGGCGCAAGTTATCTAGTAGTGGGCCGCCCAATTACGCAGGCCGCAGATCCTGCGCTGGCTATGGAAGCGATCGTGCTGGAGATTGCGGAAGCTCTGGCGATTGCGCCTACGGAGTAATGTGCCAGTGGCTATCGCTTCGTGATGAAGCGCGTTACTCTGGCCACAATACTTACATTGCGCCTTTGCCCCACAGAACTGCCGGGACAGTGCCGATCAGGATCTTGAAGTCCAGCAGCAACGACCAGGAATCGATGTATTCCAAGTCCTGTCGAATCCAGTTATCGAAGTCGGTGTTGTTTCTGCCGCTCATCTGCCAGATGCATGTGATGCCAGGCAATACGCTGAAGCGTCGCAACTGCGCGGAGTCTTCGATCTTGAGCACGTCGCGCACGCTCAATGGCCTTGGACCAACCAGGGACATATCTCCAAGAAGAACATTCCAAAGTTGAGGTAACTCATCGATGGAAGACTTGCGTAGAAACGCTCCGATCTTTGTAACTCGCGGATCCTGGCGCATCTTGAAAGCCGGCCCAGCCAACTCATTGCGGTGCTCCAGTTGAGCCAGGAGCCCTTCTGCATTTACGACCATGGTGCGCAGCTTGAACATGCGGAAGCGCCTGCGATGCAATCCGTATCGATCCTGAGAAAAGAGGATGGGGCCGGGGCTGACGACTTTGATCGCAATGCCGGCCGCGATGAGAATCGGCAGCGAGAGAATCAGCAGAGTTGCCGCTCCGACGACATCGATGGCGCGCTTTACATAGCGCGTGGAATCGTCACGAACCATGCGAAGGATGGAGTAGTTCTTGCATGGCCTGCCGTCGAGTTGCGCGATCTTGGTCTGGAAGAGATGTGAAGAGTGCCGGACTTCTACTCCGAACTGTTCGCATACTGCGATGACCTGCTGGATCGGTTCATACATCGACTTCACAGGCAGAGAGCAGTATACGACAGACACGGGATTTTCTTTAAGAAGCGGATCAAGCAGTTCGAGGCCACCCAGGTAGCGACCTCTCATCTCCGCAGGTCCAACAAATGTATCGTCCAACACGCCAACCACGTTGTAGACAGGCGAATCGACCATTTCGTTGTATGCAGCCTGTCCGCCGCGACCGGAACCGATGATCAACACTTCTCGTTTGGGGATGATGGTGTCGATAGAGATCCAACCGATAACGCAGGCGACCGCGAGAAACACGAGGCTGGCCAACGATGTGGCAAGGAAGAATCCTGCATCGACGCGCAGCGCCTCTTGCCAGTCGAGTTTGGCCAGCAGGCCAGGATAGATAGCCAGGCCGCACAGAAAAGCCGCCAGAAATGTGGCAGACATTTCCTTGTGCAGTAACTCCTCTTTGGGGCCGCGTCCACGGCCTGTTGCAACACGAGAGACCAAGGTTACGCCTGCGAGCATGCCAATCTCCAGCAGGCTTATGCGCGGAATGTACCACCAGTCAGAACCGTGAAACATGAGTCCGGGGTGCTTGAAAAACCAGTATCCACTGAGCACCATCGCGGGCGCGAGGTCGCGCGCCAGCCGATAAATGCTCGTGTGCAGAGTTCCGATCTCCTGCAGATGCTGTTCCAGTTTCGTCCAGTCCAATTTGTTTTTCTCTGCTTTGGCCGAGATCGTTCTGGGACTCGCGTCAACCGTCCAGTTTCCCATGAGTTAGACCACCTGCTGAGCATTCCACAATTTCGAAGCTAACCACAAACCCGATGTCTTGTCCGGGTGAATCAGGACGATTTATTCCCCTTTGCCGCGATGGGCGTGGAGAACACTACTGGCTGTTCGCACTCATTCTCTCACTGGCGAAGGATAGAAAATACAAGAAAAGCAGGGACATCCCCCGAAAGCCGTAGACCGATACGACTTCAAGGGAAATCGTGTTCCTCTTCAGGAAGCGTTCCCGCAAGGTAAACGTTGCCAGTCTGGATTGAGCAAAATGGGGCTGCAACTTCAACACCTTGCGAGCACTATAGGCGTTGTAACTTGAGGTGCAGATTATGGAGACAGCAGTTGGACTTTTCGAGCAGGCAAGCACGGCTGATGCAGTGGTGGACGCGCTTCGCCAAAATGGCGTTCCATCGACAGGAATACGAATTATCGCGAAGCCCACATCTTTGCCGGTCGCCAGCGCAACCAGTACTCCCTCGATCGATTTTGCCGCTGGACTTGCGCGGGATCTGAGTTCCATGGGTATGACCAAGCCGGAGTGCGAGGCTTATCTTGCCGGCGTACAGAGTGGGAATGTGTTGGTGTTCGCTAGCGGTACCCCCGAACAGGCAGACACAGCTGTCAGTGTCATGAACTCCTATAAACCAATTGAAGTAGAAGAGTTCGCAGGCTCGGCGCCGAAGGTTCCCGCGGCCTCTCTTGGCGCAACGGGGGCAGGCAATGTCAGCGCCAAGGTCGATAACTCGCGCGCGACTAGCGAAGGCGTTCGCGTCTTCAGCTGGTGAGATAAGACAGTTCACGGCTGAAGTAACTCACTGGGTAGCTTGAGTTATATGGGAGTTACATCAGGCGAAGCGCATCCACGTCGATGACAAGGTTGCGGCGTGGAATGCCAACCTCTTCGGCGTGCGCAAGAGCGCCGCGCAGGGCCGTATTCAATGCCCGGCGTGAGCCGGCTTTCAGAATCATGTGAAAACGGTAGGTTTCTTTGATGCGCGCGATGGGTGCTGCGCAAGGACCGAGCACGCGAACGCCTTCGGGCGCGGTCTTTTGAAACCACTTGCCCAAAGCTGCAGACCATCCTGCTGCTTCCTCCAGCTTTTTGGATTGGATCAGGAGATTTGCGAGCACGCCGAAGGGTGGGTAGTGCATCCAGCGGCGATACTTCAACTCTCGCGCTACAAATCCCGCGTAATCGTGCGTAGAGGCGGCAAGAATCGCGTAGTGGTCGGGATGATAGGTTTGCACTACGACGCGGCCCGGAAGTTCGCCGCGACCGGCCCTGCCGGAGACTTGCGTCATCAACTGAAAGACGCGCTCGGCGGCGCGAAAGTCGGGCATGGACAGCGCATGGTCGCAGCCAACGACACCGACCAGTGTGACTCCATGAATATCGTGCCCCTTGGCGATCATCTGCGTGCCGACGAGCAGGTTGATTTCGCCGGAGTGAAGGCGGGCGAGCAGCCGTTCCATATCGTAACGGCCACGCACGGTGTCGCGGTCCATGCGACCGATGCGCGCTAAGGGGAAGATGGCCTGCAGGCGCTCTTCGCCTTGCTGCGAGCCTGCGCCGAGGTAGTAGAGATGTTCGCTGTCGCATTTGGGGCAGCGCTTGGGGACGGTGCGGCGGAATCCGCAGTAGTGGCATTCGAGGCGCTGGCCAGCGCTCGCGATCGCTTCGGGAGAATCGACCGGCTTGTGGTGCGTGAGGCTGATGGCGCAGTTCTGGCACTCAAGTTTTTCTCCGCAGGCGCGGCACATGGCTACGAAGGAATAGCCGCGCCGATTGAGCAGAATCACGGCCTGTTCGCCGCGATCGAGCGCTGCCTGAGTCTCGGTAATCAGCAAGCGAGAGAACAACTGTTCCTGGCCGGTTTGCTGGAACTCCTGGCGCATGTCGACGATTTCGACGCCGGGGAGCGGACGGTTGTTCACGCGCTCGGCCATGGTGATGCGCTTGTATTTGCCGGATTCGGAGTTTTGCCAGCTCTCGAGCGATGGCGTGGCTGAGCCGAGCACGACGGGTGCGTCGACAAGTTTGGCTCGCATGACGGCGACATCGCGCGCGTTATAGCGCGGAGTTTCTTCCTGCTTGTAGCTCTGGTCGTGCTCTTCGTCGATGAGAATGAGTCCCAGATTGGGGACTGGCGCGAAGATTGCCGAACGAGTGCCGACGACAATCGGAGCCTCGCCGCGGCGGATGCGATGCCACTGTTCGGAGCGCTCGGACGGAGTCAACGCGGAGTGCAGCAGGGCGACACGATTGCCGAAGGTTGCATCGAGCTGGGCGGCGGCGGCGGGCGTCAGGCCAATCTCTGGGACGAGAAGAATTGCGGCCATGCCGCGATCAAGTATGCGTTGCATGGCCGCGAGGTAGACAGCAGTCTTGCCGGAGCCGGTGACTCCGTGCAGGAGGAATGGCTGGAAGCCGGTCGCGGTGGTTATCGATGCGAGAGCGTCGAGTTGCTGCTCATTGAGCGCGTGATTGGGATTGACGTGCCCCAGGCCGCTGAGGCTGAAGCTCGCCGGGCGTTCGTCGATACGAATGAGGCCACGCCGGACGAGGGTTTGCAGCGTGCTAGGCGAGCTTCCCTTCTCGCGAAGGGCGGCGAGTGAGATTTCGCCGCCGCAGGCTGCCAATTCAGCGAGGATCGCCTGCTGATTGGCGGTAAGCGTGGGCAAGCGGGCTTCGGGGATGAGAACGGCGAATCGCTCCATACGGCGCGCATCGCGTTCTGTGGCTGAGGTTTCTCGCGCGATCCACTTTTTTCGCACCATTGCGGCAAGGAGGGGCAGACTGGCTGCTGTGGCGGTGCGTAGCGTGGAGAGCTTCACCTGTTCGCCATCGGCCAGGCGGGTGAGGACTTTGTGCTCCAGGTCCTGATCTTCGGCAGATAGCTTGCTTTGGCTGCGTTTTATGAGCGGGCTGCCCGGATGGCTATCGAAGCTGCCGGCCAGTGTGTCGCGTCCGGCGTCGGTGATTCGGTAGTAGACGGTTCGCTGCACCTCAGCGGTCAGCGGCAGCATTCCGCGCAGGACTTCGCCGAGTGGGGCTAGGTAATACTGGGCGATCCACGCGGCCAGTTCCAGAAGATGGGCTGAGATGAGCGGTTCCTCATCCAACACAGTTTCGACGGGCTTGGCTTCGAACTCTGTTGGAGCCTTGCTGTGAAGCTGCGTCACCACGCCGATGAGCTTCTCGTTGCGAAAAGGGACGATGACCCGCGCGCCGACTTGCGGCGTCGAATTTGAATTCGCGCTGCCACCTGCCAGGTAGGTGAAGGTGCGATCCAAGGGAACAGGTAGCGCGACTTCGCAGTAAAGGGGCATAGCGGCCAATCCCCAGTGTATGGGATGCCGTTGGCCGGACCCGGGCCGGATGGTTACCCCTGCATTCTCTGTACCGCCAGGCGTCTGTACCCGCCGAGGATTTTCGGAAACCGCCTCCATGTACTCAAAGTCAGCCACGGAATACGACGTCTGAGAGGTATCGCGGTCATTCGCAACTCTAAAAACCATGCCTTTGCATACGGGAGCAATGACGCCGCTCCCAGATCCCAGGGCTTAGGACTCCCGATGTAGTGCAGAACGGCCTCGGAGGGTATGTGCTCGCTCCGGCTGGTTATCGCTGTGTTGTATTGATTCGGCAGGTGTATGCAGCTCGTCGCGAAAAGGACGTTGAGAATGGTCTGATCAACGACCCGTATCTCGTTTCTATATTCAAGGCCAAATCTCACGCATTCTTTGAGTAACTGCTGCCTTCGCCACATAAGACAGTCGAAGAGCAACACTCCGGAATTGAATGCCGGATCTGTCAAGGATTGATCGAGCGATAAACGCAACTCCTTGTCCAGAGTGAACTCGGCAGTTCCGCCGACGATTGCACCTAAAGCCGAACCTTTCATATCCAGCTCAAACAACGGCGAAAGATCGCATCGAATCAGAATGTCCGAGTCAAGGTACAGGAGCCGATCCTCTTGCACTAACTCCGGCAGAAGCAAACGGAAATAACAGGATCTATTTCCGTGCAACGCGGGAAGGCTCGCAAACATATCCGGGTCCGGCTCCAGATATGTCAGGTCATATTTCCGGCCCGTGGCATCCAAAGTTCGCGCGAGACGCGCCCTGTCAGCACTGGAAAAATGCTCGACCATCGCGTAAATGTGAGGACAACAGCCGGGCTTGAGATTTACAAGTGCGGACCTCATTGCGACGTGGAGGGCGGACTCCATCATCTTGTCTGCGCAGAAAGCGATCGCTATGGGATGCAAAGTGATTCCTGTCTCGAGAGTGCCCTTGCCGACCTTGGCAATGGGTGACTTCTGGCTGACTGCATCTGATTCAGACAGTATCCCTCGTAACTGTCAGACAACTGTCTTACAAGCCGGACATCTTACAGTTATCTCAATCGGCAGACAAAGGAAGTCAACTCGATATTTGAAGTTTTTTGGCAACCGGGATTGTAGCATATGTTCTCTAAGAAACTATTAGCAGGCTTTGTAACTCTTTTAGAGTGTTATGTTCGACTTGCAATATTTTTCGAAACTCGCATTCTCCCGACAGAATCGCAATAGCTATCGGCTGCCGCGACTGGTATCCCATCAGACAGACCACCTTGCCAATGCTGTGCGCTTCTGCTTGTACCAGGGCCTTCCATAAGAAGGCTCTGCCTGCTCCCTATTCGTGCCCCCAAACGTACGGTCCGCACATTTACAATCTTGTCCTGATGAAAAAGCGCATCTCCAAGCCCACTCCAACCGCTCTCCAAGCAACAACTTCGCCTGCAACCCCGATTACTCTCTCCGTCGACATCGGGGGAACAGGCATCAAGATGATGGCCCTCGACGCTAGCGGTAAGCCGGTTTCAGAACGCTTCCGGGCTTTGACTCCGCCGGATCCAACACCGGATCGGGTTTTGGCGGTTCTGGACGATCTGCGCGCCCAGGTGCCGTCGTTCGACCGCGTTTCGGTGGGATTTCCCGGCGTCGTCAAGAACGGCGTCACGCTTGCGGCGCACAACCTGCATCCCAAATGGGTTGGATTTCCGCTACAGGAGACGCTACAGGAGCATTGGAAGAAGGTTGTACGTGTGGCGAATGACGCGTCGGTGCAGGGCTATGGATCTATCTACGGCAAAGGGGTAGAGCTTTGCCTGACGCTCGGGACCGGGCTCGGCTCTTCCCTGTTTACCGGCGGCCGCCTCTGCCCCGGTCTGGAGCTGGCCCATCACCCATGGCGCAAGGACAAGACTTACGAGGATTACCTTGGGCTGCGAGGACTCGAAAAATACGGCAAGAAGAAGTGGAATGATTTGGTTCAGCGGGCCATCGAACAGACGAACCAGCTCTTTAACTGGGATTATCTGCACTTGGGCGGCGGGAACTCCAAGCACATACGATTTGAGCTGGCGCACAACATTCGCATCGTGCCGAACGAAGAGGGATTGCTTGGCGGGGTGGCGCTTTGGCGGAATGAGTCTGGCTGCTGGTAGAGCATTCAATCGCCAGCGAAGTTGATCAGGCGCTTCTTACTACTTGCGCGCGGGTGAGGTTAAGCCGAGTTCGCGCATGGCGATTTGCAGGTCGGCCCAGGCGTGTTTTTTCTGATTAGGATCGCGGAGCAGAAATGCGGGATGGTAGGTGACGATGAGCTTTGCGCCTACTCGAAATGGATGCACCGTGCCGCGCCAGGCTGAGAGCGGACGCTTTTCGCCTGTGAGATACGTCACGGCTGTCTGGCCCAGAGCCACGATCACCTTCGGGCGAACCACGTCGATCTGGCGGAAGAGAAATGGCGAGCAGGTGTGCGCTTCGTCGGGCTCCGGGGTGCGATTGTTGGGCGGGCGGCACTTGACTACGTTGGCGATGTAGACCTCTTCGCGCTTGAGGCCCATGGCGCCGATCATGTTGTTGAGCAGTTGCCCGCCGCGGCCTACAAAGGGCAGACCGGAGGCGTCTTCGTCTGCACCGGGGCCCTCGCCGACAAACATCAGCTTTGCGTTGGGGTCACCGTCGCCGAAGACCAGCTTGTTGCGGCCTTTGGCGAGGGCGCAACGGGTGCAGTCTCCGATTTCTTCACGGATCAGTTTGAGCGCGGCGAAGTGCTGCTCGGGCGGCACAGGCTCAGCCTGCGCAGGCGCGGCGGGAAATGGCTTGCGGGGTGCGATGTCGATCTCCTGATTCAGTTGCGGAAATAGCTGCTCGGGTGGTGCTGGCGGCGTGGCCTGGGTTTGCGCAGGCGCGGGTTGTGGCTCGGATTGCGGGTTGGGCTGCGCCCAGAGAGCCGAGTCGACTTCGCGGCGGTAGAACTCGCCGATGCCCAGATCGCGATAGAAGCGCAGGCGTGCGTGCAGAGCGTCGCGCGTGGCCGGATCATTCAGATTGATGGGATTCGAAGGTGGCGTCACGATTCCCTATTCGATCATAATGCGCGGACGGCTGGCGACGGTCGACTCGCGCTCAGAGTCAAATGGCCCGGATTCATCCGGTTCGGATTCGAGAGACGAATCCATGCCGGAGAGTTCGACCAGAAGGGACTGCGGCCGGCGCAATCCAACTACCTCGTCCAGAATGCGGTCGGCTAGCTTGCGCTTGGACATTTCGGGGAAATCGATAGCGGTTGTCGCGGTCAGGAATGTGGCTCCGTTCCAATCGGAATCGAAGCCGACGCCTTCGCGGGAGACGTCGTTGACGACGATGGCGTCGACGCCTTTGCGCAGCAGCTTGGCGCGGCCATTTTCGAGCTGATTCTCGGTTTCGGCCGCGAATCCGACGATGAGCTGACCCGGACGGCGCTTGCGGACAACTTCGGCAAGGATGTCTTCGGTGGGCTGAAACTCGATAGTCATGGGACCGGTTCGCTTGAGTTTCTGGCCTGCGACGATGCTGGGTTTGTAATCGGCGACCGCGGCGGATTTGATGACCAGTGTGGCCTCGGGCATGCGGTTCAGGACGGCCTCGCGCATTTCGTCGGCTGTCGTAACCTTTACCAGCTCGCAGTGGGCCGGAGGGTACAGAGCGGACGGCGCGGAAACGAGAATGACTTTGGCGCCGCGGCTCTGAGCTGCCTCCGCAAGAGCGTAGCCCATTTTGCCGCTGGAACGGTTGCCGAGGAAGCGCACTGGGTCGAGGGCTTCGCGTGTTCCTCCGGCAGTGATGAGAACGACTTCGCCTGCGAGATCGTGGCTGCGTCCGAGGGCGTTCAGGACTGCCGTGGCGATGAATTCAGGCTCGGCCATGCGGCCGGGCCCAACCATGCCGCAGGCGAGTTGCCCTGAACCTGGCTCGATGACTCGGACTCCGCGCTGGCGCAGCGTCTCAAGATTGGCCTGGGTTGCGGGGTGCTCCCACATGTTCACGTTCATCGCCGGCGCTACGAGCACGGGTGCGGTGGTGGCGAGATACATCGTGGTCAGGAAGTCGTCGGCGAAACCATGGGCAAACTTGGCCAGGATGCCAGCAGTGGCTGGTGCTACGACGAGCGCATCGGCCCATTGGGCCTCGGCGATATGCTCGATGCTGGCGTCGAAGTTGGCGTCGCCTGAGCCGGTGCCGTCTTCGGGAGACGGCCAGAGACTTGTGATGACTTTGTGGCCGGTGAGCGCCGCGAAGGTGAGCGGTTGGATGAATCGCTGGGCTGAATCGGTCATCACGACGCGCACTTCAAGTGCTTGTTTCTGAAGGGCGCGCACCAATTCCGCCGCCTTGTATGCCGCAATTCCACCCGAAACGCCGACCATCACCTTCATGCTTCGATTGTAACGCGAATGCAGATCGCGAAATTGAACGCTATGCAAGGTGACGACGCCGCCGGATTTGACTCCTTGCGGCGCTGATGGAACGCCCGCAAAGGTCTTCTGAGTTGACGTTAGTGGCTATCGCCTCTGCCTTTACAGGCGAGTCATAGGAGAACGAGGTGAGCGTCAGATTGCTTCTTGATCAGAAAGGAAAGGGCCGGTTGGGAAACCGGCCGTGATCTTAGGCTATATACCTGGTGGGCGACGTTGTCGGGGTGACGCGGCAGCGATTAGATGGCGAGGATTGGGATTCCTGGATCTTCGATTGCCGGCTTTTCCGGTGGTGGACCGGTGTGAACGTAAGCGATCTTCCCCGCCTGAATCTCTTCCTGTGCCAGGCGGCAGGCCTTGTTCGATTGGCTGCGGACCAGGGGGCTGGCTCCGCTTTGTATTTGACGGGCGCGACGTGCCGCCACCATGACTTTGCGATAGTTGGAGTCGAACTTGGTCTCAATCGGTAGATCGGGTGTCATCAATTGTCCTCCAAAACTTTGCTTTGCTATGGTCACAAAAGTGGATATTGGTGTGGGCCATCTCCAGGATCAATGCCAAAAGATTCAAGAACCGGTCGCAGGCGCTCCCGGGAGTTCACTTCGCGGCAGCCTTCCGCAATCTCAAGCTCCCGCTTTGTGCGCGGGTCGAGCGGCATGCCGTCCTGTTTCATTCTCTCCACCTGGACGATTGCTTCCAGTTGCGCTACGGCTCGTTCCAGGACGTCGTTAATCAGAATATATCGGTATTGGCGGTAATTCTCAATTTCCTTGCTGGCCTCGTCCTGCCGCAGCTTCAGAACAGCTTCGTCAACGTGGCCCTCGGCACGGCTCCGATTGCGCAATCGCGTGCGTAAGACCTTTGGATTGGGGGGCATGACGAAGATACTGACGGCTTCGGGGATTTTTTGCCGCACCTGTTGCGCGCCCTGCACGTCGATATCGAGCAGCAGATCGCGTCCGGCGGCCGTTGCATCATCCAGCGACCGGCGTGCGGTTCCGTAGTAATTGCCGAAGACTTCGGCGTGCTCCAGGAACTCGCCGGCGGCGATCATTCGCTCGAACTCTTCGCGAGTGGTGAAGTAGTATTCCCGGCCGTTTTGCTCGGAGCCGCGCGGCTGCCGCGTTGTCCACGAGATGGAGAAATCAAGGCCGCCCAACTGCGAACGCAGCGCGTTCACCAGTGTGCTCTTGCCCGAGCCCGAGGGCGCCGAAATGATAAAAAGAATTCCTGCCACAGTCTCCTGATCTTTCTTACTAATCTTGTGATTCTAGCGAACCGGTTGTGCTGCGGAATGGGTGAAGAGAGAGTTGTCGTCCTACTCCAGGTTCTGAATCTGCTCGCGGGCCTTCTCAATCTCCGCCTTCATGGCCAGGCCCAACTCTGTTATGACAGTTCCCTTGCCCGCAATTCCAGCGGTTTTTGAGAGTAGTGTATTGGCTTCGCGATTCATCTCCTGCAAGAGGAAATCGAGCTTCTTGCCAGTTTCGCCGCCAGCTTCTAGAACGTCGCGGAAGTGCTGAATGTGCGTCTCCATGCGCGCAATTTCTTCGGAGATATCGCTGCGTTCGACCAGTAGGGCAACTTCTTCGAGCAGGCGCTGCCTGTTCACTCCAGCGCCGTTTCCGTCCGTGCCTACTGCTGCCTCGAGGCGTTCGGCGAGGCGCTGCTGATAGCGTAGTTCCACTTCGGGGCGCAACTCGGAGACGCGCTTGACCGCTTCCGAGAGCCGGTCAAGCGTAGCGTGGAGAATCGCAGCGAGCGCCGATCCTTCGCGGAGACGCATCGTCTTGAGAGATGCAATGAGCGGGAGCACCTCTTCGAGGACGCTTGCTGTCAGCGCTACGTTGTCTTCGTCGTTTGAACGCGACTCGGCTTGCATGACGCCAGGCATGCGCAGAATGACATTCAAATCCGGCTGCCCTTGCAGTTCAAACTCCTGCGCCGCGGCCTGGAATGCCTCGACGTAGCCGGCGACGAGTTCGCGATTGTAGCCGCCTTGCTGGTGGGCAATTCGATCGACGATGAGAGTAAGTTCGATGTGGCCGCGCAGCAGTTGCTCCTTGAGCACGCGACGCAACTCCATCTCGAGCGCATCAAGGCCCAAAGGCAGCCGCAGATGCAGATCGAGGAAGCGATGATTGACGCTCTTGATGGTGAGTGAGTAGTTCACGCGGCCATTCAACTCGACGGCGACACGCGCAAACCCGGTCATGGACGAGACCGGGGATGATCCAGCGGCTGCAACTTTGGGGGAAATGGGGGGAGTCGGCATAGACGTGTTTATGTGGCGGCCTCCATTGGCACTACAGTCTCCGGTAGGATACCTTCTACTCCGCCCAGGAATTGCAGCTCGTAGAGACGCTGGTAAGTCGGCGAAGTCTTGAGCAGTTCCTCGTGTGAACCGATTGCGGTGATGCGTCCACTTTCAAGCACCACGGTGCGCGTAGCGCGGCGAACGGTGGAGAGACGATGTGCGATCACCACGACCGTCCGGCCCTGCATGAGGTTGCTCAGGGCGGCCTGTACGAGCGATTCGCTTTCTGTATCGAGCGCGGAGGTTGCTTCGTCGAGGATAAGGATCGGCGCGTTCTTCAATATGGCGCGCGCGATGGCGATTCGCTGCTTTTCGCCGCCGGAGAGCCGGAATCCTTTTTCGCCGATGACCGTATCGTAGCCCTGCGGCATGCGTAGGATGAAGTCGTGCGCCAGTGCGTGCCGCGCCGCCTGCTCGACCTGATCGCGCGGCTTCTCGGGCTGGCCGTATGCGATGTTGTTGTGCACGGTGTCGTTGAAAAGAATCGTTTCCTGCGTAACCTGGGCGATCTGCTTACGCAGGGAGTCAAGCGTCAGCGAACGCACGTCGTGGTCGTCAATCACAATGCGGCCGCCGCTTACATCGTAGAAGCGCGGGATGAGATTGACCAGGGTGCTCTTGCCTGCGCCGCTGGGGCCGACCAGTGCCAGCATCTCTCCGCGGCGGACTTCGAGATTAATCTGATGCAGAATCTCGCATTCGCCCTCGTCGGTCGAATAGGCGAAGGTGACATTTTCAAAGGCGATCCTGTCGTGAAAGGGCTTGAGCGCGTGAGCAAAGGACTTTTCGCGCACGTCGTCTTCGATGTCCAGGAAGTTGAAGATCGAGAAAGACGCCCCCATGGCCTGCTGGAAGCTGTTATAGAAGAACGCGAACTTGCGGACCGGATCGTAGAGCTTGAAAAGCGCGATGATGAAGACGACGAAGGTCCCAACATCCATCCTGCCCGCTTTGATCTCGTTGCGCCCAACAAGGAGGAGCAGCGCAATCGCGACAGAGCCAATGACGTCCATGAGAGGTGAACTGATGGACTGAATGCGCACGGAGTGGAGGTTGGCGCGGAAGAGACGGCGCGCGGCTTTCTTGAAGCGCAGAATCTCCCATAGCTCGGTCGAAAAGGCCTTGACGATACGATTGCCGGTGATGGTCTCGTGAAGGATGTTCTGAATTTCAGCGACGCGGTCCTGACCGGTTCTTGTGCGCGTGCGGACGGAGCGGCCGATCTTGCGCGCGGAGGTGATGACGACCGGCACGAACAAGAGCAGGACCCAGCTCAGGCGGCCTCCGTAAGCGATGACCAGCGCGATGGTGAAGACGAAGGTGAAGGCCTGCTGCAGGAACTCGCCGAGCACGGCGGAAACGGCGGTCTGCACGCGCTCCACGTCATTGATGAGCGTGGAGAGAATCGTTCCGGTCGGGTGCTTCGAAAAGAAGCCGGCGGAACTCTTCATGATGGTTTCGTAGAGATGATTGCGCAGGTCGGTGATCATGCCGTAACCGGCGTAGTTCACCAGATAAGTGCCGATGTAATCGCAAATGCCTTTTAACACCGTGGAGGCAATCAACGCGAAGGCTACAACTGTCCACGGATTATGGAAGTGCGACGGAACGATCTTCATGAGATCGAACTGGTATGGACCGGGCAGCTTGGGAAACAGGGGAATGCTTGTGGTTCTGGCCCCTGGATTCAGGACGGGGCCGAAGATCGGCTGCAGAATGGCAAGCCGTAACGCCTCGAACAAGCCCACAGCGGCCAGCAGCACCACGCCAAGCAGCGACTGGAACCAGTACGGCGCCGCATAGAGGCCGAGGCGAAAGAATCGCTTCATTTCGCGCCGCTTTCGCCGGCGCTATCCCGGGGAACCGGTGGAATTGGCGCGAACTGTGCGGTTTGGCCCCACTGCATCTTTTTATTGTATCCGCGAACGGAAGATTCGCCGCAGCCGCCATTGGCAACAGGCCGCAAAACGGCGCGCCTCGCGGTCGCTCCGCAATATCTGCGGAGCGACCGCGAGGACAAAGGCGCTTTACACCTGCACCATTCCACCGTCTACGAAAAGTTCAACGCCCGCGACGTAGCTTGAGTCGTCGGAGGCCAGGAAAACAACGGCTTTTGCTATCTCGTCGGGATCCCCCATCCGGCCTAAGGGAACCTGGGAGACGAGCGCGGCCTTTATTTGTTTGGCCTGCTCGATATCATTTCCGGCCAGGCCGTCGATTGCCGGGGTGTCGATGGGGCCGGGGCTGACGACGTTCACGCGAATTTTGCGGTCCTTGAGTTCGTTTGTCCATGTGCGGGCAAAGGAACGGACAGCTGCCTTGGTTGCATTGTAGACGCCGAACGCGGGCATGCCTTTCACCGAGACGATGGAGGCGTTGAGCACAATCGTTCCTCCGTCAGGGATGAGCGGGAGGGCCTTTTGCACGGTGAATACAACGCCCTTTACGTTGACGTCGAAGGTCTTATCGAAGTGTTCTTCGGTGACCTGGTCAATGGTCGCGAATTCGCCGCTTCCGGCATTGGCGAAGAGAACATCGATGCGGCCGTGCTGCTGTTTGATTTCCGCATAGAGCTTATCGAGATCCGCCAGTTTTGCAGAGTCCGATTGAACTCCGGTTGCGCCGGGACCAAGCTGCTGGAGAGCAGCGTCGAGAGCCTCCTTGCGGCGTCCGGTGATGATTACTTGCGCTCCCTCGGTGAGAAAGCGCTTTGCGGTGGCAAGACCAATGCCGGAGGTCCCGCCTGTGATGAGTGCGATCTTTCCTTCAAGTTTTTTTGCCATGAAATCTTCTCTTTCCGGCTGGATGCCGCCTTCTCTGTTGAATTGTTGACCCATCGGACCTGCAAAAAGGACATCGGCCCGATATTTCTTTAGTTCTGAATTTATGAACTATTGAACTACTTGTCAAGCACGGATATGATGAAAATCCATGAGGCCCCTGTTTCATCCTTCGGTTGAAGATGTCAGCGTGGAAGCGATTCTCCACGCGCTCAGCGACCCTGTGCGCGTCGCCATCTTTGCCCAGATCGTGGGCTCGGATTGCTCGCACAATTGCTCGGAGTTTCTCAGCGTGAGCGAAAAGACTATCCCGAAGTCTACTCTTTCGCAGCACTTCAAGGCGCTGCGCGAGGCTGGGCTTATTCGCGGCGAGCGGAAGGGCGTTGAGATACACAACACCTCTCGCTGCACCGAGGTGGACAAGCGGTTTCCCGGCCTAATCGCCGCAATTGTAGATGCGCATAGGATTCAATCGCAGGACAAGCAACGTCCGATACGCCCGAATGGCAAAAAGACGGATTCGCCGAAGGTAAAGGGCTAGGAAACAGCGCCTCGCCGACCATTGAGGGAACGGGTCGGGGGATGGAAGCGTATAGGTCTCTGTTCAGCGGTCGAAGGACCGGGCGCGTTGTCGTGTTCGTTCGTGGGCACGAGTGTCCGTTCGCGGACAGCGGAAGGTGTTGGACCGATTCGTGGATCACGCCCGAACTATGCCAGATTTGCGCCATATCTATGCCATCCGACTGAATTCATGGGAGATGCGCTCCCGGACCATAACTTGATCGCAGCTGGGCCTTTGGAAGGCGACCTGCTGGAGGATGGAAGAGGAATTTGCCGGAGGTGCAGGGCTGGATGAAGCAGTTTGGGGAGTTTGAGCTGGACATGCTGAATGAATGCCTCGTGTGCAGCGGCGCGCAGATTGCGCTGCCGCCAAAGCCCTTTGCGGTGCTGCGATATCTGGTCGAACATCCCGGGCGCCTGATTACCCACGATGAGCTGATGGAAGCTCTCTGGCCGGAAACGTATGTGCAGCCCCAGGTGCTGCGGACTTACATGCTGGAACTGCGTAAAGTTCTGCGCGACGATGCCGGGCAACCTCGTTATATTCAGACGCTTCCCAAGCGCGGCTACCGTTTTGTCGCTTCCGTCATGGAGTTGGCGCATCCAGATACGCAGCCAAAATCCAATTCCGCCCCCATCACAGTCGTGGCAGTCGCGACGGCTGCGCCGGCGGAAATGGGAACCCGCATTGTAAATCGAGACGAGGAGATGGCTTGCCTGAAGACTCAGTTTGAGTTGGCGGCAGGCGGGCATCGGCAGGTGGTCTTTGTGACCGGAGAAGCGGGGATCGGCAAAACCGCGTTAGTGGATGCCTTTTGTGAGCAAACCAGCCGCGAGCAGACTGGACGCGATCAATCTGGACGCGATCAGGCAATTGCCACAGCTCGGGGGCAATGTGTGGAAGGGTTTGGCAGGAAAGAAGAGTATTACCCGGTAACTGAGGCGCTGAGCCAGTTGTGCGCCTCGCGGGAAGGCGACAACGCTTGCCGCGTTCTGGCGAAGATGGCGCCGGTCTGGCTGGCTGCGATTGGGAGGGAGTGCCTGGACCCGGCGCAACCGGCGGCGCGGGAACGGATGCCGGGCGACCTGTGCGCAGCGCTTGAGGAACTGGCAGCGGAGAAGCCGCTGATCCTGGTCTTCGAGGACTTGCAGTGGGCCGACGACTCGACGTTGCATCTGATTTCGGCTCTGGCGCGGCGCAGGGCGCAGGCCAGGCTGCTGATCGTGGCGACATGCCGGACGCAGGATGTGGCTGCCGAGCCTTCGCTGAAAGGGTTGAAGCAGGACCTGCGGCTGCGGCGATTATGCAGCGAGATTGCGCTCGCGCCGCTCGGCAAGCCGGCGGTGCGCGCGCTGTTGAGCCGCGAGTTGGGCCAGGAGGAGCTGCCGGCGGGGCTGGCAGGCTTTGTACACCGACGATCCGAAGGCAATCCGCTGTTTGCGATTGCGATTGTGGAGCATTTGATGGCGCAGGGCTTCCTGAAACGCGAAGAGGCGCGGGGCGAAAAGCAAGGTTTGGCCCGGTGGGTTCAGACTGCCGCGGTCGAAGAGATGGAAGCTGGGGTGCCAGACGGGCTGGCGCAGATGATCGAGATGGAGCTGGATGGCCTCGATGTAAGGGACCAGAGAATGCTCGAGGCGGGAAGTCTGATGAACGTTGCCTTTCCCACGTGGGCCGTGGCGGCCGCGTTGGAGATGGACCCGGCAGAAGCCGAAGAGGCATGCGAAGAACTCGCGCGGAGGTTGTATTTTGTCGAACCGGCCGGCACGGATGAGCTTCCGGACGGATCACGGTCCACGTTTTATGCCTTTGCGCACGGACTCTACCGCGAAGTGCTTTGGCGCAAACAAACGGAAGCGCGGCGCGCCAGGAGGCACGTCCGGATCGCGGAGCGGCTTGGGGGGCTTTTCGCGGGCCGCGTGGGCGTGGTGGCGCGCGAGATGGCGATGCATTACGAAGCGGCGAGCGACTGGCAGCACGCAGTGAGCGCATTGCGCATGGCAGCAGGACATGCGTTGGAGCGCCGTGCCCATACAGAAGCCGTGGAGTTGCTGGAACGGGCGCTCCGGATGGTGGAGAACGTGCGCGAGAGCGAGCGCGAAGCAGCTGCGTTGGAGATTTGTGCGGAGATTGCAATTGCGGGCGAGGCGATGAATCAGGCGCGGGAAGCTGTGGAAACAACGTCCACAAAAGCTTGACGAATTCTGGATGGGAACTTGACGACTTTAATTTTTGGAATCGCTAAGGTGATCTTCGTAAAGGGAGGACACAGATCATGCGATTCAATCTTCGTTCTATCATCCTGACGTCGGCAGTGATGGCGGCAGCAGCAGCTTTGGCAACCACTTCGGCGATGGCAGAGGCTATCGTTACCGTTCCCTTCAGCTTTACCGCTGCCGGCAAGACCTGCCCTGCGGGACGGTATATCGTTCTGAAAGACACAGGTCACAACTTCGTGATGCTGAGGGGCAAGGATGCTCCGGTCAGCTTCCAGTGGCTTCTTCAGGTCGGGGATGATTCACGGAAGAGCTCCGAAATAACGCTGCGCTTTGACGGACAGGACAAGAGCTACGCGCTGGAATCCGTTCAGTACGGACGCATGACAACTCACCGTCTGGATAAGACTTCTCCGCACTCCGAGCACAAAACAGTGCTTTCAGCGACAGGGGAGTAGGACGGATTCGGTTGCCCGCCTGCGGGCATTCGAACCAGAGTTGAGTAGCAAGCACGAGGGGCGCCGGGTTGCCGGTCGCCCCTTTTGTGTTTTTGGCTGAGCGGGAGTTGCGAAGCGCGTCTCAATTTTCTTTTTTTCATTCGGAATGCTTCTGCGTACTTGCGATCGCAAAGAGTGTTCCGCAGACGACTCCCACCGCATCTACCAGCACATCTTTCCACTCCAACCCGCTGTGGAAGATGAGGTGTTCTCCAATCTCTATTCCGAATCCAAAGATCAATGCGCCGAAGAAGACAAGGACACGCACCCAGAGCGAGTGAGATGTTCTACCGGCAACATACCCGACAACGCTGAAGGCAACGAAATGTCCCAGGGAATGCAGCCTGCCTTCGGAGTGGAGAGCCCGCTTGTCGGCGCCGGGAAGAAACGAGACAATCAATACCGCTGCCACGACAACGGCTGCGATGATTGCGGAGATGGTTCTTCGATTGCGCGCGTCGCGGTCGGGCGTCGGATGTGTAAGAGCAGTCACAGATTCATCCTAACGTCTGCAGAGTTTGCTTTGGTTGAGGGGCTTTGCTCTCTGCAACTTTGCATTGTTTTGTGCACTACGAACGGCCATAATAGGCGATGTTTCACCAAACTTAAAACTCGAGATATAACAAATGAGCCGGACTAGCGCCAGCAGTGCGTCCTTGATGAGCCGTAAACTCTGGAGGCAGCGCGGACAGGTGCTTCCCTGGCCGATGCTTGTGATAACTATGATCTTCGGGTCGTATGGGCTTGCGATGTGCATCGGTTGTACCGATTCCAGCAATTTCAACACCCAGACTTCAATGATCGCGGCCATGTTGCCCATCGAGCATGGGACTGTCGATCTACCGAATGCCTCTATCTATTGGCGGCGGAGGCCCAACAGCGTTCGCTAGTCTCTTCGGCAGGCGTCATTCAACGCATAATGTGGCAATTATCGTGGATTCGACAGCATCGATGAACGGAAGGAACTCCAGCCTCCCTGGCACATTGGCCAGTGTCCGGACTCTGCTAGGCGAGCTTTCACCATGTCGGTCAAGCGGATCAACCTGCCGCACAGCAAAAGATGGCAGTTCGACGGATGCCATCGACGAAATCAGCCTCTTCACGTTTCCAAACATAGACATGGAGACCATAGGGAACGAATACGACTGTGGGAAGAGAGCTTCCAGGACTTTGCCTTACACCTTCCCTGCTCCGACAGCAACGAGCTATTCGCCGATGACAGTGACCTACCCGACCAGAAGGAATCCGGGAAGTCAGCAAGCCAGTATGACCTTCCAGGCGACCTATCAAATCGTCCCATATTCAAACGACTACCGGACTTCCGATTCGGACAAGACGCTGAACCCGGATTCCGCTCTTGTGAGAGCTCTAGGCGGAAAGGAAGGATGCTACGGGTTGCGGGCTCCCGGCGGCGAGTCAACTTACCTTGCAGGCGCGATCTATGCCGCTCAGGCATCGCTGGTAGCTGAGAGAGCAGCGCGGCCTGGTTCGCAAAATGTACTCATTCTCATCAGTGATGGAGACGCAAATTCCAGCCAAAAGCAGATGCAGTCGGATGCGACTGGTTCGGGAGCCTACCCCTCCTGGTTCAACGAGTGCGGTCAGGCAATCACAGCAGGTAGAGCCGCCGCCGCTGCGGGAACCAGAGTGTATTCGGTCGCTAGAGACGCTGAGCCCACCGGATGTCCTTTCGATGTTTCCGGCGAAACCAAAGGCTATTCTCCATGCCAAACGATGCGCGCCATTGCGTCCTCTCCGGCATATTTCTTCTCGACTTCGGGCTCTCCTGATAATCCTTGCATCTCGTCTGCCAATCCTGACCTAGACGCGAAGCAGATCTTTGCGCAGATTGCGGAGTCGATCCAGTCCTACCGGTCAGTCTCAAAGAAACGCCCAAAGATCTGATCCCAAACAACTTCTATTTACGTGGTTCCTTGTTGCCTGCTTTACCGCGGCATGTCGCGATGGACGGCTTTTACGCGGAAGCCGGCTTTGCCGAGGCGTTTGGCCATCTCTTCGGCCATCATCACGGAACGGTGCTGCCCGCCGGTGCAGCCGAAGGCTATCGTCAGGTAGCTTTTGCCCTCTTTCTCGTAATACGGCAGCAGAAAGAGCATCAATTCCGTTACTTTGTTCAGAAATTCCGTGGTCTGGGGAAAATCGCGCACGTACTTGGCTACTTTGGGATGGCGGCCGGTGAGTTTGCGGAACTCGGGCACGAAGTGGGGATTGGGCAGGAAGCGCACATCGAAGACCAGATCGGCGTCAAGCGGAACTCCGTTCTTGAAGCCAAAGCTGAGGCAGGACACCAGCAATTGACCGATCTGCGTCGAGTCGCCATTCTGGGGGCCGAACTTGGCCTGAACATAGGCCCGCAACTCGTGGACGTTGAAGCCGGAGGTGTCGAGGATGAAATCGGCCACATTGCGGACGGCGTCAAGCATCTGGCGTTCGGAGGTGATAGAGCGCGCCACCATTTCGGAGCGGCTGAGCGGATGCGGCCTGCGCGTCTCGGAGTAGCGCCGCACGAGCACTGCGTCGGTTGCATCCAGAAAGACGACACTGGTATGCAGCGTCTTCTTGACCTTTTGGAGAATCGACGGCAGCCGGTCGAGCGTTGGGCCTTCGCGGACGTCCACCACAATCACGGCGCGTTCCATTTCGGGCGAGGCCACGACAAGATCGGCAAAGTCCGGGAGCAGCTCAAGAGGAAGATTGTCGACGGCGTAAAAGCCCAGATCCTCGAAGGCCTTCAGCGCCGAAGCCTTCCCCGAACCCGAGGTTCCGGTTACGATCACCAGTTCTTTCGCTGCTTTATCGTGTTCTCCAGGCTCTGGCTGATCCGCTTCGATTGCGACTCGCGTCATCTTCGGTCTAGATTTCTGCTTGCGGGCTGATTTGCCGTTGGACGCTGGGCTGGATTTGCCATTGGATTTGGAGATTCGGGGCATAGCCCCATGCTAACCGAATCCCTCCCATGATTCGATCCAGGATTCCATTCAGGATTCGATCCCACTTTCGTACGGTTCGTGATTGGGAATCCCCACGGGTAGATATAAGCCCGTGGAGATTGGCCTACGGTACTTCTACCAGTTCCATCTTCCCGTCCCGGCGGCGATGGAGAACAAACAGCTCTCCCGACATATTGCGAAAAACGAGGAGGTCGCGGTCGCGAAATTCAGCCTCTTTGACCGCCTCTTCTATGGTCATGGGGCGGATCGCGAGAGCCTCATGAGCGCTGAGTATATGCGGCTCGACGACGGCAGGCTTGCCCGGAAAGGAATGTACGGTGATTGCGGCCTTGGTTTGTTTTCCCGGCGGACGGGCGATTGCCGGGCGATGTCCGTTTTGCTCCGGCTCGGGTTCGGCGGCTACCGCTTCCAGTCGCGCCCGGGCCGTTTTGCGTGGAGCCCGCGCCTCGGCGGTAGGAGCGACTTTGGGGAGCCGCTTACGCGTCCTCACCCGGTCGCGAAAACGCTGCGCCTGCAACTCGGCATGCGCCAGTGCTTCGCGCAGGGCCGACTCCTGGCTCGCGGATTCGCCTTTTGACACGATGCTGTGATGGCGGCTTTGCAGCGCGATTTCGACGATCTGCAAGTGCCGCTCTGCCCGAAACGTTAGCGCGGCGGAGGTAATTCTGCCCAAAACCAAGGCAATTCGTTCAATTCCCTCTTCCGCGCCAGTCTTCAAAACCTTGGAAATCTTGACCTGTCTTGCTGTGAATTCGACTTCCATCGATCCCTCCCCGATTCTGTGTTGGGGTCGATCTTCGTGCGTACTCATCAGTCAGGTGCCTGCACTGCGGAGCGGCAGAAGACCTAGTGAAGAGATATTAAACCCGCCGGTTGCCATCCGTCTGTGAAGGACGGCACAAGTTGCGGCGTGCTCGTTCCGAAATGGAGACTAGTGGCCGCGGCGAACTGTTCCCTCAGGGGCGGGTTTCTGGGGAGCGGCAAGCGCCCTCCTCTGTCCTCGACGGCCCAGAATATACATCGTTCCGCCAAAGACCAGCAGCACCAGCCCCCAGTCGAGATTGGCGTTGATGCCGAGAGACCTGGCGTAGATGTCGCTGCCGGTGGTCGCCGCGCCGAAGACGGTAAGAATCAGCCCCACAAGGGTAAACATCAGGCCCATCGGTATGCGTAAGTCGAGATTCATTGGATTCTCCTCTACTGCGAATCATCTGGGAACAGCCGTCAGCGAATTCCTACCGGAAGATCAGATTCAGGGTGACGACCATAACAAGCAGCACCACTGCGAGCGTCTCAGGCCGCCGCCACCATGTGAGATGCCCGAGCTCCGGCTTTGGCGTCAACGAATGCACCAGTCCGACAAGTTCCGACTCGGGCTTTGGGGTTCCAAAGAGGCTGACCGCGATGGTTACGAGGAAATTCGTCGAAAAAGCCCAGATGGCGGTCCAGAAATTCTGGGCCATATCGCTCGGGTAATGGTGAAGCACTGCGATCCATCCGCCGTGCAGCCCCGGATGCGCCTCGATCGGCAGTGTCAGGCCGTGATGCATGATGGCAGCGAAGGTTCCAGAGATCAGGCCGATGAAGGCGCCATTGCCGGTGGCGCGCTTCCAGAACATGCCGAGCAGGAAGGTCGCAAACAGTGGGGCGTTCACGAAGGAAAAGACCAGTTGCAGCGTGTCCATGATGTTGTTGAAGCCGGTCGCGGCGTAGGCCGTCGCCATCGAGAGCAAAATGCCTCCGACGGTAGCCCAGCGACCCATGGCCAGGTAGTGCTTGTCGCTGGCTCCTTTGTGGATGTAGGACTGGTAGAGATCGTACGTCCAGACAGTGTTAAAGGCGGTGACATTGCCGGCCATGCCGCTCATGAAGCTGGCCAGCAGCGCGGTCAGCCCGAGACCGAGGATTCCAGTCGGAAAGTAGTGCAGGAGCATGGACGGGATGGCGAGATCGTAATCCAGGAGCGGCTTGCCGCTGGCGTCGAACACGATCTTGCCGGTGATGGGATCAGCTTTCGCGGGCACCAGGCCCTGGCCCATCCTCTCGACCTCGGTCGGAATGTTGGTTTCGCGGATGATCGCGCCGTTTACGGTCCTCTCGGTGGTGGTGATATGCGGAGTGGTCGCGCCGATGGCCAACAGGCCGGGCAGGATCACCAGGAACGGGAAGAACATCTTCGGGATGGCGGCAATCAATGGAACGCGGCGCGCATTCTCCTGCGTGTCGGTGGCCATGGCTGTCTGGATTACCAGAAAGTCCGTGCACCAGTAGCCGAAGGACAGCACGAAGCCAAGACCCATTGCCAGGCCAAACCATTCAACGCCCAGCGGATTTGTATTGGCGTGCGCCATGCCCTGCCATGAGTGAAGATAATGCGGGTTGGGCATCTTCGCTTTAAGACCTTCCCATCCGCCGACGCTTTTCAAGCCGATCAGTACCAGCGGCAAGAAGCCGGCGATAATGAGGAAGAATTGCAGAACCTCGTTGTAGATGGCGCTGGTGAGGCCACCAAGAAAGATATAGCCGAGCACGATGATGGCCGAGAGAAGGATCGAAAAGTGAAAGATCCAGCCCAGGGGCAGCCCGGCTGAGAGGAAGATGTAGTCGAAGACATGCAGGGTCTGGATGAGGCGAGCCATCGCGTACATCGAGATGCCGGACGAGAAGACTGTCATCACAGCAAAAGAGCAGGCATTCAGCGCCCGCGTCTTTTCGTCGAAACGCAGCCGCAGAAACTCCGGCACCGAGCGAGCCTTTGACCCGTAATAGAAGGGCATCATGAAGATGCCGACAAAGATCATCGCCGGAATCGCGCCAATCCAGTAGAAATGGCTGGTCGCGATGCCGTACTTGGCACCGGAGGCGCCCATGCCGATGACTTCCTGCGCGCCGAGGTTGGCGCTGATAAACGCCAGGCCGCAGATCCAGGCCGGAAGCGCGCGCCCCGCCTGAAAAAAGTCCTTGCTGGTCTTCATGAAGCGCTTGAGGGCAAAGCCGATGCCCAGCACAAAGACGAAGTACAGCAGCATGATCAGCCAGTCGACATAGGTAAGGTTGGTATGGGTCAAAAGAGGCAACTCCATGCGCCAGAGAACAAAGCGCCGATGTTCACTCTACTGAGATGGCTGGCCACTCGTCCAGTGCAAAATGAAAACATTTTCATTCCGGACGTCGCAATGCGAGAATTTTGGCTGGTTTCCGGTATCTGTGAAGTGCGCGGGCGTAAGGCAAGCACCGAAAACGGTCAATCCGAAGCTGCTGTAAAAACGGGCGCGGAGAAAACAGTTAAACTGAAAGAGCATGATTCTTACTCTCGAATGGACCTCCGAAGGCGTCCGGTTTATTGACCAGACCAAGCTCCCACTGGAAGAAACCTACGTGCTGGCGACCAGCTACCAGCAGGTGGCGGACATCATCGTCACCATGGTGGTGCGTGGAGCGCCTGCCATCGGCGTCTCCGCAGCCATGGGCATCGCCCTTGGCGCGAAGCAGACCAAAGCTGCGACGACCGAAGAGTTTGTTCCCGAGTTCGAACAGATCTGCTCCCTGCTTGCGGGAACTCGTCCCACGGCGGTCAATCTCTTCTGGGCGATCGACCGGATGAAGGCGCTTTTCGCAGAGTTACGCACGCAGGGGACGAGCCTTGCCGAAGTGCAGCAAGCGTTACTGGCCGATGCGCTCGCCATGTACGACGAAGACATCGCCGCCTGCAAGGCTATGGGGGCATATGGCGCGGAGCTGATGCCGGATGAGGGCGGAGTCCTTACGCATTGCAACGCGGGCGCACTGGCCACCTGCGGCTACGGAACGGCGCTGGGAGTGATTCGCGGAGCTGTCGAGCGCGGCAAGCAGATTCACGTGTACGCCGACGAAACGCGGCCGTTTCTGCAAGGCGCGCGACTTACCGCCTGGGAGCTGATGGCGGACGGGATTCCAACTACGGTCCTATGCGATAACATGGCGGCGAGCATGATGCGCCAGGGCCGCATTCAGGCTGTTGTTGTGGGAGCGGATCGCATCGCGGCCAATGGTGATGTGGCCAACAAGATCGGCACTTACTCGGTCGCCATCCTGGCTAAGGAGCATGGAATTCCGTTCTATGTGGCTGCGCCATGGTCCACGATTGACCGTGCGACCGCAACTGGTGACGCCATTCCGATCGAAGAGCGCAATGCGGTGGAGGTTACCCACCACGGCGGCAAGCAGCTCACGCCGCATGGCGTGGGCATCTGCAACCCGGCCTTCGATGTTACTCCAGCGAAGTATGTGACGGCCATCATCACGGAGCGAGGCGTGCTGCGCGCTCCATATTCGGAATCGCTCGAAACTATGGAAATGGCGACGCGATAAAGAGCCTGTGGCGGATTTACCGTAAGTGTCCCGTTCTCAAAGGAAAGCTGGTAATTGCTGGCAGTCAGGGTTCCAGCAGTTATCGCAATCGCGTAGGTGCCTGATTTCGTTGTATCCGCCGTGGTGGTCAGAGCAGGGACGCCGGTCGTTGCCGAGGCGAGCGTATCTCCGTTGACTAATCCACTTACGGTGTAAGTCAACTGCGGCAGCGGGGATGCAATCCGCGCGCTGAGAGCGTTCGCCTTCACGATCAACGGCGCTTTGTTCACTGTTAGAATTCCCGCCGCAAACAGAAAGCTGTAATTCTTCGAAGCCAACGTGCCCACGGAAACGTTGATCGGATACTTGCCAACCGAGGAAGCGGATGTTGCAGTTGTCGCAATCTTCAGCGCTCCCGTCAGTGCGGCGTTACTATCGCCATTCATAAATCCGCTGTAAGTGTAAGCGAGGGTAGGAAGTTTCCCTCCATAGGTCATCGAGAGCGCCGTCGGAGTGACCGTTAGTGCGGCTTTGCCAATTGTCAGCAGACCGTTCACAAAATCGAACGCATAGTTCTTCGAATTGAGCGACCCAAGGGAGGGGACGATGATGTAGCTCCCGGGAGCGGATTTCGCGTTGGCCGCCACGCTCATGCTGGGCGTCCCTTGAATCGCAGTCGCTGCAGCGTCTCCGTTCAAGAAACCAATCATGCTGTACGGTAGCGCCGATATGTTCGATCCATAGGTTGAAGAGACGTTGCCCGCCGTCACAACGATGGTCGCTTTGTTGATCGTGAGCACACCGGCTGCAAACGCGAATCGATAATTCTCGGCGGCCAATGTTCCCAGAGAGGCTTGAATCGAGTAACTCCCCGCTGCCGACTGGCTATTCGCGGTCGTGGCCAACATGGGCTGTCCACTTACTGCGCTAGATAGCGTGTCGCCATTCATGACTCCTGAAATGGTGTAGCTCAAGAGAGGAATAGAAGTTCCGTAGGTTGCAGATACTTTCGATGGTGTCACCGTAAGGATGGCGGGATTCACGGTAATGGACCCATTGATCGCGGTGAAGGCATAGTTCGCCGCACTCAGAGTTGCTACTGAAACAGAAATTGAGTACATCCCCACGGACGAGCCGGAGTTTGCAATTGTCGTCAGCATAGGAGTACCGGTGACAACGCTCTGGCTGTCCCCGCTCAAAAAGCCGCTCATCTTCCATGTCAGCGCCGGCATCGGACCGCCATATGTGCGCGAGAAGGATACCGCCTGCACTTGAACCGAAATCTTGTTCACGGTGAGTGTGCCGGGAAGGAAGACAAAGGTGTAGTTCGATGATGCAAGGGTCCCCTGCGCTATCGTGAGCGGATAAGTTCCGGCGTCAGAGGTGCTGGTCGCGGTACTGCTCACAATCGCCTGCCCTGTTACTGCGGAAGATAGCGTGTCCCCCCGGACGTACCCTACGACTGTGTAGTGAAAAGACGTTGGGATCGATCGATAGGCACAGGTCACGTTGACTGGTGATATCGTCAGGACTGCGGGCGTGACCTGGATGCTCATCTGCACATTTGGCGCGGGTGAGAATGCTGTGTTTCCAGCCTGGCTTGCCTGTAGCACGATTGTGCCTGCGCCCGTCACGCTCAACTCGTCTCCATGACTTATCGTCCCCGGCCCGCTGATAACGGACAGTGTTACAGGCAATCCGGAAGATGAGGTAGCGGCCACAACGAGCGGCGCCACGCCATAAACCACACTGGGAACCGATGGCAGCGTTATGGTCTGGGCGGTCCTGGCGAGGCTCGATCCGGAGAGCGACAAGGTGTGTTGCGCGCTCGTCGCTCCGAGGGAATTGTCTGCGATATCCACCGATTCGTTGAGCGGCGAACCAACTGACTGTGGCGTGAAATCGATGGCCACCTCACACGCCAGGCCTGGCCCCAGCGAAGCGTTGCTGAAACATGAGTTGGCTGTGGCCGCGCTTTCTGGAAAATCCACTGGAAATGTGAGGGAATCAAGAACCAGGGGCTGATTCCCGACATTCTCTATGCGAACCAGATGTGCGGTGTCCTGGCTAGTTGTTCCAAGAAAAGTATTGTCGAAGTTTTGCACGGCCGGAGCAGATAGTTCGATCTTCACAACCCGATTGTTGCCGGTATCTGCTACATATAGGTTTCCGTTACTGTCCGCAGCGAGACCGTATGGAGCGTTGAAGCCGGTCGCCACTGTGACCTGCGGTCCGAAACCCGTCCCTAGCCACGGAAGCATCACGACTTGATTGCGCACGGCGTCAAGCATATATAGATTCGAGTTCCCATCGACGGCAAGCGCTGGGGCAAAGGTGGCTGTCAAGCCCGGCACATTGCCCTGACCAAGATAGGCGCTCCCCGTCCACGCCACTTCTGAGACGCTGTACTGGTAAGGGTCGGAAAAGAATACGTTCCCGTTCCCACTGACGGGAATGCCCGTAGGACTCCAATGGGTATTGCCCAGGGATATCTCCGCGGCAAAACCAGTTCCCGTCCACGGCACCTTATTGACTCGTTCATTGAGGGTGTCTGTGAAATAGAGGTTGCCTACGGCATCTGCCGCAACTGCCGCGGGCGTGTTCAGTCCTGTTCCCACCTTTGACTGCAATCCGAAGCTGGCCCCGGTCCAGGCGAGCCGCACTACCTCGGCGTTTCCATTTGAGGCGATATACAGATTCCCCGCGCCATCCACAGCCAATCCCATTGGACTGCTCAATCCGGCAACGGCGACGGTGGTCTGCTGCCCGTACTCACTTCCTGTCCATGGAATTTCCACGATGCGGTTGTTTCCAGTGTCGGCGATGAAGATGTCCCCGTTGCCATCTACTGCGACGCCCTCTGGCCCGCTAAGTTGCGAACCGAGAGTCATGGTTGTCCCGGGGATAAATGCGATCTGTGGTTCGTCGCCTGCGCCGGAAGTAAAGGTCGATGCCAGGGGCTTTCCGGAAGCATCTGACAACACAACAGCCCCCATACGAGCACCCGATCCGAGAGGCCTGAAGAGCACGCTAACGCCGCAGACCGTTGCCGAGGAGTAAGTCTTCACCACGCATGTGCTTTGACCGGCGTCGACAAAATCCTTGCCGCTAAACCCTTGCGAGACGATGCCGATAGCGCCGAGCGTAGTACCCGCGGAAATGCTGAAGTTGTAAATCAGCGGCGACGCACTGGACCCGACGCCGGCAGAGCCAAAGGGCACGCTGGCTGCAACGAGTTTCACTACCTGGTCGTTTGCCGAGTCTGCAACATAAACATTTCCGCTGGGGTCCGTGACCACTCCAGCCGGCGAGACAAAGCCGCTGCCTAGAACGACCTCCCCGTTATAGCGATTGGCGCCCGCTTCCCAAGGCACTTCGATCAATCTTTCGCTCACACTATCGACAAAGAAAACGTCGTAGCTCTTGTCCACGTATACGGCGACAGGCGATATCCCCGCCCCTCCCATATACGTCGGCGTCGTGTAACCTCCCGCCAACAACGGTTCCTTGGCTATGCGCTTGTTGCCAGTGTCTGCAACATAGAGAGTCCTGGCAGCATCCACTGCTACGCCCAATGGATTGCTGAATCCGGAAGCGACCACAAAGGGCGCACCATATGCGCCGGCTGTGGACGGAATCTCGATGACGCAGTTGCTTCCGGAAACTGCGATATAGAGATTGCTACCTGAATCAATCGCCACTCCGCTCGGAGTGCTCAATCCGGTGGCGAGGGTGACAGACGAACCAAATCCGGAGCCTGTAAGAGGCAGCATCAAGATGCGGCCGTTACCGGTATCCGCAACGTACACATTGCCAGTCCAATCCGCCGCTACTCCCGCCGGGCCGGAAAGTCCACTTAGGATAGTCACCGGCGCGCCGAAATTGCTGCCCGAGGGCGATAGTTCAACCACGCGATTGTTGGCTCGATCGGCGATGAAAATATTCCCCGAACCATCTGAGGCCACTCCGGTAGGCGTGGCCAGCACGCCAGCATCGAGAGCAATCTGGGTTCCGCTGAACGTCACTTGCGCCTTGACGGTTGCTGACGAGAGGGCTATGGCAACGAGTATGAGCGCGCGGCCCAAACAAAACACTGCGGCCCCAATGCGCTGGTTATGGCAGCGCTGGCTATTCATTGGCAACGATGCACCCTTGGGTCTTTAGAATCAGTCCACGTAAGCCTGCCTGCCAGCAGCTTCTATGGTCACTGATTTCCTACATCGGCGACAGCGTCGGGTGACTTTAGACTGGCCCTTTGCGCGGAAAGAGCGGACTCGTCCACTAAGACTCGCCCTTCCTTTTTGCGTGATTGACGATCTGGCGATTTGCCTGCGTTTACCGGATCTCGCGCCCTAATTGGATTCCGCAGCGTGACCGCCGTGCCGTAGAGTAGAGTTCTGTGCTTCGCCGCCTCCCCATCCTCCAGTTGCGCAAGAAGTCTCTCATTCGAGGCACCGTTTTGGCTCTCGTTTCGCTTTGGGTGAGTTTCCGGCTCTCCGGCTTTCCTGAAGTGCATATTTGCCTGTGGCTGATCGCGCCCTTCCTAATCACCTGCGCCGCCACATGGGATACAACACGCTGCCTGCAAAAGCGATGGAGCTTTTACCATGGCGGCGTGATTCTGTTGATCTACGTCGATCTCATGATCCTGCTAATGATCTCGTTTCTGCTGATCGCGCCCTTCTCCGGCGTTCTTCTATAACTTCGGTCTTGACTCAATGTCGATCATGACAAAACTTAGCGTCCGTAGCGCCATACCGGCGTGTAAGATGGGCGAGTCAGGATTCTAGGGTTGAGAGGAGATAGATCAGATGCTCAAAGGATTTCGTGACTTTGTTTTTCGGGGCAACGTCGTCGACCTTGCGGTTGCCGTCATCATCGGCGCAGCTTTCAACGCTATCGTCGGTTCGATGGTGAAGGACATTCTGGGCGGATTTATCGCAGCCATCGTCGGCAAGCCGGACTTCAGTGCCCTGGCTCTCGATATTCACGGCGGTCACATCGCTTACGGTAACTTCCTGAATGCTCTGATCTCGTTTGTGACCGTTGCCGCCGTGGTTTACTTCTTCGTCGTGCTACCCATCAACAAAATCTCGGATCGAGCGAAAGCACTCAAGCCTCCTCCGCCGCCCCCGGAACCCACCACCAAGGTTTGCCCGGAGTGCCTCAGCGAGATTCCGCTGGCCGCGAAGCGCTGCAGCCACTGCACGCAACTCGTCGCCTGATTTCCAGCCCTGTATGTGGAACAGGGGTGGTGTTACGAACGTATCTGCTGGAACGGAGGCTCTTTGGTGTCTCGACAGGCTCTCACCTTCACTCTTCTTTCCGCTATCTGCCTGACAGTGCTGATGATTGTCGGATTGGCGAAGGCGCCAGTGACCGTCTCAGCCGCAGCACACGCCGGAAGCACTCCTGCTTACTCACCCACTTATACAAAGGATGGCGATCTCGTGCCGCCGCTTCAGTATCGAGAATGGGTGTACCTGACCAGCGGTCTCGATATGAACTACTTCCCTAAGACGAACAGCGATATGTCGAAGTTCGACAACGTCTTCGTCAACCCCGAGGCCTATCAAGCGTTTGTCGCTACCGGAACCTGGCCTGACAAGACAGTCCTGGTGCTCGAATCCCGTGGGGCCGAAAGCAAGGGCTCCATCAACAAGGCTGGTCATTTTCAGAGTGGCGCCGTCATGGGACTGGAGTTACACGTCAAGGACGAAAGCCGTTTCCCCGGAAAGTGGGCCTTCTTTGACGTTGCCAATGAGAGCAAGGCGACGCTGATTCCGTCGACTGCGACATGTTACTCGTGTCATACCGATCATGCTGCCGTGGATACTACCTTTGTCCAGTTCTATCCGACACTGCTACCCATTGCACAGCAGAAAGGTACCCTGAGTGCGAACTATCTCAAGGATGTTGCGACCGAGCCGAAACACTAAGAAAGACGCAATCCATGCCGCGACGGCGATTCCGTCAGCGAGTAATCGGAGATAAGGTCGTCCCGATCCCCTGGAACAGGATGTAGAGGTAGCAGGCAAGGCTAAGAGCGGGCGGAACAATCAGCAACGTATACTTGCGGATCAGATACTTAACCACCTTGCTGCTTGGATTTTCGGCCGGCTCAAACTTCCAGCGGTCTTCCCTCGAAGCGATGCGCGCAAAGTCAAGATTGACCTCGACTTTCAACAACGCAAAGTGCGCCTTATTTGGAAACCGGAGAATCCCCCGCAGCAGATGGTCTGAATCGATCCAGTAATTGCGGTCGCGATCTGCCTCCACCACCGCATATGACAGGGCGCGCTTGGCTTCCGCATCCAATTCGAGAGATTCGTCGATCGCCTTCGTTTGGAGGTCCGCGATCGGACGCACTTCCATGGCCGGCAATGCGGGCAAGCCAACCAGCCAGCGGAGATAGAGGGCATTCGCTTTAAGCGAGCCGACACGCTCTGCCCTGGAATCTTCATCGATGCTCAGGCCAACGAGAAGATCAGCTACCGAAATCTCCAATCCGCCCCGACGCATGGTTTCTTTCCACGCAAAGTCGACCGCCCTACGAGACGGATTGGTGAACCTCTCAAATACCGACGGATGATTCACACTCTTCCCGAGAGCCAGCCCCCCCCACTTGCCCATGCCTCTAATCTCCTTTGGAAACCCTCATCTAGATAGTGTTGGCAACCGCGAAAATGTAGCAATCCCACGTTTGGTGTGTCAATACCACCAAAAGGTCGCAAGACAGCCGTGGATGTTTTGAATTAGTCCAGATGCCGCGCCGGTGTTGAGAACAGAAAGGCCGACGAGGAACTCCAGGGCATGATTGCCAGAGCATGACTGGTGGGAATATGTCGCGATAACTCCCCTGTCATCAATGCGCCGAGTGGCGGCAGCCCCAGAAAGCAGGTCGCGTAGAAGCTCGCACACGGCCGCGCATCGCGTCGGAAGAACATTGCTGCATCGACAAATTGATTGCCGAGATAGATTAGAGTCATTCCGAAGCCTTCCAGTAGCATGCAACATTCAGACAGCAGAAAGCTCTGCAAATAGCAGAAGACCACCACGACGGCCATTACTGCATGCGCCGTAAAACGCGATAATTCGCCCACGATGGCGCAGCGAGCCATTCAACACTTTCCAGGCAGCCACCACTGCGCCCAATACCGCGATCATCAAGAGGAGCACTTCCACCTGAGGGCGGCTCCTAGACGACTGCTGCATTTCTGCAACATCAGCAGTTCCGGTGGATCTGCCCAGGGATTGGCCGAGCGGCTCCATCACTACTGCAGCCGAATCGGCGGCCTTTGTCCCTTGAATTCGGTCAGAAATGCCCTCCACGCAGAGATTGCGGCAGACCCTAGTGTAAGCTGATGCTCTTAGCGCTATTACGAACTACTGTTACCGAGGATTCCCGTCTATGACTCTGCAACGCACCGTTGGAGCCGCCCTGCTGCTGGCATCTGCCGCCTTGGTTCCGGCTCTCGCCCAGTCTCCATCTGTCTTTGGATATATCGACTTCACCCAGCAGTCCAGGATCGATTCTGAATTCCTCGCAGTTCCCGACGCGAAGCTTGCCGGGCAGGAGCTCAAAACGCTTACGGCGAAGCCACACCTCGCCAGTTCCAAAGAGGATCACGAGACCGCGGAATACGTGGCCCAGAAGTTCAAAGCCGCGGGCCTCGATACCGAGATCGTCCCGTATCGCGTCCTGCTCAACCAGCCGCGCAAGGTGAGCTTTGAAGCGCGCGATGACTCGGGAGCGGTGATTTCAACCGGCCCCACGCGCGAGCATGTCAGCAGCGATCCGTTTCAGGATGATCCCCGCGTGGTGATGCCCTTCAACGGCTCTTCGGGATCGGGCGATGTGACAGGCGAAGTAGTCTACGCCAACTACGGCCGGCTTGAGGACTTCGACGAGCTCGCTGCGCAGCACATCGATTTGCACGGCAAGATCGTGCTGGTTCGCTATGGCGCCAACTTCCGTGGCGTCAAGGTCTATATCGCGGAACAGCGCGGCGCCATCGGCGTGCTCATCTACTCTGATCCGCAGGACGATGGTTACTTCCAGGGCGATGCTTATCCCAATGGCCCATGGCGTCCAGAGACCGGCGTCCAGCGCGGCTCGGTGCAATATCTATTCAAATATCCCGGCGATCCGCAGACTCCCGGCGTGGCCTCGACGCCTGATCTGCCTGACTCGGCCCGCCTTGATCCACTCAAGACCGGCAATCAGCCGAGTATCATCTCCATCCCGATCAGCTATCACGACGCCTCGCCCATCCTGCAGGCATTGAAAGGTCCCAGCGTTCCAAAAGGATGGCAAGGAGCGTTGCCCTTCAGCTATCACATCGGCGGAACTGGAGCCAGCGTTCATCTCATCTCAGACCAGGATTACCAGGTGAGAACCATCTGGGATGTGATCGGAAAGATCAAAGGCACGCAGGCCCCCGACAATTGGGTCGTGATCGGCAACCATCGCGACGCATGGGTCTATGGCGCTGTCGACCCGAACAGCGGCACGGCGGCCATGCTTGAGGCCGTGCATGGCTTCGGAGCTTTGCTCAAGACGGGCTGGAAGCCAAAGCGTACCATCGTTGTCGCGAGCTGGGATGCGGAAGAGGAAGGCCTGATCGGTTCAACGGAATGGACCGAACAATATGAAAAAACACTGGAGCATGCGGTCGGATACTTCAACGTCGACGTAGCCGTGGCCGGGAGCGAATTCGGCGCGGAGGCCGTACCGTCTCTGAAGCAGTTCATCCGCGAGGTAACGAAAGAAGTTCCGAGTCCGAAGGGCGGCACTGTGTACGAACAGTGGAAGCTGGCTGCAGCGGGTGAAGCGCGCGACTCCAATACCGGCCACATCACCCATGCGAATGCTCCGTCGGAAGATGTTACCGTAGGCGATCTTGGCAGTGGTTCGGATTTCACGCCATTCTTGCAGCATGTCGGCGTCCCCTCGACGGACATCGGCTCCCACGGCAGCTATGGCGTTTACCACTCGGTCTTCGACAACTACGCATGGTACGTGCAGAATGCCGATCCGAGCTTTGTGTACCTGCAGGAGATGGCGCGCGTTCTCGGCCTCGAAGCGCTGCACATGGCCGACACGGACGTGCTGCCCTACGACTATGTGACCTACGGCAAAGAGATCTCTTCTTACCTCGACACCGCCAAGCACAAGGCGACGGCCAAGGGAATTGACTTCGCATCCGCTGAGGCTGCCGTTGCCCGATTCAGTAAAGCGGCAGAAGCGGTTCGAAGCCGTCAACTGGCTCCTGGATCCGATCTCTCTCGGCTCAACGCCACTTTGCGCGAAACGGAGAGCGACTTCATCTCCCAGGCCGGACTGCCGAATCGTCCCTGGTATAAGCACACGATCTACGCGCCAGGCGAATATACGGGCTATGCCGCAGTTGTCATTCCCGGCGTCAACGAAGCACTCGACGCTAAGAACGCGGCCGTGGCAACGCAGCAACTAGCCGTGCTGACACAGGCCCTGAACCACGCCGCGCAGACTCTCGAATCCGCGCAATAGGGGACGGGAGCAGAAAAAAGCCCCAGGTCTCAATGACTTGGGGCTTTTTCTGCGGATAGCACGAATCCCCCACCCGCATCTACAACTTTCGCATAAATCCGATTACACGAAAGTTTTTGAAAACCCAAATTTTTACTGGACTCTTTCTCAAAAAAGATGCACAGTAACATTACTAAAGATCTCCACAAGCGCTTTGGTAGGTTACCAACGAATCCGCCGAAATTCGTGTGTGCATTGGAGATGGAGAAAAGGCTTTTCATGCATGACTTTCTGATTGCTCTGGTCTTCGTCGCGATGGTTGCCTCCCCTGCCATCGTCACATCCTCCCCCAAATTTTCACAAAGCGAAGACCAGTAACATTTTTGTCCCTTCCGCGGCCGATATATGCGGAAGGGCCTCAACAAGGCGGTTCAGGTAGTTCCCTCCCCCGGTTCTTCCTGAAGACGTCCGCAGATGTAGTAATTCAACTTCCCTCCCCCTGGCTGCACGCAGAAATGTAGCACTCTGTTTGCAGCCAGATCTTTTTCTACCTCCTCTTGAATCTCCCCAATCATCCTGTCTCCATCCCGAGTTGACCCCGCCCACGCTGGCTCGTAGAGTAAAGAGTGGTGTCCTAATGGTCTTCAGGCAGTTCGGGATGCCCGGAATTTGGGGTTGCAATGAAACTCTCGAAACAGCAGATCCGCATCACCGTCGCTTCCGTCATCATCCTGGGCACCATCGGCTACCTCGCGTACACGGGCGCCGCAGCCAACAAGAGTTACTATGTGACCGTTGCTGAGATGCAGGGCATGGGCAACAAGGCTTACCAGAGCCATCTGCGCGTCGAGGGCTTCGTCAAACCGGAGAGCATCCAGCAGAGCGGCACGCATGTCACGTTTGTCCTGACCGAGTTCGAGAGCCACAACCCCAAGGCGACCGCCAATCCGCGCTCGATCATGGTCAACTATCAGGGTTCCGAGCCGCCGCCGGATACCTTCAAAGGCGACGCCCAGGCTCTGGCTATCGGCACATTCGGCCAGGACGGCATCTTCCACGCAACGCAGTTGCAGGCCAAGTGCGCCTCCAAGTACGCTCCCGCCGCTCCCGGCAGCACTCAGCCCGCCCAACCCGGTCAGGCTCCGGCAAATCCGACGCCGGGAGATAAGCGCGCCTCCTCTGACGCTGCTTCTACGGTCAAACCCGCCGCGTAAGAAACGCAGAATCCCGTCTCGCGTCTCTGGCTAGCTTATCCAGTGCGAGAATTCTTGCATTGACACCCCTATACATCTATGGGTACTCTCATCCATACAAAGACAGCTAGGGGATATCAAACATGGCAAAGAATGATTTGCAGGGTGCGCTGGATCTGCTCGTTTTGAAGACGCTCGCGCAGGCGGGATCTTTGCACGGCTATGGAATCGTGCTTCATGTGCAGCGCGCCTCCGATGACCTGCTGCGCGTTGAGGAAGGCTCGTTGTATCCGGCGCTCCATCGCATGGAGCAGGCTGGATGGATCCGCTCGGAGTGGGCTCTGACCGAGACAAATCGAAAAGCGAAGTATTACGAGCTGACATCTCCCGGACGGAAACAACTGGAGCAGGCAGAGTTGAGTTTCGAGCAACTCGTGAGGGGCGTTCGCGCCGTTCTTCGCTACGCGTGAGGTGATCTATGTCGGTTTTTCGCCGTATATCGAATCTGTTTGTACGTTCGCGGGTTGAGCGCGAGATCGAAGCCGAACTCAAATCGCATGTTGAGATGCGAATCGAGGACAACGTCGCGGGCGGTATGTCGCCGCAGGAAGCTCGACGCGATGCTTTGCTGCGATTCGGGAACCGGACTGCCATCCAGGAACTGGTCGCCGGCGAGGATGCCGCGCTGGTCCTCGAAAATATCTGGCGGGATATTCGTCTGGCCTTTCGGCAATTGCGCAAATCTCCCAGCTTCACCATCACGGCAATCGTCACTCTGGCGTTGGGAATCGGCGCGAATACCGCGACCTTCAGCGTTGTCGACGCAGTCATGTTACGACCGCTGCCGTACGACCATCCGAATCAGCTCGTGGATGTGGTCTCGCTGAACCGCCGCTTTCCGGATGGCGAAGGCGGGTCGCTCTCTTATCCAGATTACCTCGACATGCGCTCGGGCAATCACACCCTGTCGAATCTGGTCTCCTATCACGACAACTCGTATACGCTCACGGGCGATGGAGGGCCGGTGCATGTGGACGCGCAGGTCGTCTCATGGGACCTGTTGCCTGCGCTTGGGGTTCGTCCGGAGTTGGGACGTGGATTTGCGCATGAGGATGAGAAGGCTGGAACCCGTGTAATCCTGATCAGCCACGCGCTGTGGATGTCGCAGTTTGGCGGAGACGCGTCTGTAGTTGGACGGACCGTGCGCCTGAGCGGCGATTCCTTCCAGATCATCGGCGTCATGCCGTCGTCGTTCCGCTTTCCGGTTACCGCGCCTAAAACCGGCATGTGGACGACGCTGGCCGTGGATGACGTTCCGACCGACTCCATGTTCAAGCAGCGTGGCGCACACTTCTTGAACGCGATCGGAAGGATGAAGCCGGGCGTTACGGTCGCCGAGGCCAACCAGGACGCCACGGCGATTGCCGCGAACCTGGCCCGGCAATATCCAAAGACCAACATCCGGCACGACGCGGCCAGGGTGCGTTCGGAACTTTCCGCACTGGTTGGAAACACGCGAACGGCATTGATGATCGTGCTGGGAGCCGTGGCGCTGGTTCTGCTGATTGCCTGCGGCAACATCGCCAATCTGCTGCTGGCGCGGATGCGCGAGCGGCAACGTGAGATTGCGATGCGCGTGGCGCTCGGAGCGGGACGCAATCGCATCGTCCGTCAACTGCTGATTGAGAGTCTGACGCTGAGTGCGATTGGCGGAATCGCGGGATGCGCGCTGGCCTTTGCCTCCACGCCGGTGATGCTGTCTCTGATCGGAGACCGGGTTCCACGCGCCGCTGATGCCGGGGTGGACCTGCGCGTTCTGGCTTTCGTCGCGGGCGTATCGTGCCTGTCGGGGCTGATCTTCGGCATCGCGCCGGCTATCAGCGGCTCAAAGACAGACCTTGTGTCGGTGCTGAAGGAAGGCGGCCGAACGGAGATTGCAAGCCGCGACTGGCTGCGCTCGGGTCTGGTTGTCGGGCAGGTTGCTCTGGGTCTTGTGCTCGCTTCTGCGGCGGGATTGCTGATCACCAGCTTCCTGCATCTGCGAAGCACTGACGAAGGTTTCAATCCCAGCCATCTCTTGACTTTCCTCTTCGAGACACCCGACTCGCGGTATAAGGAGACGCGTCCGCAGTTTTATCGGGAGTATTTCGAGAAGGTTCGCGCAATGCATGGGGTGGATTCGGCAGCCGGGGTGATGATCATGCCGATGACCGATGACAGCGCGGACATCAGCTTCGAGGACCCGGAGCATCCGGCTCCCGAGGGCCAGCGCGCCGGGGCGAACGTGACTTTGATTACATCGGACTATTTTCGGACGATGCAGATTCCCTTCTTACAGGGCCGTGATTTCTCCGATCAGGACACTGCGGATTCGCCGCAGGTGATGATTGTCGATCAGGCCTTCGCGCAGAAGTATTTTCCGGGAGAGAATGTCGTCGGAAAGAGGCTGAAGCCGGGTGCGGGCAATGGAGGGGAGCCGGCGTGGCGCGAGATTGTTGGCGTAGTGGGCAGTGTGCGGCTCTCTGCGACGCAGCGCGAGATGCGTCCGGTGATGTACCTGCCCTCGTCCCAATTGAGCCACTGGTGCTGCCTGCATACGGTGTTGCGCACATCAGTCGAGCCACTCAGTCTGGAACCGGATGCGCGGCAGGTAGTGGCTTCGATGGACAAGGAGATACCGGTCACCGATGTTCGCACGATGCAGGATCTGGTCTTCGGCGAACTCGCGCAGCCACGCTTTGCGATGGTGCTGCTGGGTATCTTCGCAGGGCTTGCCGTGCTGCTCTCCGTCATTGGCCTTTACGGGGTGATGATGTACTCCATTTCGCGGCGAACCCGCGAGATCGGCATTCGCATGGCTCTCGGCGCCCGGCGCGGCAAGGTGCTCTGCGGGGTGATGCGCGAAGCAGGCGTGCTGCTCGCGGTCGGAGTCGCCATCGGAGTCGTCGCGTCACTGCTTTCAACTTCCGTGCTCAAGACGATGTTGTACGGCACAGGGGCGCGCAACCCGGCAGTGCTGGCGCTGGTCACAGCCATTGCGGCGGTCACCGGCATGATCGCTGCATTCCTGCCTGCGCGGCGCGCGGCATCGGTCGATCCGATGCAGGCGCTTCGAACGGATTGAGTGGACGCGGAACCGGACCTGTTGCATTCGCTTGGTCCTGCGGGGAAATTCATCGAACCAGGGGTTCCGATCAGGGACTGCGTCTGATATCTTCGCTCACAAATGAAGCGGCCTGGGCCTGACCGGGCCGCGCGTGAGGCGAGCCATGCCATGCAATCCCGAGGAGTTACGTCACATTCCTCTTTTTGAACTGCTGGATGACGATGAAGCGCAGATCCTGGCGGCGCAGATAGAGATCAGAAAGTTTGCTCCGCGCCAGCGCATTTACAAGGCGGGCGAGTCCGCGAACCATGCCTACGTGGTGATGACAGGCAAAGCGCGTCTGACAACCATGGACGAAGATCAGCAGGAAGTGGTGATCGACGAGCCGGTCCACGGAGACTTCTTCGGCTTTGCCTCCATGCTGCAGCAGGTGGAGCACCATACCACGGCCATGGCGATGGAGGAGACGGTTTGTCTCGAGGTCGGACGCGACGACATTGCCGCTCTGCTCATACGCAAGCCGATGGCCGGTATGGATATGCTGACGGTGCAGGCGCGTCAGTTCCACGCGGCGCAGAAGCTGGTGCGCACGCGCACGGCTCGCAATGCCAACGAGGTCATCGAGGAGCAATCGACCCTGGGAGAGCGCATCGCGGACACAGTTGCGCGATTTGGCGGCTCGTGGTCGTTCATCATCCTGTTTGGCATCGTGCTTGCCGTTTATTCGACCGCGAATGTGGCATTGCAGAACCGCGCGTGGGACCCATATCCGTTTATTCTGCTGAATCTTTTTCTGTCGATGCTGGCGGCGATTCAGGCTCCCGTGATCATGATGAGCCAGAACCGCCAGGATCTGAAGGACCGAGTTCGAAGCGAGCTGGACTACCAGGTAAATCTGCGCGCGGAATCAGAGATTCAGTCGCTCTCGAACCGAATGAACCTGCTCATGGAAAAGATGGACGACGTGATCGAGCAAACGGCGAGCCCAGAGAGCAGAAGCACCCATATTGAGAACGCAGCGGGGGTCAAACCCTGACGGCACATCCGCTGCGGTATTCTTTTCGAAGGCCTGCCCCAAGTCTGCGGGTGTCGTTTCGTTACGCCCGCAAGCTGGGCAGAATCCATACAACATGACCGATTCCGACCACGCAGCCCTTGTACCGACGCCAGAAGCACTCTCAACCCCGCTGGCCCGTCTGGAATCCGTTTCACGGCTCTTCGGCTCGTTCGCGGCATTGCGGCAGGTCTCCGTGGAATTCGCACCGGGCCGATGCTACATTCTGCTTGGGGAAAACGGCGCGGGGAAATCAACTCTGCTGCGAATCCTGGCCGGTCTGCTCCATCCTTCGACCGGGAAGGTTTCTGTTTTCGGCGATTTCGCCCCCAGCGCCGCACGCCATCGCATCGGCTACATGAGCCACGCACCGATGCTGTATGACGAACTCACTGGGGTTGAAAATCTCGCGTACTTCCGCAGCCTTTATCAGGGAAACGATTGTCTTGCCCCAGACGAAGCCCTGCGTCAGGTCGGCCTCGATCCGACGCTGACGCGCACCCTCGGCCAATACTCGCAGGGCATGCGTCAGCGCACTTCGCTCGCTCGCGTGCTGCTCTCGCAACCAGAGTTGTTGCTGCTCGACGAGCCGTTTTCCAATATGGATGTGGAGAGCGTCGGACAGATGGTGCAGCTTCTTGCCAAATTTCGCACCGGCAGCCGGACAATCGTAATCACCACACATCAGCGGGAACTCGCCGCGCCCATCGCCGACTTCGTTCTGACCCTCAAGGCCGGACGCGTCGCCTCGCTCGAACGCGGTGCTCCCACGCTCTAAACCTGATCCCGAGTGAACAGGTTCGGCCCGGATTCGGCCAAGGTTCGGCTTTCCCGTTCCAACAATCGCGCATCCTACAAAATGGCTCAACCTTTCGTCGATTCTGCGACAGGAAGGGTCCAGCAAAGGAGAAGCAATGGCAGACCCAAAGAAATGCGCGAACCCAGCCTGTAGTTGCGTGCCAGCCAACAAGGAAAAATATTGCAGTCCTCACTGTGAGGCCCTTCATGGTGCATCGGAAATTGTTTGCCGGTGCGGCCACCATACCTGTGCAGGCGAGGCGACACTTGCCTGATTGACAAATCAGCCGGCCGATAATCTCCGCCGCTCCTGACCTTACGATCTTTCGCCTTATCCCTGCCTCGGCGTCCTTCGATTCCGAGGCAGTTCTGTGTTTGTTGCCGTCTCACAGGTCCTGCTCTGCAAGCGGAAAGGATATTCTCAGATGAGCAACGATTTGCACTCAAATTGAACATCGAGAATTCCCGATCAGGCTTCATGAAGACCAACGGCGCACGTTTCCTCGACAGTCTCGGCATCCTCTACTCGTTGCGCGAGTATGAAGTCGACCCCGAAGATCTGACTGCCGTCACTGTCGCGAAGAAGATCGATATGCCGATCGAACAGGTCTTCAAGACGCTGCTTACGACGGATGGCGCAGGCAGCCATTTCTTCGCCGTTATTCCCGGTGACGCTGAACTAGATTTTAAGAAACTGGCTCGCGCAGCCGGCGTCCGTAAGACTGAGATGGTTTCGCTAAAAGAGGTGCAGCCGCTGACGGGATACATTCGCGGTGGCGTCACTGTCTTCGGCGCGAAAAAGGCGTATCCGGTTTTCGCCGACGAGACGATTGAATTGTTCGACGAGGTCAGCGTCTCAGCAGGCGTGCGCGGCACGCAGCTTATTCTTTCACCGGCGGATTACCTGCGCGCCGCGGAAGCCACCGTCGCCGACCTGACGAAAGAGGTAAAGCCACCCGAATCCCGCGAGGTTCACTCCTGATGCCGCAAACGGGAAACGAGCCGAGCTTGACCCCAAGCTGGACCGGATTGGTCTGGTCCCATCTGCGGAAAGACCTGCGCATCGAGTGGCGCTCCCGCGACGCCATCAACTCCATGCTCTTTTTCGCGCTGCTGGTCGTTGTGCTCTTCAGTATGGCCTTTGACCCGAGCGCCGACACTTCGCGCGAGATCGCGGGCGGCGTCCTCTGCGTGGCTACGCTCTTCGCCAGCGTTTCGGCGCTCAATCAGGCGTGGGCGCGCGAGATTCGCCATCAGGTGCTCGACGCGCTGCGTATGACCGAAGGTGGCGGCGCGGCATTGTTCTTCGCCAAGGTGCTGGCGAACTTCCTTTTCGTGAGCATCGTCCAGTGCATTCTCGGACCTATCTTCTTCATTTTCTATAACCTCCATCCTTTGGGGGATGCCTGGCTATTGACGCTGGTGATACCACTTGGAACATGGGCGCTGGTCGCCAACGGGACTTTTTTCGCCGCTCTGTCGATCCGCAGCCGCAATCGCGAACTGTTGCTGCCGTTAATCCTCTTCCCCATTTTTCTACCTGCGCTTCTGGCCATGGTTCAGTCCGTCAAAACGATCCTCACCGGCGACGGAAGCGACCCAAGCCTGGTTTGGATCAAAATGCTGGGCGGCTACGACATCATCTTCACCACCATCAGCCTGCTGCTCTTCGATACGGTTCTCGAAGCCGAGTAACGGCGGTTACGACAAACCACTTCCCTGCGCGATAAACTAAGCACGTCCGTCGAAGCATGTGAGGCACACAATACGATGAAAAAGTTGATGATCGCGCTGGGAGCTGTGGGTGTCGCGGCGCTCATGGCGTGGGGTTACTATCAGGCCATGTACGTTGCCCCAACCGAGGCGACGATGGGCGAGGTGCAGCGCATTTTCTATTACCACGTTCCCAATGCGATGCTCTGCTTCCTCTTTTTTGCAATCAGCTTTGTCGCGTCGATCCTATTTCTGGCATGGCGGCGCAGCGCCCCGGCCAAGGCGCTGGCTGCGGATGCCTGGGCGCTCGCAGGAGCCGAGGTTGGAGTCGTTTTTTGTACCGTCGTGCTGATTACTGGGCCGCTCTGGGGCAAGCCTGTCTGGGGAATCTGGTGGACCTGGGATGCGCGGCTGACAACGACTCTGGTTCTCTGGCTGATCTACGTAAGCTATTTGCTGTTACGGAAGTTCGCGGCTGGACCGCAAATGAAAACTTTGGCTGCTGTACTTTCGATCTTTGGCGCGCTGGATGTGCCGATTGTATACATGGCAAACCGGTGGTGGCGCACCCAACACCCCTCGCCGGTCTTCTTTGGCGGGGACGATTCCGGCATCAAGGACCCGCAGATGCTGGCGGCTTTTGGTTGGAATGTGCTCGCCTGGGGGGTTTGGGGACTGGCGGCATTGCTGATCCGTGTGTATGTTGAGCGGCGTCAGCAGACCATAGAAACAGCTGAAGCCTCGGCGGCTTTGATGGCCGATTGAGATCGGAGTAAAAGCGCCGGACTTCCCCAGTAAGTTTCATTTTTTCTGACACTTGCAAGCAAGCTCAATGACGATCGGCTTCCTGATGGAAGGCAAAAGGAAGCGCGAGAAAAGGTGGTTTCGAATGGGGCATAAATTTCTGGTAGCCGCGTATTGCGTTACGTGGGCTATCCAATTGGGATACGTTTTGTGGATGGTAGTGAAGTGGCAGGGGCAGCGGAGCAAACTCAAGACCGGTGCTGGTCGCTAACCCCAGGAGTCTAAACCAGATAACACTAAGGTGGGTACGGCAGTAACACGGATTTGATTACTATCGCTGTCTTCGTGGGATGTAAGAAAACTCTAATCGGGCCGATGATCAGGGTGTTGAGAAGTTCATGAGAGCTTCTACAGAGGAGACACCCCCATGCATGATGTTCTGATTTGCCTCGCCTTCATCGGAATGGTTGTAGCACCTGCAGTTGTCGCCGCAAAGTCCGGCAGCGCGGAATCGAAGTTCGACTAAGCTGGTCCGCGCACGCTACCCGGCCAGTAGACGTGACCGGCGATGATTCTCGTTTTCTGCATCGGTGAACATGCCCGGCGAGTAGTCTGTTCCGGTCAATTCCCTACAATTTCCGTTAAGGCCCCAAGATGGAAGCCCGGCTTGACCTGACAAGGTGGCGTTGAAGGATCTTCTCTTGCTGCTCCATTCCCCTCCAAATCTCCCGGAATTGCCAGTTCCCTCCCACTTTCCCGCTGAATCCTTCGGTTGTCTCCTTCATCCCTTTAGTAGCGGAATGGCGAGCAGTGCGATCGTGCTCCGTTTGAGATGCGACCGCGAAGGAGAGTAATGTCCGATACAAAAATTCCCCTAGTGCCGAGCGTAAACGGCGGTTTCGACTTGCAGGCCCTTGCCAAAACCCTGCCAGAAAGCGCCGATACGATGTTGCTGGATCTGCGTCTTACGGACGAACCGGCTGCGAGCGCGCGGCTTTTTCGCATCTACACCCATGTTCCGGCTCACTACCATAAGGGCTGTGACGAATATCTGGTAGTAGTCAGCGGACGGGCGAAGTTTATCGTGGGCGATGCAGAGCCGGTCGTGCTGTTACCGGGGCAGATGCAGTTCTTCCGTCGCGGCGTCGTGCACGGCTTCCCTGAAATTGTCGAACACCCCTTCGTTATCTTTTCCGTGGATGCTCCCAGACGGGAGCCGTCGGACGTGCACTTCGTCGATGTCAACGCAGGCACGCCGGAGAGCTTCATCCGGACGATTCCGGCACGATAATCCGATTACATGGTGGAAGCATACTGTTCGACCACCGCATAGTTGATTGGTGCGGAGCAGTGAGCGCAGGTTGTTTCCTGAAGCGAGTGGCGGGACTCCGATGCATAGGGAAACGCTCTTAGACATTCCGGGCAGCCGATGAAGACTTGTGAGATGTCGGGAGAATGTCTCTTGCTGAGCGGAACCCAAATCGGCGTTGCCTTGCGCGAGGCCCAAATTGAGAGGCGATCGGAGATCACCCCGCTTTTGACCGCCTCAAGCAGCGCAACCACGCCCGAGGCCTTCTCATAGAAGCCGTCTGCGGCAACTCCATTGGGAATATCGCTGCGCGGGTTGTCGCCGCTCATGGCGATGACGTAGATGGATGGAAATCTGCGCCGGACAACCGAGAGTAGTTCAAAGCCCGACATCCGAGGCATATTGAGATCAGAGAGCAGAATGTCCGGAAGCGACGCTCTCATCTCGTGTAGCGCGTGGAATCCGTCTTCCGCGGTGCGCACAAAGTGCCCCATGCAGGCGAACATCTCATACAGGTAATCGCGAATCGACGGATCATCGTCCACGATCAGAAGAGATGCTTTGACATCCGACACTTGTCACCCGCTTTTGATGTTGCTCTTGGATTCCGACAAGTATGGAGGCGTCGCGAGAACGGAGTCTGTGCAATTCTGCTCAGACCAGCCTCGCTCTTGTAGCCTTTCGCGCTTTGGGTAGCGGAGGTTCGAGAACTGTAGGCCTCATTGCGTTCTGTTCAGGCAGCAGGTCGTGCAGAACGACATTCAATAGCGCCTTGTGCACCTGAATGCGACCGTTGTAACTAATGTAGCCCAGCTTGCGGAAGCGGTTCATGAAGTAGCTTACCCGCGACCGCGTTGTGCCAATCATTTCGGCCAGCGTTTCCTGAGTGACAGCGGGGATCAACGTCTCCGGCTCGCCGGGTCTGCCGAATTCAGCCATCAACAGGAGCGTTCGGGCCAGACGCTTTTCGCTCGAATTGAAGAGCTGATCGATCAGATCGGCCTGCGTTCGCATGCCACGCGCCAGCATGAACTTCAAAAAGAAGTCGGAGAAGGCGTGCTCCTCGTGCAGGATCTTGAGCATATGGTCCCTGCCGATTCTAGTGACCACGCAAAGAGTAATGGTGCTGGCCGTAGCTATGCGAATCCGCCCGGTTCCGGCAATTGCCTCCTCACCTACGAAATCACCGGCAGAAAGCAGGGTCACTGTGGCTTCTTTGCCCCGCTTGGAAACCACGGTAAGCTTTGCGCGTCCGGAGTGGATATAGAACACAGTTTCGGCCACGCCCCCTTGAGAAAAAAGCGCGCGTTTCGGCTTGAATTGGATGATTGTGCGACCGACCCCCGGAGTGCGGAGAAATGTTGCGGAATCGAATGGTATCTGCGTTAACCCATCCATAAGGACGGCCTTGTCTGGAGGGCCCTCTCACCTCTACTTTCGGCGAGTGAGTTTCGAACTGTAGAACTTCCCCATATTTCCTGATACGAGCACGCGATGATTCGCACGCCTATAGAACATCTCAATTCGCGAAATCTTAAGTCTGAGCAATAATGCTCACATTATGTGTGCTCGCTACACGCATAGGTTTGGCAGCAGCGAGTTTTGGGCCTTCTTTCGACGTATCAATTCAAGAGGGGGAGGTTCTAAGAAACTCGAAATAGATCTGACACTTTCGTGGTATTCGGGGTAACACTGTCCTGATTTGGATCAAAGTATTAGTGCTATTTAGTAATCATGTGACTTGAGTCATCCTTAGGTTGTGGATGAGTTCAAGCGAACCCCACAGAAGAGGAAAACCAAATGCATGATCTTCTGATCGGTCTCACCTTCGTAGCAATGGTTCTCAGCCCAGCCATCGTAGCCGCCTGCTCTGGCACCTCTGAAACCAACGCCGACTAATTGAAATCTCCGGCCTTGAGCTGGTCCAGTAGACGTTCTGAGCTGGTTTAATAAGCATTCAGTCTTCATTTGGAACGTCATGAAAACAAATCTGATTCGAACGGCCCTCGCTCCTACGAGCGAGGGCCGTTCCTTTTGCCGATCAGCCTTGCAGTCCTGGCGAGGAAGTCTCAGAGCGCGGCTTACACCTAAGGGGTATCGTGAGGTAACACTGTCCTGATTCGAATCAGGGTAATAGTGCTATTTAGTAATCATGTGACTTGAGTCATCCTTGGGTTGTGGACAAGTTCCGAGGAACCCCACAGAGGAGAATCCCCCAATGCATGATCTTCTTATCGGCCTTACCTTCGTAGCCATGGTCCTCAGCCCCGCTATCGTCGCTGCCTGCTCCGGCACCTCTGAAACCAACGCCGACTAATCGCTGCTACGATCCGCAGGACCGCCGATCTTCTGAAGCGAAACTGGCGGCGGCATTTTGATCGAAGCATACCGCAAAATCCCCAGCATTGCCCCGATTCCCGGCACCCGTTACACTTAATCTTTGGGGGCAATGGCCATGCTGGTAGTCATGAAAGCGCATGCGACGCCTGAACAAGTGCAGGCAGTTTGCGAACACATTGAACAATTGGGATTTCGCGCACACGCACTGCCCGGAGCACAGCGCACCGCAATCGGCATCACCGGTAACCAGGGCGAAGTGGATCGAGGCAATCTCGAATTCCTGCCCGGCGTAGCCGAGGTCATCCGGGTCTCCAAACCATACAAGCTGGCCAGTCGCGACGTGAAGGAAGAGGATACGATTATCCGTTTCCCGGGCACGGATGCGATCATAGGCGGCGGCAAAAACGTAGCCATCGTGGCCGGTCCCTGCAGCATCGAGACGCGGGAACAGGCCTTTACCATTGCCGACCAGGTGGCAGCCTCAGGAGCGCAGTTCTTCCGCGGAGGCGCATACAAGCCGCGGACCTCGCCGTATGCCTTTCAGGGGCTTGGACTTGAGGCTCTGGAGATCATGGCCGAGATTCGCGAGCGCACCGGAATGCGGATCATCACCGAAGCCATCGACAACGAGACCCTCGAGCTGGTGGCCGAGTACGCGGACGTAATCCAGATCGGCGCGCGCAACATGCAGAACTTCTCGCTGCTCAAGAAAGCCGGGAAAACGCGCAAGCCGGTGCTGGTGAAGCGCGGCATGTCGGCGACACTGGACGAGTTTCTGATGGCCGCAGAGTACGTGATGAGCGAGGGGAACTATCAGGTCATTCTATGCGAGCGCGGAGTGCGCACCTTTGCCGACCACACGCGCAACACCCTCGACCTGAGCATTGTGCCGGCCGTGCAACGGTTGAGCCATCTGCCGATCCTCGTAGACCCGAGCCACGGCACCGGCAAGCGGAACAAGGTCGTTCCTATGGCGCGGGCCGCTGTTGCCGTTGGCGCGGACGGCGTCATGGTCGAAGTCCATCACGAGCCCGACAAGGCGCTCTCGGATGGGCCGCAGTCCATCTATCCCGACCAGTTTGCGACGATGATGGACGAACTCGAGCAGATTGCGGCTGTGCTGCACCGGCGAGTGCCGCGTGGCATCCATGTCGGAACCGCGACCGCGTGAGGGCCAAGCCTGTGCGCCGCCACAATACTGTTGCCTTTGGGTTGGCGATGGGAACTCTTGCCCTAATCGGCTGCCGCCATCGCGATTTTCCTGAATACCCGGCAAATTATCGGGAATATGCCTACGTGACGAATGGCGGCAGCGACACCGTCTCTGTTTTCGATGTGGTCAATGTACGGCTGGACCGCGTGGTTCCAGTGGGACAGAACCCGACCGGGGTGATCGCAAACCCGAAGCGCAACGAAGTGTATGTCGTTAATTCAGGAGCTACCCCTGCAAATGGGGCTAACGGTTCTGTTTCCGTCATTGACGCGGAAAAGAACGCTGTCGTAGCTACCATTCCAGTGCATCGCCAGCCTTATTTTCTGGACGTCGATCCAGCGGGCGACCTGGCGTATGTGGCGAACTCGGGGTCGAACTCGGTTTCGGTGATCGATCTGAAGACGCGCAGGGAGATTGCCGTGGCCGGAACCGGGGAAGGACCGGGCATGGCGCGAATCTCTCCCGATGGCAAATCCCTCATCGTGACGAATCGGCTTGGCAACAGCGTAAGCATCTTCAGTGCGGGCGGGCAGGATATTCCGCGCATTCGTAAAGTCATTGAGGGCTGCCCCGGCGCAACCGACGCCGTAATTTTGCCGGACTCAACCAAGGCTTTCGTGGCCTGTTCAGGCGGGCACCAGATCATGGCCATTGCGCTGGCGCGACCGGCCGAGGCGGGCGCCCCGGCACGAACTGATGCCCTGGAGGCTTTGCTGGACGTAGGTCGCTCGCCGGTGCATCTGGCGTTGAAGCCGGATGGTGGCGAGTTGTTTGTCTCCAATTTCGACTCGGACTCGATTTCCGAAGTCGTAACCGGCACCGATGAGGTCGGCGGGGCTTACCTGATGGGCTCGCACCCGGTGCGAGGCTTGGTGAGCTCGGACAATTCCCTGCTGTACGAGAGCAATTTTCGTTCGCAGGAGATCTCGGTCTACTCGATTGACGACGGCAAGCGCACGGCGTCGATTCATGTCGGCGACGGACCGGATGCGCTGGCGTTTTCCGCGACGGGAAATCTCCTCTTCGCCGTGGACGCGCTGTCTGGCGACGTAGCGGTGATTCGCACCAACAATAGTTCGACGACAGGAACAGGCCTCGTCCCACGATCCGTGTTTACACTGCTACCGACCGGACGAAGTCCGAACGCCATTGCTGAAAAAGCCTTCCGATTGCAGTAGTCAAGTTGCCAGAGTCTGGGCGTCAGCCGCGAATGCTCCCGTAATTCAATCTAAGGTAGACGATTCGTGCGGATTCCCAGTCCGGGCTCGATCTGCGAAACTCGGGTGCATCGATTTACTAATTGAAGACCGGAAATCCTTTTCTTAAGAAAGCATTCACAAACTCTATTGGTTGCGAGTAAAATTCAACTGCGGATTCAAACGCTTGAATCGCGTTCGCTACCTCGCCCGACTCGAACGGCAGAGGATGCAAATAGAGTAATTTCATTCGGTGTATCCCGGTGCTTCAAGGATTTTCTCCGCAGATTAATGCGCAATTGTTCGTGGAATAGCATAGGTATTTTCCATTACGCGAAGTTCGATACGCGAAAACATTGTGTACCATTTTATTGCCTTAGAGGTTCTGCATGAATGATGTGTCTCTCAGTGTCGCTGCCCCTCCCCACCAGATTGCGCTCTTTACCAATCATGCGCATGTTCTGGTGCTCATCGCCCAACAACCCGATCTCCGAATGCGCGAGATCGCAGCCACCGTCGGAATTACGGAACGAGCGGTACAACGAATTGTCGACGATCTGACCGCAACCGGGTATGTCACCGTCAAGAAAGATGGCCGCCGGAACCGGTACGAGATATTGCACAACAGCCCGGTGCAACATCCAATTGCAAAGCATCGCAATATCGGGGAGTTGGTCCGATTCGTGTATCCGCAATTTGCAACTCAGAGTTAAGCGAAATGATCGCGAAGTTTCACGGTTGACCAGATCTTGAGTTACCGCTGGATTGCATAGCTCTTGTGGTTAAACCCTGACTCGAAGGTCATGACTCAAAAACTGACTCAAAGACGCTGGCGGTGGCATCTCTTTCAGGAAAAGCCACCGCCAGAAGCGTCGTGAGCTACCTGACTCCGAGAAACTCCCTTGCGGCTGTTATGGCGCATTGCGCTGAATTGCGCACCGGCAAACAGCAGCAATCCCGAGACATAGGCCCAAAGCAGCAGTCCGACGGAGACGGAAAACGGCCCGTAGAGGCCGCGAAGATCCAGCTTCGGCAAAAGCGCCACGAAGACATACTTGGCCGCCACCCAAAGCAGGCCTGTGACAATGGAAACGCGCAGCACCGGCCGGGGTGGCAACTTGCGATTGGGCAGAACCCAATAGATCGAAAAGAAAAGCAGAATGCTTGCTGCTGCGGTCGACAGAGCCAGCCACGACTCTTTCAGAGCCCGATAGGCGAAGTTGTCGACATGTCCGAAGAAGAGCATGTTCAGAATCGTGCGTTCGCCTGCATTGAGAAAGATGCAGGTCAGGCCGAGAACCACCATCCACAGCGCGAGGCCAAGCGCAATAAGCTGATTCATCAAGTAGTTACGGCTCTGTGCTACTCCCCAGGAGCGATTGAGCGCCACCTCGAGCGGCAGAAAAATGCCGGTGCATGAGACCAGAATCATGAGGAGAGAAAGTGCGCGGACGCCCGATTTCGGAGCGACCGCAGCCAAGTGCGCTGCTACCCAATCCTGATTGGATGGCAGCAGATACTTGATGAAATCTCCGATGACATCCATCATCTCGTGGGAATGGAAGACGCTGTTTGCGATCGTGTACAGCATCACGATGAAGGGGATGCAAGAAAGGATCGCATTCGCGGCAACACTGAAAGCGAAGGTATGCACCTCGCTATCCATCAGGTAGTGCAGCAGCACCTTTCCGTCCCGCTGCCATTGGAAGCCGTAGATGGGCAGAGGACCTTCGTCGACGGCCCGGGCAGGGGACGATTCCCCTGACTGCGGCACGGTCATTTCCGGGGATTGGGCAAGCCCCTCAGTCTCGGATGTTGAAATAGAGGACATATCGAACTCTAGTTTCGATGCTACCAGAGGCATCGCGTTTGACCGCGTAAACACTGGGAAAGATGCAAATTCAAGGTAAGTGCGCCTTGAGAACGTGAGGTTTTTTCTTGCATTTTCGTCGGAATCCTGACATAACCAGAGCACAGTACCCCTTAGAGGCGGCGACGCCAGATTGCTGAATTGGTGAGCAGTCTCAAATTTATTGGACGCAGTGTCAGGTACATTCCGGGAGTCACTCCGAGCTGCCGCCGCGCCCAATAAGGGATCGACTGGTAGCTCTCGGTGTCTTGCAGGATAGTTGTCACCAAACGGTTTTCATCGGCAACGGACTCTTATCGGCAGTTCATGAGGAGTGTGGCAGTGAAGGAAAAAGGCATAGTGAAATGGTTCAACGGCGCAAAGGGATACGGATTCATACAGCGTTCCACGGGCGAGGATGTCTTTGTGCATTTTTCTGCAATCCAGGCAGATGGATATCGTTCGCTGAATGAAGGCGAGGCGGTCGAGTTCGAGTTACAGCAGGGCCCCAAAGGGCTGAATGCAATTGAAGTAACTCGACCGGCATAAACCCGGTCAGGCCCTAACTTCCGGCCTTTCCTGTCTCTCGATTACCTCCAGCCGGCGAAGAGCCCAATCGGCAGCTTCCCGTAAGGCGGCTTGAGCCGGATTCGGAACCGGATCGGGAGCCGAACCATCGCCGGTTTCGCGGCTTGGCTTGGGTTCGGACTTGGTTTCGGCTTCGGCGAGCGACCAGCGCTTCAGCCATGGCGCCCAGCGCGTCAGACCGCTGTTTCCCATGGCGATGGCGATGTTCCTGCGCAATCCCAGAAAACCAGCACGGCGGATTGGCGACCCGTTGAAGAGCCGCTCAAAATCCGCGTTCTCAAGGTCGGCCAGCCACGTCAGATCCGGATTGATAAGTTCCGGGCGAGGAGCGAGGTCCGGATTACCGAGAGTAATCGGGGCTTTTCGATTCCATGGGCAGACATCCTGGCAAATATCGCAGCCGAAGATCTGACGACCTATCCCGGCCTTCAGGTCTTCGGGAATCTCCCCGCGATGCTCGATGGTCAAGTAAGAGATGCAGCGAGTCGCATCCATCTGATATGGCTCGACGAGCGCCTGCGTAGGACAGGCGTCGAGGCAACGGCGGCAACTGCCGCAGCGGTCGGGGACGGTGAGCGCCGCTTCATCGGGCGGCAGTTCAAGCGCGGTCACGAGAACCGCCAGAAAATTCCAGCTCCCCAGCTTTGGGTGGATCAGGCAGGTATTTTTGCCGGTCCAGCCGAGGCCCGCAGCGCGGGCAACATTGCGCTCGACCACTGGACCGGTATCCACATAGGCGCGGGATTCAAACTCGCCGAAGGCCGCGTGCAGCGCGGCGTCCAGTTCGCGCAGCCGTTTGAGCAGGACTTTGTGGTAATCGCTGGGCCGAACTACCCCTTTTTCATCCCGGCGGCTCGACCACGCATAGCGGGCGATCCAGCCGGCTTCCGGCGGCGCAGGCGCGGTGGAAAGTGGTGCATCGGCATGGTAGCTGGCCATGCACACGACAACCGAGCGGGCCCAGGGGAACGGCAGGTCGACCCGGCTGCGCAACGGCTCCCCGCTCTCGTTGCGCCGGGCAAGGTAAGCCATGCTCCCGGCACGGCCTTTTTCGAGGAATTCGGCGAATCGGGCCGCATCGCGCCCAGTTTCGGGGTAGGGCAGGCTGACGATGGCCGCCTCGGTGAATCCAGCACGCAGTGCGAGTTCGCGGACGGCCTTTTGCGAGGGCACTCGACCAGTCTCTGCAATCGCGAAGGATTCGCGATCCGGCGAGAAGGAAGTATTACGAATGGAACCTCGGGGGGGCATCTTTGCGTATCCAATTCTCAAGACGGGTTCAGTAATCGGTGCAACATGGCAGAACGGCGTGGTCGATCTACCGTAGCTATTTCCACCCAGGCCCGATCTGGAGGACATTTATGAATGTATCGCCTTTTTTGAATATTTCCTCGGCTTCCAATTCCCCGGTCGTCGTGATTGCTGTGAATTGTGAGTTGGTGCGTGGTTCGGAAGCGTATGTGGTGGAGAAAGTACTGCCGCGTGTGAAGCAGGAATCTGTAGCGCTGGATCTTTCCGGTGTCGAACGAATTGACGCTGCGGGCATCGCCGCGCTGATTACGCTGTATTGCACATCGGTCGAAGCGAAAACGGACTTCTTCGTGGTCGACCCCTCGGCCCACGTGCTGGAACTGCTGCGTATTGTCGGTCTGGACTCGATCCTGGTCGCCGTAGACAGGCGGCTCGGTGCGGAAAGGATTCTGGTGAACTGCGCCGCAGCCTGAGACCGTGGCTAGTTCTGCGAGTAATACCCTTCGCGGGTGATCACCTGCAGCTTGTCATCCTTCGCCTTCAATGAGATTTTGTGAAATCCGTCGGAATCGTCGCTGCTCGCAGGCTTATCCGGTGTGTAGGTGAGCAGGTATTGGCCGTGCAACTCTTCGCCGATCTGGGCGTAGATCTCATCGAAGCTGTCTTTCTTCTTAGCTTCGAAAAACAGGCCGCCTGTTCGGGTTGAGATTTGCTCCAGGATCTTCTTGCCGTCGACCTTGGGCTCGCTTGACCCCGGCCTCTGTCCACCCCGCCCACCTGGATAACCTCCGCCGCCCGGGTAGCCGCCACCGCCTGGATATCCCCCGCCCATGCCGCCGCGTCTTCCCGAGCCGGGAAATCCGCTGCCGTCGTGTTCCTCTTCCCCCTTGAAGTAAACGGTGTACACGGTGAGGTTCGCCTTTTCCGCAGCGTCAATGGCGTCGTTCAGCGATTCCTTGCTGCCGCGGTCAACGCCGTCTGAAAGCAGGATGACTGCTTTGCGGCCATGCTCCTTGAGCATTAACTCGTTGGATGCCAGATAGATGGCGTCGTACATCTGCGTACCGCCGCGCCTCCGGCTGCTTCCGCCTCTGCCGTTGTCTCCGCTGCCGCTCTGGCCACTGCTTTGGCCGTCGTCCCCGCCCGAGGAGTTTGAGCTACTCATATCGTCGAGTTCGTGATGCAGCTTGGATTTAGAGGCGGTGAAGTCCTGAAGCAGCTCAACTTCGTGATCGAAATGGAGAAGAAACGCCTTGTCGGCCGGCTGGGAAAGCATCTGATCGATGAATTTTCCGGTCGCCGTGCGCTCGTCGGGCAGTGCGTTTTGCTGGCTGCGGCTGGTGTCGACCAGCAAACCAAGACGGAAAGGCAAGTTCGTCTCGTGAGAAAAACTCTTGATCGTCTGCGGGTGGCTATCTTCCGTGAGGGTGAAATCTTCCTGTTTCAGATTAGGCACGACCTGGCCCTTCTTGTCCCGGACGGTCACTGGCAGGATGACCTCGTTGACCTGGACCTTCAATGTCGTAGATGGCGTCGCCGAGGTCTGGGTCGGAGTTTGGGCTGACGTCTGGGCCGGGCTGGACGCTTGCGGAGCAGCCGCGAACGCTACACCGAGCGAGACGGGCAGGAAAAGCAGGGCGGCAAGATGCGTCTTTGAAAGCGTAGTCATAAGGTTGGATGAATCCAGTCAAATTCGGGATCGAGAAGCCTGACGGTTAGACGACGATGGGCCGATCTAGTTGACTCAATCGCCATCGAGAGCCGCAAAAACGCGGGCTTCCCCTAATGAGAGTTTTGACGATACGCTTGCAGGGAATATCCGTAGCTTAAATTCTTCCCGGAGAACCCAGTTGGCCGTCTGGAATCGGTTCCGATCCGCGCTTATTATCGCTGCAATCCCCTTTGTACTAGCTCTCGCTTTTCTTCTCGGCTCCGTAGCCGCGCAAGCGGATGCTCCTCCTGCGCAGCTTGCCGGTAAGCAGTGCCTTCCGGTCTCCGAAGCGGAACAGGACCAACACCGCAATAAGGACATTTGTGTCGCGGCGCATGTTTACGATGTTGTGGAACTTAAAGACGGCACGCGCTTTCTGGATGTCTGCCCCGCCGACCTGCCTGACGATCAGTGCCGGTTCACGCTGGTGAGCATGAATGCAGACCGCGACGATGTCGGCGACCTGCGCAAGTATCGCGACCAGAACATCGCGCTGCGCGAGTCGTTCGTGTGACGCATGGGCGAATGGGCATTGTGATCAGCCATGTACGCCAGTTCAACGGAGGACCGGAGAAGTTTCGGCCTAACCCCAAGCTGCTGCGCGACTTCAACGGCCAGTCGGATAGGATGCCGGTGCGCGATCCAAATCTGAACGCCGGGGGAAAGCACCGCAGCTTTATGAATACCGGCGACAAGGAGGCGCTTCCCAAGCGCTGAGCGGCGTCACTGCGGCTGTCCCCACATTTTCCCGGCGTGATCGCGAAGATCTTTGAGTGGATAAAGAGTTCCTCGCCACACGACTCCACCGCGCAGGAGAGCAAGTGTCATCGAGCGCAGCATGGCGAACAGAAACAGGCTCACAGCCAACGGATACACGAGCACATACATTGCCGAAACGCGTGTGACCTTGCGGCTAACGATGTAGATTCCGGCGACGCAAGCGTAGAGAACGATGGCTGCTATACGCGACCAACCCCCAGTCCAGATTGCGACGATTGGGAAGACAATCTGAATGGCGAGTCCAAGACACGATAGCAGCGTCAGTCCGATCCCGTAGCGATACAGGGCGAAGAGGTTTTTTTCGAGGTTTCGGACGACGCCCCAGGCTCCGTGCGACCAGCGGACGGAAGCGAGCCCCGCTCCAAGCGCGAATCTCTGGCGATACCCGGCCCGCTTGAGTTTCCAGCCAAATCTCAGGTCTTCGATTACCTCCATGCGCAGCGCAGCGAAACCGCCAAGCGCCTCATACGTGCTTCGCCGGACAAGGTTGAAAGCTCCCACGCCGATAAAATCACGCGCACTTGGATCAGCAACGCGCCAGGGGTGAAACGTCCACGTAGTAAGCGCGTGCATGGCTCCGTGCATCGCCGCTTCTCCATGAGAGGCCACGATCCAGTGGGGCATCAGCACTAGGTGGTCGGCCTGCTCCGCGAGCGCATTGCGCAGCGCCAGAGCTAACGCCTCAGGCGCGAAGAGGACATCGCCGTCGGTGAAGAGAATCCAGTCCGATTGAGCAGCTTCGGCAGCCATCGCCAGGGCATGTGGTTTTCCAAGCCAGCCATGCGGAAGTTCCCGGACGCGCACGACCTGAAGAGTGTGAGCGGCTTGCTGACTCGCCTCAATACCCACTCTTTCCATGATTGCGCCGGTCCGGTCCGTGGAGCGATCATCGACCGCGATGATTTGCAGGCGAATTCCCCGAGAAGCGAGGAGCGAACGAAGAGTGGCCTCGATGCAATCCTCTTCGTTGCAGGCGGGAACGATTACGGTCAGATCGGGGATGGAAGCCAAATCGACCGGCAGAGGGACAAGTTGCTCGATGGGAAGCTGTGTGAGATCGGTAAGACGGGGAGAATTGCGGACCCACTGAACGAGTTGCCAGAGCCATCCGAGGGCGAGCAGCCACACGGAAACGGGCAAAAACCAAGCCCAGATTGTCGAAAAAGTCACAATTCGATTAGAGCACCCTCACGGGCATCAGCTAATCGTTGGGCGGCTGCGGCTGGGCCTGCGGATTTTGCTGAGGCTGTCCCGGCTGTTGTTGCGGCTGTCCTTGCTGCTGCTGAATCTGCTGTTGTTGCTGTTGTATCTGCAGCTGCCGCTGTTGCATCTCGTTCATAATCTGCTCGGGGCTGCGGCCTTGCCCCGGCTGTGCTGCGGGCGAGACCCCGAAAGGCCGGTGCGGAACGGGATTGGTTTGCTCGGGGGGTTCCGGATCTTCCTGCGCTTCGTCGTCTGCGTTCTGTCTCGTCGGATTGTCTGCGGCGGAAGGCTTGGGGGCGGAATTGGTTCTGACCGTCAGCACCAGTTCTCTGGGCGTTCCTTCGCCCTTGTCGCCAACCATCAGGACGTTGTAGCCGGTGCCGTCAAGGAGTTTGGCGAGAACTTCGCGCGCGGGGGCCGGTCCATAGCTTCCGTAGATACGCTCATCTGCCGCTTCGCCCTCCACCTTGACGCCAGTAGCCGTCGAGACGTCGCGCAGAATCTGCTGCAGGCTGGAGTTTGTGGCGGCAATACGGAGGTTGCGGCCATTCCAATCCACGGAGGCCTCTTGAGCCTTGTCGTTGACTGGCCAGTCCGGCGGCGGAGGTGGTGGAGGCGGAGGTGGTGTCTCAGCGACCGGGGACAATGCTTTAGCTTTCGCCGCGCGGCGATGCGCCGGATGCTTTGCGGAATTCGGGGTGATCTGGGAATGCTGTCCCTGAGCCTGTGCTGGCGGGGTGGTTCCATTTGCGCTGGCCTGCGCGCCTACGGCAATGGGCATAACAGCAGCGCATAACGCCGCAACAGATATCGTCCTTGCCGCCAATCCGGTATGCCGAAGAATGGAATCCAATGCCATTGCAAACTTCCTGACCGATTGCCCGCGTCCTGAAAACAGCCGCAGCACCCACTGTACTAGACTAGCAAGAGTTGGCCAACGCTCACAGCATGCCGGGGCTGAAGTCATGGCGGGAGTTGAACAAATGGTGCCCGATTCGGGACTGGGATTGCAAGAACAAGGCGTATTCGCGAACGGGGCTCCTTCCCGTAGGACTCTTTCACACAGCTCGAAGCTGCACCGCCTCATTCTTCTGCTGGCCGTCGGCGTGCTCGCTGCGCTGCCTGCCTTCGCGGTCAATTGCACCACCCAGGCTTCGTTCAAGCCAGCCGACCGGGATGCCTTGCTCGCGGCAGGAAACTCCATTGCCGACGCCGTAGCAGTTCAAAACTTCGACGCTCTGCAAGCCTCCCTGCTGCCGGCTGTGATCGGGGATTGGGACAGCATTCGCGGTGTCGCCCAGAGTGCGGCGCCGATTCTAAAGGGTGGCAAAGCCTACTGGAGCGATGGCTATCTGCTTGATGCAACAGATCTGAAAGCCCCCGAAGACACCCAGTTTTTCTGCACAAATGCAGACAGCTCCGTAACGATGACCGTCAGCCTGCGCAGCCTGCCGGCGGGACGCTACGCCTTGCTGATCGCGGATTACGAAGGCGCACCGCTTGCTGGGCAACTGGCGCTGATTCTGGGAGCGGACTCGAACGCGGGCGGGAAATGGAAGCTGGGGGGAATGTTTGTTCGGGAGGGCGCGCTCGACGGGCATGACGGCATCTGGTACTGGCGCCATGCGCGGGAACTTGCCGCGAAAAAGGCCGTCTGGAGCGCCTGGTTCAGCTACGACACGGCGCGCTGGCTTCTGTTGCCTGTGGATTTTCTTTCTTCGCCGCATCTCGACAAGCTCAACCGGGAACAGTCCCAGCTCGGAACGAACCCCTCCGACACGCTGCCGTTGACGGTCAGCGGTGCCGGAGCCGATGCCGGAAAGATCTGGAGAATTACTGCGGTTCACCTCGACACGACTCTGCATAGCCCGGATCTCGCGGTCGTTTATGAAGGCACGGGTTTGACTGATCCCGCAGCCTCGCGGGCGGAAGCCACTGCGGTGATGAGCGCGTTCCTGAAGCTGCACCCGGAGCTGCGGGAGAATTTCCACGGTTTGTGGGCGTACGCCGAAAAAGATGGCCGTCGAAGCTTCGCCATCGAGCTGGCGATGCACGATATTCCCTGAGAAGCGTCTAAGCTTTCAGATCACAGGCCGACATCAGGAGTTGCTGTTTGGCGCAACGGGAGTTTCCCTCGAACCCGCTGGTCGGCGTGGGCGCCGTCGTGGTCGATGATCGCGGCCGGGTGCTGCTGATTAGACGCGGAACCGAGCCGATGAAGGGCCATTGGTCGCTTCCAGGAGGACTTCTGGAGCTGGGTGAGACCCTGATTGCCGGGGTTAAGCGCGAGGTTTTGGAGGAAACCGGGCTTATTGTGAGGCCTGAGGCTATCGTTGAGGTCATAGACCGCATCTATAGAAATAGCGATAGTAACGAATCGCTGGTTCGCTATCACTATGTAGTTGTGGATTACTGGTGTCGAGTGATTAGCGGCGAGATCCAGCCGTCAAGCGACGCGTTAGAAGTTGCCTGGGTAAGTCGAGCTGAGTGGAAGGATACGAATTTCTACTCGCTGGAATCCATTACTGTGCAGGTCATCGAAAAAGGATGGCAAATGGCACAAGAGGCAGGCAATTATGGCTAGGAAAAAGCTTTTTTGGACACTTTCCGTCGCGTTCCTCGCCGGTTTGACATGCGCAGGATCGGCCTTTTATTCGTGCCCGACCTGGGTGTTCGGCCATATTCAGGAACTGCGGATGCGCGCCACCGGCGCCGAAAGCCGCGTTGTGATGATCGACGGCCACCGCATTCACTACTACGTGAGCGGCCCGGTTTCAGGCTCGCCCATCGTACTGATTCATGGACTGGGCGGCCGATCCGAGGATTTCGTCAGCCTGACGCCGTATCTCGAAAAAAGCGGATATCGCGTCTACGCCCCTGATTTGCTGGGCTTTGGACAATCCGAAGAGCCGATCAATGCCACCTACTCGATCAGCGATCAGGCTAGTCTGGTTGCGAACTTTTTCGACGCCATGGGCTTGAGGCGAACGGACCTGGCAGGCTGGTCCATGGGGGGATGGATCGCACAGAAGGTTGCGGTTGATCATCCCGAGCGCGTGAGCCGCTTGATTCTGATGGATAGCGCCGGGCTGACGATGCCGCCCACGTGGGACACGCGGCTCTTCACCCCTACAACTCCTGCCGAGCTGGATCAGTTGGACGCTTTGCTGATGCCGCATCCCCCAGCAGTTCCCCGGTTTGTGGCGAAGGATATTCTGCGCATCTCGGCCAGCTATGCATGGGTGGTCAAGCGAGCCGTGGCATCGATGCTCACGGCGAAAGATGTGATGGATGAGGACCTGCCGTCGCTGAAGATGCCGGTACTGATTCTGTGGGGCCGATTGGACAGGATCACTCCGCTGAGCGAGGGCGAGGCAATTCACCTGTTGATTCCACAATCGCACATGGTGGTCGCCTCGGGCTGCGGGCATCTGGCTCCGCTAAGCTGCTCTAGTGTGTTTGGTCCGGCAATCACACGGTTTCTGGAGACTTCGTATTCCCGGCCTGCGAGCCAGCCCATGATAGTTGGGGAATAGTTATCGCGGAGACGAGTTGGATGCTACTATTCGCCGGGCTTCCAGATATACGCGTCCTTCTGCGGCAAACCGATGTGGGCGAGGACGCGATAGACAAATTGCCGCGCCATCTCGGTCGAATCGATGGGCCGATTATAGAAAGCCGGAATAACCGGAAATATCACCGCGCCCGCATCCGAAGCTAACTGCATATTGCGCAGATGAATCCGGTTGAAGGGCGTTTCGCGCACGCAGAGAATCAGCGGACGGCGCTCTTTCAACGTAACGTCCGCAGCGCGGCTGATGAGTGTGTCGGCGAAACCGCTGGCGATCGAAGCGAGCGTACCCATGCTGCACGGCAGCACGATCATTCCACTCGATGGATAGCTGCCGCTGGCAATCGACGCGCCGATATCGTGATCGGAAAGCTGGATGGTCTTCGCCGGCGCGTGGCCCAGCAGCTTTTCGACTAAGTTGTTGCGCCCGCTGATCTGAAGCTCTTCAGCAAGCACACGAAGCGAGTTCTCCGAGGGCAGAAAATGGACCCGCGCTGCGCGCGCATCTTTTTCTAAGACGCACAAAAGCTCGCGCGCAAAGACAGAACCGGACGCGCCCGTCATGGCGACTATGAGATTTGCGGCCTCCACTTACGCAACCTCCGCGTCTTCGATAGGTCTATCCAATTCCGGCTCTGGCAGCGGCTTCTTTAAGGAGTCTGATTTCGCCCTCACGACCCTGATATGGAGCTTTTCTGAGGTTAGCATTCGGTGGCCATGAGGGATGAGTAATTGCAGTACAGACCGCGACTCTACAGTCTAAACTGACCTCTGCCATTGGTATTTCATCCATGGAAGTGGTCGAATTACCTCCCCATGCCTCTAACTCTCTGGGCCATATTCGGCTCAGAAATATTGGCGCCCCAGTACCTAATGCCACTATGAGTCTAGGCTGAATCGTGGAAAGCGTCTCTTTGAAGAAACGGACACCTTCCTTCATAAGGGAATCATCTCGCAACCAAATAGAGATTAGCCCCTTCGTAAGATTGCTTTTACCCTCGTGCAAGTAGGGCCAAGCGTTCGTAAAGAAGCACTCGTCAAATTTGATCGGGGTTTTCGGAAGAATACTCCGTAACCCTTTCCATGTAGCACTGCTGAATGTCTCGTCAAGTCGCACTAGATTTCCAGCTTCATCGATGAAATCTGCAACGCAGCCAAAATTGGAACCGAGAACAAGAATCCCATCCCTAGGCAGAGTGCCTCCACTCCCCTCAAACAATCCGTTGCCACCGGGAAAGAATGCTTTATCCATCACCGGAAGCCCCTTGAATGGACGTATTTTTGTCCCTTTCAAGTCCAGCTGATCAAGTTTCTTTCGTAATGAATCAATTTCCTCTGGTGGCATAATTCCTTACTTTTGCGATTCGCCTTTAAGTACACGAATAAAGATAGCGTCTACATTACCGAGTTGCCGCGTCATGTCAAAAGTCTTGGCGAGCTGGTCGGTCGAAAGCAGCGCGGTAATCTCCGCATTCCGCGCTACTTCGTCGCGAAAGACGAGATCCTCTTTCCACGCGCGCATGGCGTGGCCTTGCACAAGGCGATAGGCATCCTCGCGCATCATGCCAGCCTCGGCGAGATCGAGCAGTAGTTGGCCCGAAAAAATGAGGCCGCCAGTGCTTTCCAGATTGCGCATCATGCGTGCCGGGTACACGAGCAGCCGGTCGATCAGCGATGAGGTCTTCGTCAGAAGATAGTGCGTGAGGATCGTCGAATCCGGGAAGATGACCCGCTCGACCGACGAATGCGAGATATCGCGTTCATGCCAGAGCGGAATGTTTTCAAACGCCGCCTGCGCATTGCTGCGCAGCACGCGCGCCAGGCCACTGATCTGCTCCGACGTGATGGGATTTTTCTTGTGCGGCATCGCCGAGGAGCCCTTTTGCTTTTCGCTGAAGTACTCCTGCGCCTCGCGAACCTCCGTGCGCTGCAAATGCCGCACCTCGACCGCAATTTTATCCAGTGTTGACCCGATCAGCGCCAGCACCGAAATAAATGCGGCATGACGGTCGCGCTGGATCACCTGCGTCGCTACCGGAGCCGGTTTGAGACCAAGCCGCGCGCAGATGCGCTCCTCATGTTCCGGCTTCAGGTGACCAAATGTCCCGACCGCGCCCGAAAGCTTGCCCACACGCATATCTTCCGCCGCGGCGTCGAAGCGCACCAGATTGCGCTGCATCTCGGCGTACCAGTTGAGGATCTTGAGGCCAAACGTGGTCGGTTCCGCGTGGATTCCATGCGTGCGTCCAATCGTTGGCGTGTGCTTGAACTCGATAGCGCGGCGTTTGAGCACTTCCAGGAAAGCGACCAGAGCTTCCCGAATCAGAATCGCAGCTTCCTTCACCTGCAAAGCCTGCGCGGTATCGACGATGTCATTGGAAGTGAGGCCGTAATGCAGCCAGCGGGACTCGGCCTCTAGCCCTTGCACCTTGAGCGACTCAGCGACGGCCGTGGTGAAGGCGATCACGTCATGCTTCACTTCAGCTTCGATGGCCTGAATGCGGCCTACCTCAAAGCTGGCGCGGGTAGCGATGGCCTCCGCAGCGGCGGCTGGAATGACGCCGTCCTCGGCAAGAATGGTGCTCGCTGCAGACTCCACCTGAAGCCAGCAGCGGTACTTGTTTTCTTCGGTCCAGATGCGGCCCATCTCGGGCAGCGTATAACGATCGATCAAAAGAGGTCTTCTCCCCAGGCCGGACGCATCCAAAGGCGACGCGGCAACCCTTTATTGTAGCGGCTTTCCGGAACAGAGACCTTCGACGGCGCGGGCGGCTTCTGTATTTTCATTGACAAATCAGCCTGCGATGGACCAGAGTACTGCCACACAATCCTCGGGCCTACCGCTGGTTTCAAGCTCGACCCCTGACTCAATCCAGGTCTTCGCGGCTTAAGCCGATTCGCTTCCGCCGCGCGCCGCGGAGACGCGCGCTCGTCCTCCCCCAATCGTTGCTTCCATCCTGCTTCCGTGAGTACATCCTCGGGTCGCGGACCTTGCTAACGAGTCCGGCATTTTAGGCAAACTGGGAGGTTTGCAAACATGAAGAAAGCAACATCCATTCTTTTGGGAATCTCGTTCGCGGCTGCCTGCGTTGGCATCGCTGCCGCACAGGAAACTACTCCGTCAACCGCGTTCGTACCCAAGGTCTTGCAGATTACGCGGGAGTTCACCAAACCAGGCAAAAGCGGCGCGGCGCATGACACCACTGAAAGCGCCTTCGTCCGGGCCTCGGCCAACGGCAAGATACCCGCTCACTACATCGCCATGAACTCGCTGACCGGCAAGAGCCGCGCGCTCTACCTCACCTCGTACGACTCGTATGAGGCTTGGCAAAAGGTCAACGATTCCGTCAACAAAAATCAGGCGCTCTCCGCCGAGTTTGACCGCGCTGCAATGGCCGACGGGGAGTTACTCGATAGCATGGACTCGATGGTCCTGACCTACCAGGAAGAAATGAGCTTTCATCCCATGGCTGACCTATCGAAAATGCGCTACATGGAGGCATCCGTCTATCAGGTTCGCCCCGGCCACGGCCAGGAATGGCGAGAGTTGGTCAAGATGGTCAAAACCGGCTATGAAAAGGCTAACCTCGGCGCTCACTGGGCCATGTTCGAGATGGAGTTCGGAGCCGACGCTGGCGAATATGTCGTGTTCACTTCAAGGAAGTCGCTCGACGAACTCGACAAAGGGCCGATGGAGGATAAGCAATTCGTGGCGGCCATAGGCGAAGACGGCATGAAAAAACTGGATGAGCTGGTCGCGGCATCGGTCTCGTCATCGCGCCACGAACTGTTTTCGTTTAACCCAAAACAGAGCTACGTCCCCGACGAGTGGGTCAAGAACGACCCATTCTGGGAACAAAAATCAGCCCCTGTGCAGGCGGCTAAACTCACCACCGAGAATAAGTAGGCCACGGCCTAAGCAGTCAATTTCGCCAGACCAGGCGGAATACGGAGCGGCTGTGGCCCATCCCAGCCGCCTTCCATTCCTGCGTCTGGATTGCCACGTCTGGATCGCCGGATCTGGGCCCTGGCTACAGTCTCGTGTTGATTCCAAAGCGAGCGTCAAGCTCGTCGTAGAGGATTCCGCGCCCCGGCTTGTACGGCTGAAACCACTCGCCGTCCAGCACAAGCTGCGGAATGGCGCGTTTGCCGACATGGCGCAACACCTCGGCGGCAGCGGCAGGTTCAGCCTCGATGTCGATCTCGGTAAAGGCGATGCCGTGCGTGTCGAGATAGCGCTTCGTCTCGCGACAGTCGCGGCACCACGGCGCGGAATACATGAGAATTTGCATGCCAGCAATTCTAGCCTGAGCATCAAGATTTCGTAATGGCCATGCGCGTCAAAGCCATACAACAATAGGATCAGACCATGACCACCCCACCCCATTTGACAGCCGCCCAGATCAAGGAGCTGCTACGGCTTAGTACCCACCCAATGGAAGGCGGCTTTTTCCGCCGGACCTACACCTCAGAGCTGACCGTCGAACTGGAACGAGGCCAACGAGCCGCAGGCACCGCGATCTACTACCTCCTCGAACCCGACACCTTCTCTGAAATGCACATGCTCGCATCGGACGAACTGTTCCATTTCTATCTCGGAGACCCGGTCGAGATGCTCCAGCTCTGGCCGGACGGGCGCTCCGAAATCGTGGCCCTGGGCCCCGACCTGGCCGCCGGTCAACATGTGCAATTGCTGGTTCCGGCGGGCGTCTGGCAAGGAACTCGCCTGATCGGAGACGGCAAAGTGGCGCTCCTGGGCTGCACCGTCGTTCCTGGCTTCGATTTTGCGGACTATACGCGCGGAAATTTTGCGGAGTTGGCTGAGCAATGGCCGGACCAGGCTGAGCGAATCCGGTATCTGACGCGGAGATGACTATCTACTGACTACCGCCGCTCGCGAAAAAACGCCCGCAGCAATTCACTCGACTCTGCCGCCAGCAGCCCCGAATCAAGCTGCATCTGGTGATTCAGCCGGGGGTGGTTGATCACCGAAAGCACCGAACCGGCAGCGCCAGCCTTCGGATCGGCGGTCGCATAGACCACGCGGTCCAGCCGCGCATGCACCAGCGCCCCGGCGCACATGGAGCAGGGCTCCAGCGTCACAAACATGGTGCAGCCATTGAGCCGGTGATTGCCCAGCGCCTGCCCGGCAGCACGCAGCGCCACGACTTCAGCGTGGGCCGTCGGGTCATTGTCGCGCAGAACGCGATTCTGTGCCCGCACCAGCACTTCGTCCTGATAGACAAGCACAGCACCCACCGGCACTTCGCCTGCCTGTCCGGCGGCAATAGCCTCATCGAGCGCAAATTGGAGATAGTCGAGATCGTTCATTCCGCTTCAATCATTCTTACATTTCGCCTGCGAAGCGAACGACGTCAGAACCCGGCGGGCTGCTGCTGAGTCATGCAGTGCAGCGTTCCCAGACCCCAGACGAGATCCACCGAGTGGATTCCGATGACCTCCCGATCCGGGAAAAGCTCGGCCAGAATGCCCAGCGCAACGCGATCATTTGGGTCATGGAAGGTCGGCACCAGCACCAGCCCATTGGCGATGTAGAAATTCGCGTAGCTGGCCGGCAATCGCTGTCCTCGAAAGACTACCGGGCGCGGCAGCGGCAGCTCGACAATCGTCCACTGCTTGCCGTCGGGAGTGCGTGAAGCCTTAAGCCGCGCCAGATTCTCAGCCAGCGGCGCGTGATTCTCGTCGGCCGTATTCGGTTCAACTGCGGTAACGATCGTCGAGGGACCGACAAATCGGGTAATGTCGTCGACGTGCCCGTGGGTGTCGTCGCCTGCAACGCCGCGATCCATCCACAGGACCTGCTCAATGCCCAGGTAATCGCGAAATGCCGCCTCAAGCTGCTCGCGGCTGACGCCAGGGTTGCGCTGCTGAACCTCGCTCAGCAGGCACTCTTCCGTCGTAATCAGCGTTCCCGCGCCATTGACGTCGATGCTTCCACCCTCCAGAACAAGGCGGTGCTTTGTTCCATCAGCGAGCGTCACCTTTGGCTGCCATCGCTGCATATCGAGCAGCTCTGACACGTGCCCCGGAACCTGATCGTCGAGCCGCCAGTCGTCATACTTGGCCCAGGCGTTGAACTTCCAGTCCGTGATCGCCAACTCGCCAGACGGGTTTTTCACAAAAATCGGCCCAGAATCCCGCAGCCAGACGCGATCGGTCGGCCACCGGTGAAAGCTGACCTGACCAAGATTAGCCCCGGCGCGCTTCAAAATCGAAGCCGCCCGCTGCTCCTGCGCCTCGCCATGCACCAGGATATGCACATTCTCCCGCTGCGAAAGCAGCCGAACGATCTCCGCATAGACCCACGGAATCGCCGCGAACTTTCCGGGCCAGTCCGACGCATTGTAAGGCCAGCCGATCCAGGTTCCCTCGTGCGATTCCCACTCGGCGGGCATCTTGTACCCAAGTTCGCGCGGCAATGACGCTGGCGTATCTCCCATCCCCATGCTTATTTCAGCTCCGCCAGCAAGGGATCGGGGTCCAGGAATCGTTGCGTAACGCCACCGTAGGCATCGATGCGGCGGTCGCGCAAGAAGGGCCAGTTGCGGCGCGTGTCTTCAAGCAGCGCAGGATCGATTTCTGCAATCAGCACTTCTTCGGCGTCGTGCGAGGCCTTGGCGATGATCCGTCCAAACGGATCAGCTACAAATGAACCGCCCCAGAACTCCAGCCCCGGTCCCTCGACGCGATTTCCAAGCACATCGCCCTGCTCATGTCCGACGCGGTTTACGCCCATGACATACACGCCGTTGGCAATTGCATGGGCTCGCTGGATCGTCTGCCAGGCGTCATACTGCGCCGCGCCAAACTCAGCCTTCTCCGCCGGATGCCAGCCGATAGCCGTCGGATAGAAAAGGGCTTCCGCGCCCTGAAGCGCAGTCAGACGCGCACCTTCCGGATACCATTGATCCCAGCACACGAGCGTCCCGATACGCCCGAATGCCGTATCGACAGCCTGGAAGCCCCGATCGCCCGGCGTGAAGTAGAACTTCTCGTAATACAGCGGATCGTCCGGAATGTGCATCTTGCGGTAAACGCTCGCTATGTTGCCATCCGTATGAAAGGTGACTGCCGTATTGTGATACAGCCCGGCGGCGCGGCGCTCAAAGAGCGAAGCAATCACCACGGTGCGCGTCTCTCGCGCCACTTCGCCGATGGCCGCGGTGCCGGGGCCGGGTATAGCCTCCGCGAGATCGAAAAGCCGAATATCTTCGCGCTGGCAGAAATATTGCGCCTGAAAAAGCTCCGGCAGACAGACAACATTGGCACCCAGGCGCGCGGCTTCACGAATGTGATTCAGCGCCGCAGCCAGATTGGCCTTGGGGTCAGGCCCCATGTGCATCTGGACCAGTCCGACGTTGTATTTTCTTGATTTGGTGCTTGCGAGGTGTGACATTTCCTGTATTTCTCCGGACGTTTCCGCTTGAAAACACGACAGCTCAGACCTTCGAGTTTATCGCATCGCTGATGAGCGGAACCTATCTTTAGATGCGAAGCCGGCGCGTTCGATGCGAGATTGACCCGGCGTTCACAAATACGACCCGTAAGACAGGTTTCCGTCGGAATTGCCACCTCTAAATTCAGAGTGTTAGCCTCTTCTTTCGGCTTAATAATGGCGTGTTTTTGTTGTGAAGAGCTGAATATCGAATCTGAATCGTCGAAAGGAAACGGGGAGATCAATGCAGAGTAGCTACAACGGATTGGCTTTACCGGCAGATGGCGCGCCGATCGAATATACAAATGGACAATTCACTGTTCCCGACAACCCAATCATTCCCTTCATCGAAGGCGACGGCACCGGCCGCGACATCTGGAAAGCATCGCAGCGAGTCTTTGATGCAGCTGTCGAGAAAGCCTACGGCGGCAAGCGGGCAATCAAGTGGTTCGAAATCTACGCAGGCGAAAAAGCCTTCCGTCAGTTCAGTACATGGCTGCCCGACGACAGCGTAAACGCAGCCCGCGACCTGCGCGTTTCCATCAAAGGACCGCTGACCACCCCCGTAGGCGGTGGCATCCGCTCTCTGAATGTGGCCCTCCGGCAGATTCTGGACCTCTACTCCTGCGTCCGCCCGGTCAAGTACTACTCCGGCGTGCCGTCGCCCGTGAAGCATCCCGAGAAGCTGGACATCCTGCTCTTCCGCGAAAATACCGAAGATGTCTATTCAGGCATTGAATTCAAGCAGGGTTCGGCCGACGTCGCGAAGCTCATCGACTTCCTCAACAACGATCTGCTGAAGGGCGGCAAAAAGCAGGTGCGCACTGATTCGGGCGTCGGCATCAAGCCGATCTCGATCTTTGGCACCAAGCGGCTCGTTCGCGCTGCCATTCGTGCTGCCCTTGATACCGGGCGCAAGACCGTCACCCTCGTCCACAAGGGCAATATCCAGAAGTTCACCGAAGGCGCATTCCGCGAATGGGGCTACGAGGTCGCGGTGCAGGAGTTCCGCGAGCAGACCGTCACCGAGCGCGAGAGCTGGATTCTGGGCAACGTCGAAGCCAACCCGTCGATCACCATCGAAGAGAACGCAGCGCTGATCGAGCCCGGCCTTGAGTTCGGCACCGATGACTTCCGCAAGGAGCTCTATGCCGAGATCAAAGCCGTTCTCGATTCGATCGGCTCAACCCACGGCAATGGCCAGTGGAAGAAGAAGATCCTCGTCAATGACCGCATCGCCGACTCGATCTTCCAGCAGATCATTATTCGCCCCGAGGATTACAGCGTTCTGGCCACCTCGAACCTCAACGGAGACTACATCTCCGACGCAGCCGCAGCGCAGGTCGGCGGCCTCGGTATCGCTCCCGGCGCGAACATCGGCGACGGCTTCGCCGTCTTTGAAGCAACCCACGGCACCGCGCCCAAGTACGCGGACAAGGACATGATCAACCCCGGCTCCGTCATTCTTTCCGGCGTGATGCTGCTCGAGTTTCTGGGCTGGAAGGAAGCCGCGAAATTGGTCGAAAGCGCGCTCGAAAAGACCATCGTGCAGAAGACCGTCACCTATGACTTCGCGAGGCAGCTCGAAGGCGCAACCAAGGTTGGCACCAGCGAATTTGCCACACGCATGATCGCGAACATGTAAGTGCACTTATAACTTGTGCGCAAAGCACAAATGAGGAGAAGTATGCGGAAGAAAGTAAGTATCGTAGGCGCCGGTAATGTGGGCGCCACAGCGGCGCATTGGATTGCCGCCAAGGAACTAGCTGATGTTGTTCTGATCGATGTCGTCGAGGGCATTCCTCAGGGCAAGGCGCTGGACCTGCTCGAAGCCATGCCCATTGAAAAACGCGACGTGCACGTGACCGGCGCGAACGACTACGCCGCCACGGCGCACTCCGACATTGTGGTGATTACGGCGGGCATTCCGCGCAAGCCCGGAATGAGCCGCGACGACCTGCTGCACACCAACTACAAGATCATGTCCGACGTGGTCGCAAAAGTCGTGGCGCAGTCGCCCGAAGCGATTCTCATCATCGTCTCCAACCCGCTCGACGCCATGGCGCAGGCTGCTTTCAAGCAGTCCGGATTCAACCGCGAGCGTGTCATCGGCATGGCAGGCATCCTGGACTCAGCCCGCTTCCGCACCTTCATCGCGGAAGAGCTGAACGTCAGCGTCGAAAACGTGACTGCCTTTGTCCTCGGCGGCCACGGCGATACGATGGTCCCTCTGCCGCGCTACTCAACGGTTGCTGGCATTCCCATCACTGAGCTGATCGCCGAGGATCGCCTCGCTGCTATCGTGCAGCGCACGCGCGACGGCGGCGCGGAGATCGTGAAGCATCTCAAGACCGGCAGCGCGTACTACGCTCCTTCCGCTGCCGCAGTCGAGATGGTCGAAGCGATTCTCAAGGACAAGAAGAAGATCGTGCCCTGCGCGGCTTTCCTGCAAGGCGAATACGGCATCGAGGGCTATTACATCGGCGTTCCCTGCAAGCTGGGCGCGGCTGGCCTTGAGCAGATCATCGAAATCAAGCTCACAGCCGAAGAAGATGCAGCCCTCAAGAAGAGCGCCGATGCAGTCAAGGAACTCTGCGCAGTGATCGGCGTCTAGCCTTTCAATATCTCCCGAACTGATTACGAAGGGGCTGCTCAATCCAAGAGCGGCCCTTTTCCTTTCTTCCTCGCATCTCTCCGCCTTTCGGTGGATGAAGGCGTGCACCTTTCGACCCAAGACAATCGCGCACTGCAACAGTAGCGTAACCCTCATATCTCTTTTCGGAAACGTGTCAGCGTTGAGCTTGTGGGAATGCACTCCCAAGCTGAAGTTCCGCGGAAAAATCGGACTTTGCACGAAGAGGATGCATATAGGCCAACACGTCAGGCCTTTTGGGAGGATCAATGCTACGCAGATGCCTGTTGTCCGTCCTCGTTCTGCTGATGCCGTTCGCGGCGCATGCTCAAAGCAATTACGGCCTGATTCGGGGTTCGGTCCTCGATCCGCAGCATCACCCGATTCCAAATGCACAGGTGAGGTTGACTGCGAACGCCACCGGTGCATCCCGTGAAGTTACCGCCAACGCAGTCGGACTCTTTGAAGCAGCCGGCCTGCAACCGGACAGCTACGAGTTAAAGGTGCAGAGCTCCGGTTTCAGCGACGCAATCCAAACGGTCAATCTCGAAGTTGGCCAACAAACGACGCTCGATATCGTCATGGCCATCGGCACTCAGACCCAGACCGTGAGCGTCTCCGAGCGGGGCGAACTTCTCAAGACACAGGACTCCAGCGTCGGCGAAGTGGTGGATGAGAGATCCGTGGAGAACCTGCCCCTGAATGGGCGCATGCTCATTGATCTCGTCCTCACCGTCCCAGGAGCCCACGTAAGTCACGGAGCAGCAACCGGCGACATGAATCCCCTGTATTGGCGCCCCGGACAACGATCGGCAGTGAGCATCGGCGGCAATCGCCCCAACGCCAACTACTTTCTGCTCGATGGCGCAACCAATACCGATCCGACATTCAGCACCCAGAACCTTAGCGCCTCTCCGGATGCCGTGCAGGAGTTTCAGGTGCAGACCGGTAGTTATTCAGCCGAAATGGGCGGGGCAGGAGGCGGCCAGATCAACATCGTCACACGCTCCGGTTCCAGCCATTTCCACGGCACCGCGTATGAGTTCCTGCGCAACGGCGCAATGGACGCGCATTCATTCAACCAGATGGGCGGATCGAATTTCCTCGTGCAGAACAACTTTGGCGCCTCGCTCGGTGGTCCCTTGTGGCACACAGGCAAGACCTTCTTCTTTCTGAACTACGAGGCGCTGCGAAACGTGGAGACCATGTCCATGGTGGACACCGTGCCCACTGCAGCCGAGGCCGCGGGAGATTTCAGCCAGAGCGGCGTCGACATCTTCGATCCGAATACGACGCGAGCCAACCCCGGCTATAACCCAAGCCTGCCAGTGAGCAAGAGCAATCCTCAATACATTCGTGACCAGTTCTCCTATAACGGAGTGCTGAACGTGATCCCGCCAGAGCGTCTGGGCTCGGCAGCCAAAATCATGCTGCAGAAGTACACTCCCCAGCCCAACACCTCAGGCATGATGGGCATGACGATGATGGGTCAACCCACCGTTGTGGGTGCGGGAAACGACGCCAATAACTACCTGGACGCGCGCAAGAGCCAGATGATGGACGACCAGGGCACAGTGCGCGTCGATCACGATTTCGCCGGGGGAGACGTCGCCTTTATCCGTTACAGCGCGGCCGGCGAACACGGTTTCATGCCAGAGAATCTGCCAGGCTTCGGCTTCTACCACGACGATCTGTCGCAGCAAGGAACAGGCGCTTGGACTCACCTCGTTTCGAACCAAATGGTCAACATTGCGTCGGTTGCCGTTTCGCGTCTGGTAATGATGCACACCACCGAGAGCGCGAACAAGAACGACATCGTGTCGGAACTCGGCATCACCGGCACGGGATTTGGAGGCCCCGGAGCGTGGGGTGCGCCTTACTTCACTGTGCAGGGCTATTCTCCGATGGGCGACAACTATCTGGGCACACCCATGCACGCCTGGGACACGGTAGTCGAAGGCCGCGACTCGCTGGGCTGGCAGCTTGGGCGGCACAGTCTGAAGTTTGGCGCAGCCTATCAACGCTTCATCTGGCCGATGTGGGGGTTCTTTCAGAATCGCGGCTACTATCAGTTCACCAACGGGTACACGACCAAAGACGCTCTGAACGACGGCACGGGTTCGGCGATGGCCAGCTTCCTCCTTCAACTGCCGGCAGCGCGCCAAGGCCAGGTGGGTGTTCCGCAGATGAACCTGCGGCAGTGGTATGCGGACGGCTTCGCGCAGGATGCATGGCGGCTGACGACCACAACTACGCTGAATTACGGCGTCCGCTACGAGTACATGAGCCCCCTGGTGGACATTCACTACACGAACAGCAATCTCGTGATTACAGACGGCACTCCCCAGGTATTCATCGGCGGCCAAAACGGATATCCCAGCGGATTGATGTACTCCAACAAAGCGAACTTCGCGCCGCGCCTTGGCCTCGCGCAGAGCCTGCCCCGGCTTGGACTGGTAGCGCACGTCGCCTACGGCGTCTTCTACACGCCGGTGGATATGAACACCTGGTGCAATCAGCGCCACAACGTCCCTTACGTCTTCCCGGAAACCTCGCAGAGCGATCCCTACATTCCTTCGATCACAACACTGAACTTCCCTGCCCCGGTTCTGGGCACCACCGCCGTGAGCTTCACCGGATTGCAGTTGCACGCTCCGGCCCAGTATGTCCAGCAATGGAGCGCCTCGCTTGAGAAGCAACTCGGCAAGGACACTACCGTAGAGGTCGGCTATCTCGGCGCAGGCGGCTTCCACCTGCAGCGCTCGCATCTGATCAACAACGCTTTGCCCGGCGCAGGGTTGATCCAGCCGCGGCGACCATTTCCCAAGATCAGCTTCGTTCCCAACACCGTCTTTCCGGCTACAACGAAAGTGACCAGTACCACGTTCCCAGTCAGCACCATCAACCTGCTCGAAAATACGGCGCAAAGCTGGTACGACGCAGGCTACATCAATGTACGGCGGCGCTCGTCTCATGGATTGAGCCTGCTCGCCAATTACACCTTTGCGAAGGCGTTGGAGAACGCACCGGATTTCCGCTCGCCGATGTTTGAGGCCGCCACGCCGCAAGACAACGACAACCTGGATGCCGAGAAAGGACCGGGCTGCGACATCCGGCACAGATTCTCAGCCAGCGCCGTCTACAGCACTCCAACCTGGTCGCAGTCGCGGCTGACCAGAGCTATCACCAGGGACTGGCGCACCTCTGCCATTTACCAGGTGGAGACCGGATTCCCCCTCACAATCTCCGTCTTTGGCGACACGGCAAATGCTGGAACGGTCGTGGGCGAGAACCCCATTCGCGCCAATGCGACCGGTGCCGCGATCTTTGGCAAGGGAACGCGAAATTCAAATACGTGGTTCAACCCCAGCGCATTCGCCGCCCCAGCCGCCTATACCTACGGCAATGTTGGACGAAACAGCGTGTACGGTCCGGGAATGCAGACCATGGATCTGGCTGTTGTGCGGGAATTCGGCATCAGTGAAAAGGCGAGGTTTGAAACGCGAGCGGAGTTCTTCAACGCATTCAACCACACCAATCTCGGCACGCCAAATCGCTTTGTAAACACGGCAAATTTCGGAAGCGTCACCGAAGTCTCAACCCCTGGCCGGGAAATTCAACTGAGCGCAAGGCTGTCGTTCTGAAATACTCCAGCCTTGAAGGTTTCACGCGCGTGTTCCTTCCCCAGATACACGCACGGCCTTTCCTCAAGGAAAGGCCATGCGTGGCTAATCTGCACACTTGTCACAGACGGATATCTATTAAGCGACGCGCTCGATCACGACAGACTCAAGCACTACCGGCTTGTGCGGCTTGTCCTGTGAGTTGCGCGGAACACCGGTGATCTTGACCGCGATGTCCTGGCCTTCTACGACTTCGCCAAAGATCGTGTGCTTGCCGGTCAGCCACAGAGTTTCCGCCGTGGTGATAAAGAACTGGCTGCCATTGGTGCCTGGGCCGGCATTGGCCATCGCCAGCTTACCGGGCTTGTCAAAGCTGTGCGGAGAACCCTTAGTCTCATCCTGGAAGCGATAGCCGGGGCCGCCCATGCCAGTGCCCGCCGGGTCGCCGCCCTGGACCATGAAGTTCGGAATCACGCGATGAAAGACCGTTCCGTCATACAGCTTGTTCTTCGATTTAACGCCGGTCAGCGGGTGCGTCCATTCGCGTGTTCCCTCCGCCAGCTCAACGAAATTGGCGACGGTGATTGGGGCGACTTCGGGAAAGAGGCGAACGGTGATCTTGCCTTCGGTGGTGTTGAAGATGGCGTAGGTGCCGGTGGTCAGTGCCATGGAATACTCCTGTGAAGTGTGTTTGCCTGTAGACGCATCCGTTCGCGTCGTAAGGGTTGAGTGATTACGGAAACGCACAATCGCGATGCCGGGAAATTCTGGTCTGTCTCTATTTAGTCTGCGGGGTGGGCTGTGCCGAGGGCTTGGAATCCGTCGCGCTGGCAGCCGGTGCAGGCGGAAGCGGCTTCCCTTCTGGCACAATCGTGACCTTGCGCAAAATCACCGGCGTATCCGGCTTGTCGTCCGAGTTGCGCGGAACGCGGGCAATTGCTTTCACTACCTCAATGCCATCCTGATCGCACTGGCCAAAGAGCGAATAATGCTGATTGAGCGATTCATAAGCCTGTTCAGTGATAAAGAATTGGCTCCCGTCTGTGTTGGGGCCTGAGTTGGCCATGGCCAGGCGTCCGGGAACGTCAAAATTCAAGTCGGGATCGAATTCATCTTCAAACTGATAGCCGGGGTCGCCCATGCCCGTGCCCGCCGGATCGCCGCCCTGGATCATGAACTCGGGAATCACGCGATGGAAAATAGTGCCGTCATACAGCGGCTTGTTGTGCATTTTCTTGTGGGTGGTCGGGTCAGTCCAGTCCTTGGTGCCCTCGGCGAGGGCAATAAAGTTGGCGACGGTCTTTGGAGCCTGCTTCTGATAAAACTGGCAGGTAATTCGCCCCATCGAGGTATCGAAGACCACTATTGGACCATTGGGATGAATCAGCGCCGCAGCCTGCGGAGTGGGCGAATCGGGCAATTCCTCAGCCGGTGGTGTAGCAGGCTTGGTCTCGGGAGGCGGCGGAGTCGACTGAGCCAGCGCGCCTAAAGTGGCGGCAAGGGTCAAAGCAAGGACAAGACTATTGCGGGCTTCGGCTTTCATACTCCTAACAAGGTAAATCACTGCAGCAGCCCTGTGCCAGTATGAGCACGGAACCTTCCAGCCTGTGAAATGGTCTTGCGAAAAGGCTTAATGGAAACTTAGCGGAAACTGGATGCGCTCAGGGTACAGCCAACACACTGGCCGCGATATAGATCACCTAAGCCCTGTTGAGCCGAAGCCCTCAGGCGCGATGCTTCCCCGTGCGATCCGGATTGATCGAGAGCCTGGGAAAAGAGAATCTCTCCCGTCAGATATCGCGGCGATTTGCGTCCCTCAGTTTGCTCCAGGATCGTAAGTCCCTCCCGCATATTCATCAGTGCTTCCTCTATCTGATCGTTTGCCGCATAAGCCCTGCCAAGAATCAGATAGGACCATCCGGTAAGTGGAAAGTGGTCCCCGTGACTATGTTTCCTCAGGTCGAGGGTATGCTGATACCCTGCAAGCGCCGATTTGCGGTCGCCCTTTGCGCTCACAACCCATGCCTGGATTTCGCAGATCAGGGCAAGATCGTCCTCGGTAAAACCCTTTGCCGCCTTTGCTTCGATAACTGCCTTTTCGATGGCTGATTTCGCGGCTCGGATGTGATTTTGCTCCATTGCAAGCCCAGCCAGATTGGCGTAAATTCTCGCAATCCCTCGGTGGTCATTCTGCTCCTTATAGATATCGAGAGCTTGCAACCACATCCTGGAGGCGGCTTCGGCCTGGCCGGTACTTCGGCTAAGTCCGGCGAAGCAGTAGAGTGCATTGGCGTAGTCTTTGCGATTTTGTCTATCTCCCTCGAAGATGCGTAGAGCGCGCTCGTACGCGCTCTGTGATTCTTGATAACGTCCAATTTCCTGATAGGCATATCCCAACAGAGTCCACGCTCTGCCTCGCTCCGGCAGGCTCAGAGCATCGGACTCGACGAGAGGTTGAAAGCCGCGAATAGCTGAATCGAATTGCCCCTGCTTCTCAAGAAGAAGCGTTTGACTGAGTTGCTCATGCACGCTCTCCTGACCTGAAATGGCTGGAGTGAGAATGCCTGCGATCAACAGAAGTAAGTAGATGCGCGCCATAATCGGACCCTCCTTGGGGGAAACGATTTCTCCGACATCGCTGAGGGCGACGCGGCACCGCATATCGCCTGCCGATTTCTCTATGCGCGCACCATGCCATAACGGCTGTCTATGTAACCCCTTTTATATGTTGGTCATCGACAAGCCGCATCGCCCGGCCAAAAGTCGACGCATGTTCGCTTCCGACCGCTTTATTCCAAAAATGAACATGCGACTAAGAAGACCTATCCAGTTATACCGATCTCGCAAGTTCCTGCGCTTCCGGTATACACTTGAGCAGAATTCCTTTTGAATCGCCGCTACAATCAGCAGGATTCGTCTATGCGCGTGACCGGCAAACGGAGCGATGCCTCCTTCTATGCAGACCATCTACCGGCGTTTTAGTGTTGTCTCTGGATTCTCCTTTTTGTTGATCTTGCTGGTCGCGAACGCCCTGATCGTGAGACGTCAACTCGCGGCCCAGATCAGCGATCAGGAATGGATGGCACATACTCGTCAAGTTCTTTTCGAGTTGTCGGAGACCGAGTCCCTTCTGAACGATGCCGAATCCGGCCAGCGCGGCTATCTCTACACCGGCGACACAAAATACCTCGTGCCCTACAACCAGGCCATCTCCCAGGTCATGCCGCACATCGATGAAATCGCGCGGATGACCATGGATAATCCACGCCAGCAGGAGCACATTCCAGTCCTGCGCAACCTGACGCGGGACAAATTGAGCGAGCTGGCCCGAACAATCGATCTTTACCGGTCAGGAAAAACCGAAGACGCCAAGGCTCTTGTAGTTGCCGACTCCGGTCTCTTTCTGATGAACGCAATCCGGGAACAGGCCGAAGCGATGGAACAGGAAGAGCGTTCCCTTGAAGCCATCAGAGAGCCAGCCTACCAGCGAAGTCTGCAGATCACCATCGCTTCCATTTACCTCGCCAGTCTTCTTGCGGCTATCGGCCTGATCCTGCTTGCATATTTCGTACTTCGAGAGATGGACCTTCGCGAAAGACACGCAGCCCAGATTCGTGAGCGAGAAGAATGGTTCCGCGTCACACTGACTAGCCTTGGCGACGCGGTCATTGCCGCAGACAAAGACGGAAAGGTGACCTTTCTAAACCCGGTCGCCGAGCGGCTGACAGGATCGTTCCTGGAGCAGGCCCGGGGCAAGGACATCGACGAAATCTTCCCTATCTTCAACGAGCTCACGTTCGAGCCGGCGGAAAATCCTGTCCGTAAAGTCATGGAAGAGGGCAACGTGATAGGCCTTGCCAACCACACCGTGCTCCGCCATGTGAACGGAAGCCTTACTCCCATCGAAGACAGCGCCGCGCCGATCTTCGACGATCGGAACAATTTGGTCGGAGTCGTTCTGGTCTTCCGCGACGCGACGCACGAACGCGAGTCGCAGGAGATTTTGCGCAAGACCGAAAAGCTGGCGGCAGCGGCGCGGCTAGCGGCAACCTTTGCCCACGAAATCAACAATCCGCTGGAAGCTGTCATCAACCTCGTCTACATCGCCAAAGAGACCGATGGCCTGCCGAACGCGGCTCTTCAACCGCTGGAACTCGCAGAACACGAATTGGATCGCATCTCGCATATAGCGCGACAGACGCTTGGCTTCTATCGTGAATCAAAGGTGCCGGGCTCCGTCTATCTGCCCACCTTGATCGAGAACGTTCTCAAACTCTATTCCAACAAGCTCAAAGCCAAAAACATCCGTGTAGAACGCGAATTCAGCCAATGTCCGCCGATTCAAGGCCTCGCCGGCGAGTTGACGCAAGCGGTCTCCAACCTCATATCCAACGCGGCAGACGCTGTCGCATTCGATGGAACAATTCGCATAGAGGTTTCTGCCGTCCAGGAATCCAACCGCGAATGGATAAGGCTGGTCATCGAAGATGACGGCCCGGGCATCTCAGCTCACTTGAAAGAGCGCATCTTCGAGCCCTTTTTCACCACCAAGATCGACGTCGGCACCGGCCTTGGACTGTGGGTAACAAAAGAGATCGTTCATCGTCACGGCGGAACAATCTCCGTTGAACGCCTAGCCGATGCTGAGCTCCCTGGCGCCGTGTTCAGCATCCTTCTTCCTGGCACTCCAGGCAGTTAGTCACCTAATCAAAGCGAATCGCGGTCCTGTTCACTACGGGGCAGCATTCGAGCCCCTCTCGTCTCATACTCGTCTGGTTGAGTTTGCTGTCTTTTTCGATGGATCTTGTCTTGTAGAGTCTTATGACACAGGACCGTTGCTGCGGCAGACTTGCCCAAGAGAGGAGACGGCAATGCCTATTGACTTTTCCAATCCCACAGTCGTCGCAGTTCTGGCAATAGTGGTTCTCGCCATTATGATTGCCATCGCTGTCATCTGGTACAGGCGCTCGACAGCCATGCGGCTTCGCAAGCGTTTTGGATCGGAATACGAGCGAGCCGTGCTTGAACAAGGATCGGAGCGCAAAGCTGAAGAAGTCTTGGCAGACCGGGAAACACGAGTACGCAAACTGAAGCTCCGCGAATTGGGCGCTGTCCAGCGGGATCGCTTTGCGGAAGATTGGAACACCGTGCAGGCCCGCTTCGTCGATCATCCCAAAGGCGCGTTGATTGAAGCCGATGAGCTGGTCACCGCGCTCATGCAGGCGCGTGGTTATCCGGTAACCGGCTTTGAAGAGAGCGTCGACGATATCTCAGTCAACTATCCACGCGTGACAGAAAACTATCGCTCGGCGCATACAGTCGCAGTCCTCTCTGCCAGAGGTCAAGTCAGCACGGAAGAGCTGCGAACAGCAATGATTCAATATCGCAACCTCTTCGATGAGATATTGAAGACAGACTCGTCCGTGGAGTCGTCCCACTCGTGGCCGGTTGCGCATGCCACAACTCGAAGCATCCGGTAGCAATCCCGGCGCGCTGCACGTACTGGCGGCTATCTTAGCCATCCCATGGAGATAACTGCCAGTGCGAGCATCGGCCTTGCCGGCCAATTTGCACGAAATTCCAGGTCCATTCTTGGTATCATCCGTTCATGCACGAGAATGGGCGCGACAAGGGTAAGAGGCCGCGGCAGTTCGCCTCTATCTGGCGCGCCGTAATAGAAGTTGCATTTATTGTATTTCTCTTCTATTCCAATCTGTTGATGGGCGAATTCACCGTCGCTAACGGCCGTGGGAAAACTCTTGCTGCCGCATTGACGGATATATGGACGGGCACAAACTTTCTGATTGCCGTCATCTCTGCCGTGATCGGCTATCTCATCTTCGAGCAACTCAGAAAGAGGCTGTGACTATTATTCCCAGTGGCCGATCAAGGAAAGGCTTGCCGAGCCTGGCGTTTCCGCAATAGAACTGCTGCTGCTCATGTAGTAGCTATGCATAATCAAAGTCACGCGCGTTCCTCCCATCACCGCCAGGTGCACAGGCTGCGACAGCACATAATGCGGATTCTGCGTTGCAGAGCCGACCCTCGCCGCCGCAAAGCCAGTCATCTGCTCATTGCCTCCGAGCACCGAGTCGAGGTACCACTCAGCATTCCCCGGCAACTCGGCATCATAGTCCGCTTCAGCAAACAAATGGTCGATAACAAAGGTCTTGCCCGTTGGGATAGCAATGCACAAATACCCTTTGCTAGCCGGCTGCGGATAGCTATCGAACTGTTGATACTGCTCGAATTCGCTGCGGGGGCCATCGGGATAAAAACACGACTGCGCCTGATCCGAAGGAATTTGCAACTGCGGATCGTTCGAAGGCGAATTGGGATATCGCGAATGACGCTGGTGAACCTGCGCAGAGAGCATAGAGGAGCAGAGCAGTATCCCCGGCAGGAATACTCGGGACAAGCAATTCCACATATTTTTGGTCGACCTGAGGTTGGAGATAGTCGCAGCTATATTCCTTGACGCAGCCGCTCGCCGCATCGCTTGTAAAAAGTCGCCGCACCTATATCAACCATACCGGAAGAACCCCGGCACTTCCATCCTGGGCACCCCGGCGAATTGACGCGCTGGCGGCGGCTCTGCGAGACTCCGGCTGTATGCGTTATAACGGAAAACTGGAATATGCCCATGAGCGAAAGATTCGAGAGCGAAACACGCGGCGTTACCGGCTGGCACACTGGCCGCTTTGGATTACCGTCTTCTTTCTGGCCCCTGGGCCGCTGACATTTTCCCTCTTTGCGCACGGTTTCGGGTGGGGCAACGCCACCTGGCTGGCGCTGGTTCTCGTTGGCACCGGCATCGCCGGCCTGCGGGCGCAGTTGCCGGGCGTGGAATTGCGTCCCTACATCCTGCGATTCGACGAGGATAAGCCAAATCCGCTCTACCGGCGTGTTTGCTACACCTTCGCATGGAACGCAGCGGTGAACTTCGCCCTGATGAATCTGATCGGCCTGGTCATCGCAGTCGCAACAAGCCACTGGTACATGAGCCAGATCTACCGGTACGCCTACTTCCCGGTCTGCGCTGTAATCCTGCTGCTGGGCCTCGCCGGTCTGCTGCCGCGCGTAGGGCGCTCGACCAAGGGCGAAGGCACCGAGCGGCGCTATTTCTACGGCACTGTCTGGGCAGTTACCATAGCGCAGACCGTTCTGCTGATCCTGTGGAAGACGCTGCCGCAGAATCAGACAACCAATCTCGAGAAGCTCGCGGTATTCAGCGCCGTCTTGCTGCTGATGGGCATCGCGACCTACCAGGGCAAGCTGCCGCGAACCCGCCCCATTGTGCCCGGCGAATTGATGGTGGACTGACGCACAAGAGTGTACTCCCGAATATGTCGAGAATCGTGTTTTGAACATGGTATGTTGGACAGCGGTGCAGAACGCCATCGCTCTCTGGCTGTGTCGAGCGAATGCGAGTTCTATTCCAGCGGCGCCGCTTTTTCTGACGCCTGATCTATCGGAGATCCATTGGAGCCCCATCGGAGTAATAGCCCCATGAATTGCTTAATTGCCCACTGCCCTACCTCCGGCTGCTACATGCGGGTCCCAATCTGCACTCTGGCAACGGACACAATGCCGGAGTTCGACCCGACTTTCTATGTCGTAGTAACCTGCCATAGCTGCGGCAAGGAATTTCGCGAGCTCGCCTCACTTCTGGATCTCGCTCCGCAGGCCACCGTCACGGGAAAATTCCAGGCCAGATATAAGCCCTTGAAACCACAGTTCTAGCAGCGCTTCACACGTTGTCCATAAAGAAAATTCCGTTCGTTGCAACGGTTATGGCCCTTCCTGCACTATTCCGCAGACGAGTTGCTTGAACTCGGACTTCACCTCAGGAAGTAGACTCCATGACCCCCTCCAAGTACTCTTGGCGCGCGCAAAACTCCCCGCGTGCGACGCTTCGCTTCCCCGCACTGACCGCCCTCTCTCTTATGGCGGCCTTCGCACTCTCAGCATCCTCGGCAATACAGGCCCAGACTGCTCCAGCCATGACAGCCGGTCAGACCGAAGTTTCGGACGCCATCGTCTTCGCCGCGCCGCCAGCCGAGTTCAGTCCGCTCACCGCATCGCGCACCGAGCTGGAACAATATGGAATTCCGCCGCGCCCCGATCCATCCGACACGGTTCCTTTCGCGCGCTGGAAGAAGCTCGTCATGTCCCCTCAGACGCGACTCAGCGACCTGAAAGTGACTGCGACGAATATCTTCCATGGTCCCGTAAAGAATGGACAGATCAAGGGCGCAACGAACAGCACGATCTCAGCTTCCTCCAATAACTGGAGCGCTTACGCAGTCACCAGCGCCAACGGTACATTTACCGCCAATAACAGCTACGTCTACGCGGAGTGGAACGTACCCGCCGCTGGCGTGGAGAACTGCAACGATACACCGTACATGTCCTCGCAGTGGATCGGCTTCGACGGCGCCTTCATCTCAGGAGACGTCCTGCAGGCCGGCACCGAGGTCAATGCCTGCCCCTCGACCTACTCCGCCTGGTACGAGTGGTATACCAACGGCTGCACGGTGAACTCGGCCTCTCAGCCCTGCTTCTCCTACAACCTGAGCCTGCCGATCAATCCCGGCGACTTGGTCGTAGCCGAAGTCTGGTACACCACCGCCGCCCCGCACGGCCATGCGTACATGTACAACTACACCACGCAGAAATCGGCCTCGGTCGCATTCAACGAACCCACCAGCAGTTCCACCCACTACCTCGGCAACACCGTGGAATGGGTAGTAGAACGGCCCAACGGAGGCGCACCGAACCTGACCAATTACGTTGCCGATCAGTTCAACTGGACTCTTGGATATGATGGCTCCGCCTACTTCTATCCTGGATCGAGCCCGGCGACCGCGAAAGTCTATAACATCAGCATGACCTGCCCGGGATGGATTCCAAGCTCCGCATGCCCCACAACCAGGGACATCTCCACCGTCGACCTCTTCGCCGATGGGACCTTGTGGTTCTACGCCAACGGACCAGCCTACCAGTAGGAACGCCGCGCAAAGCCACTCACCGGAAAAATCCCCGCCTCGGCGGGGATTTTCCTTTCATCGAAACCAGTGAATCGTCAAACCATCCCGATCGCAACTAAGAAGGCTTGTTACTCTTCGAATGCACGATTGAGATCCGCGTCTTCCCGCCATCCTGCGACGAATTCGCGGCGACCGTCACCATCACTGATTCCTGGCTTCCTTTGTTCAGCGTCAGCAATGCGCTATTCGTCGAATCATAGACCGACGCACCGCTTCCAAGCTTGCTCCGGTAGTACTCAACTACCTGCTCCTTTGAGTCCGAAGTGACAAATACGCCTGTCACCATCGAGCCAGTCGGCAGATCCATCTTCATGCTGCCGCGCATGCCCTGCGCGCCGGGGTAAATATCCGTCCCCAATTCGGATGCAGAGTATGTTTGCGCCTCATTCGCGGAGATTGTTCCACCCGGTGTATTGATGCTCACCTGGCCATTCGGGCCCTCCACGTGAATGGAGCGTGCAACCCGCCACACCGTAAACGCGAAGATCGCCGACCCCAGCATTCCCAAACCAATGATCACCGCCACGACAATTAGAATGATCTTGACCACGTTGCCGCCGGAAGTGGGCGGAGCGGTAGCAGGTGGAGGATAGGCCATAACCTGAGCTGGCATGTGTCCACCGGCGCTGGCGGCTACCGGCGCTCCGCATGACGTGCAGAATTGAGTATCCGAAGACAATGCCGCTCCACATTTCGTACAGAAGCTCGCCATTTTAGTCTCCTTATCGACGCATCACGTGGTGAATCTCAGTTCAATCACCTGATTTTGTTTTCGTGAATTTGAGCAAATATACCTCAACCTGACAACACCGGGCATTCTTTGCTTCCGGTTCCCTGCCGAAACATCCTGCGAAGGCGTGCGCTCCTTCGTCGGAAAACGAAGTTTGCGATAACACCCTGGCATTGACCGCTCATAAGCAGAAGGGAAAAGGAAGATGAATTATAGGAATTGGGCGAGGACCGGTTGTGCCTCGCTGACACTGGCCGCACTCACGATGCAGCCCTTCGCCGTAATGGCGGAACAGACGAAACCGGACGCAAACCAGAAGCCGCTCATTGAAATTGCGCCAAAATCCAGCGCCCTCGTCGCCGGTTACACGCGCCGCATCGAGAAAACGCCGTCGCTCTCCCACGCCCAGAAGCTGGCCCTGCTGCAAAAGAAAGTAAAGTACGTCTTCGTGCTCTTCCAGGAGAACCGCTCCTTCGACTTTTATTTCGGCACCTACCCAGGCGCGAACGGCCTCTTCACCCATTCCTCCGGCGAGACTCCGGGATTCAATCAGCCCATCGTGCAGGCTGACGGCTCTGTCAGTAGGATTTCACCCTTCCGAATTCCCCAATCCGTGACCGATGGAAACGGCAAGACCGTGCTCCTCTACCCCGAGGACACCGATTCCGTGAACCACGGCCACGCAGCCATCGACGACAAACTCCGCCTCGATGCAAACAACGTAGCCCGCAACGACCGCTACGCTTTCACCGAGCAAGCCCTCAAGGGCACACTGAACGCCGACGGAACCGCCTACACCGGCCCGGCGCCTACCGAAAAGCAAGTGCAGAAGGGCGAACTCGTCATGGGCCATGTGGACTGCGATACGGCTCCATTCCTCTGGACCTACGCCGACCGCTTCACCCTGTTCGACAACTTCTTCGACACCGTAATCGGCCCATCGACGCCCAACGCGATCGCCATGATCTCCGGCCAATCCGGACTGACCCAATGGGTCGAACATCCAGAACTGGGCAGCGACGTCAATAGCACCAACGCAGCGTTGCCCATGATCGCCGACCCGGAACCATTCTGGGGTTCCAGCCTGGACACGCTCACCCCGGCCAGCGACAAGCAACCAGTCAGGGATGGCCGCCCCAGCAAAACCCCAGCCTCGAATCTGACCTTTGCCGCGCTGCCGCTCTCCTTCATGGGTAACCAGATCCAACAGATCACCTCTCAGGACCGTAACCCGGCCTTTGACCTGCTCGACGTCCAAGGAGACATCAAGAAAATCGCAGGCGATGGCAACAAGCCTGTAAATTGGGGCTGGTTCCAGGAGGGCTACGATCATGAGCCCACCGACGCGGCCGGAGCGGCGCCCAACCACTCCTACATCCCTCATCACAACGGACCGCAATATTTCGGCTACGAGGCCAACAATCCCGCCGAAACGCATTCGCACCTGAAAGGCCTCGGCGACTTCTACACCGCGGTCGCCAACAACGCGCTTCCTGCCGAGGGCGGCGTCTTCTACGTCCGCGGCGGCTACGGCAACATCGACCACCTCGTCCCGCGTTCGCCCAGCGCGGCAGTCAAGGCCGCATTCGCAGGCAATGACGACCACCCCGGCTACTCCGACACGCAGATCAGCGAATCCCTGCTCGCGGACTCCATCAACGCCATCGCCAGCAGCAAGTATTGGCCAGAGAGCGTCATTCTCATCACCTACGACGAGTCGGACGGCCTCTTCGACCACGCCCAGCCCAGGATTCGCGCCTTCGATCCCAAAGGTCTGGCAATCGAACAAGGCCCGCGCATCCCGGCCATCGTGATTTCACCCTTCAGCGAAGTCCACGCCATCTCCCACGAAGCCACCGAGCACGGCTCGATCATCAAGTTCATCGACGAACTCTTCCATCTCACCCCGCTCGCCGATCTGCCCGACGAAGCAGCAGCCCGCGCACTCGGCGAAAAGAAGTATGGCCAGAAATACCTCGGACCGTCCGATGACCAGACGCCCGGCGTCGGCGACCTCTTTTCCGCCTTCGACAACGCCCGCCTCACCGGCACAGCCAAACCGCTGCCCGCCGAGTACGCGAAAATCCCCGCAAACCAGCTCACCAGCCTGCCGCACATGGACGCGCAAGGCTGCCGCGTCCTGCACATCACGCCCACCGATCTCGTGAACGGGAAGGTGATCGATCCCGCTCCCGCGGACTTCAACCCGCGCCCAAGCACGAACCCCGGCCTGCCCACCTCAGGCAACTGGCCAACCAACTAAGCCCATATGCCCTAGTACTACAGTTGTAGATCGCAGATTCCGGAGAGAGCCGGGGGCTTTAGCCCCCGGAACAAGAGTTCCTGAAATGAAGTGTGAGCGAGTGAGTAAACTTGTCCTACGGCCATTTCTGATCGCCTGCCTCGTTCTGGGCGCAGGCACAGCAGCTTCCGCCGGTCCCACGCTCGATAAGATCAAAGCCCATAATTCCCTGCCCTGCGGCATCAATACCGAAGAGCCCGAATACTCCACCGAAGATGCGCACGGCAACCACTCCGCCTTCGACCTCGATATCTGCAAAGCAATAGCCATCGCTGTACTCGGGCCAGACGCAAAATTCACCGTAACTCCCTACCGCGACGAGCGCGACGCCCGAAAGGCTTTGCAATCGGGTGAAATCGCAGTCCTGGCCACCGGATCGGCGAATTACCTCAACACTACCAATGCCGCCCTAGGCTTCGCGCGGCCCGTCTTCTACGACTATCAGGGATTTCTCGTCAACAAGACCATGAACATCGCTTCACCGCAGGATCTTACAGGGAAAAAGGTCTGCTTCCTGAGCGGAACCGAAATCGAAGACCAGTTAACTGCCTACATGAAGCGCGCACAGATCAAGTGGCTGCCGTTTCCCTTTCAGGAAGAGGGCGAGATGGAGGCTGCATTCATCACGCGCAACTGCGCCGCCGTGACAGCCGATGTTTCGCAACTGGCTTATGAGCGGATCGCTTTCAAAGCCATGGCGAAGGACTTTCAAATCCTGCCCGACGTGATCGCCAAAGACCCGCTCGCGCCCATGTATCGTCTGGACGACCCGCAGTGGGCCGCAATCGTAAGCTGGACCGTCGAAGCACTGATCCAGGCGGAAGAGAGCGGCGTAACGCAGGCAAATGTTGCCGACGGAAAGAATAGCGGCGATCTGGCAGCGCAACGCCTCTTCGGCAAGCTGCGCGGCTACGGCCAGTATCTTGGCCTCAGCGACTCCTGGGCTGCGAACATGATCCAGGCAGTCGGCAACTATGGCGAAATCTTCGACCGCGACCTTGGCTCTAAATCGCCAATGAAGCTGGATCGCGGCGCAAACAATCTCTGGACCCATGGCGGACTGATGTACGCCATGCCGATCCGCTGATCCGGCTATCCCGCCTCCTACCCAGCTTCGTTCAGTAACTCCCAAATCCGAGCCAGATGATGATCGTCATGCTCGGCCACAAAATATAAGTGGTCCACGAGACGCATCGGTATCTTCAGGCGCGGATGAGGAATAGCTCGCGTAAACAGGGATGGATCTAATCCATCCACGCGCTTCAGGAGCCTCTCTCTGGCAGCGCGAAACCCAGCCAGAATCTCTTCCAAAGGGTGCCAGTTATGATTCGCTTCGTCAGTCTTTCTGTTCTGCAAGTCCGTTGGAGTCAGCTCAAGGCTGCCCACCATGTAATCGCCCACCCGCGCCAGCCATAGCGGTTCGAGATCGAGCAGGTGCCCGGCGTGCTCCTGCGCCGACCATTTTTCCGGCGCTTTCTTCGCGAGGATCTCGTAAGTGCCGCCGCGAAGTGTCTCCTCCAGCCGCGCAGGAGTGCCGCGCAGACGCGCCCGAAGATTCGGAAGCAACTCCGCAGGAAACGAGAAATCAAATTTGCGCTCAAACCAGACAGGGACTTGACTCATAGATATCGCCTATCACCATCGCCTATCACCGCAGATTTATCCTACTGCTGAGGGAAGCAATTCATAGCATACTTCGTTTTGTCACGATTGCGTGTCGCCGGCCGTTAGATCACCTGGCCCCTTGCCAAGAGATCGGCGACAGGATTAGTTTGACTGGCACATGGAGGTTCTTATGCCAATCGATCCGACAATGACGAGTGAACTGGGAAGCGACCGATCGAAAAGGGGTGCGCCGATTGAGGTCAGCAGCTTTGGCTGGTATGCCGAAGACCCGATGGACGACTCCGTGCTCGGGCTGGACGATGAGGATGAGTTGGAAGGGCCAAGAGAACCGGAGGATGAGTAGATCCACTGGCCCGGAGGCGGCAGCAATTCCTGACGTCAATTGATGCGGTGTGGAGGATATGAGTGGAGGATATGCGAGAGCTTGAGTTGTGTCCCGTCGCAATTGCAGAAGGGGCCAGAGCATGAAGAAAACGATTGAGGCGCTCCAGCCGGAGTTGCGCACGGAATCGGGAGCCGTGGCGGAGAGCGAAGTCCAGCCGATGTCGATGGAGTCCTATGCCTGCAACGCAGCGCGAGGGGCATTTTACCGCCCGATCAAACACCCGCTGTCCCTGCGTCTGGATGCGGATGTGATTGCGTGGTTTCAACGGCAGGGACAGGGATATCAGACGCGGATAAACTCCGCTCTGCGGGAGTATATCGCCACGCACAGCAACGGGTCTGAGGTTTCAGGGTGAATTTGCGGGTTACGTCAGCGGCTTGGGTTCGGGTTGCTGCCCTCTGGGAGAGTCTATAATCGGCTCTTTCTTACGGAATGGAGCAGGGACGATGGCTACAGGAACGCAACCGGCAACCGAGCAAGTAGAACTCGCCGACGCTTTGCGGGAGTTTCACACGGAATCAGGCAGATCCCTGCTCGATCTGCTGGATGAATCGCCAGTTCTACTCGTCTTCCTCCGTCATTTTGCCTGCGCTTTTTGCGCGCAGACTCTGGATCGCGTCTCCCAGGTGAAAGAACAAATTGCCGCCCGGGGCGCGAGGCCGGTCTTTGTGCATCTTGGCTCCCCGGCGCGGGCCAAACCATACTTTGACTACTACCATCTCTCGGATGTGGAAAGAATCAGCAATCCCGACGCATCCCTGTATCAACTCCCTGCGTTTGCCTTGTCGCGCACCAATCCTTACCTGCATTTTCTGAATCTCACGGTTTGGAAGGGATGGCTCAAGGGCGCGATGCGCAAGTACGGCATTGGCATGATCAAAGAAGACGCCGAACAAATGCCTGGCGTGTTCTTCCTGAAAGACCGGAAGATCGTGCGGGCTTTCCGGCATCGAACGATTGCTGACGAACCGGATTACTTAAAGCTGGTTGGTGCAGGTTAGCCGCGTTCCTGATCTCCGGATGCGCGCGTATGCGTTGTTGAATAGGTGTTCTCCATGACCATTCCGGCGCCACTGCCTGTCATCCAAAGATTTCCGCAGTTTCCGAGAAGATTAAAGGGGACGAAAGATGTGAGCAAACATCCATCTAAACGGGCCTGGACGTATTAAATATCATCCGTAAATTCAAGAAAATACATCAGATATAGGAACAATCGGCCCGCGGCACAAAGCTTCTTCATCGCTGAACCATTTTCGGAAAATGTGTAGTCCCAGTTCGATGCTATAGACGAAGCGACCGGGCAGTCGAGGTCATCTAACCTGAAGATAGCATCGGAGAGCTTGAAGATGGCGCGAAACGAACCCGAAGATGGCAAGCAGAAAGCGCTGGCCAGACTGTGGGCGCAGTTCGAGGACCTACACGACCGGATCTTCTCCGACGAAAGCAAGACAGCTCTGAAGTACCTGGTGATTCGGGTAAGCATCGCCGGTTTCGTAATTCATCTGGCGCTGATCTTTCTTGCGCGGTCGCTTGCACACCCACCCATGCTCATCGCCGAGATCGGGCAAAACTATCTGGCCGCGATCTCCACCCCGTTCAGCTTCATTCTGTTTTATGAGGTGCTGACCCTGATTGCGGCGCTCCCCGCAGCGACGACACGCTCAATCGCCAATCAATACGAGATCGTGTCGCTGATCTTCATTCGCGAAGTCTTCAAAGATATTGCCTCGGCCGGCAATCTGTTCACGGAACACCGGCTCACGCCCGAAGCGCTGCCCGTCCTGGTCCATATGGGAACGGGCTTTGCGATGTTCTTTCTGGTCGCGGTATTTCGACATGTAGGTCTATCGCGTGTCCGGCACACGAGTTCGATATCCCCCTCTCGCGGATTGACGGAATTCATTGCGCAGAAGAAAGTGATAGCCATCGGGCTGGCCGCTCTGCTCCTGGGGATGGCCGCCTATAACGTTGGCATCTTCCTTCTCGCAGTTTTTCAGATAGCTCAAAACGGCGCTACCGTCGTTCCACCTACAAATACGTTCTATAACGACCTGTTTACGGTGATGATCTTCACCGATTTACTGATGCTGATTCTGTCGCTGGAAGTTTCGGGACGCTATGAGATGGTGTTTCGCAACGCAGCCTTCGTAGCATCGATTATCGTGATCCGCTTCGCACTGACAGAAGAGTATCCGTACGGCGCGCCGATTGCTTTGCTGGCGATGGTGTTCGGAATCCTGACGCTGGCGGTGTTCAACTACCATACGCGGATCAACGACATGTAAGGCTCCCGCTTGCCATCGGGATCTATACGCCCAATAGGACATGCGATGCCTTGATGATCGCACTTACTTTATCGCCCTGATGCAGATCCAGCGCCTTGACGCTTTCCTTTGTGATTGCGGCTACCACCGGGGTTCCGCCAGCCAGCCTGACTTCGACTTCGCTGTTCACTGCGCCGTCCTGGAGTTTCGCCACCTCTCCCGCCAGCACATTCCGCGCGCTCAGTTTCATTTCATTTCCCTTACCGATCATCACGTCCGAAGCCTTGATAATCGCATAGGTGGCTGTGTCCTGCCGCAAACCGAGCGTATCAACGCTGGAATTGGTGATGATCGCAACCATGTTCTCGCCACCTTGAAGGGTCAGCGTAACCTCGGAATTCACTGCTCCCTTGGTCACGTTTGTAACTTTTCCTGCAAGCACATTCCGGGCGCTGATTTTCATTCTCAGTACCTCCGCCGATGCACCACATCATACTCTTCAAGCGAATTCTTCGAATTGACCGTGTGACAATCTTTGTCAATCGGCCTGGATCGGCTTTGATCTGCCTAGGTGGCTTGAACCGGCGGCTACACGCAAAGGACAGTTGAAAATACGTTTGACTTCCCTGCCTTTATCCACTATCAATGGTCGCCATGAATCTTTCGCCAGTTACTGGGGACTCGATCGTAATCACGATCCTGTACACAACCCTGCTTTTGTGGGGAATGTGGGTTGGTGTGCGCCAGGTCTATCAGGGGTTTTTCCGTCCCCAGGACCTGCTGAACCCGCTCTTTGGAAACAGCCAGGCGATCAAGATCTTCACCTTTCATCTGATCGTCGTCTCACTTGATCTCTGGGTGTGCGGACCAGTCTCACTGCACTACAAGAGCCGGCTATGGTATTGGGGAGGACGCATTGCATTACTTTCGTCATCGCTGCCAGTGGCCTCTTACTTCAATCGCAATCCCCAATCCTTCGGCAAACTGATTGGATACTGGGTGCGATTCCGCAACTACTTTGAGATTTCGTTGCACGTGCTGGTCGCTTCGCTGGCTCTCAACTGGTTTTATTACTACGGACTGCTTTTCTGGCTCGTAGCATATCGCTATCTCGACGTAGGTCCCCGGCGGCTCTTGCAGACGCTTTACAACACTCCCGAAAAGAAAGCTGCAAGACCATGGGCTCCAATCCTGAACTGGGCGGTTATTACGACGATTTATGTACTTACCGCAATTGCTATCTATCATCGCAAAGTTATCTTTGCCGGACCACCGGACATGGATTTACCCGCCCACGTCGAGCAGATGTGGGAAGTCATCCTGGTGGGCGCGATCAATGTGGGCGTTGCACTTACCGCCTGGAACATGATGCGCACTTACACGGGGCCGGGCCCGGCAGCGGCGCTGATTCCCCCCAACGCAGAACCGTAACTCAAGGAAAGAGAATCTATGCCCCCTTATGACATTACCAAGTCCCTGCAGCCTGTCGAACAGCTTCTAGCTGCCACCACGAACCCGCGCCATCGCTACCTGCTCATGGCTTACCTCCGCCATCTGTATCTTGAAATGTCCGGGAGATATGACGAAGTGCTGGGAGACGACATGATGGTCGAGAATCCCGTCTATAACCTGCACGCGCTGGGCTTCAACACCACCATCAGCGGCAAAGAGAACGTGCGCAATCTTTACAAGTTCTGGGCCGAGACGAACCAGAGTGTCTTTTATGGTGAGAACGTACAGGTGGCCGTCGCGGATAACTTCATTGCGCTTACAGTTCAGGCTCATCAGCAGGTCTGGGGCGGTTCGATTCTGTCGTCGAAGGCGCTGGGATTGCTGCCGAAGGGGCTCTCTGCCGATGTGCTGATCGAAATGCTGAAGCTGAAAGGCGCGAAGGCCGATCCGAATTGCATGTATCTATACAGCAACTTTGAAGAGACGATCTGGCCGTATGACGACCGGGGCCGGTTGGTGCGAGAAGATGTGCTTGAGCCGAATCCGGCGGCGGCGCAGATTACGAAGCTCGATCCTTCGGAGGTGCTGACGACTGCGCAGGCGGCGGTGTTGCTGGCTCCGCTAATCAAGCCTTTGCCGGACTTCGATTCGTTTGTGCTGGGGAAGACGGCGAGTTAGGCGGCGTAGCCAGAGTTCCGATTTCAGAGGTGGGCCGAATGCCCTTGTTCCACGAATGTTCTACGTGGAACATTTTGGCGCTGTTTTTGGGGCAAACTCTGTCAACTATCTTTGCTGTAACTAATTGATTTGGATGGGCTTGAGTTTGCAGGGAATTAGGGCTATTTGTGCCTCAATTTTCGGCTCTGAAAGTGACATAGCGTTGACGGGCGTAAACATACTTGACTCATCAAGCAACTTTAGCTAAAGTTGCTGCATGGAACCAAAGCCCCTGCAACAGGCGATTCTCTACTTCGCCAATCCGGACAACTGCGTTAGCTACATCGTAGCGCGGCGCTGGCCGGATGGCGTGGTATGCCCTACTTGCGGGCGCACCGACGTTTCCTACGTTCCGGCCCGGCGCGTGTGGCAGTGTAAGAGCCGCCATCCTAAGTGCCAGTTCTCCGTCAAGGTCGGAACCATATTCGAGGATTCGCCCATCCCGCTGGATAAGTGGCTGATGGCGATGTGGATGGTTGCCAACTGCCGAAACGGAGTTAGCTCCTACGAGATTCACCGCACCATCAAAGTCACTCAGAAGTCGGCTTGGTTCATGCTGCATCGGATACGGCTGGCCATGAAGGGTGAGACTGACACTAAACTCGGCGGAGGCGGAGGCCCAGTCGAAGCCGATGAATCGTTTGTCGGCGGCGATCCTATGAACTGGCATTTGGGAAAGAGAGCAACCCGGAAGCGCTTCACCGATCCCGAACTCAAAGCCAAATCCGAAAAGACTGCCGTTATGGGGATGCTTGACCGGAGCACACGCGAAGTCCGTGCCAAGGTAGTTCCCAATGTAAACCGCGAAACCTTGCAGGATGCCATACTGAACAACATCGCCAGAAAAAGCGCCATCTATACCGATGGCTGGAAGGCTTACGACAACCTCAAGGCTCTGGAATTCGTCCACGAAACCGTGAACCATGTCGAAGAGTATGTGAGAGGCACGGTCCACACCAATGGATTGGAGAACTTCTGGTCACTGCTCAAACGCAGTCTGCGCGGTACATAGGTGTCCGTCGAGCCGTACAACCTGGACGCCTATATCGACGAGCAGATTTACCGATACAACAACCGGATCGGGAAGAAAGATGGGGATCGATTCTCCAAGCTGGTGTCCAAGGTAGTCGGGAAGCGGCTTACCTATGAAGAATTAACCGGCAAACTGGACGCGAGGCCTTTCTAAGCGCCAGCATCGCGGGAAGGGGAAGCCTTCTTCTTAGGACCGCGCCGGTTCGGGTTGGCCTCTGCCTGCTTCAGGTACTCTTCCTGTCGTTGTTGAATCTCGGCTTTCGGAACACTTAAAACCTTGTCCACCAAGCTGGTAAACCTGTCGTATTCTTCCGAGGTTGGCGGCTTCGCACCCATGCCAATATGATAGCGCCAACCTGCTTCCAAGGAGAATGACACATGCCCGATCTGACCAATGATGAGCAACTGGACGACTGGGATGAACCAGACTGGGGCGAACTCGCCCTGCGGGAAATGGGATGCTTTGAAGAGGGTAGCGGCGACGATGACGACCCAGCCGTCTTGGCATACATGGATGAGTACGCAGACGATTGGCTGGAGGCCCATCCACCCAAGCCGCTATAGTGGGAGCGAATTCGAGGAGAAACTATGGCAGAACAACAACAGGCTTATCAGGATTGCATTCGTGAACTTCTTCGAACGGTCGAGAGGTTAATGGCTGAGAATGTTGCCCTTCGGCGTGTAATCGCAGACCTTCGCGGACCCAAGATGCCAGACTTGTATGGCCGCGTGCTTCCAGAAATTGAACGAAACTCGGAACCCATGTTTCACACATTACATTCTTATCTTCGAGAAGGAAATCCAGAAGAGATTCGGCGTACTCTTGAGCAAGCCTTAAATAGCCACCAAGAACAGATGGCGAAGGCTCCCTTTCAGAGTTCAGATGAGTACCATTAGACAACTCTTGCATTGAACACACTCCAGATGTACCCTTGGATTGTCGATGCAAGAGTTTGGAAGGGCGGCCTGCCAGGGCCGCTTTTCTACGTTATGCCGCTACTGTAGCGCGAATCCCAAAACAGCGCTATGCACTTCCAATCCCAGAGCAGCTAAAATCGTGGTCGATGAATACGGAATATGAGATTAAGCTCGTGATGACCGAGGCTCGGCTGATGGCTGGGTTGACGCAGAAAGAACTTGCGCGACTGATGTGTACAACTCAATTGGCGATAGCGAGGATGGAGTCTGGGCGGAGTTTGCCAACCATCGCCACGCTTGAGAAATTGGCCGAAGTGACTGGGAACCGGCTTGAGGTTAGGTTGATTAAATGCCCTTCATAAACTCCGCTATCGACATTCCGAATGCAGTCGCCAGAGCTTGAATCGTGTTCAAGCAAACTTCCTTCCTGCCTAATTCCAGATCCGAAACATAGTTCTCGTTGATCCCGGCCTGCACTGCTAAATCCAACTGCCGCCATCCGCGCTTTCGCCGCAAACTTCGGATTCTCTGCCCGAGGGCTGTGCAGACTTCACTTGCCATCCCCACCATAGTCCGGTTAGGCTGGAAAGTTCATCCCTACTATAGTGGGGATTTCAGAAATTCCCGTTAGATCGGAACCAGCCCATGAACCGGCTAAAAGCGTTGCCCTGGACGCAGATTTTGCTCTTTTGCCTGCTGCTTACAAATCTGGTGAACTACGTCCAGATGGAAAGATTGAAGCGGTCAGTTGACGATGTATGGTCACAACTTCAAGATCAGGCATCCGCTGGCCAAATGGACGATATAGAGAAGCAGATCAAGGAATCCAACGAACATCTTCAGGAAGTCGAGTTTGGCCTACGCTGCATGTCCAGTCGTTTCGACGCGACGTGTATAGCAGCGGGACGTTCCCGTCTGAGCCCCATAGCACCATAGCGAAAGCACCTTTCAGCCTAAAGGATGGCTTCCAGTTGCTCCATGAACAGCTTTACTTGCCCAATCAGGTTGCCAGCTTCCTCCAAGGTGTATGTATCCTTTGGGTGCATCACTTCGTTCCGCCGAGCCAGCTTGACGGCGTAGAGGTTAGCTGAGGCTTGGCTCATCGCAACTCGATCAGACTTCGCTGGCAAATCTTTGATCGCCTTATTTACTTCCTCCAGAATGTTGTGCCAATACTTTTCGTTGACCAGAGCCACGCCGAGCTTAGTGCCGAATACCTGTACACCAACCTCCATGATCCGCATCAAGTGGAAGACGCAAGCTGTACTCCGGCCCATAGCGTAGCAGTTCCCGGCCTCAACCATGTCATACTGGATCATCGGAAATCTGGCAACAACTCCCTTCCCAAAGAGTTCTGGTTGATCGTAAAAATCAATCTGCTTCGATGGCATGTAAAAAAAACTGCTCTGCGTCCATCTCCAGGCGAATCACTCTTCGCAACGCCTCAAACCTGGCACGCACTACTTCTCTCGCTAGGATTAGTCCTGGCTCCAGCAATTCCGCTGCACAACCGCCCGAAATTTTGAGGTTAATTTCTTGGCAGCAGTCCCGTATTTTCACGAGTTTATTGCGGAGGTCGCTATCTAAGTCGAAGCTGACAACCTCCGAATCCGGATAGTTGGGAGCATAATGCTCCAACCACTCCTCCTCTTGGTGTAATTCAGAAATAATGCTCACATATGCAGTAGCCGAAAACCGTTCCATGTCCCACCATGAAATCAAAGAGTATGGCGAGGATACCCATGGCTGGCGAATGTTGTCGATAGGGGTGCTATTCATGCCGCACCCCCTTGATGAGCCAAGCATATTCTTGCCCGTTGACGCTGTGAACCCAGGTCTCAAAAGCGAGACCTGGGGCACCCCGATTTTAGATGTGGGCCACCCGGCAGTCAGTTATACGGGTGATTGGAAATTCTGAAAAGGAGCAGGTGGAATATTGATGGACAGGCGGAGATTCATCGAAGATTCCTTGTTGGTTACCGCGGGATCGGTGTTATTCGATCAGGCAATGGACGCGGCAATTGCCTCGTCACCTCATGACAACTTGTTTGCACGCATGACATGGATGAACGAACCCGCTTCTTCCAAGATCACCGGAGAGCAGATGGTGGTTCGGAGCCGGCCAAAAACGGATTTCTGGCAAAAGACATTCGATGGCTATGTCGCCGATAACGGCCACTTCTATCACCTCTCTGTGCCCGGAGAGTTTACCTTCACAGCCCGTTTCAATGGCAAGTATGCAACGCTCTACGATCAGGCGGGACTGATGGTCAGGTTGGACAGTGAAAACTGGATGCGATGCGGCACCGAGTTCCTTGAGGGAAAGCGATTCGCGAGCGTAGTTTTCACACGCACCTATTCCGACGGATCTACGATGCCGGATCTCTCTGAGACAGACCCTGTCTGGTGGCGGGTTATCCGCAAGAAGGATTCCATTGAGACGCTCTGTTCGCTCAACGGCGTTCAATTCACTTCTGTTCGTATGGGATATTTCCAGCCGAGTCGACCAGTAGAGGTGGGAATTATGTGCGCTGCTCCGAGCGGCCAGGGATTTGAAGCTACATTCGAAGATCTGAAACTGCAAACAGTCTCAACTTAGGCTGTACCGTGAACCCATGTCTCAAAGGCGAGACTTAGGACGTTCCGATTTCAGATGCGGACCGCCCGTCGAGTGTGGCTTAGTCGGCTAGGGCGGCTATTTCGCTCAAGGCTACCTGGAAGCTGCCGCCTGGAAGCTCGAAGGTGGTTGCCGGGGTAAGCTGGCCGCTTGAGTAGAGATAATAGGACGGTTTTTTCGGCTCGATAACCCAAATGGCTGGGATGCCCATCTGCTGGTAGTCGGCCAGCCGATCCAGCATTTCGGTCATCGTGTCTGTCGGGGAAAGGATTTCGAAGACGGCCAAGGGAGGCTGGGTGACGATCTGCTCTCGCGGGGCGCCTCGGCTGAGGATGGTGACGTCGGGAACGCGGAAGTTGTCGGCGGCTACCTGGACACGCAGTTCGGGGTAAACGCGGATGTTCCAGGCGGAGTTATGTTCGCTGAACCAGCGAACAAGGGCCGCCTGCCAGGATGCGTGATCGAGTTCGCCCACAGCGCGCTCCTTGATGACTCCGCGGACGTACTCGCAGTCGGGGTTGGCGGAGGTTTTCCGGTACTCTTCGACGGAAATCCGATTTGAGATCAGAGCTGTGGCCATACTCGGCCTCCGTGATGTGATTGTACTCGGATGTGCTCCACCCGCCCAATTGCGGCGATAGACCCATAAGGGCCTGTACCCTTCAACTGCCGGAGGGAGCGAGGGCTGCGAAGACGGCTGCGCTGACGGCTTTGGTGACAAGGCCGTAACCGGCGGTGGTGGCCACGGTGGCGAGGATTCCGGGGTTGGCGCGGCGGCCGAAGTAGACCAGGCCTGCGCCAAGAAGTCCGAAGGCTAATGTGGATGCGATGGATTGGTCTTGTCTGCCGGTCATTGAGGTCTCTCCGATTCGATTCTCAGATTGCGTGTCAGAAGTAGGATGCAGAAATTCGGCGCGGAGGGCGTGTTGCGCGAGAAGGCTGGCGTGACGTCGGAGATGTCGATCAATATCAGCGAGTCTATTGGGCAGGGTTCGCCGGATATCTGGTTCAGTTGCAGCATGATTACGATTTCTGGCAGGCGGCCCATGCGAAGGGTCGACGGAAGAAGATTGCTCCGCTGCGGTCGGCGGCGGCTTGATCTGCGGGCGGTACTTGGGCCTGCTGGTGCCACATGCCAGTTTGATATTATTGAGAAACAGGATCTGTACATTTTAAAGTGCAGTGGTACTATATAAGGTACGGCATCGTGGATGGTTCAAGGCAACAGAAGATTCCTCTTATTTTCTTCCGTTCACCGTCTGGGGTTGAGCCGGTGAGAGAGTGGTTGCTGGGGCTGCCTGAAGAGGAGCGTCAGTCAATCGGGCGAGACCTGCTGCGGGCGCAATGGCAGTGGCCAGTTGGAATGCCGCTATGCCGTCCGATGGGGAGAGGGTTGTGGGAGATTCGCACGGATATGCCGACGAAGCGAACTGCGCGAGTACTGATCTGTCCGCATCGCGATCACCTGGTCGCATTGCATGGATTCATTAAGAAGACGCGGACCACGCCGGAGGATGATTTGGAATTGGCGCGCAGGCGTCAGAAGGAGTTAGGGCAATGAGCGATCAACATATGGGTTCGAGCATTGATGATTTCATGAAGGAAGAAGGCATCTTTGAGGAGGCGCAGGCGCAGGCTGTGAAGGAGGTTGTTGCGTGGCAGCTTGCCGAAGCTATGCGGGTGCAGAAGATCTCCAAGAACAGGATGGCGACTTTGCTTAAGACGAGCAGGTCGCAGGTGGATCGGCTGCTTGATCCGACGAGTGATATTACGCTTGCGAGCCTGCAGCGGGCCGCTGTGATGGTTGGGCGGCGGGTTTCGATTGAGCTTGTTTAGTTATAGATAGATTTGTGGACGATCCAGCAGTGAACCCAGGTCTCAAAGGCGAGACCTGGGGCATCCGATTTTAGATGTTGATGGGATTTTTACTCTGCACAATGGTTCCTGCCGCTAGGCCAGAATTTCGACTGCAAGATAGGATCGACTGGGTAGTCAGACCACCAAACTTCTTTAAGGCCTGGAAGTTGTCTACGAATGTTTGCCAGTGCCGAAGATTGGTCGCATAGGTGCGGACCAATTACAAGCGTTCCGCCTTTGATCTGAAGGCTAGAACTCAGGTAGAAGGTTTCCCCATCGAAAAAGAACGTGCAATTCTCGAAGTGGCCACTAATGATTACAGTATTGTCCAGAAGTATCTTCCCGCCCTTCAAGGTGCCATTGCCGACACAACTATATTGAATGTAGACAGCTGAAGGCAGGCCGATTGGGAGAAGAGCGTCGTCGAAATTTGAGTTCATTACGATATTCTGCGCAAACACCTTTGGGTACTCATTCATGCCAACCGGCGGAGCGAAGGCCGGTTGTCCACCAGCAAAAACAGCCTCCTGAATGGGGCCACCGATAACCGGGGAAGGGTATGGGGGAAGCATCCCATTCTGGTCGGCGATGTGCCTTAGGTGTTCGGCCAATTCTTTAAGCTGCGCGGCTGAGAGCGTGTCCAGGCGATGCTGTGTCTTAGCACGTGCGTACGCACGAAGTGGAGGTTCATCCCTGAAGAGAACATCGTCGGGATGAGCGATCCTATCGGAGACAGCCTTTTCGGCATTAGGTGGGGCTGAGATGAGATAAAGTAAATCATCGTTGTGGTAGTCCTCAACTGACGAGATACTGGCACGAGGTCTGGCAGAAGTGCCTTCTGCTGGCGCCCTTGAGTACGAGATGACGCGCTTGGTACTTCTCATAGTACCGTCAACATCGTAACCCGCGAATATTAGGTCTAAATCAGTAGGTGCGTGGGACGCGATGCCTTCGCTTGCGATCCGTGCTGCGTTGAGATTATCGAGATAGTATCGAATGTATTCCGTCAAGTCACTTACCTTTTTATCAAACGTCAGGACAGACTCAGACTTTGACAACTCCTTGGAGTAGGCAAAAATCAACTGAGAGGTTGCGACAAACATGGGATACAGAGCATTCTCTTTATTACCAACGTTAGGCCCTGGGTCGGTAACCAGACCGGCAAGCGAAACCATTGTCTTTTTGTCAAGTCGAAAGAGTTTTTGCTCCAGGTCTTCATAGTCGCCATTGGGTTTAGTTCCTCTGCTATCGGTGATAAGCACCATTGCATTCTTGTTAGCGAGGAGAAGGTTAATCGTCCCATGCGAGGGTAGACTGGGCGCCGTTTGCGGTAAGGCATGCGTCGCTGCAAGCAAGCCAGACAGAACGGTGACAAGGAATGGCTTAACTTTGGCCCAAGTCTGAACAGCCTTCATCGGGATTCCTCCGGCGCTCGTTTTAAGAAATGTTAGCACCCGCCAAGACAAGCGCAGGAACAACTGCAACGGCAACAACAGATCCTTCGCTGCGCTCAGGATGACAAGTCGTGGGGTGGCGCGGAAATTTGTGAGTCCCACCCTTCCCGCAAAAGGCGCGGTAAGGATGGGGCACCCACTTTGGTGGTGATTTCAGGAGAAGGCGCGGGCTGTTCTTGCGCCGTAGGCGCGGTTGCCTAGGCGGCTAGCCTTCTTCGGATTCGCGGAGTTTGGCTATTACTTGGAAGTCTTCCAGTGTTGTTGTGTCGCCTTGGATGGTGCCGTGGGTGGCTAACTCGCGTAGGAGGCGGCGCATGATTTTGCCGCTTCTGGTTTTGGGCAGGGCGTCGGTGAATCTTATCTCTTCCGGCCGGGCGAGGGAGCCTATCTCTTTACTTACCCACTTTTTCAGTTCTTCTTTGAGAGCTGCCAGGGCTTCGGGGGTGGTGGCGGCTGAGTTATGGGCTGACTCCAGAGTTACGAAGGCTACTACGGCCTGACCTTTTAGGTCGTCGGGGCGGCCTACTACGGCGGCTTCGGCTACTTTGGGGTGGGCTACCAGGGCGGATTCCACCTCCATGGTGCCGAGGCGGTGTCCGCTGACGTTCAGGACGTCGTCGACGCGGCCCATGAGCCAGTAATAGCCGTCGGCGTCTTTGCGCGCTCCGTCGCCGGTGAAGTAGCAGCCGGGGACGTCGGACCAATAGGTTTTCTGGTAGCGTTCGTGGTCGCCGTAGATGGTGCGGGCCATGCTGGGCCAGGGTTTGCGGATGACTAACAGGCCTCCACTGCCGGCTGGGACTGGGTCGCCTTCGCGGGTGACGACCTCGGGCTGGATGCCGAAGAAGGGGCGCGTGGCGGAGCCGGGTTTGGTGGGGACTGCGCCGGGGATAGGGGCGATCATGATGGCTCCGGTCTCGGTCTGCCACCAGGTATCGACGATGGGGCAGCGACTCTGGCCGACCCGCTCGCGATACCACATCCAGGATTCGGGGTTGATGGGTTCGCCTACGGTGCCCAGGAGACGGAGCGAATCGAGCCCGTGCTTTTCTACGTGTTCGTTGCCCCACTTGATGAAGGCGCGGATGGCGGTGGGTGCGGTGTAGAAGATGGTGACGCGGTGGTCGTCGATGATCTTCCAGAAGCGGGAGAAGTCGGGGTGGTTGGGCGCGCCCTCGTACATGAGGACAGTTGCGCCGTTCTGGAGCGGGCCGTAGACGACGTAGGAGTGTCCGGTGACCCAGCCGATGTCGGCGGTGCACCAGTAGACGTCGTCGGGGTGGTTGGGGTTGCCGAGGTCGAAGACGTACTTGGTGGTGAGGTAGGTCTGGACGGCGTATCCGCCGGTGGTGTGGACGAGGCCTTTTGGTTTGCCGGTGGTGCCGCTGGTGTAGAGGATGTAGAGCGGGTCTTCGCTGTCGAGTGGCTCGGCGAGGCAGGTGGGGTCGGCTTTGGCTACGAGGTCGTGCCACCAGTGGTCGCGGCCTTGCTGCATGGCGACTTCAGCGCCGCTGCGCTTCAGGACGACTACGTGCTGGACGGATGGGGTGTTCGCGAGGGCTTCGTCTACGGTCTTTTTGAGCTGGATCTGGGCGCCGCGGCGGTAGCTGGTGTCCTGCGTCAGGATGGCGACGCACTGGCTGTCGTTGACGCGGTCGGCGATGGCGTTGGCGGCGAATCCGCCGAAGATGACGGAGTGGATGGCTCCGATGCGGGCGCAGGCGAGCAGGGCGATGGCCAGTTCGGGGGTCATGCCCATGTAGACGGCTACGCGGTCGCCTTTTTTGATGCCGAGGGATTTCAGGGCGTTGGCGAATTTCTGGACTTCGGCGTGGAGTTCGGCGTAGGTGAGCTTGCGGATTTGACTGGTTCCGTCAGAGCCATAGGGTTCGCCTTCCCAGATGATGGCCGTTTTATTGGCGCGGTCGCTAAGGGCGTGGCGGTCTACGCAGTTGTAGCTCAGGTTGATTTTGCCGTCGACGAACCATTTGGCGTTGGGGAGGTTCCAGTCGAGGACTTTGGTCCATTTTTCGAACCAGTGGAGTTCGCTGGCGGCTTCGGCCCAGAAGCTCTCGGGGTCGGCGATGGAGCGGGCGTAGAGGGATTCGTAGGCTTCGAGCGATGGGATGTTGGCTGCGGCGGCGAACTCGGGCGGAGGGGGAAAGACGCGGTCTTCGCGGAGGGTGGATTCGAGGTCCTGGCTAAGTACTTTGGTGACAGATTGCGAGGCCATTCATTGTCCTTCAAAGACGAAAAGTGTCGGAATAATCACAACTGCGCTAATGAGGCTGCATCATTCCCTTAAATGACACGATAGCCGCTGGGAATGGGATGGGCAAGCCAGAGCAGTTTTGGACACCTTCCTTGAAATGGTCGAGCTTACATTCAATTTTCGCAAGAACTGCTTGACAATGAGAGATTTCTAATTTCATGTGATTGCGAAGTTTTTGCGAGTCGCCGGATTCTTCCAAAATCAGGCAATAGCAAAGCGCCCGGGGTGGTCTTAGCGCAGTCGTCTCAAAGCCGGCAAGCAATGTGGAAGCCTCGCGTTCTACACGTGGCTGACATAAGGCAGGACAAGGAGAGATCATGCCAGAGCAAATTGCGAAAATGAGTAATTGGGGCCCTTCTGTTGCGGATGGCATCTACCCCCAGCGCGATCCTCTGAAACATCAATTCGGGATGACAACGCGATTGATTTTCCTATGTGCTGGGCTTTCCGCTGCTTCTCTGGTTGGATGTGGTGGCGGAAGCAAGGGTGACTTCACTCTGGAAGTCGCGCCTGCAACCATCACCGTCGTTCCCGGCGGCCCAGCGCAGACATTTACGGTTGGAGCTTCACCGGTGAATGGCTTCAAAGGAAGTGTCGCTCTTACAGTGGGCTCTCTTCCCACAGGCGTCACGGCATCGCCGACTAGTTTAACCATTACTCCGGGCACTCTAATGCAGGTCAGCGTCACCGCGTCTTCCACGGCTGTGGCCGGTTCCGCCAGCATTGCCCTCTCTGGAACTTCCGGAACTCTCACGCACAGCGCCTCCTCCTCGCTGACGGTCGCGCCACTCCCGCCGCCGGTCGTCGCTGACTTCGCGCTCGAAGTCGCGCCGTCGACCATCACTCTTGTCCCAGGCGGCGCCGCGCAGACACTTACGGTTGGAGCTTCCCCGATAAATGGCTTCACTGGAAGCGTTGCTCTTGCAGTTGGCTCTCTTCCGGCAGGCGTGACGGCAACGCCGACGACTTCAACCATTACTCCCGGCATGTTGATGCTGGTCAGCGTGACCGCATCTTCCACGGCTGCGGTCGGCACCACCAACATTGCCCTGAATGGAACTTCGGGGGCTCTTTCACACAGCGGCTTCTCTACCCTGACCGTCACGCCTCCGCCGGCCCCTGTCACAACTGCTGCCTTGAGCACGGCGTCGTTTAGTTTTGGCAACAATCTGGTCAACAACAGCCTGACCCAAACTGTTGTTCTAGTCACGAATACCGGGTCGGATACTTTGATGATGAGTCCGACCCTATCCGGGGATCCAAGCTATTCGATTGTCTCCAGCCAATCGTGCGGTAGTCAGCTCGCCGCCGCTGCCAGTTGCGATGTCGTGGTGAAATACACGCCTACGACGCCGTCCGCCCCCAAAACGCAGGATGCCGTCTTGAATATGGGCTTTGGAGACGTACCGGCTGGGACTCCGCAAACTGTGGCGATTACAGGAATATCGGCAGCGCTGACCGCAGGTCAGGTAACGGCTACGAATAATCCGCAGGTCGCGCTTTACACAATGACCTTACCTTTTCCGGGAAGCATGACGGTCAATTTCGGCACCACCACAGCCTACGGATTCACAACATGGTCGCAGTCCACTGACACGGCAGGCGGTAAGGTGAGCATTCTCGTTGCGGGCATGAAGGCCGTCACCGCTTACCATATGCAGGCCGTTGTGACACTTTCAAACGGAGTGACGGCGAGCGATGCGGACCATTCCGTCACAACCGGTGCTGTACCCGCGAATATGGTCATCAGTCTAACGGCGGGCGCCATGCCAGGAATGACACCACAACCGGGGCTCGAGATGTTGAACCCACTGAGCGGAACACCTACCGGAGTGATTGTGACCGATCTCTCCGGAAACGTGCTCTGGACTTACGCGAACCCTGGGAGCGGTGCGAATTTCATTGACGGCGTCAAGATGCTTCCAGACGGGGATCTGCTGATGACGATCGGCGCGAGTTCGGGAGCTCCGCTCAGCGGCCCAATACCTGATGGAACCTTCCTGGAAATGCGCGAAGTTGACCTGGCCGGAAACACGGTCCGCGAAATCAGCATTGCCGATCTGAATGCAGAATTGGCCACTGCAACTTGCGCCGAATGCGGAGTGGTCATTGATACCTTTCACCACGATGTGGAACCGCTGCCCAATGGCCATTGGCTGGTGTTGGGCAACACAATCCGGCAGCTATCGAGTACCAGCAAGCCGCCGTTGACGAATGCAGCGCCACAATCCGTGTTAGGCGATGTGATTGTGGATCTGGATCAGAATCTCCAGCCTGTCTGGGTCTGGAACGAATTCAATCATCTTGACCCCAACCGGCACCCCTTGCAGTTTCCCGACTGGACACACACAAATGCCATCGTGTACTCACCGGACGACGGGAACATCCTGGTTTCGATGCGGCATCAAAACTGGGTAGTAAAAGTGGACTACGCGAACGGCACGGGTAAGGGCGATATCCTCTGGCATTTGGGCGAAGGCGGAGACTTTACTCTTCAAGGTGGAACAGATCCGACCGATTGGGAATATGCTCAGCACGGTCCCGGATTTTTCAGCCCGAACACGAGCGGCGTTTTCTCGCTTGGATTGATGGACAATGGAGATGACCGCATCTTTCCATCGACTGTCAAATGTGGCTCTGCGGGAGCCCCACCGTGTCTCTACACAACTATCCCTGTCTTTCAGATCGATGAGACCGCAAAAACGGCTAATCTGACCTTCCATCAGATACTTCCCTCTACCCTCTACAGCTTCTTTGGAGGCAACACGGATCAACTCCAGAATGGGAACGTCGAATACGACCTATGCGGTCTTGGAACCCGTCACGGCTCCGATGTGTACGAAGTAACGCAAGAGAGCACTCCGCAGACGGTCTGGAGTATGCACGTCACCGGCACGAATCTGTACCGCGCCTTCCGCATTCCGAGCTTCTACCCAGGAGTGCAATGGTAACGCGCCCCCAAGGCGAATGAGCCAAAGTCGAAAGTCGCATGATTGGAAGTCGCTGTTCGTTGGCGACTTCCGACCAGTATTGTTGCGATAGCCGTTCGCGTGGAGCCTGGGCAAGTTAAGGATTGGTTGCGGGGGCGAGGTCGATCTTGTAGCCGGAGTAGTCGATGGTGAGGAGGGTGTCGCCGAAAAGGCGGCTGTGGGAGCGGGCTTCGGCGTGGGTGGCCATGGAGAAGCCGTCGATTTTGATGTAGTCGCGGGAGACTTTGGTTTCGCCGGCGAAGAAGGACGGGCTTTGGGATGGGGTGCCTTCAATATGTACGAGGGTGAAGTCGGAGGCGTCGATGAAGGCTTTGCCGATGAAAAGATGCGGGCTTTTGTGGTGCGGATGCAGGTCGACGATGATGCACTGACGGCCGTTCTTTTCGACGGTGCCGGGCTCGGGAGTGAGGTCGTAGTTGTGGGAGGTGATGAGGGCTGCTTCGCGATTGGCGGGGATATTGATTTCTTTTTCGCTGGCGAGGACGTGGTCGATGATGGCGCTGCGCATGAAGGCGGAGCCGCTCTGGGCGACGGCGGTGTATTGCTTGCCTGTGGAGCGGTCGTAGACGGTTTGGATGGTTTCCTGGGCGGAGGGCTCGGGCGCTCCGTTGCGGTAGAGAGCGTACTGTTCGCGGACGGTGTAGCCAGTGACAGCGTTGTAGCGCTGGTAGACGGCGGCGTCGATGCGCTGGATGATTTGCTGGTCTGTAGGGCGGTCTGTTTGCGGTGGAGGCTGGAATGCGTGGGCATTCGCTGCGACGACGGCCAGGGCGGCGAGGATGGCGATACTGGCGAAGGGACGGATTCTATTTGGCACTTTTTTCACTTGGGTTTGGACGATGCAATGCTGGAATTCGATTCAATGGGATGTGACTGAGGAAGTCTGAAATGCCTGGAGCTGGGCTAGATTACTACGCGTTTTTGACCACTTGGCGGGATTTTTGGCGGCGAATGCGGGCGGTTGCGGATCTTTGTAGAAAGCCAGGATGTTGGTCTGGAGATCGGGCGTGAGATTGGCGAAGTGATTGCCTGCGAGTTTATTGAGGAGATCGGCGTAGGTGGCATCGGTTAGAGCGTATTCGCCGGCTTTGGTTTCTTTGCCAGTGTCGAAGTCTTTGTTCTCCAGATTCAGAGCGTTGGTCTGGATTGCGGTCAGGTCGTCGCCATATTGCGTGGCTGAGTTATTGACGCTTTGCATATAGAGATTTTCGGTGGATGGGGTGGGCATTTTGAAATCGAGTGTCTTTAATGGACCGATTTTAGGAAGTATAGAAATGATAAAGGCCAGGAGGCGGTCGCCGAAGTTGGGGCGTTGGTAGGTTCTGCCCCATTCGCGGCGGTATTGGCTTACTTTGAGGTGATAGAGAAAGCGTTTGCGGGTCATGGTCGGATCTTCTTTGACTATTTCGTCTTTTTTCATGGCCAGGGCCACGCGGGTCATCTGCGGGATGAGGCGGCTGACGGAGTAGCGGAAGCTGCCGACCGCCATGTCGAAATTGGGGAAGATTGTCTCCAGGGGCAGGCCGTAGGTGGCGAGCACGGTCTTTTCGAGGAGGGGCTTTGAGACTTCGAACCCGATGAAGTCGTGAAAGGCCTGGGAGGTGAAGCGGTCTTTGGCGACCTGGACGACGTCGAACCCGAATTCGGTGCGGATGTGGGCGCTGTGGTTGTCTTCGTAGGTGACGATGTCGCCGTATTTGGCGCGGAGCTTGGGAAAGTAGTCTGCGACTGCTTTGTTGACGGCGGGATGGCCGGCGATGTCGGAAGCGTAGTGAGCGAGGGACCCGAGGGCGAAGGCGTACTGGTTGATGTCGCCTGATTTCTCGGCCTCAGAGAGCATGTTGCTGACGAAGTCGCCGCTGCGGACGTAGTGGGTGAGATCGCTGAAGAAGTGGTTGCCGAAGGGATAGTAGCCGATGTCCTGAATGAGGCAGCCGCCATAGGCATAGGCATGAGCCTGGCGCATCTGGTCGTCCGTGGTGCCGGGATAGCGGGCGAGAAGAATTGGGCGGATCTGGGATTTCCAGAGGAGATCGACGATTTGCTCGTGGGTCAGGACAGAGTAGGCCGGAGCATTCTGGCTTGCCGTGAAGAAGCACAGGATAACCAGGATGCGCACCAGTCTCCGAGGGAGTTTCTCAGTAAACTGACGGGTCGACCTGGGAAATGGAAGCACCGTAAAAGCATACAGTTTGCGAGAGGCCGGGGTCGTACCAGTTTGCTCATCCGAGTCTATTTAGACTACTTAGCGACTCGTTCAGGACTGGTTGGCTGCGCTGATAGGCTGGTTTGGATAGGAGTGGATGAAGGAGACGATGCAGGAATTCGAGAATGACTGGGTAATTACGGTAATCGGCCGCACCGATGTGGAGCACGCGCTGGGGCCGGTAGTGGACGTTGTGAAGGAGCAGGGGCTGGAACTGGACCGGATCGAAGCACTATCGAGTGTGATGCCGGGCGGACGGATTGAGACCGTTGAAGGCGAACCGGGATACGCGTGCGCGGAAATCTGGGCCTGCGGGACTGTCGCGAATGACGCCGGCATGAGGGCCGAGCTTATGGCGCTCGCGGACCAGTTGGCCGTAGATATCGCGTTTCAGCGTGTGAGCGAGTATCGCCAGGAGCGGCGGCTGTTTGTTTTCGATATGGACTCAACGCTGATTCAGGGGGAGACGATCGACGAGCTGGCCAAGATGGCTGGCGTAGGTGATCAGGTGGTCGCGATTACAGCTTCGGCGATGCGAGGGGAGATCCAGTTTCAGGAGAGCTTTCGGCGGCGCGTGGGACTGCTGAAGGGATTGCCGGAGGCGCGGGTGCTTGAGGTCGTGGATCGCATTCCGCTGATGGAGGGTGCGGAGCGGCTGTTTCGGGCGCTTAGGGCGCGCGGGGCGAAGACGGCGATTCTTTCTGGCGGATTTACTTTCTTTGGCGCGGTTTTGCAGGAGAAGCTGGGGGTGGATTTCGTCCATGCCAACGAGTTGGATGTGCGGGATGGAATTGTGACCGGCGAGGTGCGTGGGCGGATTGTGGATGGGGCTTATAAGGCTGAGCTGCTGGTTGAGATTGCGCGACGCGAGGGAATTCCGCTGGAGCAGGTGGTGGCGGTTGGGGACGGGGCGAATGATCTGCCAATGCTAGGGCTTGCCGGGATGGGGGTTGCGTTCCATGCCAAGCCGGTGGTGCGGGCGAGTGCGAGGTTTTCGATGACGCATGTTGGGTTGGATGGGTTGTTGTATCTGCTGGGCGTGCCGGATCGGGGGTGGGCGTGAGGCGGGGACCCAACCGGGGCGTTGAGGTTGCCTAACCGCCAAACCGTTTCACGACGTGGTCGCGGTAAGCGCGCCATTTACCGAAGCTCTCGATCGCCCGGGGGCCGGAAACGAAAAAATCGCTCGATTGTAAATCCGCAGCGCGGAGCTCCAGATGTTGCAGAATGGCGGCGACTACGCATACCGCGGCATCGCCGCCGCGAACATGGAAAACGAAGCTTTTGCAGTCTTCTTCGGAACTCATATTGACCTCGATCGACCAGCCCTCGCCTATGATAATTCCCCACGCAGGGTTGGTGAAGTCCGCAGTTGGTGCGACATCTTTGATCTTTTCGATGATCAGGGAACGTTTGCCTAACGAGGCAGGCTTAAAGTCCGGCGGAATTTCCTCAAGACGCTTTACATCGGCTGGAAAATCCTGGACGAATATGTCCCAACTCATATGGCGTTGCTCCTCAGGCAAACTCTTTCGTTCGATGTTCACCGCAGCCCTCAATGACGACGTTGAGTTCGCGGGCCGAGTGGGGGCTAGCCGCGATGGGCGAACATATATTCGCGGAGGGCGGCATTGATGCGGCTCTGGTAGCGTTTGCCGGTGCTCTTGAAGAAAGCAAGGATATCGGCGTCGAGGCGCAGGGTGATCTGCTGCTTGTTCTCTTCGGGAATTAGCTCAGAGACTCGACGCCACGCGGTGTTGTTGCTTTGATCGGGGATGTCGCTTAAGTCGATATTTTCATCGCTTAGATCACGCAACGCCTGGAGCTGCTCCGGCGTCATCGTCGGCGGATTCCTGGGATCGAGTTTAAACTTGACCAGACCAGTACCGGATGTACTCATTGCGAATTCCCTTCCTTGCTGAAATGATCCGAATGCTTTCATCGCGCAGGGTGAAGATGACCACCAGAACAAACTGCTCGACTCTGCCGGTTACTATCCATCTTTCCTCGTCGACGTAATTCTGATCCAGTTCCTCAATTCGGTCAGGATCAAGAAACACGGCAGTGGCGAATTCAAAGGTCACGCCGTGCTTGCGCAGGTTTGCTTCGGCCTTTGCCGGGTCCCACTCGAAATCTATCATTTGATCGTACGCTATTTGTAGCTATTTTTGTAGTGACATTCGCAATTTATTTGCTGTGTCGTTTCTGGTGCCAGATCCAGGCGGTGCGGATGATTTCGTCGATTTGGGGGTAATTGGGCTTCCAGCCCAGTTCGGCGATGGCTTTTTCGCTGCTGGCGATGAGGAATGCCGGGTCACCGGGGCGTCGGGGGCAGAGTTCGACGGGGATGGGGTGGCCCGTGGCGCGGCGGACGGAGTCGATGACCTCTTTTACGGTGAAACCGGCTCCGTTGCCGAGGTTGTAGATGAGTCGGTGCTCAGCGGCGCGATCGGATTCTAAGGCTTCGAGGGCTAGCAGATGGGCGTCGGCCAGGTCGCCGACGTGGATATAGTCGCGGACGCAGGTGCCGTCGTGGGTGGGGTAGTCGTCGCCGAAGATCTTGATAGAAGAGCGGCGGCCGAGGGCTACGTCGAGGACGAGCGGGATCAGATGCGACTCGGGCTCGTGGGCTTCTCCGCTGACGATGTTGCCGGTTCCCTTCCCGCCGACTTCAGGAGCGCCGGCGACGTTAAAGTAGCGCAGCGAGGCGGAGCGCAGTCCGTGGATGCGATGGAACCAGCCGAGCATGTGTTCGACAAGGAGCTTGGATTCGCCATAGGTGTTGGTAGGGCGAAGGGCGGCGGCTTCCGGGATGGGAACAGCTTCCGGTTCGCCGTAAACGGCGGCTGTGGAACTGAAAACAATGCGTTTAGGTCCAGCGGCGAGAATGGATTCGAGCAAAGCCAGCGTCGAGGCAGTGTTGTTACGGAAGTAAACTTCGGGGTATTTCATCGACTCGCCTGCTTCGATGAGCGCGGCGAAATGGAGCACGCCGTCAAAGGGAACGTTTTCAGCGGTTGCCTGGCGAAAGAGGCCCTCGATGCGAGGGCGATCGGCGATGTCGGCTTCAACGAACTCGACGCCTGCGGGAACCTGTTGGCGACGGGCGTGGCAGAGATTATCGACGACCACGACCTGATGTCCACGCGCCACTAATAGAGCCGAAACGGTTCCACCCACGTATCCGGCACCGCCGGTGACCATAATCTTCATAAAATATTTGCCCCTTTGTGCCGCCGTTTGCTGTAAGTTTAATCTATTGCACAGGCTGAACAGGTGGGCGGAAGATGCGAAACCATGTTCGTAGACTGTCTTCAAGACGGCACGCCTAATCTAGATTGATCTGAACTATTGTGGCGAGGGGAATGCAGGAAGTGACAATAAGTTGTTGATTTGTCTGCACAAACGGCTCCAGTCTCGGATGAGCCAAGTTGACTCGTTTTTCTTTAGCAACCGAGGCCTGCCTCAACTTGAGAGGCTTGTGCCGCGAACGAATCAAATTGCCATGCGTCTGAAGTTGTAGTGATTCGTGCAACTCTTGGCGAATTTCTTATGGAAAGAAGTGTGACAATTGCAGGCAGGACCACTCGCTTTGCTGCACGGATCCGCCTCCCCTACAGGGTATCCGTATCGGCCAATGCAACTCAGCCCGACTTTTGGGCAGGAGCAAGGGAGATTTGCTGAAAACTTCAGACAAGGGGTCATCATTTTCCGCTTCGGTGACGAAGATACGTTTACGGGGTTCTTTTTATCACTCCACAAGCGCAAACCTGTCGCCGACGGCTCAGTTTTGGGAAGTGACACCGTCTACAATGGTGTTTTTGAATTCAGCAATCTTGCTTCTGGAATAGTCGGTTAAACCGTGGTCAAGAATACCGCGATCGAGGACTGAGGACATGCCATCAACCCCTTACGCAGGACGTATGCGATTTGGATTGCTTCCGGAACCGGAGAGCAATCCAGCATCCTTTCTGACTAGTTGCATCATTAACGGTGCACTACTCGCATTGCTCATCGTGTTTGGCACGGTGGCCCATCATGAGTTGCAAGTTCGCAAGATGGAGTCGACGGAGATCACGTTTCCGACGACGCCGCCTCCGGAGATCAAGGTAAAGGTAAAGGTGCCTCCGCAGCCGAAACTGCCGGCCCCGCCTGAGCCGAAGATAGCCAAGCTCGAGGCGCCTAAGATCTTCAAGCCAAAGGTTGAACCTAAACCGGAAGTCAAGCAGCTTCCTGTAATACAGGAGAAGGTTGCTCTGCCGACGGTCGCGGCAGCGAAACCGGCGATCGTGCTGGCTCCGCAGCCCAAGGCCGCGTTGACGGCGGCTGCACCTGCGCTCACGCCACAGCTTCATCCGTCGGTGACGCCCGTGCATCTGGGCGACCTGAACGGTGTGAAGCCAAATCCTGAGGCCACGCGGCCGGCAACGATTGCAGCTCTGGGAAATCCGTATGGTGGAATGCAGGGCAAAGCGGAAGCGCCACGCGGTGTCGTTGGTTCAACCGGATTCGGAAACGGAACGAAGTCGGGCTCGAATGCCGGCTCGATGGGCCGGGTTGCTTCGGCTGGAATTCCGGGCGCGACTGGCACTGCTTCCAATGGCGGCAGCGGCAGCGGTTCGCAGGGCCGGGTGGTGGCGGCGGGCATTCCGGCGATGGCGACCCCTTCTTCGACCCCGGCTGCCGCAGTGGCGCAGGAGCCGAAGACCACTCCTCCGGTGTTGCTGAGCCACTCTGAACCGGAGTACACTCCCGAGGCACGTCAGCTCAAGATTCAGGGAGACGTGGTTTTACGCGTAACAATCACTACCAGCGGGCAGATGGTGGTGCATAATGTGATCCACGGGCTGGGCCATGGTCTCGACGAATCCGCGATGCGGTCGGCGCCGACCTACAAGTTCCGGCCAGCTACGCAAAATGGACAACCGGTGGAATATACCACCAACATCATCATCAAGTTCCAGACCGCTTAGCAAAGAACGCGAATGACGGATGCCTGGAGAATGCTCCAGCCGCAACCCCCCGGCCCAGAGAGGCAGGTGAAGGCGGCCAGAGAACGACTAGAGACGAATTCACCTTAGGAGCCTGCAATGAAGTTATGGAAGATCCCCCTCACCTTCCTGATGATCACGTTGAGTATTAACGTAGCCTTCGCCAAGAAGGAGCCCAAGTACGAAAAGGCGCATCAGCTTACCCCCGAACAGGCTGCTCTGGTGGAAAAGGCGATTGCTCGGGAAAAGGTGATCATCAAGAGCATTCAACAGCGAACGCCTCTGGTCGAAACTTACATCCAGGAGATGAGACCCGACGACAAGCTGTATCAGGTTCCCACCGGGGACACATACATGCTGAACCGGGTCGACTTCCGCAAGACCTTTGTCGACAAGCCGTATTCGGCTCGCAGCGAAAAGGGCCACGGGTTTTTCAAGGGGTCGCTGTCCGCATTTTCCAACATCGGCAAGGCGCTGCACCTGGACAAGGAAACCTTTAACGACCTCGGTTTCACGCAGATGATGTTCCTGGATCCAAACGGGTTTGACCAGCAGCACTATGTTTTCAGCTATGTGCGCCGGGAGTTTCTGGGAAGCGTGAGGACATGGGAGTTCGACGTTCACCCACGACCGGACGTGAAGGGCAACGGTCGCTTCTACGGACGTGTCTGGATTGAAGATCAGGACGGCAACGTGGTGCGGTTTAACGGCACCTATACCGAGAGCGCGAGCGAAGACAACAACAAGGAGTACTTCCACTTCGACAGCTGGCGCATGAATATGCAGCCGGATTTGTGGCTGCCGGTGGCGATCTACGTCGAGGAATCGCAGCGCATCGAAGGCGGCAAGACGGTTGGTTTGCGCGCCCAGACGCACTTCTGGGGCTACTCCCTGACGCTGCCGACACGCGACAGCGAGAATGTCTCGGTACAGGTGGAAGGTGCGGTCGATCAGAGCGGGGATTCGCAGGATGTAACTCCTTTGCAGGCAACGCGCCAGTGGGTTTCGCAGGCGGAAGATAACGTCCTTGATCGCCTGGTGCAGGCCGGATTGCTGGCTCCGCCCAGCGATTTCGACAAAACGCTGGAACAAATCGTGGTGAACCTCGCTGTTCCAAACAATCTGAACTTCCCTGACCCGATTCATTGCCGGATTCTGTTGACGACGACGGTTGAGGCGACGACGGTGGGCAACACCATCCTGCTCAGCAAGGGACTAATCGACACGCTGCCGAATGAGGAGTCGATTGCCTCTGTGGTGGCTCTGGAGCTGGCGCACATCGCGCTTGGACACCACATCGATACGCGCTATGCCTTCAACGACCGGCTGCTCTTCCCGGATGAGTCCTCGTTCCAACGCGTCAAGATGAATCATTCCGACCTCGACAATGCGGCGGCATCCAAGAGCGCCATTGCGTACATGCAGAACTCGATGTACAAGGACCGCCTCGCGAACGCCGGCCTCTACTTCGCCCAGTTGACAGATCGGGCCAAGGCGCTGAAGCAGCTCAACAGCCCGAAGCTGGGCGACTCGATGCTGAAAGCGGACGGCACTCCGTGGCTGGCCGACTTGGCCAAGGGCGCGCCCAAGCTGAACCAGGACGACACAACGCAGGTGGCTGCGCTTCCGCTGGGAAGCTGGCTCAAGACCGATCCGTGGGATGACAAGGAGCATATGTTGAACGCGAAGCGGTACGCTCCGTTGAACGCTCGCGACAAGATGCCGTTTGAAGTGACGGCGATCTACTACAAGCTGCAACGGTATGAGGACGCAGCGAAGGCTCCGGCGGATACGACGCCGGCGACTCCACCGCCTCCTGCTCCGGCTGCGGGTCAAGCCGCAAACCCCGCTCCTACTAGTAACAATTAACCGCGTACCGGGGAATAAAGTCCCTGGAATTTCGATCGAGGGATATATCAGCCGGGAAGCAACGGGCCGCAGGGTTCGGGGTTTCCCGGCTATACTTTTGTAGGTAGCCTGGGGAATTTCAAGTCTTTTCCCCTTTTTCGTTGCGTGCCGACGTCTAAGACCTGGCGGTGATCTTTTTGCCAAAGATCGCTGAGGTTTCGATGACCGGTTTGCACTTTCAGAGAAGATGTTTCTCTGCGCTGGTCCAACTAGACCCTCAGGACAATAACTAGACCCTCAGGACAAATCCGGAATGATCACAAAAACAACGACTTTTTCTTTTTTGCTCCTTTTGGCGGCAGTGATGGGCGCCGGTGCGGTTTCGATGCAGGCTCAGGTGGTTCCGTCGGCGATCAAGAGTCCCATTTCCCTCACGGTGGGCGGCACCGTTTCGGTATTTGACCCCAACTACATCCAGAACAAACTGGTGGGCGCGGGCGCATTCGTTGACGTGAACCTATTTCATGGCATTGGCGTGGAAGCGGAAGGGCGCTGGCAGCGCTTTCACGAGACCGAAGGCATCAGCCAGGACAATTACCTGATCGGGCCGCGTGTTCAGGTACTGCACTTCTGGCGTTTGCGGCCCTACGCGAAGGTACTCGGCGGCTTTTCGAATATGAACTTCGAAGAAGGCATCGGCTCCGGACGCTTTACGACGCTGGCTTTTGGCGGCGGAGTCGACATCAAAATGACGCGCCGGTTGAGCGTGCGGGCCTTTGACGCAGAGTACCAGTATTGGCCGTCGTTTCTGGGTGGAACGCTGACGCCTTACGGGGCTAGCGCTGGGATCAGCTATCGGATTTTTTAGGGAGTAAAGGACGAAAACCTGGCGTTTATTTCGACAGTCGGATCGGTTTGAAAAAGACAAACCCTCAGGGGCTAAAGCCCCTTGATATTGTAGGACTTAATGTACGGGCTGAAGCCCGTACCCTTCACCGTGCCCTCACGCTATTTGGCGATTACGTCGATGGCGACTGGGATGGTGTGCGGGGGCATGCACGTGTCGCTGTTGCAGGCCTGATAGCGGAGTTTGGCTTCTACGAGGTGCTCTCCCTTGGAAGCGACAAATTCGGTATGCACAATAAATTCGCCGGTGTAGACGCTGAGTTTTTCGTTGGGGCTTAGGGCAAAGGTGTAATCGGTTCCGGGTGGGAAGTCGGTTTTTGCCAGATGCACGCCTGGGGTCTCGGGCAGGCTCAAGGTGGTCGGAATCAGGTCTTCGGTACGCGGGGTGTGCGAATTGACGTGCAGTCCCTGGCCTACTTTGAAGTGCAAATCGACGGCCGAGGGCTTATCCGCCGCGACTGTAACCTGTTCCGGAAAAAGGTAGGTCACCGCGGTTGTTTTGGCGCCAGCAGGTCGGGGCTGGAGATCGCCGAGTGGATTCTGAGCCTGAAGCGGCGCGAGGGCCAAGGCGAAGGCCAGCAGTTTTGTTGCCGAGAGATACATCTAGTTCCCTTCTCCTAACGCCTTGCGGATGTTGGCTTCGAGATCGTCTTTGGAGGTAAGCCCGAAGGACGCAGCTACGATGGTGCCTTTGCGGTCGATGAAGAAGGAGGTCGGGAAGACGTCCACATCTCCATAGGGCTTGCCGATGCTGTCGCCGTCGATTAGCACAGGGTAATCGATGTGCAGATCCTGCGCTCCCTTTGCAATGCCCGCGATGTCTTTAGCCAATTGGTTTTTGTCATCTTTGTCGAGATCGTCGACGGAGACACCGAGTATTTCAAAGCCTTTGGGGGCGTATTGCTTTTCGAGCTCGACCAGCCACGGGGTTTCGATCTTGCAGGGAGCGCACCATGTGGCCCAGAAATTGATCTGAACTGCCTTGCCTTTGTAGCTGGCGAGAGAGACTTTTTCGCCTTTAACGTTGGTGAGGGTGAAGGCCGGGGCAGGCTTGCCGACGAGCGGCGAGCTCATGTGCAACGCGCCTCCGCTGTTGTCGTCCGCCACGAGGACGGCTTGTGCCTGCTGTGCCTGGAGACGGGCTGCGGCCTGTTTGCGGTTCTGCCAGTTGGCCCAGCCAGCGAGGGAGAGCAATCCCAGGACGAATACGACGACGGCGATTACGACGACATTGCGTTTCAAGGAATCAGTCACCCCGGGCTTTCATTATGCAGTTTCTGTCCAGTTTCATTGTAAGACGGACTTGTTATTGGATGGTGCGCAGCGTGCCGGGGTTACGGGAGATTGACGGGAAACTGCTACCATCGGAGTCGCATGAATGATGTTAACTCTGGAATAGCGGGATGGACGCCGGCGGAACTGGTTCGGACTGAGGCGGCGGCTTTGGAGGCGCTTGCGGTGCGGCTGGATGAGGCGATGGCCGAGACTTTTGGCCGCGCCGTCGAGCTGGTGGTGCGTTGCGGCGAGGGGCGCGGCCGTGTGGTGGTAACGGGCATGGGCAAGAGCGGGATTATCGCCCAGAAGATTGCGGCGACGCTGAGCTCGACCGGGAGCCCGGCGCTGTTTTTACATCCGGCGGAGGCGGTGCACGGCGACCTGGGCGTTCTGATGCCGGGGGATGTGGTGGTTGCGTTGTCGGCGAGCGGGGAGACGGAGGAGATTCTGCGGCTGCTCCCTGTGCTGAAGCGCAAGGGTGATGCACTGATCTCGTTCTGCTGCAATCTGCAATCAACGCTGGCAACGGCGAGCGATGTAGTGCTGGATGTTGGGGTGGAGCGCGAGGCTTGCGGGATGAATCTGGCCCCGACAGCGTCGACGACGGCGATGCTGGCGCTGGGAGATGCGCTGGCAATTGCGGTTTCGCTGCGCAAGGGCTTTCGGTTGGAGGATTTTGCGGAGTTGCATCCGGGTGGGAAGTTGGGGGCAATACTCGAAAAGCGGCTGGCGAAGGTGCGGGATCTGATGCATTCCGGCGAAGCGATTCCAGCGGTCGGTTCCCGGACGCTGATGACGGATGTGATCTATGAGATGTCGCGCAAGAAGCTGGGAATTACGACCGTTCAGGAAGATGGGCGGTTGCTTGGGGTGATTTCGGACGGAGATTTGCGGCGTTTGCTGGAACGCGAAGGCGGAGCGGCGCTAAGCAAGACCGCAAGCGAAGCGATGAATGCGCATCCGAGGACGATTGGCGTGGGAGAGCTGGCGGCGCGCGCACTGGCGGAGCTTGAGGAGAAGAAGATTACCTCGCTGGTGGTCGTTGATTCCGAAAGCCGCGTCGAGGGCGTGTTGCATCTGCATGATCTTTGGGGGATGGAGTTGATCTGACGCGGAAAGGTGCAAGCGACCATGGCACAGGAACGGGTTGCGCTGATTACTGGGGCATCCAGCGGTTTTGGGCTGCTGACGGCTGTCACCTTGGCCCGGCGCGAATGGCGGGTGCTGGCCACAATGCGCGATCTGACGCGGCGCGAACGGCTGGAGAGTGCAGCTCGCGCGGCGGGAGTGCTGGGGCGGATCGAAATTCTTGCGCTGGATGTGACTGATCTCGAACAGATTGCCGGAGTAGCCGCTACGGTTGCAGCTCGCGGGTTGCGGATGGATGCACTCGTCAACAATGCCGGCTTTGCGATGGCCGGGTTTGCCGACGATGTTACGGATGCGGAACTGCGACGGCAGTTCGATACGAACTTTTTTGGCGCGGCGGCGGTGACTCGGGCTTTTCTGCCGCAGTTGCGGCGTCAGGGTTTCGGGCATATTGTCATGGTTTCTTCGGTTTCAGGACGCAGCGCTTTTCCTGGGATGAGCAGCTACTCGGCATCGAAGTTTGCGATGGAGGGTTGGTCCGAATCGCTGAGACTTGAGCTCAAATCGCTGGGAATTCAGGTGGTCCTGGTGGAGCCGGGTGCATTTGAAACCGATATCTGGACGCGCAATGGAACGCTCTCCGAGGGAACGCTCGATCCGCGCTCTCCGAATGCGGCTCGGGTGGAGCGTTGGAAAAAAGGGATCGAAGGAGCGAAGAAGCAGCCCGATGCGCAAGTGGTGGCGGATGGGATTGCGGCGATTCTGGAAGATCCGAAACCGCGGCTGCGGTATGTCTACGGAAGAGACGCGAAAATGGCTCTCATGATGCGCCGGTTGCTGCCGTCTGACGTTTTCGAGCGGCTGATGGTCAAGTACAGCGGGATCGACGGCAATGCCGGTTGAGATGGCCAAGTGCATGTTGCGGTAAACTGGCCTCTGGTTGGGTTGATTCATAGCCCTCCTCAGCGAGGAGATCGAGCTTATATGCCTACCGCTTCCTTCCGTCCGCAGGGATCCGGCGTTCCTCTGGAACAACAGGCTGGAATCGACGCACGAAAAGCAGGCGGAGTGATCGCCTGGTCCAGCTTCGTTTTCGCGGTGCTGCAGAGTGTTTGCACATTCTTTGCGGCGGTGGATGGGCTGCGGGTGGCGATTGGGGTTGGAGCGCTGGTGCTTGGCGCTGGGGTGGGCGGATTTGTGCATCAATTGCACTCGGATCTGATCCGGTTGCCGATGATCGGGCTGGCTCTCTTTGGTTCTTTGCTGAATTTGGTGGTTTTATGGCAGGTTCGGCGGCTTCGCAACAATCCGGCGGCGCAGTGGCGGCAGCGGCCGTTGAGTGCGTCGAAGGTTCGCATGGAGCGGGTGCAGCTGGTTTTGTCGATTCTGACGCTGGTGCTGGTGGGGATTGAGGAATACTGGCATATTCGCTGGCATCATCACGTATAGGCCGCTTTCCCGGTAGCGGCTCTTGTCGAATTTGATTCAATGCAGAGAGCCAGTGCGGCTCTCGCTCCTTCCGATCCCAGAAGATCTCTCCCCCCGAACATTTAGAATGATGGCTACTGTCATTTGGTTTGCGCCGGGTTTTTGCTTTGGCGGGAAAGCACGTTGATCTCTACGTATGCATCGTTGGTCGAAACTGTTTGTTCCTACATTGCGTGAGGCTCCGGCGGATGCCGAAGTCGCCAGCCACAAATTCCTGCTGCGGGCCGGATACATCCGGCAGTTGGGCGCGGGAATTTACAACTACCTCTTCCTGGGTCAGCGGTCGCTGAACAAGATCATCGCCATTGTGCGCGAGGAAATGGACACCATCGCGCAGGAGTTTTATCTGCCGGCGATTCATCCGCGCGAGGTCTGGGAGCAGAGTGGGCGCTGGTCGGTGATGGGCGACAACATGTTTCGCCTGAAGGACCGTAAGGGCGCGGAGCTTTGTCTGGGCATGACGCATGAGGAGATCGTGACCGGGATTGCGCGGAATGAACTCCGCAGCTACAAGCAATTGCCGCAGATCTGGTATCAGATTCAGTCGAAGTTTCGCGATGAGCCGAGGCCGAAGGGCGGGCTGTTGCGAGTGCGGCAGTTCACGATGAAGGACAGCTACTCTTTCGATCTGGATGCGGCCGGGCTCGACCGGAGCTTTGACCAGCACGACGTTGTCTACCGGCGAATTTTCACTCGCTGCGGATTGACGTTTGTGGCCGTGGAAGCGGACTCGGGAGCGATGGGCGGGTCGCAGTCGCAGGAGTTCATGGTCTATACAGACGCAGGCGAGGACCTGATTGCGAGCTGTCCGGTTTGCGGGTATGCCGCGAATACGGAGAAGGCAACTTCTGTGCTGGAGCCCGTGACGGAGATGGAGCCGACCGGCGATGGGTTACCGGAGCTGGTCTATACGCCGGGGTGCGCGGCGATTTCCGATGTGGCTGAGTTTTTCAAGATTTCTCCGGCTTCGGATATCAAGTGCGTGGCGTATATGGCGCTGGTTCGAGGGCCAAAAGGAAAGCCGGATGTCTGGCATGGGCTGGCGGCGTTCCTGCGCGGCGACCACCAGGTGAATGAGACGAAGTTGATGTCTGCGGTTGGCGCGGCCGAACTGCGCACGATGAACGGCGAGGAGCTGGAAGCATTTCTGCACGCTCCGGCTGGGTATCTCGGGCCGGTTGGACAGACGCCTGCAGTGAAACCTCTTGCGGGCGGACTTACGGTCGTGATCGACAAAGGTCTGGAGGGACGCAGGAATCTGGTCTCGGGCGCGAACAAGCTGGATTATCACTTCCGCAATGTGACGCCGGGGCGGGATTTTACCTGGACGCTGGCGGCGGATATTCGCACGGTGAATGAGGGCGAGGCTTGCCCTACGCCGGGATGCGCCGGGAAGCTGGTTGTGGGCAAAGCGGTCGAAGTAGGTCACATCTTTAAGCTGGGGTACAAGTACACTTCTTCGATGGGCGCAACGGTGCTGGACCCGAATGGCAAGGAAGTTACGCCGATTATGGGCTGCTACGGCATCGGAATCGAGCGGATTCTGACGGCGGCGATTGAGCAATTCAATGATGCGAATGGATTCTGGCTGCCGGCGAGCATCGCTCCGTTTACGGTGGTGGTGACGGTGACGAATGTGACCGACGCGCTGCTGCGCGAGACCGGCGAAAAGCTGGCTGCGGAGCTGGAGGCGGCAGGACTGGATGTGCTGCTTGACGATCGCGATGAGCGGGCCGGGGTCAAGTTCAAGGATGCCGATCTTGTCGGAATTCCGTATCGCGTGAATGTGGGCAAGAAGGCGGTTGAAGGCAAGGTGGAGCTGGTGACGCGGGCGGTTCCGGGTAGTGAGGACGTGCTGATCGGAGAGCTTGTGGGGCGGTTGAAGGGGCTGATTGGGTAAGAAAGACGAAGAAGAAGCAGATTCCCTCGCGGGAATGACAGAAAGAAAAGCAAGAGTCTGAGCAGATTCGTAGAATCAGATTCTTCGCTTTGCTCAGGATGACAAGCTCTCCTGGTGTGCATAATTCGGTGGAAGCCCACATCTCAGAATCGAGATGTGGAGCACCCGGATTTTCCAGGGTGATGCCGCGGAGGCATTTGGAATGGCATTAAAAGTCCGGATCGCGAGACCGACCACGCGGCAGGGATGGAGCAGTCTGATCTTGCGGGCTGCTTTGGCTTGCGTAGCCCTGGTTGCGCTTTTTGTCTTCGCGGTGGGTGGGTATTACTACTTTCGCTATCAGGGGATTGTGGATGCGCGGCTGAAGCAGCCGCTGTTTGCTACCACGGCGAAGATTTACGCGGCTCCGCGTGAGGTACGGCCGGGCCAGAAGCTGAGCCGGGCGGCGATTGTCAATGAGCTGCGCTCCGCGGGATACACGGGGGATGGCACGGCCAAGGATTCTCCGCTGGGGACATTCACGGAGACGGCAAATAGCGTGACGGTACATCCTGGGCCGCAGAGCTACCACGCGCAGGATGGAGCGACGATCCACTTTGACAATGGGGTGGTGCAGTCGCTCACAGACGATCGCGGGCAGGCCCTGTCGAGCTATGAGCTTGAACCGCTGTTGATTACTGGACTGAGCGAAGGCGCAAACCGGACCAAGCGGCGGCTGATCACCTACGACGAGATTCCTCAGAACCTGGTGCACGCGGTGCTGGCCATTGAGGACCGGCAGTTTTTTGAGCACAATGGCGTGAATTTCTGGCGTTTTTTTGTGGCCGCGACGCGCGATGTTCGTTCAGGCAGGTACAAAGAGGGCAGCTCGACGCTGACGATGCAACTGGCGCGCGGGTTCTTCCTTTCTCCCGAGAAGCGGATTAAGCGCAAGCTGATCGAGATTGTCATTACCTTCCAGCTTGAGCATCGTTTTTCAAAAAAACAGATCTTTGAGATGTACGCCAACCAGATCAACCTGGGACAACAGGGCAGTTTTGCGATCAATGGTTTTGGCGAGGCTTCGCAGGCATATTTTGGCAAGGATGTGAAGGAGCTGAACCTGGCCGAAAGCGCGATGCTGGCCGGGATTATTCAGCGGCCGAATTACTTCAATCCTTATCGGCACCCCGAGCGGGTGATGGAGCGGCGCAACCTGGTGCTCGACTCGATGGTGGAGACGGGAGCGATCACCAAGGAGCAGGCGGAGCGGGCCAAGGATGAACCGCTGCATCTTTCGCAGCAGAGCGTGGATGCGAGCGACGCGCCGTACTTTGTCGACCTCGTTCGGGATCAGTTGAATCAGAAGCTGGGCGAGCGGGACTTTAATCGCGAGGGATTGCATATTTACACTTCGCTCGATCCTGACTTGCAGCGGGCGGCGACCTCGGCGGTTGAGAACACGGTTCATGTGGTCGACGAGCAGGTGGACAAGCTCTACGCGCGGCGACATCGCGGAAAAAATGGCAAGCCGGAAGAAACGACAGAGCCGCATACGTATCCGCAAGTGGCGCTAGTGGCGCTCAATCCGCATACGGGCCAGGTGCTCGCGCTGGTGGGCGGGCGCAGCTATGGATTGAGCCAGTTGAATCATGCGATTTCGGCCCGGCCGACGGGATCGATCTTTAAGCCGTTTGTCTACGCGGCAGCATTTAACACGGCGGTTGCGGGAACGCAGTTGCCGGGGCATGACGAGCTTTTTTCGCCGATTACGATGTTGAGCGACGAACAGACTACGTACGATGTGGGTAATCAGGAGTACACTCCGCGCAACTTCGAGGGTGAATATCACGAGCAGGTGACGGCGCGGTTTGCGCTGCAGAAGTCGCTGAACAACGCGACGATTGGACTGGCTTCTCTGGTGGGCTTTGACCAGGTGGCGGCGCTGGCCAGGTCCGCGGGAGTGAAGAGCGCGCGCGGGACGCCGGCGATGGCGATTGGAGCTTATGATGCTACTCCGCTGGAGATGGCCGGGGCGTACACGATTTTTGCCAATGGCGGGCTGAAACTCGAGCCGTGGATGGTGGCGAGTGTGCGTACTCCGTCGGGGGATGTAATCACGGATTACTCGCCGACTTCGAAGCAAATTCTTGATCCGCGAGTCGCGTATCTCACCACCAACATGCTGGAGAACGTGATCAACCACGGCACTGGATTCCCGGTACGGGCGCGTGGATTCACTGCTCCGGCTGCGGGTAAGACGGGCACTAGCCATGATGCCTGGTTCGCGGGCTATACAAGCAACCTGTTGTGCATCGTGTGGGTGGGCAACGACGATTACACCGACATCAAGATTCAGGGTGCAGATGCGGCAGCGCCGATCTGGGCCGAGTTCATGAAGAAAGCGGTCGCCCTGCCGCAGTACTCGGATACGCATGAGTTCAATGCGCCGGAGGGCGTGCAACTGGTGCAGGTCGACAAAACTACCAACCTGCCAGCGGACTCAACGTGTGAGAGCGATACATATACGGCGGCGTTTCTGGATGGGACGGTGCCGGCGCAGACCTGTTCGCATCCGAATACGGACAAGCGGAATTTTCTTCAGAGGATATTTGGGCTGGGGGAGAAGAAGCCTTAGCTGCTAGCGATCAGGATCATGCCGTGGCCGAGGCTGGCGCGGCTGCGTTATAACACTACGGCAATCGCAGTTCATGAACGATGTAGCCCGCGGGGGTTGGTACTGCGAAACGTCCGGCTCTCCGCGAACGATCTGTATCAATTCATTGCGCGTCGTTCCGCTGCGCGGATCATCATTGGTTTCGAGGATCACAAGTTTAAGTTCCGGGGAATACCAAACCTCGTGAACCACTAAAATGGGTTGGCTGTTGTGATCCAGTCCCGCCGGAACGGTATAGCTGCGGCGCGTGCCCTCCGCAACAAAGCCTTCGATAGTCTTTACACCAAGTTTCTCAACTGCGTCGAATAGCGTGTTAGTGGCAGATTCGAGGCATTCGGCGTGGCACTGTGAGTCATCATTCGACATCTTCTGAGACCAGTGGATTACCTTCGTCTCCTTTAAGCTTGAGTCCCATCTCGTATCTGTATTAGCAACGGGATCGTGAATTCGATATAACATTTCGCTTTTAAGGATGCTCTTATTACCTTCCATATAGGTCCACTTGCGTTCACCTGCGGTGTATGTGCGACCTTGAGAATCCCGCGCTTCATTGCCTCCCGATTCGCTTCGACTGAGCTTTCCATCGGCTACCTTGTCGATAGAAGTGAAACGGCGTTGCGCCGAGTAGGGGATATTCAAGACCCTATCGTCTGCAATGGTCGATTTAGTCCGAATGGACGGGGTCTCTGTTTGAGCTAGGAGCGCAAAGACAGACAAGATCCCTGATGCAGCTATTAGAAACATCGAACGTAATGCGATCATGGCTTAATCAGCTTAACGCTGCTAAAGCCTCGCGCAAAAGTATGATTGTTCGATTTCGCAGTTCTTAGTTGTTGTCCGAATAAAGGACTGCAATTAGGCCCGAAACTGCGGGATCGTTTCGGATTCAGGTCACGAGATTAGGTCAGCGGCTGACAGATTGGACACCAGTAAGTACTGCGGGCGTTTTTGCCCTGGAGACACCTCTGGATCGGCTCGCCGCAGCGGCGGCAGGGCTCTCCGTTGCGGCGGTAGACCCAGAGATTTTCGCCCGGATCGGCATTGCCAGTGGTACGGCGATTCTTGCCGCTGTAGGTGGCGATGGTGTCGCCCGAGTCTTCGAGGACGTTTGCGGCCATCAAACGACAGGCTGTGGCTACGAGCTTTTCGAGCTGTCGGTCCGACAGCGTGGCGACCTTTTGGAATGGGCTCAGTCCTTCGAGGAAGCAAATCTCTGATTTGAAGACGTTGCCTACGCCTGCGAGAACGTTCTGCCGCAACAGGGCTTCCGCAATTTCTTCGTTGGGATGGGCCTTTAAGCGTTCCATTGCTGCCGAGGCATTGAATTCTTCTTTTAGAACGTCGCTTGCAGGCTGCGGGATTTTGCGGTCGCGCGTGAGGGACTCCGGCGTATGCATGCGTGCGACGGGAATGCGGAAGCCTACGGCCAGGTAATCCGCCGTTTCTATGATGATTCGGGCGTTCGAATGGGGCTGTTGCCAGCGCTCGCCGGGGCGGTAGATGTGCCAGCTTCCACTCATGAGCATGTGGGTGGCCAGGATGGCTCCGGGCGTCTCTCCGCTTCCTGAGAAATGGATAAGCAGCCATTTGCCGCGCGCTTCGACTTGGGTAATGGTCTGGCCGACGAAAGGGTGGTCGTCGTTGGCGCGGGCTAGCTGGGCGTATTCGGTGGTGAATCGGGTAATGGGTTTGCCGGTAAGTGCGCGGCCCAGGGCGCGAGCAGTGCGGAAGATTGTGTCTCCTTCGGGCATTGGCTCCTTTCCGGGGATTGCGCTGCGGTCATTCGTTGGTCCCACCCTTCGCACACTACGCGAAGGATGGGGCACCCGGAGTTGTTGTTAATCAGGCCGGGTCAGGGCGGGGCGGTTCATTGCGGCCTGCTCTGGGCTGAGTCGGTTGGGTTGGAGTCCTTGAGTTGCTGGGCGGGGCGGCAAGTTTGTTGGCCGGCGCAGGTGCATGCCCAGCGGACCGGGATGGAAGCCGGCTTCTTGCAGGGCGCGGGCGATTGGGTGCGCGGCTACGGGAAGGCCGTTGATGGTGCTGATGAGGTAGCCGCTGTGATGGCTGCTCGATTGATCCTGCTGGAGGCGGGATTGGCCTAGTTCTGCGAGGAATCTGGCTAGTCCTTCGGCGATTTGGGAACGTTCTGGTTCATCTGCGGGAAGAAAGACGAGCAGATTGGGATTGCCACGGCGGAGCCAGGCTACGAGGCGTCCGGCGCAAAGGACTACCTGGGCGTAGGCGGCGCGGGTCAAGATGCGCGGGGCGGATTCGGTATCTTCGGATTCGGGCGGGAGTTCCGGCCATTTCAGGGTTGAGCCATAGGGGTTGGCTGGGTCTGTTGCGGCGAGGAGGACGAATTCGGGCTTGGTGCCTTCGGGAAGCTGCGGTGTGCTGCGGAGTGAGCGGAGCAGGTCGATAGCGGCGGGGAGGGCGAACTGGGTTGCTCCGAGTCCTGCTACAAAGTAGCCGCGGCGGATGCGGCCGCTTTCTTCGAGGGCTTTGAGGACGGGGTAGATCGCGGAGAAGCCGCCGGGGATGTTTTCGGCGGCGGCGCACTCGCGCAGGAGGACTCCGTAGCGGTTGAGGAGCTGGAGCGCGAGGGCGTGGGTGGATTCGGTAGTGGTGGGAAGGTTTGCCTCAGGGGCTAAAGCCCCGTCTGATCTTGGTTCCTTAACGTACGGGCTGAAGCCCGTACCCTTCGGGGATCTGGAATTCGGAGTGGACTCAGATGCCGTGGTAGATGGGGAGATCCCGGGTCTCAAAGTCGAGACCTGGGTCACCCGCGCTTGACTTTCGATGATTGACCAGCGGCCTTGCGCGGTGGCTGGGACGGTGCGGCGGGAGCGGAATGTCCCGTTCTGGTGTTGCTTGCGGTTGTTTCGGACTGATTCTGGGCGGGTGACGTAGGCGCGCAGCGGGTGCAGCGAGTCGTTGGTGACGAGACCGCGCCAGACGAGGCTCCAGAGAGCGTCGAGGGATTCGCCGGGATAGCCTCCTCCGACGGACTCGTGGAGCTGGGTGAAGAAGCTGGCGCCGGATTTCTGGAGCGATGCCAGTAGTTGCTCTTCCCTTTCGGAGAGGATGGTGTTGCTGGGGTGCGGGACGGCGAGGAGCGGCATCTTGTCGGCGAGGTAGAGGGCTACGCGGCCGTCGCGTTCGCCGAGGGGTTCGACGCCGGACCAGGAGATTTCTCCGGCGGCGATCAGTGTATCCAGATCTCCGGCTTGGTAGTTCGCGATGCGGGCGGGCAGGATGGCGGTCTCGATGAGCGAGGCTGGCAGAGGCGCACCTTGCAGGTTTTCGATTGCGTCCAGAAGAGCGTCCATGCCGCGGCGCGGGATGAGCAGGCCCTGCCAGTGGGTGAGGAAGCGAGCCAATGTTTGCTGCTCGACTGGCTCGACTTCTTTGCGCAGTTTGGCGAGGGATTTGCGGCGGATAAGGCGCAGGATTTCGGCGTCGCACCATTCTCTATGGAGGCCGCCGGGGCGGAAGCCACCTTCTACGATGCGGTTTTCAGTGGCGAGATGGTTGAGCGCCAGTTCGGCTTGCGCGGGGTCGAGTGCAAAGCGGCGGGCTACTTCTTCGAGCGTGAAGGGGCAGTGGGTGCGGGCGTATCGGCGGACGAGTTCGATGACGGGCTGGGCTACGGGTTCGAGGAGTGCGGCGGGGATGCCGGGCGGCAGCGGGATGCCGAGGCCGTCGCGGTAACGGGCACAGTCTTCGATGGCGATGAGGCGCTTTTCACCTGCGATGCGGACTTCTAACAGGCGGCGAGTGCGGATTAAGCGGTCCAATGATTCGAGGACTTCGGGACCGGTCACACGGAGGGCCAGTTCTTCGCGCGTCAGATCGCCGAGGCGGAGGAGCAGGTCGTGCAGGCCGTCGGCGGAACGGGCTCGATAGGGGTCGACAAGGCATTGCTGCTGCTCTTCGATTTCGGCCATGGCGTCGCCGTCGAGGAGTTCGCGGAGATCGGCTTCGCCGAGCAGTTCGCGGAGCTGGTCCTGGTCGATGGTGAGGGCCTGGGCGCGGCGTTCGGCGAGTGGGGCGTCTCCGTCGTAGAGGAAATTGGCTGCATAGCTGAAGAGGAGCGATGACGCGAAAGGCGACGGAGTGCGGGTATCAACGACGTGGACGCGGAGTTGGCGCTGTTCGATGGCGCACAGGGTTTCGATGAGCGCGGGCATGTCGAAGACGTCGCGGAGGCATTCGCGGTAGGTTTCGAGAAGCAAAGGGAAGCCGGGGTAGCGCGAGGCTACGCTCAACAGGTCGTAGGCGCGCTTGCGCTGCTGCCAGAGCGGAGCGCGGCCGTCGGCGCGGCGGCGTGGCAGAAGCAAAGCACGGCCTGCGGCTTCGCGGAAGCGGCCTGCGAAAAGAGCTGTGGCCCCGAGCTGACGCAGAACGAGGGACATGGCTTCGGCGGACTCAACCATGAACCAGTCGGAGGTGGGTGGTTCGTCGCTGTCGGGGAAGCGGAGGACGAAGCCGTCGTCTCCCCAGAGGGTTTCGACGTCGGGGCCGCCGGCTGCGCGGATGCGGGCAGCAACGGCCATGGCCCAGGGGATGTGGATGCGGCTGCCGAATGGGGTGAGGACGCAGACGCGCCAGTCGCCCAGTTCGTCGCGACAGCGCTCGATGACGATGTTGCGGTCGTCGGAGACCTGGCCGGTGGCCTCGTGCTGGTCGGCGAGGAAGCGCATGAGGTTTTCGGCGGCTCCGGGGTCGAGGTCGTGGGCGGTCACGAGGCGCGTCAGGGCGGCGGGCAGGGGCATCGCTCGCAGTTCGCGAACCATGGCGCCGATGCGACGGCCGAATTCGAGCGGGCGGCCGGGACCGTCGCCTTTCCAGAAGGGCATTTTGCCGGGTTCGCCAGGGGCGGGTGAGACGAGGACGCGATCGTGGGTGATTTCGTCGATGCGCCAGGTGGTTGCGCCGAGGATGAAGGTCTCGCCTTCGCGGGACTCGAAGACCATCTCTTCGTCGAGTTCGCCGACGCGCAGGCTTTTGCCTTCGCTGTTGGAGAGGAAGACACCGTAGAGACCGCGGTCGGGGATGGTTCCGGCGTTGAGAATGGCGAGGCGGGTTGCTCCCTGACGCGCGGATAGAACGTTGCGAACACGGTCCCAGGTGAGGCGCGGGCGAAGTTCGGCGAACTCGTCGGAGGGGTAGCGGCCACTGAGGAGATCGAGAACGCTTTCGAAGGTGGAACGGGTCAGGCCGCCGAAGGGTGCAGCGCTGCGGACGATTCGGAAGAGGTCGTCGAAGCTGACTTCCGTGGCTTGTTCTGGGATGAAATCCTGGGAGGTTTTGGCTTCGAATTCTTCGCCGTTCTGGCCTTCAAATTCGGCGAAGAGGGGTTTTCTGGTGGAGGCACGGGATTTTGGCTTCAGCGTTCGTTTGCGGGTGGTCTTCTCTGGTGGCGGAAGGTTGGGTGGGTGGGCGACGATGGCTACAATTTGCTGGGCTAGGACGTCGAGGGGGTTGCGCGGGAAGCGCGTGGATTCAATGTGCGCTTCGTGCATGGCGTGAGTCATGGCGGCGCAGGCGACGAGGTCGGCGCGGTATTTGGGGAAGATGACGCCTTCGCTGACGGCTCCGACGGAGTGGCCGGCGCGGCCGATGCGCTGCATACCGCTGGCTACCGATGGTGGGGATTCGATCTGGATGACGAGATCGACGGCGCCCATGTCGATGCCGAGTTCGAGGGTGGAGGTGGCGCAGAGGCCGCGGAGTTTGCCGGCTTTTAGCTGCTCTTCGATGATGAGGCGCTGTGGGGCGGCGATGGAGCCGTGATGGGCGCGGACGATGTCTTCGCCCGCCAGCTCGTTCAATGCTCCGGCGAGGCGTTCGGCTACCTGGCGGCTGTTGACGAAGAGGATGGTGGAGGTGCGTTCGCGGATGATTTCGAGAAGGCGCGGGTGGATGGCGTTCCAGATGGAGACGCGTTTGGGGGTCTGGCTGGCTGGGCCGGATGGGATTTCTTCCTGTTGGCCGAGGCGCGCCATGTCCTCGACTGGGACTTCGATGCAGAGTTTTAGTTGCTTGGGGGCGCTGGCGTTGACGATGGTTACGGGGCGGTAGTGGAGGTTGCTGATTTCGATGATGTCGGCGGACCAGGATTCGGTTTCGGAGGACAGAATCTCCTGCGAAAGAATAAGTTCATCTGGTGAATCGGCTTTGGAGTCATTCCCTCGGGGGCTAAAGCCCGCATTTTCTGGCTCGCTGGTGGCGCGGCTAAAGCCGCGCCCTTTCAAAGCATCTGGGTTCTTGGTTTCAGTCGCGGGAACTTCTACGCCGCCGAGGAAGCGGGCTACTTCTTCGAGTGGGCGCTGGGTGGCTGATAGGCCGATACGCTGGATGTTTCTTCTTGTGAGGGCTTGCAGGCGTTCGAGGGACAGGGCGAGGTGTGCGCCACGCTTGGTGGGGACGAGGGCGTGGATTTCGTCGATGATGACGGTGTCTACGGTGTGGAGGGATTCGGCGGATTGCGAAGTGAGGAGGAGGTAGAGCGATTCCGGGGTGGTGATCAGGATTTCGGACGGCGTGCGGCGGAAACGGGCGCGGTCTTTTTGCGTGGTATCGCCGGTGCGGATGCTGATTTCGGGGTCGTGGACCGGGACGCCCATGCGGCGGGCCATGTTGGCGATTCCAGCGAGCGGGGAGCGGAGGTTGCGCTCGACATCGACGGCGAGGGCTTTGAGTGGGGAGACGTAGACGATTCTGCAGCCAGGGCCTGCTGGGCGCTGCTGGAGCATCAGGCGGTCTAAACACCATAGGAAGGCGGTCAGCGTTTTGCCGGTGCCGGTGGGGGCGAGGATGAGGGTGCTTTCGCCGCGTGCGATGGCTGGCCACCCGAGACGCTGCGGTGCGGTTGGCTCTTCGAAGACTTCGCGAAACCAGGCTGCGGTTACGGGGTGGAAGCTGGCGAAGGGGTCGGTGGGTGCTTCGGGCGCTGGTTTCGGGATGGGCTTGCGCGGGGCCATCGGTATTTTCAAGGATAGACCCAACGGTGCTGCCTCTAATCTTGCTGCGTCATAGCGACGGTGTTGTATACGCGCATCGCAGTCCCTGATACTGATTGCATGACGATTTCCGAGCGGTGGATCACTGCGATCGAGGACGCTTGTACCGAGCCGGACCTGGCGCGATCCAACCAATCGATAACGAGGCTGCACTACTTACTCTCCGAGGCGCTCGCCGATAGGCTAGGGCGCGAGGGCGGGCCGAACTTCCACTCATGGGCAGTCTGGGGCTCGCGAAAAGCGGGCGTGACAATCAGACAAGAAGACCTCGACAGCGCGATCGTCAACGCAACCACGACGGCAGGCGTCGTGGGTAGCGTGATCGGTGCCGCGACGGGGGTTCTCGCCGGGCGTTGGCTCCACTGGGGTCCTTACTACTCCACAGCGGTGATCGGAGCGGGCATCGGAACGCTTACCGGCGGCTGGACCGGACGGCAGATCGCGATCTGGAGCCGCGAGAAGGCGGCGAGGCTTATTCTTCAGGGTAATCAAACTGTGCTTCAAGACATCGGGGAGCAGTCAGCGCGGTTTCTGGAATTGCTCGAAAATGACGCCACGAGAGAGGGACGAGAGGCGTTCTTTGCAGGTCTGCGGCCAGGCTCGACCGAACGGCATGGCCAGGATCGGCTCGCGACTGCATTTCGTTCTTACCTCGCGGCCTTCGACTCGAACGATTTGGAGACGAAGCGCGCGGAAATGATCGCGGGCAACTGCGAGATTGTCTACCATGAGCACATTCGGCTCGAGCCATACATACGGAGCGCGATGCCGTTCATCATAAGGCGTTGCGCAACCCGGAGATTGATGACTTATGAGATCGGCGAGAAAGTCTTAACTGTCGGCGAAGACCTTCCAGGCATCCCGACCCCGACCGCGGCGAAAAACTGGGCCAAGATCGAAGAACGGATGCGTTATGTCTTCGCCCTCTTCCGAAAGTTTCATAACTCACCGGAGGTGTTCTCAGCGCCGTACCCCGAGATGGAGATGCCACAATTCGGGAGGGACGGGCGATCGCCTTATGAGGCTAAAGCGCCGTCAACCTGCGAATGGCCATAAAGTCCAGCTTTTCGGTAGCTCCCTGCTATCGAAGCTAGTACAAGTTCTTAACTCGGCTGTCTTGGGCGGAAGTAGCAGGTGCCGCCGGATAAGTGGGAGGTCCAGATGGTGGGGTCGGCGGGTTGTTCGCTGGAGCCCAGGAAGAGAATGCCGTCTGAAGCTAACAGGCGGTGAATGTTGATCAGGAGCTTTTTGCGGGATTCCTGGGAGAAGTAGAGCATTACGTTGCGCAGGAAGATTACATCGAAGCGGCTGGAAAAGGGCAGCGTGTCGCTGCACAGGTTGGCCTGGCGGAAGTTGCAGAGGTTGCGCAGTTCGGGTTTCACTGACCAGTGTTCGCCGTGATCGCCTTGGCTGTGGTGTTGGAAGAAGCGGACGATATTGCGGGCGGGAAGGCCGCGGTTCATCTCGATTCGGTGGTACGTGCCTGCCTGGCAGCGTTGGATGACTTCGGCGGAGATGTCGGTGCCTTCAATTCTCACGTTCCAGTTGGCCAGGTGCGGGAAGTGCTCGAGGAGCAGCATGGCCGTCGAGTAGGCTTCCTGGCCGGTGGAGCAGGCGGCGCTCCAGATGCGGAGGGTGCGGGTGTCGCGGCGGTTTTCGATGAGCGCGGGGAGCAGTTCGGTGCGGAGCAGTTCGAAGGGGCGGCTGTCGCGGTAGAAGCTGGTTTCGTTGATGGTCATGGCCTCGGCTACCGCGCGTTCGAGTGCCGGGTCACGCTTGAGGCGAAGGTGCTGGATGAGCGCTTCGATGCTGGCGAGGCCGTGTGCGCGGACGAGCTTGCTCAGGCGGGTTTCGAAGAGGTAGTCACGCGAGGGGTCGAGGACGTTTTGCGTGTGTTCGAAGACGAGTTGGCGCAGGTAGGCGTAATCGATTGCGGCCGTATATGGCGACGACGCTGGCGCGGACGGTTCGGATAGAGGCTTCGCGGGAAGGGGCTTTGCGAACAGATTGGAATTCACGGTGTCACCCAGCCGATTCCAGAAGCTCCAGCTTCCCGAGGATCAGTTTCCCGAAGGTCAGGGGCTTCGCGTTGGCTCCGGGCTGAGAGCCGGAGGATCTCTGATGCGATTGCGTTGAGGGGCAGGATGCGGTTGGCGAGTCCGGCCTGGGCGACTGCGCCGGGCATTCCCCAGACGGCGCTGGTGGGCTCGTCCTGCGCGAGGAGGACGCCGCCGTGCTGACGGAGGATGCGGCTGCCGGCGAGGCCGTCGTGGCCCATGCCGGTGAGGATGACTCCGAGGAGGCGTCCGCTGTAGACGGCCGCGGCGGTGCGGAAGAGGACGTCGACGGAGGGACGGCAGTGATTTTCAGGGGCTTGGCGGGTGAGGCGCAGGACCGGCGCAGAGGATGAATGGTGATCCGGCATGGCACTGTGAGCGGAGACTTCCATGTGCCAGTCGCCTTTGGCGATGTAGATGTGGCCGGGGCGGACCGGCTCGCCTTCTGCGGCTTCGTGGACGCGGAGAGGACAGCGGCTGTCGAGGCGTTCGGCGAGATGTTTGGTGAAGAGCTCTGGCATATGTTGCACGATGAGAATTGGAAGCGGAAAGGCAGCCGGTAGACCGGGCAGCAGGAGATCGAGCGCGGCGGGACCGCCGGTGGAGACGCCGATTAGAACAGCTGCGGGCGCGAATCCGGATGGCGGTTGCTGGGGAGGGGTGGAGAACGCGAGATTTGCGGTGACTGGTGTGCGCGGAGGCGCGGCAGGAGATGATAAAGGAAATGCCGAGGCGTGTCCTCTGGCGGAGCCGTGCGATGGGCTGCCCAGTGCGGTGAGAGCGAGAATCTTTGGAACGAGATCCTGAGCCAGCGCTTGCACCGCTGCTTCGCGGGAGGGCTGTCCGGTGGGTTTTGCTACGTAATCGGAGGCGCCGCTGGCCAGTGCTTCGATGGTGACCTGGGCTCCGCGCTGGGTCAGTGAACTGCACATGATGACAGGAATGCGGGTAGGCCGAGCGCGAATTTGCCGGAGCGTGCTGAGGCCGTCCATGACGGGCATTTCCACGTCGAGCAGGATCAGGTCGGGACGCACCGAGTCGATGACGCGAAGCGCGGATGCGCCGTCGGAGGCGGTGCCCGCGACTTCGAGGCGCGAGTCGGAGCTGACGACGCTTCGCAGCAGGGCGCGCATGACGGCGGAGTCATCGACGATGAGGATGCGGGCAGGCCGTGGCGGCGCTGCGGGTGTCGGTTGGGGTATCAAGACGTCAGGCCTCCGCAAATCCGAGCATGGCCAGTTTTTCGGTGAGGGCCTGGTTATCGAATGGCTTCATCAGGTATTCGTCGGCACCGGCGTCGAGAGAGAGCGTGATGAATTCGTTCTCCGCTTCGGTGGTGACCATCATGACCTTGATGTCGGAAAAGCCCTCGGACCGCATTTTCTTGAGCATGGACAGTCCGTCCATGACGGGCATGTTCCAGTCGACCAGCGCGAGATCGAAGGGGGCGTCGTTTTGCAGTTGCATGAGGCCAGCCCAGCCGTCGGTGGCCTCTTCGCACTCGATTCCTTTGGCTTCGAGCAGTCCACGCAGGTAATCTCGCACGAAGCGCGAGTCATCGACGATCAATGCACGCATTGTTTCTCCTTCGCACGGGCCATAATTTGCGGATCTTGCTCGCGCATTCCATCTCCCTGAGGGGGCCGTTCAAAACCTTCTAAGCTGCAGTCGCGCCGAGGCGCATGGGATCTAGCTGCTCGGGATCGAGCATGACGAGCAGGCCTTGCGGGAGCTTGTAGGCTCCGGCAAAGAGAACGCTGCGGCGTCCTTCGAGCGTGGATGGGTTCGGTTCGTGGTCGGCCGAGGATACGGTGAGCACTTCGCCGACTGAGTCGACGAGGAGACCGAAGCAGCCGCCGGCGCTTTCGAGCACGAGAATGTCGTGGCGGGTGTCTGCGCCTTGCATTTCTTTGCCGGGAAGTCCGAGGAGTTGGCGCAGGCTGACGGTGGTGAGGACCTCGCCGCGATAGTGGACGAGGCCGCCGACGAATTCGGGCGCGAGGGGAACGGACTGCGAACGGGCGTTGCCGAGAATCTCAAGAATGTGCGTGATGGGAAGGCCGAAGAGCGTTGGCCCGACTCGAACGGAGCACATCTCCAGCATTACCGGCGCGGCGGCTCCTTTGCGAAGCGCCAAAGTTGATTTTGCGGTTGATCTGGCGCTCATGAGCGTACCTCCGGGAGGGGTTCTGCCTCGTAGCTCCATTCCGAATTCTGGTCGAAATCCGACTGGGAAGCGATGGGCAGCGGCTGAATGGATCTGAGATCGACGATGCCGGTGACGTGGTCGTTGAGCAGCGTAACGCCCGAGGCTGGTTGTTGCGATCCGGCCTCGAAGAGCTCTCCGCCTGCGCCGACATCGAGGACGTGACTGACGGCGATGCCGACCTGGCGATTGCCCTCGCGGCAGACTACGACGATGATCTCAGCGGTGGGATTGCCGGCGGTTGAGGCGATGACTCCTGCCGAGTCTTCGATGGGTAGCAATTGCCCCTGGAAGTTGAGGACCGGACGGTAGCCGATGTACTCGACGCGCGAGAATGGGATGCGCTCGATGCGGATGACATCGTCTAGCGGGATGGCTGCGCGACGCGGGCCAGCCTCGACGAGCAGGAACTTGGAGGCTGCGGCTTCGACTTCTTCGTCTTCCCGCGACAACTCCATTTTCACCTCGGCTTTGCCCATCGCCACGCCGCCTCGAGTGGCAATGGCGCCGGGATCAAGAATGAGGGCGAGGTCTCCGCTGCCGAGGACGGTGGCTCCGGAGTATATGCCGATGGATTTGAGGACGGAACTCAGGGGTTTCACGACGATCTCTTCGGGGTCGGCAAGGCCATCGACGACGAGGCCGTAGCGGCGGCCATCGGCATCGAGCACGGCGATGAACTGATCGTGTTCGGACATTGGCTCGTCTGATCTGGATTCGGCCTGGCGCGCTGCCTGCAGGTTCGGTGAAAGCAGGCGGTCGAGGAAGATGAGCGGCAGGAGTTGGCCGCGAAGGCGATAGAGCGGCGTGCCTTCGAGCCATTCGATGGCGGTTGCGACTTGTTCTGGAGCGATATGGACGAGTTCCGAGAGCGCGCCTTGCGGAAGCGCGAAGCTTTGGCCGAGGCTGCGGACGATCAATGCGGGGACAATGGCCAGGGTGAGCGGAATTCTGAGACGCAGGGTCGTTCCCTGACCTGCACGGGAGTCTATTTCGACTTTGCCGCCGATCTTTTCTACGTTGGTGCGGACGACGTCCATTCCGACGCCGCGGCCACTGACGTTGGTGATGGCTTCGGCGGTCGAGAAGCCGGGCAGGAAGATCAGTTGCAGCAGTTCGCGTTCGCCGAGTTGCGCGGCGCGCTGGGCGGTGATGAGGCTACGCTCCAGAGCTTTTTTGCGGACGCGGTCGACGCTGATGCCTGCGCCGTCGTCCGAGACCTCGATGATGACGTGGCTGCCCTCCTGGTAGGCGCGCAGCTTGAGCGTGCCCTCGGGGTCTTTGCCCGCGGCGGCGCGCACGTCGGGCATCTCGATGCCGTGGTCGAGCGAGTTGCGGACGGCGTGGGTGAGCGGGTCTTTGATGGCTTCGAGAAGGCTCTTGTCCAGCTCGGTTTCCTGGCCTTCCATGACGAGGCGGACCTTGCGGTTCAGAAGCTGCGAAAGGTCGCGGATGATGCGGGGAAACTTCGAAAAGACATTGGAAACCGGCTGCATCCGGGCCTTCATCACGGATTCGCGCAGGTCGGCGGTGACCATATCGAGCCGGCGGGAGAGCATGGTGAAGTTGGGGTCGAGCGAGGTGGCCTGGAGGATCTGGTTGCGGGTGAGGACGAGTTCGCCGACGAGGTTCATCATGCGGTTGAGCAGGACGACATCGACGCGCAGGGTGCTGTCGGAGGCTGCGCCTTTTGGTTTGCCGGTTTCCTGGCTCTGTTCGAGTGCTACCGGAGCTTCGGAAGCGGGAGGTGCTGGCGCTGTTTCCGGATCAGGAATGGCGGGCGGAGCTGTTTTGGAACCGGCGTGAATCAGATGGGCAGGAGGCTCGGCCAGTTCGGTTGGACCGGCTGAGATGACTTTGCCTTTGGCCGAGAGCGTGATGGCTGCGGCTTCAGGCTGTTGCAGTTCTTTGAGGAGCGCGATTAATGCGGCATCGACGTGCCCGTCTTCGGCTTCACCTTCGTGATTCTCGAGTTCGATGGTGCGGAGGATGCCGCGCAGAGCGTCGAGCAGTTGCAGGAGGCCGGTGATGATCGGCTGGTTGGCCGACAATTTGCCGTCGCGGAGCAGGCCGAGCAGGTTTTCTCCGGCATGGGCGAGCTTTTCCAGTCGCTTGAAGCCGAGAAAGCCGGTGGTGCCTTTGATGGTGTGGACAGAGCGGAAGATATCCGCCAGCAACTCGGTGTCGTGGGGGCGCTCCTCGAGATCTGTGAGGCAGCGCTCCATGCGGTCCAGGCCTTCCTGGCTCTCGATCAGGAACTCTCGTGTCAGTTCATCCATTGGGCATCCATCCGGGCCGTTTTAAGCACAGTGGCCTTATCGGAGGCGGGCGGACAAACTTGAGTGGGTAACGGGGGCGGTTCGTAATCGGGCGTTGGACTTAGAATGGGCGAAGAGAGGTTTCCGGAATGCAGGAACTGGAGAACGCAGCGATTGCCGCAGCGGAGCACTCGTATTCGCCGTATTCGAGGTTTCGCGTGGGCGCGGCGCTGCTGTTGACGAATGGACAAATTGTCACGGGGACTAATGTCGAGAATGTGAGCTACGGGCTGACGATCTGCGCGGAGCGGTCTGCGCTGGTGCGGGCTGTGGCGCAGTTTGGCCCAGAGATTCGAGTGCGGGCAGTGGCGGTGGTGAATCTCAATGATGCGCCGAGCCCGCCGTGCGGAGCATGCCGGCAGGTGCTGGCTGAGTTCATGGATGCGGATGCGCTGGTCCGTTTTCCCGGCGGCGCAGCCGGGGCGGTTGCGGCGGTGACATTGCCTATTGGCGAGATACTGCCCTATGGTTTTGATTTGCAGCTCAAGTAGTTCCCAGATCCGATTTGTGAGGTTCGCTTTTGTCTGATTCGTCTGGTCATCTTCATATGCCGATTCACATGATTGACCTGATCCGCAAGAAGCGGGATCGTGGTGTGCTTTCAGAAGCCGAGATCGGCTTCCTGGTGTGCGGTGCCGCAGGCGAGAGCATTCCGCTGGAGCAGCTTTCGGCGTGGCTGATGGCTGCGTGGCTGAATGGACTGGAGTTGGATGAGATTCGCGCGCTGACGGTGGCGATGCGCGACTCGGGGGCGAAGTTCGATCCGTCGCGGCTGGGCAAGGTCGCTGTCGATAAGCATTCGACAGGCGGCGTTGGCGACAAGACTAGCTTTCTTGTAGCTCCAATCGCCGCGGCTTGTGGCGTGGCGGTGCCGATGATCAGCGGGCGCGCGCTGGGGCATACGGGCGGGACGCTGGACAAGCTGGAGGCGATTCCCGCGTATCGGACAGCTCTGACACTGGAGGAGTTCGAGGCGGTGCTGCAGAAATGCGGGGCTTCGATTGTGAGCCAGACGCCTGCGCTGGTGCCCGCGGATCGCGTGTTATATGCGCTGCGCGACAGGACAGGGACGGTCGAGAGTCCGGGGCTGATCTGTGCTTCGATTTTGAGCAAGAAGCTTGCTGCCGGGTTGAATGCTCTGGTGCTGGATGTGAAGACCGGTTCCGGGGCGTTTCTGCGCAAGCGGGAGGATACAGAGTATCTCGCCGCGTTGATGGTGGCGACTGCTGAGGCTGCCGGAACGCGCACCGTCGCGCTGATGACGGATATGGGCCAGCCGCTGGGTGCGATGGCCGGGAATTGGATTGAGCTGGCGGAGTGCGTGGGGTTGATGCGCGGGAATCGCCCGGTTGAGAGCGAGGATCTGCGTGAGCTTTCGCTGATTCTGGCGGGATGGATGATCCATCTGGGCGGGCAGGCGGAGACGCCTGAGGCGGGATATGCGCGGGCTGAAGGAGCGATTGTCGATGGCTCTGCGCTGCGGATTTTCCTAGAGATGATTGCGGCGCAGGGCGGGGATGTTTTGGCTTTCGATGACGCGCACTTTCACAAACCGGGCGCGACGCGGGTGGTTGAGGCTTTGGAGACAGGCTTTATTTCATCCATGGATACAACGATGCTTGGATGGGCTGTGCAGCGGCTGGGCGCGGGACGCGAAAAGGCCGGTGAGCCGGTTGATCCTCATGCCGGGATTCACTTTCATGCGCGGCGTGGGGCGTTTGTCGAGAAAGGCCAGCCGCTGGCTACGCTCTATGCGACGCGCGAGGCGATGCTTGCCGAGCCGGAATCGCTGCTGAAGCGGGCGATTGTGTTTTCGGCAACCAAGCCGGAGACGGTTCCGCTGGTGAGCCGGATCTTTACCCAAGACGACGCCGAAATCTACCTGCGCAATGCTGTAAGGTAATAAGCAATCCATTCACAAGAAGCGCCCATAGTGCGTGTTTAAGGAGCTTGCCTTTTGGAGAGATTCACTGGGGTGCTGGGAATTGTTGCCGTGCTGCTTGCGGCGTGGCTGGGCTCGACTGACCGCAAGGCGATTCGCTGGCGGACGGTGTACTGGGGACTGGGGCTGCAATTCGCGTTCGCATTCCTTGTGCTGCGCTTCAGTTACGGACAGGCGTTCATGTCGAGCGCCGGCGGCGTGGTGCAGAATATGCTGGCCGCGACCTACAAGGGCACTGCGGTGCTGTTCGGAGAGCTGGGCCTGCCCAACGCGGGACGGTTCGGAGCGCTGATTTCTGACACGGCCCATCCTAACGCCGGGTCGATCTTTGCCTTTCAGGTGCTGCCGACGATCATCTTCATCTCCGCGTTTTTCGCGGTGATGTACCACATTGGTCTGATGCAGATCATCATTCGCGGGCTGGCGTGGCTGATGCTCAAGACGATGCGCATCTCGGGCGCGGAGAGTATGAATGTGGCGGCTTCGATCTTCATGGGCCAGACGGAGGCTCCGCTGACGATCCGGCCGTTTCTGGCCGGGGCGACGCGCAGCGAGTTGATGACGATTATGACGAGTGGGATGGCGCATGTCTCGGGGGGCATCATGGCCATGTATATATCGCAGGGTATCGACGCGTCGCATCTGCTGTCGGCGGTGATCATGACTTCGCCGGGAACGATTCTGATGGCCAAGATGCTGGTGCCGGAGACTGGCGTTCCCGCTACCGAGGGCCGTGTGGTGATGCCCAAAAACGAGGAGCACAAGGACGAGAATCTCATCGGCGCGATTGCCCGCGGGACACTGGATGGCGGCAAGCTGGCTTTCAATGTGGGGATCATGCTGATCAGCTTTCTGGCGCTGGTGGCGCTGCTGGATAGCATTCTGGGCTGGTTTCATGCGGGGCATCTCTGGTTTCCGGGGAGCCTGGGACAGATTCTTGGGTTTGTGTTTGCGCCGGTGGCATGGCTGATCGGAGTTCCGTGGCATGATGCGGGGGCGATTGGGAATCTGTTGGGCACGCGCATGGCGCTGAACGAAGTGATCGCCTATATTGCGCTGGGCGCGCAGAAGGCTACACTGGCGCCGCGCTCGTTTACGATTGCGACCTTTGCGCTTTGCGGCTTTGCGAATCTTGGCTCGGTGGGAATGCAGATCGGCGGCATCGGCGCGCTGGTGCCGGAGCGGCGCAACGATCTGGCCAGACTGGGGATTCGGGCGATGCTGGCCGGGACGATGGCGAATCTGATTTCTGCGTCGATTGCGGGGATGTTTCTGGGGTAGGCTCTTCGTGAGGGTTTCCCGATGAGCGATTCTGCGAAAGACCGTTGGTTGCTGGAGCTGGCCGAGGGGCGCACGGAACTGGTTTTCGATTTGCTGGAAGCCGGGTGTTCCGCAGACTTCACGGATGAAAACGGCGTCTCGCTAATGCAGCAGTGTGCGTATTACGGGGATGTCAGCGCGATTCATTTCCTGCTTTCACATGGAGCCAACCTGACGGCTCTCGGCGAGGATCTCGGCATTGGCGGCGCAAGCTATCACGGTCACTGGCGGCTTTGCCAGTTCCTGCTGGAGCAGGGTGCCGACGCAAACTGGACAGATGCGGAGACGGGCGAGACACCGCTGCACAATGCTTTGGCGAAAACTGACCGCGTGGTCTACGACCGTGTGCTGACGGTGTTGCTGGCGCATGGCGCGAATCCGAATGTGGCGACGAAGCCTGGTGTCGAGACGGGGGCTTTCATGCGGGATTGCCGGACGAAGGGCGAGACTCCGCTGCATCGGGCGGCTGCGTTTGGCAAGGTGGAGACGATCCGTATGCTGAAAGATGCCGGGGCCATTGTCGACGCGAAGGATGCGAATGGAGAAACTCCGCTGTCGTGGGCGAGCTGGTATGGGCGGCCTACTCCGGTGTTGCGGGAGCTACTTTATGGGAATTTTCGAATTCATCCGCAGAACCAGAGTATGCGGGCGAATCTGCTGGGGAAGCCGCTGATATAGGTACAGGAGATGGCGAATCTGATTTTCGGCGTCGACTGCCGGGATATTTCTGGGGTAGGTAGAGCAGGCTAGGCAGATTTCTTCCTAGGTGTCTTCCTGCTAGAATTTCGGCGGGGAACAAATATGATCGATATGAAACAAGCTGTCCAAACTGCCGTGACATCCGTCGAAAGTCTTTATCCGCAGGCGAAGGACATCCGACTTGAGGAAATCGAGCCGTATGGTGACTTACATTGGAGCGTCGTTCTGTCGTTCAAATCCGGCGAGCCGACAACCCTCGCAGCCGTTATGGGAGCGGAATCTCGCCTTTTCAAGAGACTTGAGATTGATAAGTCCACGGGTACGCTTGAAGCATTGAAAGTCTGGAAGCAATGAGTTCGTACGTCGAACTTCTTCTGCAAAGATATCAATCCAAAGGACTTCTGATCGACGCGAACCTTCTGCTTCTATATTTGGTGGGTTCTTATGATACGCGGTTAATTGGGGACGGCAAGTACAATAAGCTATCGAAATATACTCCGGAGGATTTCAATCTGCTGATCCGATTGAGGTCTGCATTTGCAAAGTCCGTTACGACGGCGCATGTTCTTACCGAAGTAAGCAATCTTACCAACGATCTTCCCGAGTCGACCAAGGGCGAGTGTTTGTCGGAGTTCTTGCAAGTCTTTGAAAATATCGAGGAACTGACCGTTGCGAGCTTCCAGGCGGCGAAGCGCCCTGAATTTCGCTATCTAGGGCTAACCGACTGCGCTCTTGCAGAAGTATCTACCCGCTTCCTGATTGTGACCGACGATGCGCGTCTGGTCGCAAAATTGGGAGAATCGGGGCTAGAGGCGCTGAATTTCAACCATTTAAGGGAGTATCTTCTGCCCAAGTAGCTCCGCGCGTTCAATGCGACGGAACCGCAACACCTGTCGGCGGATAAAGTATGTTCTATGACTTCCTCTCCACTTCCTTCCTATTTCGACCAAGCCAACAAAGCAGCGAACTTCCTTCGCGAAAAACTCGGCGCGCTCATGCCGCGCATTGGTATTGTGCTCGGCTCCGGGCTTGGGGCTGTTGCCGATGCTGTGTCTTCGCCTGTTTTCGTTGCCTACGGGGCGATTCCGCACTTTCCACAATCGACTGTCGAAGGGCACTCGGGGCGGATTGTCGCTGGGCTACTGGGCGGCGTGCCGGTGATTGTGATGCAGGGGCGGGTGCATTATTACGAGGGATATACGCCGCAGCAGGTTACGTTTCCCATGCGGGTGCTGGGCCGGTTGGGGATTGAATCGGTGATTCTGACCAATGCTGCCGGAGGAATCAATTCGAATTACCAGATCGGGCAGCTGGTGCTGCTGGCGGATCACATCAATCTGCTGGGGTTCAATCCGCTGGTGGGGCCGAATGAACCGCGTTTTGGTGAGGTTCCGGGATCGGGGCTGCGGTTTTTCGATATGACGGAGGCTTACTCGGTGCAGCTTCGCGGGCTGGCGCAGGAGGCTGCGCGGACCATTTCCGAGTCTGGCGGTGAAGCGCTGCATGAGGGCGTGTATCTGGCGACTTCGGGGCCGAGCTTTGAGACGCCAGCGGAGATTCGGGCGTTTCGCGCGCTGGGCGCGGACCTGGTGGGCATGTCAACTGTGCCTGAAACGATTGTGGCGCGGCACATGGGTATGCGGGTGCTTGGCATCTCCTGCGTAACGAACCTGGCCGCGGGGATTTCCGCGACGCAGCTTAGCCACGAGGAAGTCTTCGAGGCGGGCAGCCGGGTGCAGCACAAGCTGGCGCGGCTTTTTGAACGGCTGGTTCCGGCTATTGCCGCAACGCAGATGGAGACCGCTTCGTGATTGATCGAAGCGACACAACCGGGGAATCCGGCCGGCTTCCCTTCCCTCCGGTGATGCTGGCTGTGGCCGGCGCTTCGGGGTCGGGCAAGACGACGCTGGCGGCGGAGCTGGCGCGGACGCTGGGCGGCTTGCATTTCCCGCTCGACACGTACTACCGCGACCTGGCTCATCTTCCGGTGGAAGAGCGCGCGTTGCAGAACTTCGACGACCCGGCAATGATCGACGTTCCGTTGCTTGCCAGCAATCTCCAGGCACTCTCTCAAGGGCACAGCATCGAGCGGCCGCTTTACAGCTTTGCGGAGTTTACACGCATCCCCGGCAAGACGGAGACGATTCGCCGCGGTTCGCTGGTGGTGGTCGAGGGGCTGTTTGCGCTTTACTTTCCCGAATTGAGGCCCTTGTATCAGCTCAGCGTATTTGTCGATACGCCGGATGACATCTGCTTTGCGCGGCGGCTCAAGCGGGATATTGAGGAGCGTGGCCGCGATCCGGAGTCGGTGCGACGCCAGTATGCCGCCACGGTCCGGCCATGCAGTCTGGCGTTTGTAAGGCCGCTGATCGATTTTGCCGATCTGGTGGTGGATGGGGCCGATTCACTGGATTTCAAGATCGAATTAGTGGTGAATACGTTGAGGAAACGCGGGCTTCTTGGCAGGCTCGAGCCGGGGTTCGGATCGCGCATTGGATAAGTCATCGGGCTGTTAATTTCATCGGACTAACATTGGGCGTTCCAAATTGAAATGCCGGTAACGAACTTGGTCCGGATTTTCCTATTCAACGAATATTGACTTCCCGTCCAACGCAACTAAACTATGCGGTCCGTACTCTCATAGGGTATGCAGCGCATTCTGCAATCTGGTTCTCCGCTGTCGCGCCGTTTCGAGGCTGCGCAGGAGAAGATTCTGGAGTGGCTTCAGTGCGGATTGGCGCCGCGGCAGCTTGCTTTTACACTGGCTTTGGGCTTTGCCATTGGCTGCATTCCGCTGCTGGGCGTGACGACGGCCATCTGCGCGTTGCTGGCAATGATGCTGCGGTTGAATATGCCGGCGATCCAGGCAGCGAACTGGGTCGCGATGCCGCTCCAGGTCGTGCTGTTGATTCCCTTCCTGCGCCTCGGTCACTGGCTCTTCCGCGGCGAATCGGTCGCTTTCAATCCTGCTCAGCTCCTGCTCCAGATCGAGGCTGCGCCCTGGCACTCGCTGGTGCAGATGAGCGGCCTTTTCGGACATGCGGTAGTGGCCTGGATGATTACGGCAGGACCGGCGCTGGCGCTCTTTACCATCCTTCTGACTCCTTTAATGCACCGAATTTCAAGGCTTGTTCCGGTCGCGGCCGACTGAGGTTCGTCTGGTCGATCATTCGGATCGACTGGTCAGGCGCTGCGCAGGGTCATATGCAAAATCTCCGGTGGACACGCGAATCGTATTGGTAGCTCGACGGTGCCTATTCCGCGATTGACATAGAGCTGCATCCTTCCAAACCGGAACCAGCCTTCGACGTACTTCCGGCCCATCGGCGGGAGGCTCATAGGGCCGACAAAGGGCATGCGGATCTGGCCGCCGTGGGTGTGACCGCTCAACATGAGATCTACTGCCCGGCCCGCTGGAGTTGCGATAAGGTCGTCTACGTAATCCGGCGCGTGACACATCAGAATGACCGGTTCGTTCGGACGGTTGCGGATCGAAGCGGGAATAGCCAAATCGGGGTCCGGAAGGCCTTCAAATGGATCATCGAGTCCCGCGAGCCAGATTCGGCCGCCGGTTCTCTCCCCAAAGCGTTCAATCGGCAGGCACCCGTTGTTCAGGACGAGGATGCCGCTGGCCGTCAATGCCTCCGTGACGCTCGGCGCTCCGACGGCTACGTCGTGGTTGCCCATCACTGCGTAGAGTTGCCGGCAATGGAGTTCGCTGAGGATCTTCGCACACTCCCACGCTGCGCGGTTAGCAAAGGCTTTAGACCGAGGCTCATCGCTGACAAAGTCGCCGGTCAGCAGGATTGCATCGGGCTTCATGCTATTTATCTTGTCGACCACCTGGCGCAGGAAAAACGGCTCCGTGAATTCGTCCAGATGGATGTCGCTGATTTGTACGACACGGACGCCATCGAACGAGGCGGGCAGGCCTCGGAGGCGCACCTCGGCCTCGGTCACATCGATCCGATAACGCTCAATTTCGGTGGAATAGAGCATTAATCCAGCAGCGCCGAAAATACCTGTTTTCACTAAAGCGCGCCGGGTGACGATCTGGGGTGAAAAAAAGTGAGAAAAAGCCATACTTTCATGCTATCCGGCGTCTTGGTCCGCAAACGGTCCGGTTTGGGTATGTATTGGTATGAATTGGCCCAATTTTCGCTGCGGAACTGGCTTTGCGCTTTCCAGCCACGCGGTGTGGATCAGGCCGCGAGAACCCGCGCTTTTGCTCATGACCGTGCTTTTGGCTCCGCTGATGCACTGGATTTCGAGGCTTGCGGCGGTCTCAGCCGACTAAGGTTCAGCACTCAAATCGGCTCATCAGGCACTGCGCAGGGTTAGCTGTGTAATCTCCGGCGGGCAAGCGAATCGAAACGGCAGCCCGACGGTGCCTATGCCGCGATTGACGTAGAGCTGCATCTTCCCAAAGCGAAACCAGCCCTCGACATACTTCCTGCCCAGCTCTGGAAGAGCCAAAGGACCCAACGCGGGTATGCGGACCTGGCCTCCATGGGTGTGACCGCTCAACATGAGATCGACGGCCCGGCCGGCTGGAGTCACGAGCAGGTCATCGGCGTAATCGGGCGCGTGACACATCAGAATCACGGGTTCCTTCGCCTGATTGCGTATTGAGACGGGAATAGCTAGATCGGCGTCTGGATCGCCCTTGCACGGATCGTCGAGTCCCGCGAGCCAGATTCGGCCGCCGGTTCGATCGCCGAAGCGTTCGATCGGCAGATATGCGTTTCTGAGAACCGTGACGCCATGGGCGGTTAACGCCTCGATGATGTTCTGCTCACCGACGGACACGTCATGGTTGCCGAGCACGGCGTAGAGTTGCCTGCACCGCAGTTCGCTGAGAATGCTGGCGCATTGCCATGCTGCGCCAGCCGCAAAATGCTTCGATCGAGGCACATCGCTAACGAAGTCGCCGGTGAGCAGGACTGCGTCGGGCTGCATGCGATTGATCTTGTCTACCGCGTCGCGCAGGAAAAACGGCTCCGTGTACTCCTCCATGTGGATATCGCTGAGTTGTACGATTTGGACACCGTCGAACGCGTCCGCAAGGCCGCGCAGTTGCACTTCGGCCTGCGTGATCTCGATCCAATGGCGCTCAATTTCGCCGGAATAGAGGGCCAACCCGGCGGCGCCTAGAACTCCTGCCTTCAGTAAACCGCGCCGGCTTATGGGCCGACGGGAGAGAGAATCAAAAAAAGCCATAGTTTCATGCTATCCGGCTTCTTGCTTTGCGGATGATCCGGTTTTGGCTGAGTTGGTTTAATTCCGTTCGGGAACCGGTTTTGCGCTTTCCAGCCAGGCGGTGTAGATCAGGTCGCGCAGTTCGCTGGCTCCGGCGGCGATGCGCTCTGCGGTGAAAGCGCGAGACTCGGAAGTTCCTGCGTTATCGAATGCTCCGGCTTTATCGAAGGAGTAAACGGTGTCGATCATCGTGGCCGTGTGGCGCAGGTAGGCGACATAGCTGTCGAAGACATCGCCGGTGATCGCCTTGGGCTCGGTCATCTTCGGGGCCACATCGGCGGCTTTGATGTTGGCGGAGACGAACTGAGTTTCGAAGCGGCTGTGAATGCCGTGCGCCGTGGTGTATCCGTTGGGATTGTCTTTTAGCGTCCATCCGTCATAGTTGATCGTCGTATGAAGAGGCTGAGAGCCGTCGCCAACGTAGTGGCCGAGCCAACCGGCATAGAAGATAGCGGCTTCTTCCACGGCGTGCAGGTCGTTCTGATTCGCGGTTTTATCGGCGGAAAGGCGGCGGTATTCGCGAAGATCTGCTTTGAGACGCTGCCAGACTTCCAGGGTTTCCCAGGGCTGAAGGCCGATCTTTTCCGGACGCTGCCCGTGGGCGAAGGCCAGGGCTTCGAAGTCGAGGCGGTTGCGCGGAAGTGGTCCGAGCGCATCGGCCGGTTCCAGATCCAGGAAGTGCTCGGGGGCCTGGGCTGCGCTCAGTTCGGGTTCGGCACGGGAGCGCCAGCGGTCGGGTTCGGGACCGAGGTATTCGATTTCTGCAGCTGCTGTGTCAGTGCGCAGGAAAGCTGGCACATCGGCCGGAAGCGTGGTTGCGGCCAGTCGATTGATCATACGATGGCCATCGCTTCCCCAGCCAAAGCTGGAGAGCGGGGTAAAGGAAGTAAGAATCAGCGTGCAGGCAGCAAGACGTCGGAGCGGTTCAGTACGCATTATTCGAAGTATATCGAGGAGGGTCTTACGGAAGATGAATATAGCTTCACGAAAGTGATGAAAGACGAACGCAAACATGGCGTTCACGAGGGTTAGTTTATTACGGGAAAAAAGGGCACTTTCGTAAGAAGCTAAAAAATTAAATCGCTTGCGGGAGTTACCATCGTATACTAGGGTAACACTAAAGTTGTAGGTGTCTCCGGTCCACTGCCACGTTGCCAAGTGGGAGATAGGATCTGTGGGGCCAGTTGCGAAGACGTGGGCGAATTGATTTGAAAAAGACGAAGACAGTGATGATCCTTTCCGGATGCGTGGCAGGGTATCTCCTGTTCGGCGCAGCGGCTCGTCTTTATTGGGGCTCCTCTGTCAATAATTTAATCGCTGCGGCGGTGCTTGCCGGAGCGATTCCGCTGCTGCTCGTTCTGGTCGCCCAGATGCGTTCCGGTGACATGTCCAAGCAGAAGAGTCCGCGTGCCGAGCTCGCGGAAGCGCTGCTTCACTCCACAAGTCCCATGGTGCTGGCAACGGCGATGGATGGCAGCTTTACGTATCTGAATCCATCGGCCGAACGGGTGCTTGGAATGCGCGCTTCGGATCTCATCGGCAGAGCAAAGATGATGGAGATCTTTGCGCCGGGTGAGATGGAGAGAATCAGCCAGTGGCTGCGTAAACTGCATCCGGATGCCGCATCTGGGCCGGTTGTTCCGTCAGACCCAATGCGGGAATGCGTCAACTACGTCCTGCAATTCCCTCCCAGCCAACTTCGTGGGATCGATTTGCAGCTTCGCCGCAATGACGGGAACACGTTTCCGGCCACGCTCTATTTGTCGGCCATTCGTGGAACGGACGGAAAGCCCTCCGGCATATTGGCCGTTGCGCTGGACCAGACACTGAGCCATCGCCAGGAGCGGGCGCTGCGTGAGTCCCGAGAGCGATACCGGGATCTGTTTGAAAATGCAAACGAGATGATCGCCACGCTGAATCCGGCTGGCCAGTTTGTTTACGTCAATCCTGTCTGGAAATCATGCTTTGGCCTGGGTGATAGCGACTTCAACAAGCTTGAGTCGCTGGAGATGGTCTTCAGCGAGGATTGCCGCTCCGAGGTTGGCAGACTTTTCCGGCTGGCGATGGAGGGCGAAACAGTCGAGCGGGAGCCGGTTCGCACGCACACGTTGGATGGCCGGGTGCTGGACCTGGAACTGAGCCTGAGCCGCAGGCAAAAGGGCGACAATCCTCTGGCAATCCGCTGCCTTCTGCGCGACATCACCCCGCAGAAGCAACGCGAGCGGAGATTGGCGCTGCAATTAGTGGTGAGCCAGATTGTGGGCCAGAGCACTTCGCCGGAAGTCGCTTCGATGCGCATTCTGGAATCGGTTTGCCTCTCGCAAGGCTGGGACGCGGCGATTCTGTGGACGGTCAATGAGGAAGAGGAACGGCTGCAGTTCTACTCCGCCTGGGGTGCACCGGGGAAAAAGAGCGAGGCACTGATCCAGGAAAGCATGGGGCAGTCGATCGGCAAGGGTCCGGAGCTGCCAGGGCGCGTGTGGGTGCAGGGCCGCCCAGTATGGATGGAAGATCTGGCCGCCACGCTGGCTGCTGGGCCGGCTGCGGTCCGGCTGCAGGCAGCGTTGCGCCACGGGCTTGTAACCGGCTGGGCGATTCCGGTGCGCGTGGGCAACAACCTCATTGCAGTTCTCGAGTTTTACTGCCACCAGCGCCATCGCGAGGAACGCGAGACGATGGCGACGCTGGAAACTGTCTCTTCGTCTCTGGGCCAGATGCTGGCGCGTTCGCGCGAGCAGGGCCGAGTGGAGGAGCTGCATCGCACTCAGGAAATTCTGCTGGACACGATTGAAGATGGGATCTGCGGCGCGGACCGCAACGGGCTGGCCAGCCTCGTGAATCCTGCGGCGGGACGGCTGCTCGGAGCTTCGCCCGCTGAGCTTACCGGCGCTTCGGTTCACGATCTGCTGCATGGCTCTATGCCCGGCGGCAGCCGGTGCGGCGACGACTGTGTCTTGCTGCGGGCACTAACGCGCAAGCTGTCGGCCTCAGCGGAGATCACCGTGTATCGCCGCGATGGCAAGTCGTTTCCGGCGGAGTTTTCGCTGACGCCCATCCTCGAACAGGGCCGCTACACCGGATCTGTCCTTAGCTTCCGCGATATCAGTCAGCGGTATGCACTCGACCGCATGAAAGACGAGTTCGTCTCGACGGTAAGCCACGAACTGCGCACTCCGCTCACTTCGATTCGAGGAGCGCTGGGTTTGCTCTCGGCCGGATTGCTGGGCACCGTGAGCGACAAGGCTGCCAATCTGCTGCGGATTGCGCTTTCGAATTCGGATCGGCTGGTGCGGCTGATCAATGACATTCTCGATCTGGAGCGCATCCAGAGCGGTCGTGAGCCGCTCACCTTCCGTCCGATTGCCTTGAGCGAGATTGTGCGGCAGGCGATCGACGGCATGCAGCCGGTGGCCGATGCCGCGAATGTTCAGTTGATCCACGACTCCAACGTGGTGCAGGTCTCCGCCGACCCGGATCGGATGCTGCAGGTGATCACCAACCTGCTTTCAAACGCGGTGAAGTTCTCGCCCGAAGGCGCGACTGTTTCGGTGACACTACGCGAGGGCTCGAACTCCATGACGCTCTCGGTAATCGACCAGGGTCGCGGCATTCCAGCCGACAAGCTGGACTCGATCTTTGACCGCTTCCAGCAGGTCGATGCCTCCGATTCGCGGCAAAAGGGCGGCAGCGGCCTCGGACTGGCAATCTGCCGGACGATCGTGCAGCAGCACGGTGGCCGAATCTGGGCGGAGCGCAACAACGTCCGCGGCTCGACCTTCCGCGTGGTTTTACCGCTTCAGCCGCATGTGACGTCCACGCCGACGGCAACCCCTATCGACGAACCGGATCGCGGCCGGGTTTTGCTGGCCGACGCCAACCTCTCGACGCGACCCCTTGTCGCCAACCAGTTGCGCCGCCAGGGTTATCGCGTCGTGGAAACCGGCACGGTCGAAGAGACGCTTGCGGCGCTATCAACTGGCGTGGATTCGGAACATCCCGATGGGGTACAGGGCGGAATCGAAGCGATTCTGGTGGATATCTCGCTGGACGGGTTGAACGGATGGGAGATTTTGCCTCGCCTGCGTATGGAGCCATCGGCGGCTGGCGTTCCGATTGTGCTGCTGAGCGTAGACCATCCCAATCCTTCTCTTCCGATTCCTACCGGCGCGGATGGTTGGGTTTCGCAGTCGCCGAATGACGAAACGCTGTTGAACGAGCTGGCTCGGGTTCTTTCCAGTCCCGGGGAAAAGGCGCGCATTCTGGTGGTCGAAGACGATGTGGACCTCGCGCGCGTCATCGGCGCGGTCTTTGCCAAAGATGGCATCGACGTGATGCTGGTGCACACACGGCAGGCTGCGCTCGATGCCTGTGTCTCCTTCCTGCCGCAATTGCTCGTGTTGGACCTCTCGCTGCCGGATGGGGATGGTTTCAACGTGGTGGACTGGCTGCGCCAGCATGAGGATCTGGCTCATCTGCCACTAGTGGTGTATTCGGCCCGGGAGATTCCGCCGGCGGAACGATCTCAGCTGCAGCTTGGACCGACTCACTTCTTGACGAAGGCGAAGGTACAGCCGCAGCAGTTGGAGTCGCTGGTCTTGACGATGCTGCGCCGTTCGCGTCAGATGGAAGAATCCCTTTGCCTCGTACCTCCAAGCAACCCCGATCAGCCGCGAGGTTCTGCGACGGACTGAGTCTGCGCCAGTAATTGAAACTCGTGCGTTGCCATTTGTAAGTATGTATAGGAGTACCGCTTGTCCCGCCGAATTCTGATCATTGACGATGAAGACGATATTCGCCAGGTCGCCGCGCTCAGCCTCGAAACCGTAGCTGGGTGGGATGTGATCGTGGCTAACTCTGGCGCGCAGGGGCTGCTGCGTGCCGCCGAACACCAGCCCGACGCGATTCTGCTGGATGTCATGATGCCTGGGATGGATGGGCCGACGACTTTTCGCGAATTGCGCAAGAACCCGGCTACGGCAAAGATTCCTGTACTGCTGCTGACGGCCAAAGTGCAGGGCCCGGACCAACGGCGATTCGCGGATCTGGGCGTGGAGGCGGTGCTGATGAAGCCGTTCGATCCCCTGACGCTGTCGACCCAGATGGAGAAGATTCTCGGCTGGGAATGATGCAGTGTTGACGCACTGCCGTCCAGGCGCAAAGACATTATGGCCAGTACGCCTCCTGAAACTCGACCAGCCACGCCGCCATCCCTTTCAGACGCCCTGAATCGTCTGTGGGTGAAATTCTTGCCGGATATCGAAAATCGCGTCTCGATTCTGGAAGCTGCGGTTAGGGCGCACGCTGACGGCCACCTGTCGGAGGAGCATCGCGGGGCGGCTCACGCAGCGGCGCATAAGCTGGCTGGAACGCTGGGCACATTTGGGCTGCATCGTGGGACCGACCTTGCCAGGCAGATTGAGTTGGAGTTTGCCGATGAGTTGCCCAGCACCGCTCAGGTATCTTTGTGGATTGCGGAACTTCGCAGCGTGATCGAGCGTCGTCAATAACAGCGAGATGAATCACGGACCATTGGCGCGGATCGGCCTGAGTTTGATTGTGCTGGGTATTCTGTTTCTTGCCGCGGCTGGGCTTGCCCGATTGGGGTGGCCGCTGGGGCGGTTGCCGGGAGATATTTCGGTTCGCGGAAAGCACTTCGCCTTCTATGCGCCGATTGCCACCTGCCTGCTGTCGTCCGTCGTGCTTACGCTGTTGTTCTGGCTGGTTAGCCATTTCCGGCGATAAGATGCGCTACGCTTGTGAACGCTCATCGAGGAGTTACCGGGCAGCGCCTTGCACTGGCTTGGCCTGCGTGTAGTCGGCTGGAATAGCGAAGAACGCCGGGTTGGGTTCGTTGCGGTTCAACTGCGTGACAGTCATCGCGACACTGCCCGTCCGCGGATCGCTGTGCTTGACGATCAGGTTCATGTGAAGATCGTCCGAGTACCAGAACTCGTCTGTGACCGGGATTTCCTTGCCCATGCCGCTGGCTTCTGCTGGGATTTCCTGTGTCTCGCGAACGCCATGTGCGAGCACACCGGCGATTTCGCGCATTCCCAGATCTTCTTCCCGTGTGAATTGACTTTGCGGAAGGCTGCGGGCCGTCGGCGAGGCGAGCAGTTGCGGCGGCTCCGTTGACGGCGGGTGATTCACGATTGCTGTCGAGAATGTCTTGTTGGCTGGATCGAGATAAGCCGTAGTTCTGGATACGGGATCGTAGAGATGAATGCTTTGGATCGCAGGGATCACATTGTCCGAAACCGAAACGAGCATTCTCGACTCGTTGTGGATGCGGCCCTGACTGTCACGGCCAATCTCCCGAATCGTCCTGAGATTGACCAATGCGCCATCGCTTTGAACGATGGATCTCTCGACCTGCACAACGCCCTTAAAGGGAGCATTCGCCACTGGTGTGACGAAAATATCCGGCCGAGCTTGGGCAAAAACTGCCGGAGCGGCGATAGCGAAGCCGAGCAAAAGCGCGCCAGACCAGCCGGCGAGTGATTGGCGGGAAGGCACGAGCACCTCCAGAGAAATCCGTCGGGGCAAGAATAGTCCAATCCTGAAGGGCATTCAAGGACAAAACTGGCTGATCGGAACTGGCACCCGGTTTCAGGGAATCGGCTCATTGCGTAGGTACGAACGATTACACTTTGTGTTGGTGAGTGCAAAGACTTCATCCTCGAAACAGCCCGCGACGCCGCAACTAGACCTGCTCTTTGAGGTGGCTGCTCCGGTCGAAGAGGCGATCCCGAAGGTTGCCCCGCGGCGCAGCCGGGAGCGGCGAACGTGGCTCGTCCATCAGCTCGTCTCCGAGGCACGGGAGCTGGTCGAGGCGGAATTCGGCGATGTCTGGGTCGAAGGAGAAATCTCCAACTTCCGTCCGGCGTCTTCAGGCCACCTGTATTTCACGCTGAAGGATGCCGAGGCGCAGCTTCCTGTGGTGCTCTTCCGCCGCCAGGCGATGCTGCTTCGCTTCCGGCCGGAAGATGGCCTACAGGTTCGAGTACGCGGCAAAGCCAGCGTCTACGAGCAGCGGGGTCAGCTTCAGCTTGTGGCGGAAACGATGGAGCCTGTGGGCGCAGGCAGCCTGCAACTGGCCTTTGAACAACTGCGCGACAGGCTGAAAGCCGAAGGGCTATTTGACGCGGAGCGGAAGCAGCCACTGCCGGCATTTCCACGCACCGTTGCGGTGCTGACATCTCCAACCGGGGCAGTGATCCGAGACTTTCTGAACATTGTGAGGCGGCGCAATTCGGGATTGAATGTGCTGGTTGTCCCGATGGCCGTGCAGGGCGACAATGCGGCGGGAGAGATTGAGTCCGCAATTGCGATGACAAATGATTCTGGCCTTGCGGACCTGATCGTGCTGGCGCGCGGCGGGGGATCTCTGGAAGATCTTGCTGCGTTCAACAGCGAACGCGTGGCGCGGGCTGTTGCCGCTTCGGCTTTACCGGTAGTTTCAGCGGTTGGCCATGAAACTGATTTTACGATTGCCGATTTTGTGGCTGATCTGCGCGCTCCAACGCCTTCGGCTGCGGCGGAGCTGGTGACGGAAGCCCAGCATAAGGTCGAGGAGTTAATCGCGGTGCTCTCAAATCGTCTGATCCGGGCAGCGCGGTTTCAGCTTTTGCAGGCCCGGCAAAGTCTGGCGCATCTCCCCGTGGCATACACGCAGCAGCGCGTCGCATCGACCATCCACCGGCTCCAACAACGGCTGGACGATCTTGGCTTCCGTATGGAATCGGCGATGAATGAAATGCTCCGCGAACGCCAGCGGACAGTTGGCGAGCTGACGGCGGCTATTCTCAGCCATGATCCGCGACAAGAGCTCAGCGCGGCCCGCGAACTGCTCGCTTCCTGCCAGTCGCGCCTTGATTATTCGCTGCATCGGCGCTTGGCGGCGGCCAGGTTTCGCTGCGAGTCGGTGGACGCGCGGCTCTATCGCTCGACACAGATTTCCATGACCGCGCATCGGTCCGATTGGACCAATCTGCGCGGCAGGCTGCAGGCGCTATCGCCGGTGGCTGTACTGCAACGCGGCTACGCTCTCGTACAAAATGAGAACGGAGTTGTCGTTCGCTCGGCAGGCCAGCTTGTAGTTGGCGAGACGGTCCAGACGCGGCTGGGCGATGGTGGTTTCTCGAGCAACGTCACGGCGGTCAACGTCATGACAATCCAGCCCAACAAAAAGAAAAAGGACAAACCAACTTCCAAATGAGACAGCTTTTCGGCACCGACGGCATTCGCGGCATTGCAGGCACGGCACCACTCGACACAAACACGATCTACGCCGTCGGGCTCGCCCTGGCGCACCAACTGAGACCCGGCGCTCTTGCGAATGGATTGGTAGGTGCGAGGGTGATCCTGGGAAGGGATACGCGGGAATCGAGCCCTTGGATTACGAAGATGCTCGCCGCCGGGCTGCGCGCAGGCGGTGCCGAGGTTGAGAGCGCCGGCATCGTACCTACGCCCGCGATTGCGCATCTGGCGCACACGCACGGCTTCCATGCGGGAGTGGTGGTCTCGGCAAGCCATAATCCGTGGGAAGACAACGGGATCAAGCTCTTTGGTCCCGATGGAAAAAAGCTGCCCGATCAGACGGAACTTGCGATTGAAGAGGTGATCTTCAAGCATGCGATTGCGACGACTCCGCCGGATATGGCTGATGTGCCGGAGATCGAGGATCAGTTGCACTATGCCGAGGAATATGTGGCCTACTTGCTGGCTGCGGTTCCCGGTTTGCGTCTTGACGGGATTGCCGGGCATAGCATCGTGGTCGATTGCGCCAACGGCGCGGCGGCTGCGGTTGCGCCGAAGATTTTCGCTGCGCTGGGCGGGAATGTGACTTTGCTCAATATCTCGCCGGATGGGCGAAATATCAATGACCATTGCGGGGCGCTGCACCCGAAGACCGTAGCTGTCGAGGTTGCGCAGCGCGGGGCAAACCTTGGGATCACCTTTGATGGTGATGCCGACCGCTGTCTCTTTGCCGGGGCTTCCAACAATGTCATCAATGGAGACGCGATTCTGCTGATGGCTGCGCGCGACCTGCAGGAGCGAGGACTGCTAACGGACAACGTGATTGTGGCTACCACCATGTCAAACATGGGGCTGGAAGCTGCGCTGAAGCGGTCCGGGATTACGATGCTTCGCGCTCAGGTGGGAGATCGCTACGTACTGGAACTGATGCAGCAACGGAATGCGGCGCTGGGCGGCGAGCAGTCGGGGCACATCCTGTTTCCGCATTTGGCGACTACAGGCGATGGGTTGCTGACTTCGCTGGTGGTGCTGGACCTGATCGCACGCACCGGCAAGGCGGTCGAGGAATTAACCGCGGACCTCAAGGTCTTTCCGCAGGTAATTGTGAATGTGAAGGTGCGCGAGAAGAAGCCGCTTGAAGACATTCCCTCAGTCGCGGAGCGCATCCGTGCGGCAGAGGCTGAGTTGGCTGACTCGGGGCGCGTAGTTATCCGCTACTCAGGCACGGAGGCTTTAGCGCGAGTGATGATTGAAGCAGAGAGCGAAACCGCGATGAAGCACCATGCGGAAGCTATCGCCGGAGCTATCCGATCGGAGCTGGGCATCGAAACAAGTCAATCGTAGAGACACGAACGTGAGAATACCCTAATTTCTCATCGACAACACTTCCCTCTCCTGGCTACAGAATTGCTGGCTTGAAGTGAACCAGTGCAGGTAGCACTTCCCCGGGAGGTCGGTGTTGCAACGGATTAAGAGTTCAGAGCCTGTTCTCGATTTGTCTTCGGCTGCCGTTTCTGCCAAGCAACCCTTCCGCCTGATAGAAGAATTTCCTTACTTTGGGAAAAAGGCGTCCTGCTGGAACGGCCGGGCCGCAGTGGAGAAGCGCGGGACAACTGGATTGCTCTTCTGGAACTAGATTCCTCTCATTTAGGTGCTCTAAGCCGTCTTGGGGGGAATTCTCGCTGCTGCGGGAGAAAACCAGCTCGCGCTCGAGATCTTCTGGAATGCTGTAGCGCTGCATCTAGGCGATCCGATGTTCCTGGTGAACCTGGCTAACATACTGATCAAAGAGGATCAGTATGAGCTGGCGCGGGAGCAGTTGGAGCGGGCGCTCAGTCTCGATTCGAATTTCCGGCCTGCGCATGCTGGCTTGGCTTTTCTGTTGCCCCGCCTGGGTGAACCGGGGATGGCTACACGGCATGGACGCATTGCATTTCAAGGCCGATGTCTGGTTGGATCGCAATACCGGGGCGATGCGACGCCGATCACGGTTTTGGAGCTGATTTCGACGCGTGGGGGCAATGTTCGCATACAGAATTTCCTGAGCGGTCAAATCTTTCAACGTTATCTTGTCACTGCCGAGTTCTATGACACCAACACTCCGTTACCGCCGCATCAACTGGTGGTCAACGCGATTGGGGATGCGGACGCGGCTGGCGCGGCGCTGGCTGGGGCGAGCGCTTTGTTGGCGCACACGACGGCTCCGGTGATCAATCCTCCCGGAGCAGTGTTGGCTACGGGCCGTGCTGCTGTTGCACGGCAGCTGGCTACGATACCAGGGATTGTCACTGCCCGGACTGCTTCGGTACACCGTGATTTGCTCACCGGGCCGGATGCTTTGGTCAGTCTCGTGGAGATGGGATTTGCGTTTCCATTGTTGCTTCGATCGCCGGGATTTCATGGGGGCGAGCACTTTCTGCGGCTTGAAACTGGGGCGGAGTTGCCAGCTGCGCTTGATGCGCTGCCGTGACGCGAGTTGCTGGTGATGCAGTATCTCGACGCTCGCGGACCGAATGGAAAGTTTCGCAAGTATCGAGTGATGATGATTGATGGGCGGCTCTATCCGCTGCATTGCGCTGTTTCACATCATTGGAAAATTCATCACTTCAGCGCAGAGATGGAGGATTATCCGGAGCATCGCGCCGAGGATGCTGCTTTTCTGGGCGATATGCCCGCTGTGCTCGGACCGCGCGTGATGGCGGCGCTTGAAGCGATTCAGGCTGTTCTCAGCCTCGATTATGGCGGCATTGATTTTGGCGTCTATGCGGACGGCGATCTGCTGCTCTTCGAAGCCAATGCGGCGATGGTGATTTTACCGACCGTCGAGGATGCGCGATGGGATTATCGGCGGCCTGCTGTGGAGCGAGTTGGCCGGGCTGTCCATAGATTGCTGGTGGCGAGAGCGAGACCAGAAGCAAGAACTTAGTATGCAACGCACCAAGATAAGGCCAGTGATGCGGCCTTCGATATAGAAGCCTGCAGTCTGTGAATGGACGAAGAAAAACGCTCCGTTTCCACAACCTTTCTTCTACTCAGTGTTCCAGAAGATATGTAGGCGCCTGCATTCCGCAGTAGGGTCTTCACTTCCGGTATCTGGCAAGTAATCTATCTCGTCGCAGCTTTTCTCTGCGAAAAGCTCCTCTCAGATGTGCCTCAAAACCATAGTTGAAGTGGAGATAGTCCAGAGTAAACTCCCGGCAGAGCCGGCACACCCATGCAACGCAGGAGAATGCAACATGAACGGTTTGTTGAAGAAGCTCACCTTTGCGGCGCCTATCGTCGCCGTTGTACTTACCCTTACTCCAATTGCCGCTCAGGCGCAAGAGATCTTTCCGATTGAAGGCGGTCGGACCACGGTAACTCTGTCGAAGGCTTTCCTGGCTGATGTAACAGCCATCAAAGCAACTCCGACGTCCATTGTTCCCTCGCAACTCTACAACAACCAGATATTCTTCCCCATAACTTCGGGCGCAATCAGCCTCGATACGGCGACGGGGCAGATACTGCATTCCGGCGGCATAACCCTTACTGCCGGAACAAAGGTAGTGCGGTTGGATAGCTTCATTCTCAACACGCTGGGCGAGCAGCCTTATGTTACAGCCCTGGTTGTAGCCAATGGCAGGTTTCTCGGCCGCATCAATGTTTTTGACGCGGAACTTTCGAGCGACCTCAAGCTCCCGCTTGTGCCGGAAGACGGAGACTTTTTCCTTTCAGGCACCAAGCTGACCCTCGACCCGGCTGGAGCCGCCGCCTTAAATGATGCCTTCGGAGTCAAGACCTTCGAAGACAATCTTTATATCGGTTATGCTCTGTCTCTTGTGTTCGTCCCACTCAACGCAGACGGGATCTAACTTATTACGACCGAGGCATTCTGCGACCGGAGGAATGCCTCGGACTCACACTTAACATGATATTTCCCCGAACAGAGTCGACTTGCCTGCTATCTTGAAAATCAGGATTTCGGGAGACTCGCTTGAATCGACTTTTGCGCGCGGCTTCGTGGCTGTTTTTCGTTGGCATCATGTATCTCATTCTCACTGAGGCGGTTTGGCCCTGGCTGAAGCTGCCGGACCTGGGAAATATCGGATTCACGCTGGTTTTTGTGCTGTTTTCGATCACTCATTGCATAGTCATCGAAGGCGCTCGTCGTACCGCGATGTTCTTTGCGATCTCCGCAATTGTCTCTTTTGTGCTCGAAGAGGTTGGCGTTCGCACCGGCCTGGTGTATGGCGCTTATCACTACAGCGACATGCTAGGCGCGAAGCTTGGGCATGTGCCGATTCTCATTCCGCTGGCTTGGTTCATGATGATCTACCCGTCATGGATGGTGGCGCGGGCGCTGCTGTGTGGCGTCGACCAACAATCACTTGCTGGCAACACTGGTCGCGCGGTTGTGGCTGCGTGTGTGATGACTGGCTGGGATATGGTGATGGACCCCGGCATGGCCGCATCGGGCAACTGGATCTGGGAAAAAGGCGGCGCTTATTTTGGCGTTCCTATCCACAACTACTTTGGCTGGCTGTTTACGACTTTTCTGGTGTACTGGATCGCCGGTTTTCTCTGGCGGAAAGCGGATAAGCCAGTCGGCGTTGCTCGGATGTATGAGTCTCTGCCGGTGATTGTTTATGCGTTTTTTGCTGTGCGATATGTTGCTTCGAATCGAATTCCTGCTTTACAGGTGGTTGCAATGTTTTCGATGGGGTTGCCTGCATTGCTAGCGTTGATTCGGATTGGTGTGCCTGTAGACAAGAGTGCAAAGGCAGAATAGTGGAGGCAATTTCGAGCGTGAAGACGACGGTACTCTGTATCTCATTCATTCTTTTCGTTACAGTACTTTTTGGGGTATTTCGAACAATCCTTGAACGACGATGCCCGTTCGTTCGGGAGTTCAACGACACTACATGGCAAGCGTATATCGTCTTGATGGTGGTTGCCGCTGGACTGTTCGCTTGGGCTCGTCTCGATTTGCATGTCGAATCGGTGGAAATTGCTGGTGTGAAGGCAACGGTCGGACAGCTTCAGCAAAATGTCCAATCGCTCTCCCAACAAATGGAAGTATTCTTCAAGAACAAACGAATTGAAACATTTGACAAGACAAATTGGCAGCGCGTCCGAACGGTAAGTAACCCCGGACAGAGCTTGATGCTTGAGGTAACGCTTGATGAGGAACCGATTCCGGGGAGTGTTGAGGTCTTTGAAGGAGTCCTGCTAATGCCCGAACAGAAGTACAGTATCGAAGGGCGAGTGGTACGATTTCCAGCGAACACAAATAAGCCCGTTAACGGACTTACGATAAAGTATTATCCGCGCATTACCCAACATTAAAGATGATCTCTTAAATGATTTTCAATTCATTCCATGTCGCGCCAGTTATTGCCGAAGGCCTGGTCGGCTACTATTGGGACGCGTAACTGGATTACATTTTCCATTGCGTCTTTGACCAACCTGGTTATCACTTCTGTTTCGTCTTCGGGGACTTCGAATAACAGTTCGTCGTGGACCTGGAGGACCATGCGAGTCTTCAGGTTTTCGTTTGTTAGTTTTTTGTCGATGGTGATCATGGCGCGTTTGATCAGGTCGGCGGCTGTACCTTGCAGCGGAGTGTTGATGGCTGTGCGTTCGGCGAATCCGCGCTGGTTGGCGTTGCGGCTTTCTATGTCGGGGATGGGGCGCATTCTTCCGAAAAGGGTGCGGACGCTGCCCGTTCGGCGGGTTTCTTCGATGGTCTTGTCGATGAAGGCTCGGACGCCCTGGTAGCGAGCGAAGTAGCGATCAATATATTGCCGCGCTTCGCCCTGTGGAATGCCTAACTGCGCGGCAAGGCCGAAGGCGGAGATGCCGTAGACGATGCCGAAGTTGACGGCCTTGGCGCGGGCACGGACGTGCTTGTCCATATTCTCTGCGGGTACGCCGAAGACTTCGCTGGCGGTTAGGGTGTGGATGTCGCGGCCGGTCTTGTATGCCTCGGTGAGAAGCGGGTCTTCGCTGAAGTGGGCCATCAGGCGCAGTTCGATTTGGGAATAGTCTGCCGAGAGCAAGCGGAATCCGGGGGCAGCGGTGAAGGCGGCGCGGATTTCGCGGCCGAGTTCCGTCCGGATGGGGATGTTTTGCAGGTTGGGATTGACGGATGAGAGGCGGCCGGTGGCTGTGGCGGCGGCGTTGAAGGTGGTGTGGACTCGCGAGTCGGAGTCGACGAGGAGCGGGAGGGCGTCGACGTAGTTGGACTTGAGTTTGGCCAGATGGCGGAACTCGATGACGAGTTGGGCGATTTCGTGCTCTTCGGCGAGGTTTTCGAGGACGTCCTGCGCAGTGGAGATTTTCTTGCCTTTGCCGTAGATGAGCGGCTTGGGCAGGCCCATGTGGGTGAAGAGGACTTCGCCGAGCTGTTTGGGTGAGTTGATGTTGAAGCGGCGGCCTGCGTGTTCAAAGATTTTTTCGCTGACGCGCTGGATTTCGCTGCCGAAGCGCTGGGAGAGTTCGTCGAGTGCGCCGAGGTTGATGCGGACGCCGACTTTTTCCATTCCGTAGAGGACCGGGACGAGCGGCTGGTCGATGGTTTCGTAGACGGAGGTTAGTTTGTGCTCTTCGACCTGATTGCGCAGGGTGGGCAGCAACGTTTGGATGGAGTGGGCTGCGCCGGGGAGTGAACTGGGCACAGATTGGCCGCTGCGGGCCACGACATCGACCAGGGTCTGCGTGGCGTGGGTGGGGTTGAGCGCATAGGAAAACAGCATGGTGTCTGCTACGGGGCCGCGGAGGGTTACTCCGAGGGCAGCGAGGCGATGCAGGGCTGTCTTCCAGTCGTGGACGATCTTGGGAACTTTGGGGTCTTCTAGCAGGGATTGGAGTTTTGGCGTGAGTTGGAGGCGCAGGGCCAGTTCCGGCTCGCCCGGTTGCAGGACTGAGACTCCGACGAATTCGAGCGTGGGCATTGCGGGCGGCTGGGCCGAGACTTCGGCGGCGGCCATGATGTCGAGAAGAGATTGGACGGGCGGGAGGGATTCTTCTTCGGCGATTTCTTCGGCGGTACTCGATGCGGGTTGGGCTTTGGCGTCTTTTTCGAGGGCGAAGGCGAAACCGTGGGCTGGTGCGGCGGCGAAGAAGGCTGCGATCTGTTCGTCGGAGGGGTCGTCGATGAGTTCGGCGGTAGGCTTTTGTGCTCCGGGGGCCAAGTCGCGCAGCATGGAGGTGAATTCGAGCTCGGTGAAGAGTTCGCGGGCGGCTTCGAGGTCGGGGTCCTGCGTTTGCATGGCCGTCAAATCTAGATCGACGGGGACGCGGGTGTCGATGGTGACGAGTTCCTTGGAGAGCAGGACGGTTGCGCGGTTTTGCTGGAGGGATTCGCGGTAGGACTTGCGCTTGACCTCTTCCGCGCGATCAAGAACAGCTTCGACGCTGCCGAATTGCTGGATGAGTTCGACGGAGCCTTTGTCGCCGATGCCGGGTGCTCCGGGTACGTTGTCGATGGTGTCGCCGCGGAGGGCCATGACGTCGATGACCTGCTCGGGCGGGACACCGAGGAGTTCGATGACTTTTGGCGGGTCGATGATGAGGTTGTCTTTTTGCGGGTTGAGGACGCGGACGTGTTCGGAGACGAGCTGCATCATGTCCTTGTCGCCGGAGACGATGAAGACTTCGTGGCCCTGTTCGGAGGCCTGGCGGGCGAGGGTGCCGATGACGTCGTCGGCTTCGAAGCCGATGGATTCGAGGATGGGGATGCGGAGGACTTCGAGGGCGCGGCGAATGTAGGGGAGTTGGCGGGCGAGGTCTTCGGGCATCGCTTCGCGCTGGGCTTTGTAGCCCTCGTAGGTGGTTTCGACGAAGGCCTGCTCTTTGCTGCTCCACTTGCGGAGGGTGCCGATCTCCTGGGCTTTGGCGTCACGGAAGACGGCTCCGCTGACGTCGAAGACCGCGGCGAGGTAGTGCGGGGAGAAATCGGCGCGCAGCTTGGTGATCATGTTCACGAAAACGTAGGTGGCCGCTGTGGGCAGGCCGCCGCGCGTGGACATGGGGCGCGAACGCTGCATGGCGTGGTAGGCGCGGAAGATAAAGGACATCGTGTCCAGGAGGAAAACGGGCTGACGGTCGGGCGAATTGATTTCTTCGGGCATCGTCTGCGAGTTTAGCAGCGGGTTGGGTGGGAGTGCTAACGATGCCCCTGCCCGGTAACAGCTCAGTTTGATGCTGACGACTGAACTCGCGATAAATGAGCCTTCTGGGAGTTGCTTCAGTGGTGCGCGAAGTCGATCACCACGGCCGCTATCCAGACGACTGCTGCCAGCAGCCAGAACGGGCCACCTTTCCATTGTCGGCGAATGAGAATAATTGCTCCCCAAGTGAGATTGATCACCAAGAATAGTGCGGTTATCGGAAGAATGCTGAGAAACCAGACAAACGGCTCCCCCGTCGTCGTATATATTCCCGCTGCACGTTCCTCTGGTATTGCCCAACCACCGCGCGAAGCCGCAAACACGTAAAGAATTGTCCCGATTATGTTCAATACGAGTAGCGCTATTGATTGAGCATCAAAGGGCATCCTCGCCGGTGGCATTACTCGTCCTAATCGACTCCGTTCCTGCATTGGTCTAGCGTAGCACTGGATTAAGAGAGAAACATGCAGTCGCCGTAGCTGAAGAAGCGGTAACACTCGCGGACGGCGTGGGCGTAGGCTTCTAAAACTCGTTCGCGGCCTGCGAAGGCGCTGACTAGCATGATGAGGCTGGATTGGGGTAGGTGGAAATTTGTAAGCATTGCGCCCACCAAGCGGAATTGGTGACCGGGGGAGATGAAGATGGAGGTTTCACCGGTGTGGGGTTCCAGTTGGCGGCCTTGGGCGGCCTGGGCGCAGTGCTCCAGTGTGCGGACGGCGGTGGTACCTACGGCGACGATGCGGCGGCCTTCTGCGCTCGCGCGGTTGAGGGCTTCAGCTGTGGCGGCGGGGAGGGTATAGCGCTCGCTGTGGAGGTGGATCTGGTCGACGCGCTCGACACGGAGCGGAGCGAAGGTTCCCAGGCCGACGTGGAGGGTGACTTTGGCGATTTCTACGCCGCGGGCGCGAGTGGCGTCGAGGATTTCGGGGGTGAAGTGCAGGCCGGCGGTGGGAGCTGCGACGGAGCCTCGCTGGGAGGCGAAGACGGTCTGGTAACGCTCGCGATCTCCGGTCTGGTCTTCGCGCTTGATGTAGGGAGGGAGCGGCATGTGGCCGATTTGTTCGAGGACTGCGAAGAAGTCTTCTACTGGAGCGAATTGCAGGAGGCGTTCGCCAAATTCGCCGCTGGCGAGAACTTCGGCGCGCAGGAGGGGTTCGCGGCTTCCGGGGCTAAAGCCCCCAATAGCTGGTGGCTGATTCAGGGGCCTGAAGGCCCCTGCTCCCTCTTTGGCTTCTGTTCCCTCTTTGGCTGCTGCTTCCATCGAAGTTACTGGTTCCTGCGCGAAGAATTCGAGTTGGTCGCCTACGCGGACTTTGCGGCCAGGGCGGACGAGTGCATTCCAGTTCCCTGCTCCGTCGGGGCTGGTGAGGAGGACTTCGATTTGGCCGGTTGGTTCCTGCTTACCTCGTGAAGTTACGCGATGAGCGTAGAGGCGGGCGGGGATGACGCGGCTGTCGTTGAGGACGAGCAGGTCGCCGGGGTTCAGGAGAGATGGCAGATTGGCGAAGCTGCTGTCTGTGAGTGAATTTTCGGCGCGATTCAGGACCAGCATGCGGCTGGCGCCTCGTTCGGCGGGGGGCTGCTGGGCGATGAGTTCTTCGGGCAGGTGGAAATCGAAATCAGCGACGCGGAGTGATTCGTATTGAGGAGATGGATGGGGAGGGTTCATGCGGTTTTTCTCCCCAGATGATTGTTGGCGCGTTCGCGGGCTCGCTCCAGGGCGACGTCGAGTTGGTCGCGAAGGAGTTCCAATTCCTCGTTGGAGGTTTCTTCTTCGACCATGGTCCACACTCCCCAGCTTACGGTGATGCGGGTGAAGGGCTTGGGGACGAGGAAACGATCCCAGGAGCGCATGACCCACGCCTTTTTGGGTTCGAGATGGAAGGAGCCGATGGGGGCTCCGGTGAGCTGGGCCAGCTTGACGGGGCCCATTTTGGCGCGATAGATGGGACCGCGGGGGCCGTCGGCGGTGAAGATGGCCGGCATGCCGTCGTCGAGGACGCGGCGCAGGCCGATGATCCCCTGGTGTCCGCCGCGGGAGCTTGATCCGCGAACTGCCTGGTAGCCGAGGAGTTCGAGGGTGCGGGTGATGAGTTCGCCGTCGAAGCTTTGGCTGATGAGGATGGTTGCGTGGGTGCGGCGGAAATAGAAGGCGCACGGAAGCACACATTGGTGCCAGAAGCAGTAGATTTCGCGGCCAGGAGTGAAGCCGTGGAAGGCCGGGGTTACGCCTTCTTCGGCGATTACTTCAAAGCGCCAGGTGCGGCCGACAAGCATCAGCAGCGCCCAGACGAGGCGGGGGACGATGGCCAGTGTCAGGCGTTGGCTCAGGGTAAATCTGCCCGGCGATTTGGTCTTGTTGCGCGACTCGGTCACGTTTTTGATTGTAGTGGCCGGGATGCAGGAGGGTGGCTCGTTAGAATCCGCGCCCTCAGGGGCTAAAACCCCGCCAGTCTCCGTGCTCAAATGTACGGGCTGAAGCCCGTACCCTTCAAAGATCCTTAGTGACCTTCGGCGTTGCGAGGATACCTAGCTGTAGCGGATCCAGCGGAGGATCTCGGGCAATGTGGCGCGCTTGCCGTACATGAGGATGCCGACACGGTAGAGGCGCGAGGAGACCCATAAGACGCCCCAGATGCTTAGCAGCATCAGTGCGATGGAGACTGCGAATTGCCATATCGGCGGAATTTCGGAGCCCATGCGCAGGAACATGATGATAGGTGTGCAAGGTGGGAAAAAGGAGATGGCCACTGACCAGAACGAATTCGAGTCGTTGATGATGAGCATGATCATGGCGAAGCTCAGCCAGATCGGCACAGCGGCCAATGGGGTGTACATCTGCAGCTCCTGCTCGGTTTCGCAGGTGGCGGCAAGGCCGGCGAAGAGTGAACTGTACAGGAAGTATCCGAGGACGAAGTAGACGGGAAAGAGAATGCCTTCGGTCCAGGAGAAATGCACGGCGAAGTCGCCGGTCATCTGAGCGGCGGCAAGCGGCGTTGCGACAATGGCCGCAGCAGCGGCGACCCAGATGAGGATCTGGGTGAGACCGACCAGGCCTACGCCGATGAGTTTGCCGGAGAGGAGATCGCCGGGTTTGGCGATGGAGAGCATGACCTCGAAGATGCGCGAGGTCTTCTCCTGAATGATGGAGCGGGCCACGTTCAGGCCGTACATTACGGTGGTCATGGAGAGCAGAATCGCCATGACGTATCCCTTGTAAAAGGACGCGACAGCGTTGCTCTTGACGACGGTGCCGTCTTTTTTCACGGTGAAGGTGGCGATCTTGACGCCTTTGTTGAGAGCGTCAGCGTCGGCCTGCGTTACGCCGCCCTTCGTGAGGTGCTGGCTCACAATCGCGTTGTTCAAATCGTCGCGAAGGCGGCCCGTGGTCGTGAAATCGCCGGAGGATTGCGAAATATACTTCGCGACTGGCAGTCCGTTCGCTGAATCCGCTGGCGTTTCAATGGAAAGGTAGCCGTCGATTGCCTTACTCTGCACCTGCTTCAATAGCTCGGCGCGATCCGCATCGTTCGCCGGAGCGATCACGTCGACGGTAGTCTTGGCGTCTTTCTCGCTCATCATCTGGCGGCGAATGTCGGTGGCGAGAGCTGCATCGTTGGCTGCGATGACGATATGCTTGTGGGAGCCGAGTCCTCTGCTGGAGAGGTAGCCGATGCCGATGATCAAGGCGAAAGCGGCCGGCACGAGGATCGTGGTCATGCGAAAGGCGCGTCCGCGCACCTGTTCCAGATATTCGCGTTTGGCAATCAGAATCATGTCACGCATCGGCTTTGCCTCCCACGGTCTGAATGAAGATCTCTTCGAGCGAAGGTTCGACCAACTCGTACCGGTAGATGGTGGCTACGGCGGCGGCCTCGTGGAGAAGTTTCTGCGCGTTGCCGTGATCTTTGAGCTTGATTTCGACGTGGCCGGAGAAGTTTCTGGCTTCGGCGATCTCCTCGCTGTTGAGAAATGCCGAGCTGCCTTCGAATTCGACGATGACCCGGTTGCGCTCGTATCGGGACTTGATCTCGCGCATTTTTCCGGCGAGGACGGCGTGGCCTTGATTGATGAGGCAAATGGAGTCGCAGAGCTTTTCGACCTGATCCATGCGATGGGTGGAGAAGACGATGGCTTTGCCCTCATCCTTCAATTCGAGGAGTATGCGCTCGACAAGCACCGCGTTGACCGGGTCGAGACCGGAGAATGGCTCATCCATGATGATGAGGCCGGGATCGTGCAGCAGACAGGAGATGAACTGGATCTTCTGCTGCATGCCTTTAGAGAGTTCTTCGGTCTTCTTGGACAGCGCCTCAGCTATCTCCATACGGCCGGCCCAGTCGATGGACCGCTTGCGCGCCTCGGCGGCGGTCAGGCCGTGCAGTTCGCCGAAGAAGACGAGCTGTTCGAGAACTTTCATTTTCTTGTAGAGGCCGCGCTCTTCGGGAAGATAACCGACGCGCTCCAGGCTCTTGCGCTCGAAGGGGCGGTTGAAGAGGTTGATCGCTCCCGAGTCGGGAATCGTGATGCCCATCATCATGCGAATGGAGCTGGTCTTGCCTGCTCCGTTCGGCCCGAGAAGGCCGAACATCTGGCCCGCATCGATGGAGAGGCTGAGGTTGTTCACGGCGACTTTAGTCTCGTAGGCTTTGGTCACTCCCGCGAGTTCGACGACTGGCATGAATTCTCCCCGCACACTCTAAAATCGAACGCGATCTAGGGTGAAGTTTAACAAATGAGGTGTCTTGTTTCCGCGCGGAATCTGATACGCGAAAATGATGCTGGCGGTTCCTGTGCGACGCGTTCGTGGGTGAGGAAAGTCGCGTCTAGCGAATGGCGTTTGCAAAGGAAACGCGGACAAAAATGACCGAGTTGTTGTCTGAGTAGACGGACTTCCAGTTATGCATCAAGGGCAGCACGTGGGCCATTGCGGAGTCAGGATTGAGAAGGCAGAACTGAATTCCGTACTTGTCGAGAAGCTTGTTGGGATCGGTTTGGAGCAGGGCCCATTGGCCGAATTCTTCCAGTACTCCGGTCCACTCGAAGACATCGCCGCGGCCGTCGACGAAGACAGGATGCTCGGGCATGGCCCAGATGAGGTAGCCGCCCTGGCCGTAGTCATTGAGCATCGGCCCCGGAAGATGGTTGGCCTTGATGAACTCGACGGCTTTCACGGGACTGATCTCTTCGGTCTTCTGGATAAGGCTTTGGCGGCTGGGAAATGCCCAGATGGCGACGAGCAGCGAGAGCGCGATCATGACTGCGTTGGGCCAGATTCGATCGGTGTTGGCGTTGTAGCCTTCCCAGGAAGTGGAGAGGACGCGGGAGAGAATCGGCGCGGCCAGAATGCCGAAGACAAACAGCATCCGGTCGTGGCCGCCCGCCAGCCATGTGCCCATCGCAAGCAGAATCAGTTCGTCAAAGTGTAACTCGGCACGCAATTCGGCCTTGCGTGCGATCACTGTTAGGAAAATGCAGGCAAGCACCGCCATCAGGAGGATGCCGCGCAGGCTGCTTAGCTGAAGCGGCTGCCATTCCTGGACAAAACTCAGGCCGATCGGCTGGTGTATGAGGGTGTCGAGCGGGTACAGGATGAGTTTCAGGCCGACCGGATTGAGGAACAGCGCCGCGAGGGAAAGAACCATCGCGAAGAGGAAGATCTGTCTGCGCTGCGGCGCCCACTTCTCCGCGATCAGGCCGCCTGCTTGGAATTGAAAGAACGAAGTGAAGAAAAAGGCTCCGGCGAGAACGATGCCGAGGAAAAAAGAGCCGTGGCAGTTGACCCAGAGAGCAAAGAGCGGCGGCAGCCACCAGAACCATCGCGGGTTGCGGGTTCTGCCAAGGTGGATCAGGGTTAATTCGATGAGCAGTAAAAGATAGCCGAGCAGCTGTGGCCGGATTGAAACGCCGACGGTGGCGAAGACGAAGATGACGAGCGCGCCGAGGAAGCCGACTTTGGCGTTTCCTGAATAAAGAGAGCAAAGCAAGTACCCGGCAACGAAAAGGGCTGTGGTGAAGACGCACAGCCAGAGCATCAGGCCGGAAAAGCCGCCCCATCTATAGGCAAGGAAAAGTAAGGTCTGGGAGAGCCATTCATGCGGAATCCAGGCGTGGTGGTTCGTGGTGAAGGAGAAGATGTCGGTAATTGGGATGGTGTGGGTGGTCCAGACAATCTCACCCATTTTGAGGTGCCACCACATATCCGGATCATCGAACCGGGAGCGTACCGTCAGCGTGGCGAGCACGAGCAAGAGGCCCGCGAGCATGACGGGGAACGAGAATACTGACCTTAAATGCGGGAATCTGGAAACCGGAGATGGGACAGCCTGACTCAAGCGGTTCCCATCCCCTGGGCTTCCTCTTCAAATATCTGATCCGGCTCGGCGAGGCGAATCAGCCGATGCAGATAAGCTCTGGAAATGCAGAGACTGCGCGCCGCGAGGGTCTTGTTTCCGTGATTTTCGCGCACCGCTGTCTCGGCCAGCTTGATCTTGTAGTCGCGAAGCTGCCGCTCGAAGGAGCCTGCGGGATGGAAGTCGGCGATGTCGACGACGTTTTCCTCGCGCAGGTTGATGGGCAAGTCTTCGGCGCGAATGAACTCTCCGCGAGCGAGGATGATGGCTCGCTGCACGACGTTTTCGAGCTCGCGGACGTTACCGGGCCAGGCGTAGCTTTGGAGCATCGCGAGCGCTTCCGGATCGAAATCCTTGAGCGACTTCTGGTACATCTGCGAGTAATGCCTGAGAAAGTGGGTTGCGATCTGCGGAATGTCTTCGGGATGGTCCTGAAGCGGCGGGGCGTCAATTCTCATGACGTTGATACGGTAAAAGAGATCCTGACGGAACTTGCCTTGCGCTACCATTTCCGCCAGATCCTGATGTGTGGCGAAGATCAGCCGCGCGCGCAGCGGGATGAGGCGGTTGCTTCCGAGCCGGCTGAACTCACGCTGCTGCAGAACACGGAGAAGTTTGACTTGGGTGTAAAGGCTGAGCTCGCCGATTTCATCGAGAAAGAGCGTGCCGTCGCCAGCCTGCTCGAAAAAGCCTTCGCGGGCACCTACGGTTCCGGTGAACGCGCCTTTTTCGTGGCCGAAGAGTTCGGACTCGATCAGGGTTTCCGGGATGGCTCCGCAGGAGACGGCGACAAAGGGACGGCTGGCGCGGGAACCCAGATTATGGATGGCGCGTGCAATCAGTTCCTTGCCGGTGCCGCTCTCGCCGGTTACGAGGACAGAGGCATTGAGGTCCGTGACGCAGTTGACGAGGTCGTAGACCCGCTGCATCTGAGGGCTGGAGCCGATCATCTGGTCGCAGCTTACATTCTCTTCGAGGCGCTGCTGAACGCTCTGGAGCTGGCGCTTGAGGGACGAGTTCTCGTGAGCGCGACGCAGCATTGTTTTTAGGTCGCGGATCGAGGGCGGGCGGCGGCAGTAACCGTAGGCTCCCTGGCGGACCAGATCGACGGCGGTCGCGCGAAGGCCGTCATCGGCCATAACGACGGATGTAATCTGGGATGCGATGATGCGCCGTGAACCTTCAATCCGTTCCTGCAGGGAGCCGAGATTGGAGTTCAAATCGAGGATCACGACATCGCAGTCTCCTGCGGAAACGAGCTTGTTGACTCCATCCTCATTCGACTCCAGGAGGATTTGAAAGTCTCTCCCCAAAGCAGAGGAGAGAAGCGGTTGCAACGAGCGATCTTCTGAATACAATCCGATCCGTATCATCAGTTTCTGCACTCCATGTGCCTGTCGGGCGCTGGGGAACCCCCGGGGCATCTCTCGCCGACGAAGACTGTTGACGTTCGCAACGCAACAGAAATAGTGAGAGGAGACACCTCTGTTATCGGCTACTGCTCATTAATAGTGAATGGCACTTTTGAGTCATTTTTGGCACGATGGTGCAACAAGTGTCAATCAAGCATTGGTAATAAGGGTGAAATTACTAACCATAGTGTTACCCTATTAACTATATTGCTATTTACTTTTAAGTTTACTTTTCTCAGAGAAAATTACTTATTTGCACACACCCTATCCCGCCTCGGCTCCGTTGCGCGCATGCGCTTTAACGCTATTCGTTTCGTAAATTATGGTTCGTAATTGCTGACAGCAATTCATTTCATAGAAGGTTGCGGTGTCAACGCTGCTGGAATGCGGGTTTCGATCCTCGCTGGTACGGAGGAGGCAGCCAGCCGGCAACTCGTGGATTTGCTGATGCGTTGTCAGTTTACTACATAGATAACGTTAATGTGATTGAAGCGATTGAGAAGTCATGGGCACTCGGCGATGTTCTTACATATGTTGGCAGCTCCCGAGATGGACAATTTCCGTAATGTTTATCAGATGGTATTAACGCCAGTCTGACCGTCGACAGCCTGGATTTCGCACCCGAATCGAGGGACCCCATTGAAGCGGAAGAACGGGCCGATTGCGGATCGGGAAACAATGCGAGTCCTCCGTCCAAACAGAAATCACAGACCGGACGGGGTCACTCCGAACATTGGAATTGCTCATTCTTAGTCCGCTTTACGCATTTGGAGGGTGTATATGCACTGCTTCACTCGCGTGAACCGCCTGTAAACATCCGTGCACACCGACCGGAGATGCACCACCCTTAACTCACTGAAATCAGGCTTTCTGGAGGAGAACGGGTTTGGTTCGAGAATTGCACTACTCCTGATCGATCCCTTGGGAAGGGACGGAAGGAGTTTGGATGCACTCGTTCGCATGGTGGCCGACATTCGTGGTTCTTGCCGTGGCTACCTTTACGGATCTGCGCAGCCGCAAGATTCCGAACTGGCTGGTTTTGCCGTTTATGGTTGCGGGGCTCGTTGTCCCGGCGTGGATGCATGGCTGGCACGGATTTTGGCAGAGCCTGGAAGGTTTCGCGCTGGGTGCGCTGGTTTACGGCATGCTGTCCTGGATTGGCGGGATGGGCATGGGGGACGTAAAGCTGGTAGCGGCGATTGGAGCGTGGATTGGGCCGAGGCAACTGCTGATGGCCATGGTGCTGATCGCCATGGCTGGCGGATTGATGGCGCTGGGATTTGCCATTGTCGGGAGTTTCAAAGGAGAAGTCTGGAAGAGCCGCACCATACCTTACGCACCCGCAATCGCGGTAGGAACGCTGATTTCATTTTTTTCCCATTGAGGGCTCGTAGGGAATGCAGTGCCGGTTCGCTGGCACAGAAGAGTTTAAGGCTTTACGAACGAAGGTATTACAAATTCAGGGGAGTAACAATTTCGTGATGTCAACACCGACACAGGATCCCGACGCCCTAGGGGCAAATGTACTGACCATCGCCCTCATCGGCCCTGATCAGCAACGACGTGGTGCGGTCGCAATCGCGTTGACCGGATTGCAGGCTGGCGTGACCCGTGAGTTCAGCGCCTATCCTGAGCTGGACGAAGTACCGCGGATGCTGGAAGACAGCTACGATGTGATGATCGTCGACCTGGACAGCAACCCGGAATACGCGCTCGACCTGGTCGAGACGATCTGCAGCACCGGCTCGCCGACTGTGATGGTCTACTCGGCTCACACCGACTCGGAATTGCTGGTTCGCTGCATGAGGGCGGGTGCTCGCGAGTTCCTGACGCAGCCGTTTTCGACTGGCACGATCGCTGAAGCGATGGTCCGGGCCTCCGTTCGCCGCCCAACGGCGCGTCCTCCAAAGAAGACAGCGGGGCGGTTGTTTGTGTTCCTCGGAGCGAAGGGAGGCTCTGGAGTCACGACGCTGGCCTGCAACTTTGCTGTTTCGCTTGCTGCCGAGTCGGGACAGAATACCCTCCTGATCGATCTCCATTTGCCGCTTGGAGACGCCGCGCTCGACCTGGGAATCACGGCGCAATACTCAACGGTCAATGCGCTGCAGAATGCGAGCCGTCTCGATTCGAATTTTCTTTCGCGGCTCCTGACAAAGCACAGTTCAGGATTATCTGTACTAGCGGCTCCGGGGAAATTTACTCCGATGCAGACAAACCCCGAGGAGGTCGACAAACTACTGACGATTGCGCGTCAGGACTTCGATTATGTGGTTGTCGATGCAGGAACGAGGCTTGATCTCGCAGACACGACGCTTTTCGATCAGGCGTCGACGATTTACCTGATCACACAGGTCAGCATTCCAGAGCTTCGGAATTCCAACCGGCTTGTTTCGGAGTTCTTCACCAAGACCTCAAGCAAGCTCGAGATTGTGCTCAACCGGTTTACGCCGCGTTCTCTCGGCGTGGACGAGGAACATATTACCAAGGCGCTGACGAGACCAGCTACCTGGAGAGTTCCCAACGACTATGCGACGGCGCGCCGCACGCAAAACACAGCCACTCCGCTGTCGCTCGAAGACTCACCGATATCGCGAGTCATCCGCCAGATGGCGAGAGCCGCCTCGGGTCTGCCAGCAAACACGGAAAAGAAGAAACGCTTCGGCCTCTTCCGATAAATATCAGAACACCCGCACGAATTGCAGGGATGGGATAACGTGGAACAGCTTAACTTGGACGGTTTCAAAGCGGATGTACATCGGATACTGATCTCAAGACTTGATCTTGAGAAGCTGTCGCGCGTCAACTCCAACCAGGCGCGACAGGCCGTAGCCGGCCTCATCAACGACATCATCGCGGAACAGAAGGTTCCTCTCAGCTTTGAGGAGCAGGAAAAAGTTCAGTCGGACCTGCTGGACGAGGTCTTTGGCCTTGGTCCGCTGGAAGCTCTGCTCAAGGACCCCAAAATCTCCGACATCCTTGTGAATGGCAAGGACAGTGTCTTCGTGGAAAAAGGCGGAATCCTGAAGAAAGTCGATACGAGTTTTCGCGACGATCGCCATCTGCTGCAGATCATTGACCGCATTGTTTCGCGTGTTGGCCGCCGCGTGGATGAGTCCTCGCCGATGGTCGATGCCCGTTTGCCTGACGGCTCCCGTGTCAACGCCATCATTCCGCCATTGGCGCTCGATGGGCCTTCGATGTCCATTCGGCGTTTCGGCACGGGGCCGATTGCCTCAAACCAGTTGGTGGCATTGAAGAGCATCTCTGCGGAAATGATGGAAGTGCTCGCGGCTGCAGTGCGAGCGCGCATCACGATTCTTATCTCGGGCGGCACCGGCGCCGGTAAGACGACGTTCCTGAATATTCTGTCGCGCTATATTCCGCAGAGCGAACGCATCATCACCATCGAAGATGCCGCAGAGTTGCAACTGGCGCAGGAGAATCTGGTGCGCCTTGAAACGAGACCGCCGAACGTCGAAGGCCAGGGTGCAATCCGGCAGCGGCAATTGCTCATCAACTGCCTGCGTATGCGCCCCGATCGCATCATCCTTGGCGAGGTTCGCGGCGAAGAGGCATTTGACATGTTGCAGGCGATGAACACGGGCCACGAAGGCTCGATGGCAACCATTCACGCCAACACTACGCGAGACGCGCTCACCCGGCTTGAGTCGATGGTCGCGATGAGCAACTTGAATCTTCCCGAGAAGACGGTTCGCCAGCAGATAGCGGCGGCATTGACGATTGTCGTTCAGGTTTCGCGCCTTAGCGACGGAACGCGCAAGGTGGTGAGCGTCTCGGAGATCACAGGCATGGAAGAGAACGTCATCAGCATGCAGGAAATCTTCACATTTAACAAAAAAGGGATTGGGCCGGACGGCAAAGTGATCGGAACCTTTCAACCGACCCACATCCGTCCTAAGTTTCTCGAACGGCTGCGCGTTGCAGGTATCTTTCTGCCACCGAGCCTCTTTGAAGCTACGACCGAAGTGAACTGAAAGAAGTAAAACCGGATGAAGGGCTGAAGCTTATGAATCTGATCATACTGCTGGTGTTTGGGGGAGCATTCTCGGTGGTGGCGCTGCTGATGATCGCGGTCGGCACCGGCGCGTCTCAGCAAACGAAGAAGGTGCTGGCAACCCTTGATTCGGCTTTGGCTACCAGTTGGACGAACACTTCGGACCAGATTGTCGACCTGCGCAAACAGGAGCTTTTGAGCGCGATTCCCTGGATCAATCGCTGGCTGCTAAAAATCGAACTTGCACCGCGGCTTCGACTTTTGCTCTATCAAGCCAATCTCAAATGGACAGCAGGCGGTCTGATTCTGATGTGCGGCGCCGCTTCCCTGATCCCCGGCTACTTACGTTACCTGCAGAGCGGCGATCTCATATCTTCTCTATTGATTGGCGCGGTGTTGGGTGCGGCGCCACTGGCCTTTGTCTTCAACAAGCGCGGAAGACGCTTCAAAAAATTTGAAACGGAGTTGCCTGACGCGCTCGATCTTATGGTGAGCGCTCTGCGCGTCGGTCATAGCTTGAATTCAGCGCTCAGCCTGGTTTCGCGTGAATGCCCAGACCCGGTGAGCACCGAGTTTCGCATCTGCTATGACGAGCAGAACTATGGCCTGGAACTCAGAACCGCCATGGACAATCTCGTGACTCGCGTTCCCTTGCAGGACTTGAGGATTGTTGCGACTGCGATCCTGATTCAGAAGGAGAGCGGAGGAAACCTTGCCGAAGTACTGGAAAAGACAGCGCATGTGATTCGCGAGCGCTTCCGGCTGAAGCGGCAAGTGATGACTCACACGGCCCAGGGGCGACTTACCGGAATAATTCTGACACTTCTCCCCATAGTTCTTGGCGTTATGTTGTACATGATCAGTCCGGATAGCATGAGCCTCCTTTGGAAGCGAGATATCGGCATCAAGCTTCTTTACGCTTCCGCGATCATGACCACCATAGGCGGATTCATCATTCACAAGATCGTCAGTATGGACGTGTAGAGGAGACCTATGGGAATCGCTATTTTGGCTTTCGTGGTCGTGTTCCTGCTGATTGCAAGCGGCGGCGTTCTGCTGTTCTATCGCGAACAGATGATCCAGCGTCTCTCTGCGGTGATCTCTCCGGAGACAAAAAAACAAACGCTGATGGGCAGCATTCAGCAGTCGGGATTTTCGCTGAGCAGCGTGGTTGAGCACCTGGAGAAGATCATTCCGAAGAGCCAGGCGGAAGTGGGCGTAACGCAACAGCGGCTCATTCGCGCGGGTTATCGTTCGGAGTCCGCAATCAATGTCTTCTATGGCGCCAAGGTGTTGGTTCCGCTCTCGTTTTGTGCCGTGCTCTTTGCCAGCGGGTTCGGAAACGACAACCCGTTCATGTTCTATATCTGTGCGCTGGGCCTCGGTTTTCTTGCGCCGGATTTCTGGCTTGGGCGACAGATCAAGACCCGGCAAAACAAGCTGCGGCGCGGTTTGCCCGATGTGCTGGATCTGCTGGTGATTTGCATTGAAGCAGGCTTGAGCCTGGACCACGCCACCAAGCGGACTACCGAAGAGTTGAAGATGGCGCAGCCTGCCCTCTGCGATGAATTGGGGATCGTGGTGCTGGAACAGCGCGCCGGCCGCCCGCGCGCCGATTGCTGGAAGCATCTGGCCGAGCGAACCGATGTAGACAGTTTGCGTAATCTCGTTTCCGTACTGATTCAATCAGAGCAATTTGGAACGAGTATCGCCAAGACTTTGCGCACACATTCCGACACGCTGAGAACCCAGCGCATTCAAAAGGTCGAGGAGATGGCGGCCAAGACGACGGTGAAGCTGGTCTTCCCGCTCGTATTGTTCATCTTCCCCTCGCTCTTTATTGTTGTGCTCGGCCCGGCAATGATTACGATGTCGGAAGCATTCAAAACGTTTTTCAACCACTAAAAAGAAGGGAGATTCGACATGAACAATACACTGATCATCCAGGTTGTATCTGGCGTGTTGGCTGTGATTGTGCTGATCGTTCTGATCCAGCGTCGTCGCACTCGGGTCAAGTAACAGGGTTCATAGACAAAGGACAAGCGGCGCCGGACAGTTGAGCCGGCTCCTCTTTCCACCTGGCAGTGTCGATGGAACGGAGCCCCGCTGCTTCAAAGGGGAGACTTTTCCATCTGCAACTTGCACTGTGAGGTGTAAAGGTCCTGTTGGAACCCGGAGCATTGGCTAATCACGGAGTGGCCTCCCCCTGTTCATGAGGAATCATCGGCCATTTAATTCAATAATTCCAGGGAAAGGAATTTCAAACCGAATAGTTCAGGCCGGCAGCTGGAGATCCGTTTCAGCTCCAGTTGCCGGGTACCCGCCGAGGGCGAAAAGACGAAATGCAGAAACAAAAATATTGCGTATATAACCAGACCAGAGAGTCGTTCCTCAGCTTGGGGGTCGCGGCTGCAGACACTACACTTGCGCGTCTGAAGGGTCTGATCGGAAAGCTGACGCTCGGGTTGGATGATGGCCTCTGGATCGTTCCTTCCAGGGGAATTCACACGGTCGGAGTGCTCTTTCCTCTGGACCTGGTGTATCTGGACGAGGGACACAAGGTAATTCACGTTATAGAGTCTTTCCCAACTTTCCGTATATCTCCTCTTATTACTCAGGCAGCCAGCGTATTGGAGTTGCCTACGCATACGATTTACTCGTCGCAGACTCAGCCTGGCGATCAACTGGTGATATGTGTCGCCGAAGAGATGGAACAACGGCTGAAGATGGTCCCTCCGAACCTCTCCAGTCAGGCGAAATGAATATCTCGAAGGAAGGTTGGAGGTTATGAGCTCTTTGAAAGGTTTGTTCGGAAAGATGTTCTCCCGCGAGCGGCGCAAAGGCGACCGGCTTCCGGCTTCCGTGTTGTCAGCGTTCTATTGGACAGGCGCAGCTCCGGAACAACATGCCATCCGGGATATCAGTTCCACCGGGCTCTATCTGGTGACCGAGGAGAGATGGTACCCGGGCACGCTGGTGATGATGACATTGCAAAAGACAGACGGTGCACCGGGGGATTCCGAGCGCTCGATTGCTGTACAGTCGAAGGCTGTGCGATGGGGAACCGACGGGGTTGGTCTGGAGTTCGTCTTGCCAGACGGCAAGGATCGGCGCAGCGAAAACAAGCTCAGCGGGGGCGTTGACAGGAAATCGCTGGAGCGGTTCCTGGAAGGCCTTAGTGCGGAAAATGGCCGCGCTACCGTCGATCAGGTAGAAACACCGTCGCATTCCCTGGACGGGGCAAACAATGCCAAGCCGTGAATTGACAGATTGCAGCCTATGAAGAGAACTCCGACAGGCCGCTTCCCTCGCCCATTGGCAAAGACGAGGAAAGGTTCAGTTATCGGGTTCCTTAGTTGGCGAACTTACCCGGTTTCGGTGGTCGATTTAGCCTCTGGATGAAAGCCGGCGAGAGGGGCTGGAACTAATCGCGAAGGATAAGCTGGTGGGGAAATGCGTCTCATGGGCGTCACGCGATCCAGATACGACTTTAGTAATGGCGGGAGCCGGGTTGCCAGTAATCGGCGCGAGGCCGGGATCTTAATTGGCAGATAAAGGGTAATCGTTACCTCGATTTACTCTAATGTGCTATGGACAGTCGTTTCACGAAATGCGAGGATGGGTCAAAATGGTGGGAAATATGTTCTCGGTAAACCGCACAATAGCGTCGCGAGACGCGCGCGCTACAGCCCTGGGCAAAGGCCGGCTGGGTGTTACGCGGGTTGGCTCCGATGGTGAGCGTGGCTCATCGATTGTCGAGCTTGCGCTGGTGATGCCGATCTTTCTCATTATGGTGATGGGACTCTATAGTTTCGGACTTCTCTTCACGGAATATATTTCGCTGACAGAGGCGGTCAATGTTGGAGGCCAGCAGTTATCGCTCCAACGCTTTCAACAGGGAGACCCATGCGCCAAGATTGCGGCGAATGTTGTGGCGGCATCCCCGTTCCTGAAGGCATCCAAGATGGCATATACCTTCTCGGTCAATGGCGTGAGCACCGGTACCACATTCGGCGAGAACGTGACGCCGACCTGCCCTTCTCTGGCTACGACCCTCGCGGCTGAACCGAATCCTGGTACTTCTCAAACTTCGGTCACGCTAAAAGCTACTTACTACTGCACCGGCGTTACCGCCATCAAATTCGGAAATTTGGCCAATTTCAATCCCCTGCCGACAGCAAGTTGTACCCTCACCTCTCAGATTACGGAGGTTTTGCAATGACCCATACGAATGTATCCAAATGTGCCAGCGGAACGCAGCGACGGCGCGTGCCGCATCGGGAACGCGGACAGATCCTCTACATGACCGCGCTGGCGATGACCACCATCTTCGGCTTTGCCGGCTTTGTGATCGACTCTGGTCGCATGTATCTGAGCTATCAGCAGCTCCAGGCCACGACCGATGCGGCAGCGCTCGCGGGCGCACAGGGACTGCCCAACGGCACAACCGCGCAAACCATCGCGACAAAATACAGCGCCCAATCCGGGGACAACAACGCGTCAACAATTCTTAACGGAGCCACATTGGTGGGGACTCCGGCGGTGTCGTGCGTTTCTGCCCTTCCCATACCCTGCGGAGGCGGCACCGACAACGCTATTCAGGTGAAGCAGCAGGTGAAAGTGAATATGACCCTGGCTCAGTTTTTCGGAGCCAAAAGCATTACGATCCAAGCGACAGCGACCGCTTCTTCCAGAGGATCCGGTGGCAAGCCGTACAATATTGCGGTCATACTGGATCAAACGGCTTCCATGGCCTCGGGCGCGGACTCCTGCACCGACCAATACACGGGCACAAAATACACCACAAGAAACCAATGCGCGCTGGTCGGGCTGAAGGCGCTGCTGATGACTGCTCCGCCCTGCGCTGGAAGCTACACTGGCGCGTCGGGAACTGGAAACTGCCCCACCGGCGGTACCGATTCGATCGACATGATCAGCGTATTCACCTTTCCCAACTTTCAGTACAGCTCGGCCAGCAACGCTTATACCGGCACCTGCTCGGCCGTTACTACGGCCTCCACCTATTCGTTTCCTTACCTGGGAACGGCGTATACGTCCTATCCGGCTCCAACTCTGCCCGCGTTATCGGGGACAATTGCGGATTACCAGCTTGTTGGTTTTTCGAACGATTACCGCTTGTACGACGGGGCCACGACGCTGAACCCGGCCTCTAACCTCGTAAAGATTCTGGGGTCCATAGGAGGAACCACCTGCAAAGGACTGCAGGCTCCGGGCGGCCTTGGAACCTTTTATGCAGGTGCAATCGCGGCAGCTCAGGGAGCGCTTCTTCAGGAGCAGACTACAACGGGTCGCTCCGGGACGCAGAACGCGATTATCATCCTCACCGACGGCGCGGCGAACGCGGTGTCAGGTAAATTAGCTTCGACTTACTTCGATACTTCCCCGGCAGTCAATCTCCCGACAGCGGCATCGGGCAACACAACCTACCCTTACTACAACTCGAACGCCAACCTGATGAACCAGTGCCAGCAAGGGGTTAGCGCCGCGCAACAAATCGTGACCGATTGGCCAAGTACAAACAATCCAACTACGATTTACACGATTGCTTACGGCGCTTCCACTTCAGCATCGCAATGCACGACAGACAGCGGAAATATTTCGCCGTGCGCGGCGATATCGGGCATGGCCACGTCGCCTGCGACTTTCTTCTCCGACACCGCGGCGACCGGGGCCGACACTGCCTGCGTATCCTCGGAGAACTCAACCATCACGGCCCTGTGGGCAATTTTTCAAGCAATCGAATCGGATTTCACGGTTCCGAGGTTGATTCCCAACAGCGTCTTTGGTTAGCGCGACAGTACTGATTGAAGGAAGTTCGATAGCATTTTCCGGCAGGCACAGCTTACTCGTTCTGACCGGCAGAGGGCATGGGAGCAGCATCGCTCCCATGCCCTTTGTATTTCGTGAATCTGTGCAATCCGGAACGGGCGTCCGGTAACCAACTTGCATTTTTGCGGCAGCACGCCGCGCCGCGTATGTGTCGGAATGGGCCTCTTTTAGCGGCTTCTGTAAACGAGATGTCGCATAATCCCGGCAGTTGCGTACAGATGTTTACATTGTTAGGCCCTGATTAACCGCAAGTTACTGATTTATATGAAACCGAAGTAATCTTCGTCGTGGTACTCTACTTGCCTCCAATAAGACGACTTGAATCTACCATGAGGGATATAAACCAATGAGGCGTTATCGCACCGGGAATAACCTCTTGGGCACGGCCTTCTTGAGGGTGCACGGCCTGCTATATCGCGAAGAGGGCCAGGATCTGGTCGAGTATGCTCTTGCCGTCGCCGTGATCGCTCTCGCGGTGACGGCAGGCATGCAGTCGATTGCCTCTGGGCTCAACGATGTCTTCACGACGATTGGATCGACGATCAGTTCGGCTACAACCTGAGCCTCGACAGCCTCGTTTATTCCTTTCGAGTGCGGTAACTCGCAGGTGTAGTTTTTAGATAACTAAAGTTGCATAGACAATAGCCCTTAAATCGCAGAAGACTTCTACAGACCAGCAATCCGCTGGAAACTCAATATCGTAGGAGAAAGAATGAAAGACTTGATTCGAATGATGTCTATTGCGATCCATCGCCTGAAGAGCGAAGACGGCCAGGATCTCGTTGAGTACGCCTTGGTTGTTGCCTTGATTGCTTTCGCCGCCGTCGCCGGAATGCAGACTCTTGCCAGCGACATTAACTCCGCCTTCACCAATATCGGCGCACAGCTCACCACCCAAGTGTAAGCTGTTCACCACCGGTTGCAAAGCGTGAACAATAATTTGTTGTTCGAGGGAGACAGTGAACCTCTCCGCCAGTAACTCGTTCTCCCTCGAACAACACGACTTCAGAACGCGAGCGGACTCTTTCAGGCGACGCTTGTACAGCGAAACGCTACCGGAAGCGATCCCTCGCCTCGGGCTTATTGCGTCTGATCAGGAATGATGAGCAGTACTTCCGATGCCGTAAATATGCCATTCTGCCTGGCCGGCCTGAAATGCCACTGATTCAGGACATTCAGGACCATCGGAGCCTGGACGAACTGGGGCGGAAAGACGACTTCGAGCTTCTCGAAGCGTCCATCCTTGTTGACAAAGCCGTGCACGATGAGCGCATCGGTATCCATGTCTTCCAGATCGAGGTTGGGCCGCACGATCTCATACGGCCAGGGCGCTTCCAATGGGCCGCCGCCGCCCCCGGAAGCAGCATCGAGAAGACGCGGCAACGCGTATTGCAGTATCCAGCTCTTTGCGAGGCCGACACGCAGATAGACAGTGGCGGCCATCCTGCCGCTCCACAGCTCGGCCGTCTCGGGATATTTGTCTTGGATCGAAGCTCCCACGACGACTACGCCAAACTGGCCGTCTTTGGGAAGGCTGATATGCACGGACGAAAGCTGATTGCCTGAGCCCGTGCCCGAGCCTGCCGTTGCTCCGGGAACTGAGGGACCAGCCGGGCCGGGCTGGGTTGAAGCCTCGTTGTTGCCTTGGGACGCGGATGACGTTCGTCCGGAAGTCAGGCCGCCTTTGCCCTGATCGGAGGGATTTTGCCCTTGTCCGGAAGCGGCTTTTCCGTCCTTGCCGGCCTGATCGCCATTTTGAGCGTGGGCAGCGCCACCGCCTGAGGCCGTCGCATTATCGATTTGTTTTCCGGCGTGCTCTCCAGCTCCTTTACCGGCGCCCGCATCGCTCGTCTTGCTTGCTGCGTCTCCGGTTCCCGCTGGCCTGGGGTCTTTGAGCTGGCCGGGAATCAGGGTGCCGGGCGCGGCTTTCTGGGAAGTCTCATTGACCATTGGAATGGCTACGCTTCCCTGGGCTACGCGAATGTCGGACAGAGAGATCACGCGCGCGGGAGTCGGAACTGGCGGATCGGGCTGCTTGGAGGTTGTCTGAGGAACTTTCTTCGCTTCTTCGGGCCCATGAACGACGATCGGTGAGGTGGTGCTTGGCGGCGCTGCCGGGCTTTGAGTCACGAAGGCAGACGAGGAGATGCGAAGATCCGCGAGATTCTCTTCCTTGATGGGTATATCGAGCGAGGGATGCACGACGACGATTGCGGCCTGAGTCGGAATGGGTGGAACGATACGCTTCTTCAGCTCGACTTTATCGGGAGTCCAGAGCACGACGAGCGGCACTGTGACCTTGGGAGGCATAACGAGTTCGCGGGGGAGATCGGGCTGTACGAGGGTCTGAGGCGCGGGCATCAGTTGCGCGGTTTGTCTTAACGGCGCTGGCGACCCTGCCGGTGCTCCGCCAGTTGCCAGCATGTGCGCGGCTGACGGACTGGCGGAAGGACCGGGATAAGGAATGCCACCGCCCGATGCGCGCTGCGCCAGCGACTGAGGGCTACGAAAGTCCACAACTTTTAAGGAAAACCGGCTGGGAGGAAAGCTTTCGATGATGCGGTGATTTTCGATTGCCCGGATCGTCAGCAGACTGCAGAGTCCAGCGTGCACGATGGCGGAAATCAGAAAGGTTGAAGGAAACCAGCTCGATTGTGGCGGCTCCGAAAAGAGCGTGATCATGCTGGATGAACCCATGCCGGAATAGACTCCCTCTCAGATAACTCAAGGATGCTCGAAGCATCCGCAGTATGTGTTGCCGACTTTCTGTTAAGTCTCGAACAGAGAACTGGCTGCATTTTTCAGGCCAACTTTATCCCCTCTAAGTCTTTGAGAAATTGTGCGGTTCCCTTAGGGCGTGTCTACGCGGCTACACAAGGAGGGCGATTGGTATACATGCGTTCACACTTGAGCTTCGGTTTTCGATCTAAATCCATGATTCAGCGTGAAAAGAGCATGAATGAACTTTGGCAAGGCAATTGCCATACATAGACGGAAAGTGGAGCGGGCATCAACGCCTGTTCCCATAGGCCCAACGAATGAATCGAAGACTGCTCACTATCCTACTTAGCGCATTCCTCATTGCCGCTGTATGCGCTTTTCTGGTTTGGCGCGTGGTTGCGGCCCGTCTGCAGGCGGTTTCGCATCAGTCCAGCACAACGCGCGTTGTCGCAGCGGCGGCGGACCTGAAACTGGGAACGCTGATCACACCGGCCAATCTGACAACCATCGAGATTGGCGGTCCGTTGCCCAAGGGGGCGATTCTCAAGCCTGAGCTGGCTGCAGGCCGCGGGGTCGTCTCCGACATTTACCAGGGCGAACCGATTTTGGAATCCAGACTCGCCCCGGTAGGTTCCGGCGCAGGATTAGCCGCCACAATTCCAAATGGCATGAGGGCATGCGCGGTCAAAGTTGACGAGGTTGTGGGCGTCTCCGGATTCGCCACTCCTGGCATGCGGGTGGACGTTTTGATTTCGGGAACGCCTCCGGGAGAACAGGTGGCTTCGGCCGCGACCGGCCCCAAGGTCAAGACGCTGCTGCAGAATATACAGGTATTGTCGGCCGGTACGGATATTGAGAAGGATGCTCAAGGCAAGCCGCAGCAGGTCCAGGTCGTCAATCTGCTGGTGACGCCGGATGACGCAGAGATTCTGAGCCTGGCCACGAGCCAGGAAAAGATCCAGCTCGTGCTGCGCAATCCGCTGGATACGAAAATCTCTCAGACTCCGGGAACTGTCGTAAGAAATCTCTTTGCCGACAAGAATCCCCCACCGGTCAAGGCGAGGACGGTTTCCGCTCCAAAACCTGCAGCGCCTGTCTACACGATTGAAATCCTCAATGGAGCAACGAGGACTGATCAAAAATTTGCTACTCCCGGGGGAAAACAGTGAGAGCGAGAGTTGGTTTTACTTTTGCGTGTATTAGCGCGTTCACCATTGCGATCTGTGCCGGATCGCTCCTGGAAGGGCAGACGGCAGCGCCTCAAAACACCGGAGTTTCGACGCAGGACTCCACGAATGACCTGTCGGTTGCGGTAGGTAAATCTGTCCTCGTCGATTGCGCTCATCCCATCAAGCGCGTTGCGATAGGCCTGGGCGACCTCGCGGAGGCTTCTGCCGTAACACCAACAGAGATCCTTCTCAATGGCAAGGCTGCGGGCGAAACCAGCCTGATCATCTGGGAAGTGGGCGGCGAGCGGCAGTTCTTTAATGTCTCGGTTCGTGGCTCCTCGCCTATATCTACCGATCGGCTGGACATTCTTCGCAGAGAGCTCAGAACGGAGCTTCCGGGACAGACGTTGAAGGTCTCCTCGGATGGCGCCAACGTTTATCTCCGTGGAACGGTGAAAGATTTGTCCGCCTCGGATCGAGCCGTGCAGATCGCCTCGACCGCCGGGAAGGTGGTCAATCTGCTGTACGTCGCGGTGCCTCCGTCTGATCCGCAGATCCTACTGAAGGTGCGGTTTGCCAGCGTCGACCGGAGCCTCGAAAAGCAACTGGGCATCAACTTTTTCAGTACTGGCTTCGGCAACGTCGTTGGCGCTGCCAACACCGGCCAGTACAGTCCGCCTGGGTTAACACTTCCTACCGGCTCAGGGACATCCTCGACGGCGTCCATTTCCAACCAGTTGAACCTGTTCGCCTTTTTGCCAGGCCTGAATCTGGGCGCGACGCTCGAATCGCTGGAAAACAAAGGCATCGTGCAGGTTCTTGCCGAGCCGAACGTCATGGCGATTAACGGCAAGCAGGCGAGTTTCCTGGCCGGCGGAGAATATCCGTACCCTGTTGTGCAGGGAACCTCAGCCGGTGGCGCGGGTGCCGTCACGATTGAATTCAAAGAGTTCGGCGTGCGACTGAACTTTGTTCCGACTGTTACGCCGCGTGGATCGATTCGTCTCCAGGTGGCCCCGGAGGTCAGCTCTCTGGACTTCACCAATGCGATTCAGATTTCAGGGTTCGACGTGCCTGCCATCGATACGCGGAAGATGAAGACAGAGGTTGAGTTGAGCGATGGCCAGAGCTTTGCCATCAGCGGATTGCTCGACAACCGCGACACGGAAGCCTACTCGAAGATCCCATTCCTGGGGGATATCCCGATTCTGGGCAAGCTCTTCCAGTCGATGCAAAAAACACGGACTAATACGGAGCTCATCGTGATTGTGACGCCTGAGATCGTTTCTCCGATCCAGGCAGGCGCGCCGTTGCCTGAACTGCATTACCCGACCAAGTTCCTGCCGCCGAACTCCTCGATCCCGATGAACACTCCGGATGCGAAGACGGCAGCCAATACGATGGCTCCTGCACCGCCCAGCATGCCTGTGGAGCGGCTGATCGAAAGCATGAAGCCCGAAACTCCACTGGTGGTCGATTCGGGTACTGTGACCTTCGGCGGCGCGACGGCCGGCGCCGCAGGTTCCGCTACATCGAATTCGCCGGCGCCTGTCACAACCGCGCCTCAGTGATCTTCGAGCAGCCTCATCCAGTGACCACCTGAAGCTGGAATCAGCTATCCCATCCTGACAACAAAGACTCTTGTCAGGATGGGATTAGACCAAGAATCGCTGAGTCCGAAATATGCACGAACTGACGGTTCCATCGACGAAGATAGAGACTCACGAAAGGAAGCAAACGACCGCAGATGAAATCGCCAAGCTGGTCATTGCCGGACCTTTGGAACCGACTAGCGGGACAACGCGACGCTGCGGACACTCGCCTGCGGGTTTTGAATGTTACCCGCCAGACGGTGCTTGCCCATGCCCTTGAAGTGGCCGACAGCGGGTCCAAGCGAAACAAGGGCCTGCTTGGCCGTACGGGACTGTCAGCCGGCGAAGGTCTATGGATTGTGCCTTGTGAATCGGTTCATACCTTTGGCATGCAGTTTTCGATCGACCTTGTTTATCTGAATCGGGAGCTTCGCATCAAGAAAACGCGGAGCGATGTGCCACCGTGGCGGATATCTGCCTGTCTGAGCGCGCATTCGATTCTTGAGCTACCGGCTGGCACCATTCGCGAGACGCAGACAAGCCCCGGCGACATCCTGGAAATCACTGCCGCTTCGCCGCCCCTCGACACCGTCCATGACAATGCTAGTGACTCGTAGATTTGATGCTGCTCGTTGCGAGTTGAGAAGACGCGCACTGTGTTGCGAATGGCTTTGCATTCTGGAGACACCAGCCCAATGACACATACAGCCGAATCTAACGGAATCGCCACTTCCGAATCGGTTAATGGCGTACGTTGGCCATTTATCTTACTCTGCTGTTCGCCGCTTCTGATTGTAAGAATATGGATGATTTGTGCCCGCCCGCAGTTATACGATTTCATCACGTACTGGGCAAGCGGACACTTATTTTTGACCCGGGGGCATCCCTATTCCGCTGTGGCGATGCTTGCGACCGAGCGCCTGCAGGGTTGGACCTTTGCTAATCCGATGATGACGTTTTGCCCGCCGTGGTCGCTTCCCTTCTTTGGCGCCATGGCTATACTGCCATTTCCTTTGGCTCATGCCACATGGCTTCTCGCCTCATTAGCCCTCAACTGCTTTTCCGCCTTCGGTCTTTGGATCTATTTTGGTGGTGAAAAGCGTCGGGCCTGGATTGCCCTCCTAGTCGTTGCCACTTTCGTCCCGATGGGCGGCGCGGAACTCCTCGGTCAGATCACGCCGCTGATGTTGGCAAGCCTGGCAGGGGTGCTGCTCTTGTTAGAGTCGCGACGTTATTTTGCATCCGGTTTTTTGCTTCTCGGCATCGGATTTAAACCGCATCTTCTATACCTTTTCCTGCTGACTTTATTGATTTGGACGGCGAAAACACGTGTGTGGACAATGCTTGCGGGAGCTGCCGCGAGTTTTGGAATAGCGACGGCAGGAGCCGTTCTCTATAACCCAAACTCTATCGATTATTTTCGACACTCCTACGGGGCAGCAATTGAAATTTCATGTGGCTTGGGCGGGATTTTACGCAGCATCTTTGGCGTGCAGCATATGTGGCTTCAATTTGTACCAAGTGTCTTCGGGATGGTCTGGCTTATCTACTACTGGATCAAACATCGGCATGATTGGAATTGGCAAATGCGCCTGCCTTTGCTCCTGATCGTCTCCGTCAGCACCTCACCATACAATTGGTTTCATGATTTTGCCATGATACTTCCGTCCTTGGTTTTTCTGGCAGTCCGTGGTGGTTATCGCAACTTCTATACGCTGCTAAGTTATCTTGCGTTGCAGATAATCATTCTTGCTTCGTTTGGGCTGTCGGAGGCTTGGATGTCTGGCGTGAGCATCTTATGGGTTGCGTTCTATTGCTTCGCAATGGGTGAATTCAAGTCAAACTGTCGTTTGAATCATTTTGATTCTGGGATCAGCCAGCTTTCTTCTCAGCCGGGCGAGTCCTGTCAATGACTCTGCCAGGAACGCTCCGCATTATCATTGCAGGCTGTTGGCTTGGTCAACTACTTCGTGACTACGAACCCAGAAGATCAAGGATTGATCGGGCATCTTTGAGAACGAGAATCGGGAACCCCCGATGAGCCGCATTCCCACGCTAGACGGATGGCGGGGCATAGCCATCGCACTTGTTCTCTTCGACCATGTTCAGTATGCGTTCCTGGGTCGATTCTCACAGCCATGGATGCAGACGGGGCAGCACGGAGTTACGATTTTTTTTGTGCTGAGCGGATTTCTGATCACATCGAAGTTTCTGGAGGGTCCGATTGACCTGAGGAGCTTTTATATACGCCGCGTCTTCCGGTTGTTGCCCGTTGCGTGGACTTATCTCGCAGTGTTGCTCATTCTGGGTCTCATGTCCCATGCAACAATCGCAGCGCCCTCTGCGGTGCTGGCCAGCCTGATCTTTTATCGTAATTATGTGCTGGTCGACAACGGAGTGTCCACGTGGCATTTCTGGTCGCTCTCGCTCGAAGAACAGTTCTACCTCGTGTGGCCGTGTGTTCTGTTGCTCGCGGGACTACGACGCTGCCGCTGGATCGCGTTGGCGGGAGTCGTTTGCTGCGCAACATACCGTTTGCTGTTTTGGACGTACTACAACCGCGATTTCTTCAACTGCCGGAGCCAAGTGCGCGCGGACGCGCTTCTCGTCGGCTGCCTTTTGGCAATTGCCTTCCGTGAGCCCCGCATGTTGGCCTGGATTTCAAAATGGTCCAAGTCCTGGGCGCTGCCAGCTTTGGTGATGCTGAATTACTTCATTGCAAGATTTCACCTGTTGCCGCCGTTAGGTGAAATCCTTTGCATTGCGGCTTTGATTTCAAGTTCTGTGCTTCATCCCAACTCACTATTCGCTCAGCCTCTTACATCTCGGGTCCTCTCCACACTTGGCGTCGTTTCTTACAGTGTCTACGTCTGGCAGGAACTCTTCATGCTGTTCGCGCCAAAAAACAGTACAGCCGGCATCTTTTTTCATTTCGTCACGGTATCTCTCTGTGCGTTGGGGAGTTACGAATATATTGAGCGTCCGATGATTCGCCTTGGACACAAACTCACACACCAACATGCGACACAAACGAAGGAGATTTCGTCCGCGGCATGATCGCACGTCCTGGAAGATGCTTATGAAGACAATCGCACGACCGCTCAATCTTCGCGCTATCGTAGAGTTTTTCGTTGTAGCCGTCTGTACGGTGACCTTCGCGCTTACGGCGGTCGGCGTTTGCTCGTCCTTGCTGGGCCGCGACTCTGCAGGTTCGCGCGACTTCGTGGAGTATTGGGCAGCGGGGCATCAGTTGATCTATCACAAAAATCCATACGACGCAGAGGCTCTCCTGGGGTTGGAGCGTTCGATTGGATTCCCTCAACAGCTTCCCGCAATCATCATGGGCAACCCTCCGTCGGCTTTGCTGCTCGTGCTTCCACTTGGTTTCGTCGGGGCGAAGACCGGAGAGCTGATCTGGGAGTTGCTGCTGTTCGCGAGTCTTGCCGCGTCTGTTCAGATGATCCGCACCATGTATGGCACCACGAAGAATCTGCTGCATTTGCTTGCTTATTCCTTTGCTCCCGTGTTGTCATGCTTGCTTTCGGGCCAAATCACTATCTTCCTCCTGATCGGGCTCACACTGTTTCTGCGTTTGCATCGCTCTTACCCGTTTTGGGCAGGAGCTTCCTTGTGGCTCTGCCTGCTGAAACCGCATCTGTTTCTACCCTTTGGCGTTGTGCTGGCACTGTGGATCATTCGCACGCGAAGCTTCAGAGTCCTCGGTGGAACTGCGTTCGCTCTCGCGGTAAGCAGTGCCATCGTGACGATCATGAATCCCCTCGTTTGGATGCAGTATGCGGAGATGATGCGCCAGGAGAGACTCGACCGCGTGTTGATTCCCTCGCCCAGCACCATGCTGCGGCAGTATGTTTATCCGCATACGTTGTGGCTGCAGTGTCTTCCGGCTGGGATTGGCTGTGTCTGGGCGCTTGCGTACTTCCTCAAGCGGCGCACGGAATGGGACTGGGTCAGGGATGGTTCGCTGTTGATGCTTGTTTCTGTCTTTGTTGCGCCATACACGTGGTTCATGGATCAGGCGGTGTTGGTTCCCGCATTGCTGCGTGGAGCCTATCTCACACCTTCGCGAACACTGATCGCCATTCTAGCGTTGATGAGCGCCGTCATTGAAATCGCGCTGCTTCGCAAGGTGCCACTGCTGCACTCCGCGTTTTATGTCTGGAGTGCGCCGGGATTTCTTGTATGGTATTTGTTCGCGATCAGATCACAGTCCACGCGAGCTGCACTGGAAGTCGTTCCTGAACCAGTCGAAGCGCAGTAGATGTTTGCTCTTCTATTGAATGGCAAGCGCCTGCCGCTCACGCCGAGATGCACGACGGACCACCTGGTACAACCAATAGCTTTGGCATACGCCAAGAATCGCCAGTAAGACGGTGATCAGTTGAATTTCAATACTCTTGGCAAGCGCAACCGTGTTCCAGGAAACGGCGAAGATAAGAACTGCGAGGAGAATCGTCCACTCCACTTCGCGACGCCAGTTGAGATCTCTGAGTGTGGCCAGGGTCAGAATCAACGAAATCACTATCACGGTCGAATCGTAAATTGGCACATAGAGATTTACGAGCAGAGTCCAGGTGAGCGTGACAGCCCAGACCAGTGGTTGCACGGTCGTGCTCGCTCTTGCGGACTTCCACAACAATACTGCCAGTGCCGTCAGAATCAAGCTGGACAAGCCAATCAGAATGATCATGGCGGCTCTGGAACGGCCACCGGGCACCGCATATGAGAAAGATGTGAAGTCCACATACTTGTTGAGTTGCAACCTTGATTGGCCCTCAAAGACTGAGGCTTGCCGGAAATAATTCAGGAAACGCAGGTATGTCGGCCAGATTTCGATTCCTGTGAAGAGAGTAGTCGCAAGCATCAGCAGCGCCGAACCTGTGATGAATCCCAAAAACTGGCGGAGCCTTCGGGTAATCAGCAGCATTGGAAGGATCAGGAGCAGAAGAGTTGGCTTGTATGCGAGAAGCGAGAGCGCGAGACCGCAGGCGAATGGCCGCGCAACTCTTTCCTGATAGACCGCGAGCCCCAGCGAAAACACTGCCACGACGGAAAGTTGGCCGTTGACAATCGTTGACGGGCAGAACGGGTAGAAGCCAAGTGCATAACAAAAGATGAGAGAGGTCTTGAGTCCCTCTTTCGGGAAGAGACCTTTGACGCTGGCGGCAATCCCCGCAAGATACAGGATCAATGAAATGCTCACCCAGATCAGGTAAGCCTGCATGAAAGGAAGCCGGGCAAAGGGGCAGAAGAACAGCGCCACGAACGGCGGGTATGGGCTCGGTCCGTAGGTGTGTTCACCACTTAGAGGATAAATCTGGTTGAAGATCTTCAGTTGCAGCGAGTAGTCGTAAAGGCGGGCGAAGGAATACTCGTGCACGATGCGCCCGACGCCGTAGAGATAGGTGAAATCCACTGGCTGAAAGCTCTTCAGGACCGATCCGATTCTATGGTTGAGCCAAAGAGTGAAGATCAGCGGCGCAATCAGAAACCCGGCGAATAGTCCCCAGCATGCCAGGTTCAACTCTTTCAGTCCTGGCGCTGGGCCAAGGATTTTGACAGGCCATTGGAACAGAGGCCTCCTGTTGCTATCTGTGACTGAAATTCTCCCGGTGTCTCCCATTACCGAGTCTCCTGTCGATTTCCGCTCCCAGGATCGTATTCCACCATGCTTGAGCCGAGCTGGACTTGGATCAAGGAATTTATCCCCAGGAGACAAACGGAATCGACTCCGTGCATCAGGCTCCTCCGATCGATGCTTGATTCAATGTACGAACGGGTGGCACTCCGTCTGTGCGCGGGATGAGGATTGCACGGCGCAACAATAAGAGTTGCCCCAGTCCCACAAGGAACAAGACGATCGTTAAGAGCTGGACTCCAAAGCGCTTGGCAATGGATGCCGATATCGAGGCGATCGCAATAGTTAGCACAGCAAGAAACAAGATTCGCCTCCTGGCAATGCCCCATCCAAGTTCTCTGAGCGCCCCAATCGTCAGAATAAGCGCAATGATGACAAGAACCGAGTCGTAAATCGGGACGTAAACATTCAAGAGCAGAGTCCACGTAATAGTAGCTGCCCACACGAGGCATTGAGCAGGTTTGCTGGCGCCAGAGGACTTCCACAGCAGAATCCCAAGCCATGTGGCGCTCGCACACGCAACCAAAGCCAGAAGGACTCGCCCGATGCTGACTTGCCCGCCAGGAATCAAATGATACACGGAGCTGAAATCGACGTACTTCCAGCGCTGAAGTACAGCTTGACCGTCAACTCCCGACGCACGCCCAAAGTCACGCAGGAAGCCGAGGTAAAAGGACCAGATATGTACCCCCCCAAAGGCGATAGATATCAGCACCAGCGCCGCCGCACCAGTTAAGAAACCCAACATCGTCCGAAGTCTGCGCGTCAGAAACAGCATCGGAATGAGGACCAGCGTCAGGGTAGGCTTGTACGCCAGGATGGAAAGTGCAAGTCCGCTGCAAAACATGTTCGATCGTCTTTCTTGATACGCTGCCAGCCCAATCGAGAAGACCGCTGCCGCTGCCAGTTGACCATTCGCAAAACTGTTGATGACGAACGGATAGAAAGACAACGCGAAGCAGAAGACAAGCGATATTTCAAGACGCCTCCCCTGAAATGTATCCCAAACGGACACGCCAATGCCGATGAGGTAGAGAGTCAGCGAGATTCCCATCCAAAGCAGATATGCTTGTGCGAAAGACAATCTTGCAAAGGGGATGAAGAAGAGAGCCACAAATGGCGGATAAGGGCTTGGCCCGTACGTCTCCCCATGCAACAGAAAGACGTCATTGAAAGTCTTCAGTTGAAGTTTGTAATCATAAAGCCTAGCCAAAGGATATTCGTTGGCTAGGCGACCGTCACCATAGAAGTAAATAAAATCAACAGGGAGAATATTACGGATTCCACCCATTCCTCTGCATCGAACCCAAAAATATACGCCGAGCGGTATAGCTACAAAACCTAGAAACAGTCCCCAACTGACGAGATTGATTTCAATAAGGCCCGGTGCCGGTCCGAGGAGTTTCTCTGGCCACCGCAAGAAGACTTTTGTGGAGGCTTCCTGGCCTGGTTCCTGATTTGCCTCTAACATGCTTATTCCTCCTCTTAGCTCACTGGCCGAGCGAGCCGGCCGTTTATTTCAATCCGCATTCGAATGCTCCCAGGGCGCAAAAGCTCGCGTTCAAGAATTTGCGGTAGCTGGGTGCGAACACGATAACTCAAGTCATTACTGAATGAGCGGTATTGTCCTGTCTCGATGCTTGACCTGAGTCGTTGAATTTTTGGTCGAAACCGCGTACAAGTACCAGGCAAACCATGCGGGAACGGTCCATAGGTAGAAAGGTGAGGTCATTTTGACGACCGAGAGCACTTCAATCAGAGCCGCTCCGCCAAACAACGCGAGAGGCAAGACCGAACGGCCTGAGTTCAAAGCGCGATAAAGTCCCGCCAAGACAGCGGGGAGCAAAATGGCTTCGTCGCTCAACCACGAATAGGGGGCGCAAAGAGCCGAGACAAGGAGCAGCATCAGACCCTGATCGTTCCAATTCCACCGACTGCGGCGCGTCCAAAAATACCAGATTGCCCAAACACCACCACAGGCCGCGGGAAGAAATTGCAGCCACACGGCGTCGCGCCAGACAAGGAAACGGAACGTCTCGCTCAGGGTGGGGACATATATTTTCAGAAGCCCCGATTGACTCATTGCCTCGGAATACTGCGGCCAAACCTGTGCATTGAAACAGAGCGTGAGCGCGCAACTGGCAAGCAGCGTAACAGCGAAGCCGGCGAAAATGCGGAGGACCCGTCGGTCTACGGCCCAAAAGAGCAGCACGACAGCAAAAGGCAGGAACAGGTGTGGCTTCAGGGCGCAAGGCAGAAGCGCTGATCCGGCGAGGAACGGACGTGAATCATGAAGTAGAAGAAAGAGCACGATGCCGACAAGCAGAAAGGTTCCGATTTGACCAGCCATCTGACAGGCCAACACTGGCGCAAAGAGGTAACCTAGCAGGTGTAGCCGATTATCCGGGCGTCCATTGAGTATCCAGAGAATCCAATTCGCTACCGAGATACTGGCGAGAAGAGCTATCGACCAAAGAATAACTCCTGCCTTGGCGCCGACAAAGCCGAGCGGCAGTACAAGAAATGAGGCCACTGGGGGGTTAGGTGCGATTTTTGGTTCGTTACCATCGAACCCCACCGCTCTCTCAAGCCGGAGGATGGCCGCGCCATCATAAGGATTCGCTCCGTGAATGAGTTGTTGTCCGGCTGCCCAATATTCAATGAAATCGCGGTTGGCTGCGCTTTTCTCCGTCATGCCGAAGAACAGAATGCTGGCGACGAGGCAGGCTCCGGCTACGACGATGCACGCTGCGGCGAGTCGCCGGCGCGGGCTGCTTTTGGTCGGAATGTTCACTTCGCTTGCCGGACTGCTCGCCAATGCCTGCTCCTCTGGTCGTCTCAGGCGGTCAAGTTCCAGATCGCCAAGGCGGTTGAATCACTGATAAATAGCGTTCTTGAAATGCCCTCCCGAAGCTCAGTAGGGAGTACTTCCCATCGTCCTTCGGGTGCACGACCCCCCGCGAAGGAAGCGTACTCGCGGAACACCTTCTTGAAGTAACCAGTTCGATGATGCAAATAGATTACTGCAAATGCGACGGTTATATCCGTAATTGAGTAATGGTGAGCGTCTTGTACTCTTTCGTGTAATGGATCAGGCCGATTCCGTTGCCGAGGAGTTATCGACTGCAGGGCGGGCACCGGATCGTTTCAGCCGAGGGTATCCCCTGAATGGGGAAGCATGCAGCCTATCGGCGCTTTGACATGGGATCGTTGACGCCGGACTGTCTACTCCCGTGGTCTCGATGCGGATCAGCGGGATGCAATGGTGCATTCATGGCGGGATTCCGAGTCGATCGTCTCACCTGTTGGGATTGGCCCACTTAGGTCAGTAACCTGGTTCGACGCTCCGTGGGGAATACCGGTCACCTCTCCGGAGGGGCGTTTTGGCCGCGAATTCGGCCTCCCCCATTCCCGTCATAGCGCTCTCTAGATCGCTTTTTCCAATTCCCAATTTGGGTAATACACTTTCAGGTCATGTATACGAGGAGAATCTCCGTGTCTCGGGCGGTGTATACGGCGGTTCACACCCCTCGCCGAGTCGCTGGCCATAAGTCGTTGAATTATATAGACAGCTTCCGGAAGGAAAGTTGGCATATCGCTTGCTATATAGAGGGCAACCCCAGTCTGTGGCTGGGAAATCAATCTAGGGGAGAATACACATGAAGAACATTTTCGCTAAGCTTTCCGTTGTGATCAAGAGCCTGGGACGCGTTGAAGGTCAGGATCTGGTCGAGTACGCTCTGGTTGTTGCTCTGATTGCTTTCGCGGCCACCGCAGGCATGAAGACTCTGGCTTCGGACATCAACTCTGCCTTCACCAACATCGGCGCACAGCTCACCGGCGCAGTCTAATAGCCTCAGCCGGAACACGGTCGGGACCTGCGCAGACCAGTACGTATGTTCCGTTGCGGGAGAGTGACGAAGGGAAAACTTGCCCACGGCAGGCTCTCCCCGCAAAGGAATTCAACTGTAGCGAGCCTATTTCGACAGTCCTGGAGATCAACCTGAATGCGGTCCAAATTCTGGAAACTTCTTTCCCGAGTGCGGACCCTGAGGCGGGAAGATGGACAGGACCCGGTCGAGTGTGCTCATGTTGTGGAATTCATCGCCTTCGCGGCAACTTCTGGCATTCGAACTCTCGCCAGCGATCTCAATTTCGCATTCGATAATCTTGGAACAGAACTCACATCGGACGTCCTGTAAGCCCGCCCAAGCAAGATCGGGCATCGCATTCTACAAGCTCGCAACGATGCCGGCAGAGATATTCATAGCAAACCTACCGCCGCAATGAACTGTCCAGGCAAGTTTCACTACAGCATTCAGGATGGCCATTATGCTGCTCTCGATCGTAATTCCAGTCCTGAATGAAGCCGAGACACTGCCTCTGCTGCTCGCACGCCTTCGCGAATCTCTACGCAATATAGATTCTGAAGCCATCTTCGTAGACGACGGCAGCACGGACGACACTGCGTGGATGCTGGAGCAGGAAGCTCTGCAAGACCCCGCCATCAGACTGATTCGCTTCAGCCGGAATTTTGGCCATCAGGCCGCCGTAACTGCCGGCCTGGACTTTGCCAATGGAGACGCCGTCGTTGTGATGGATGCGGACCTCCAGGATCCACCGGAACTGCTTCCCCGTATGGTCGAACTATTCACTCAGGGCTACGACGTCGTATCGCCGCAACGAATTTCGCGCGATTCCGAGACGCTATTCAAGCGATGGACAGCCAAGCTCTTCTATCGCATCGTATCTGATCTCACAGGTCATCGTTTGACGCCCGAAGTCGGCGACTTCCGCCTCTTTAGCCGGAGAGCGGTGTTGGCGATTCGCTCTCTGCGGGAACAGCATCGATATATGCGTGGCCTAGCCGCATGGCTCGGACTTAAAGAGGCTTTCATTCCCTTTGACCGCGAGGCGCGTACCGGAGGTCGGACCAAGTATTCCTTTCTTAAAATGATGCGGTTTGCGTGGACAGCCATCTCTTCTTTCTCGGCATTCCCCTTGCGCGTCAGCATCAGCCTTGGCTGTTGTCTGAGTTTCTTCGGATTTGCCTATCTGCTGCGAGTCTTTTATCTGGCGCTCTGGTCCCATTCTCTGGTTCCCGGATGGGCTTCAGTCGTGGCCTTGCAATGTATATTCTCCGGGATGATTCTCTTGGCGCTTGGCGCTATTGGCGATTATGTCGCCCGCATTTATGAAGAGGCGAAAAACCGTCCTCTGTATGTCGTAGCTGAAACCTGTAACATCATGCTCTCAAGCAAGTCACGGGAATCGCTGACGCGAGCAATTATCCTGGCGAACTCTGCCCCACGCGATACCCTTACAATGCGCCAGGCTGCCTGCTCAAGCCCAGATAACGACGGCCACTCGGCTCAAAGTTCGCTTGTAGGAGTAGGAACGTAAATCAATATGCTGTTGCCCAATCCCCCAGATACGCAGACAACGCCAACACTAATCGAAGGTGGTCTCACGTTCATTGCAGTCGCCGTAGCGTTCATGTCACCTCGGCTTGGTTCGTCTTTTTTCTTGCGAGTTGAAGGCGCCTTCGGAAAATTGGCGCGGAGGCAAGGCCTGGCGGTCGTTGTGGTCGGCCTTGCTGCGCTGTTGCTTCGCTTGGCAATTCTTCCGCTTTGTCCCATCCCTGTGCCGTTCGTTCCAGATGACTTCAGTTTTTTGCTTGCAGGGGACACCTTTTTGCACGGACGATTGACCAATCCAACCCCGGCAATGTGGATCCATTTCGAAACCATCCACATCACCATGCAGCCCACCTACATGTCCATGTACTTTCCCGCGCAGGGACTGGTTCTGGCGGCAGGCAAACTGCTATTTGGGCATCCCTGGTACGGTCTCTTGCTGACCAGCGCTCTAATGTGCGCTGCCATCTGCTGGATGCTTCAGGCTTGGCTACCGCCAACCTGGGCGCTGCTCGGAGGATTGATCGCTGTCCTGCATCTAAGCCTCTTCAGCTACTGGATCAATACCTACCATGCTGCGGGCACAATCGGCGCTCTCGGCGGAGCGCTTGTGCTTGGCGCGCTGCCACGACTGATGAAAACCGCACATCAACGTTACGGCGTGTTGATGGCATCTGGGATCGCCATTCTCGTTCTCACTCGCCCATACGAGGGCCTACTTCTTTGCATGCCGGTAGCGATTGTTATGGGCCACTGGGCTTTCTTCGGGAAAAAGCGGCCAGCAATGGGAGTACTGGCCCGACGTGCTGTCTTTCCGCTGGCATTGATAGTTGCCACAGTAGGATGGCTGGGCTACTATGATTACCGCGCGTTCGGAAGTCCCTCTACCCCGCCCTACACTGTCGATCGCGCCACTTATGCCATGGCGCCATATTTCGTCTGGCAATCGCAGCGCCCGGAACCAGCTTACCGGCATGAGGTATTGCGATCCTTTTATTACGAATGTGAGTTAAAGTTCTTCCGGAAAATCCATACACCTGCCGGCTTTCTGCCTCAGACCCTCATAAAAGCGTTGACTGTGTTGATGTTCTTTGCCGGCATAGCGTTACTCACCCCGCTCATCATGCTTCGCCGCGCCATCATGGACCGCCGCATCCGCTTTCTTGTTATTTGCATGCTCGTACTAACGGCCGGAATGCTCGTCCAGATCTTTACTATTCCGCATTATGTGGCTCCTTTCACGTCGGCGTTTTATGCGATTGGCTTGCAGGCTATGCGGCACCTGCGGCTTTGGAGCCCCGAGAGTAAGCCTGTTGGCCTGGCGCTGGTGCGCCTTAGTGTGACGATCTGTGTCTTGATGGCTGGACTCAGGCTCTTTGCCGGTCCGCTCGCTCTTGCCCTTCCCGAGTGGCCATCTTACAACTGGAACTTCATCTGGTATGGGCCAGACCATTTCGGCACAGAGCGCGTTCGCGTTGAATCCGAACTGAATCAAATGCCCGGGAAACAACTCGCGATTGTCCGCTACGCATCAAAGCACAATCCCTTTGAAGAGTGGGTCTACAACTCCGCGGACATCGATGGCTCCAAAGTTATATGGGCGCGAGACATGGATGCGAGTGATAATTCCGAATTGCTCCGGTATTACAAGGATCGGCAAGTCTGGCTCGTTCAGCCCGACATTACACCTGCAACTCTGTTGCCGTATCAAGCACCAGAACTCTCCAATGCAGTAGCCTCGGTCGCGCATTGAACCATCTGCCTGAGCTTGTCTAAGTTCAGTCTTACGAAGGAGTCGAACCATGATCAACGGAAAACGAATCGCAGTTGTTATGCCGGCCTACAATGCCGAGAAAACTCTCGAACAGACCGTGCGCGAACTTCCCAGCGAGGTCGACATCAAGATCCTGGTCGATGATTCCAGCAAAGACGAAACTGCGCAGCTTTCCAGGAAGCTTGGCGTTCTTACTTTTGTGCACGATGCAAACTACGGCTATGGCCGCAATCAGCAGACATGCTACCGCGAGGCGCTTGCCGCAGGAGCAGACATCGTGGTCATGGTGCATCCCGACTACCAATACACCCCATTGCTTGTTGCGGCTATGGCCAGCATGGTGGCCAGCGGCATTTATGACATGGTGCTTGCCTCGCGCATTCTCGGGGGCGGCGCATTGAAAGGCGGCATGCCCAGGTATAAGTACATCGCCAACCGCTTCCTTACAGCCTTCCAGAACCTGTTTCTTGGAGTGAAGCTGTCGGAGTACCACACCGGATATCGCGCGTTTTCAAGAGAACTGCTGCAAACCCTGCCGCTGCTTGAGAACTCCGACGACTTTGTCTTCGACAACCAGATGATTGCGCAGGCGGTGATGTTTCAGTTTAATATCGGCGAGATTTCCTGCCCTACAAAATACTTCAAGGAAGCATCTTCGATCAATTTCCGGCGCAGCGTGAAGTACGGCCTCGAAGTTCTCGGCACAACCGTAAGCTTTGTCGCTCATAGACTCGGATGGATTCACGCGGCAAAGTTCGACTCCACCGGAAGAAAAGTTACTCAACGGTACTACTCAGACGTTGCGGGACGGTCGTGAGGTAACAGGATGAGCTCTACAACGACGTTTCCCGCAGCCCGAGCCTCGGTGCAGCCTAAGTTTGCACGCCACTACGTCGATTATTTGATTTTCGTCGTAGGTGCCACCTTGTATTTGTTGCCCTTCCTGCGAATCATGCTGGCTCCGCAGGCGGACGAGGGGATTCTGATCGAAGGAGCGGTGCGGGTTGCTCGCGGCCAACTCTTTGCGCGCGATTTCTTTGAAGTGATGGGACCCGGAACCTTCTACTGGCTAGGCGCCTTCTTCAAACTCTTCGGCGTAACCTTTTTTGCGACGCGACTATGCCTCTTCACTACTTCGTTGGGCACCGGCGTATTGATCTACTTCTTGTCTCGCAGAATTTCCGGGAGATTCCGGTACTTGCCGTGCCTCGTTGTGACCGCTACGTATTTTGGAACGCTTTGGCCCATGATCAGTCACCATGTCGACAGCAATTTCTTCGCATTGCTGACATTCGCCTGCGTACTGATTTGGCATGACCGGCACGTCGCTATTCTGTTGCCTGTAAGCGGGGCTCTGGCTGGAGCAACAACCTGCATCATGCAGCCCAAGGGCATACTACTTTTCTTTGCCATTCTGGCATGGCTGGTGATTCAGCGATGGAGGCATCAGGCCTCCTTTCGTGCCGTCGGCCTGCTTATGGCGGGCTATGCTTGCGTGGTGGGCTCCGTGGTGCTGTATTACTGGAGCCACGGGGCGCTCTGGGATCTTGCCTTTGCGACATTCATACATAATCTCCGCTACTACGGTCCAATGAATGTCGTCCCTTATGCCAGCGGCATCATTCAAGATCACTGGAGTCCATTGGCCTTCTCCAACTCTGGCTTGTTCTGGACAGTCCCATTTGCATCAATTCTATTAGTGCCGTTCCTCGTTATCGCTGCCCTTCCTGTTCTATTGCTCGTGCTGGCCATGGTCAACAGAACCAGCTTTATGAAGCCGACCCTTTTGCTCTATTGGATGTGCGGGTCTGCGTTGTGGCTATCAGAGTTCCACCGAAGAGACATCAGTCACCTCGTTATGGGATCTCCTCTGCTTGTCATCCTGTTTGTTCATTTCCTGAGTGAGGATAGGGGCAAGTTGAAGATCCGCGGGCTGCAACTTCTCGCAATTTGTGCCGCATTGCTGGCTGGATTCAACCTGCTGCTGGTCCTCTACACGCATCCCACTCCAACCAGGGTCGGAACTGTGGCCATGTTCGGAACTGATCCAGTGCTCACTTATCTCAATGAGCATGTAGCATCCGGTTCGGAACTCTTTGTCTATCCCTTCTATCCCATGTACTACTTCCTGACCGAAACCGACAACCCAACACGCTACTCAGGCCTGGGGTATAACTACAACACCACGGAGCAGTTCATGAACGCTATACAGACCCTGGAGCGGCGTCACGTACGGTACGTCCTTTGGAATACAGCTTACTTAGACAAGGTGCTCCCCAAGGCGTTTCCCTCATTGCCAAGAATCCCAAAGAGCCAATACCTGATGGAGCCTTACCTGGAATCGCACTACAAAGTTGTGTGGGAAAACAAGGGGACAGTCTTGATGGAGCGGATTGGGGAGAGCGGTGCAAAATGATGTCCCGCTTGCTATCTCTAAGTTGGGGTAAATACGGCCAATATCAGATATCGCTCCCAGTGATCCGGCTCTGTGTAGCCAGGGTCCTCTGGATCCCGTGCTACTCCATCGCTGATGTCGCCAACTCAAAAGCGAATACATCGGTCGCACTGGTGGACAATCGGAAAGTAGAACCCGTAACCATGTCGCTGAATCCGCTGCGGCGCATTCAATCGGCGTTTGGCAGGGCGACGATCCTCCAGAACCTGATGTTTGTCTTCTGCGTCCTATTCGGAGTGGCGATGATCGCCAACACTCAAATAGCAGGCGAAGGCGGGTGGTTCTGGTATGCCACTTTTCTTCGCAGCGGAAAGCACCTCTACTCGGACATGCATCTGGTCCTGCAGCCCTTGTACGTGCTGGAGACGGCATCCGTCATGACGCTTCTAGGCAAGGGGTGGCTTGCCTCCAAGGTCCCGGCCGTGCTGCACCTGGTGGCCTATTGCCTCGGGCTGCTACTGTTGGCGCGGCGTTCGAATCTCTCTGACGGCAAGAGGGGGATCGTTCTTGGGTGCGCTTTCTTCCTCTCCATCTATTTTGAGGCGTACCGGTTCGATGACTACCACGTACTCGCGGATTGCATTCAAGTGTATTCGTTGGTGGCGCTGCTCGTGATGCAGAAGACGACCACTGCTCGAACCAGCCTCGTCCTGGCCTCGATCCTTGGAATACTCTCTGGCCTCGCGTTGACCAACAGGCTCAACGACGGCGCGGCCTTGTCTGTCGGCGTAGCCATCGCCATTGTGTGCTTGGCGCAGGCAAGGAGACTTCTTTCGCTTGGGTTTTTCAGTCTCGCGGCAGTGCTGACGGTGGTCGTTGTCGTGCACCTAACGGGGGACTCGTTGCAAGAATACGCAATGTACTCCATCTTCCACGCGGCTGGGAGCAAAGGAGGAGCAGGCCACGTACTCGCTTACCCATTCCATCTGCCGATCAATACCTTCCTCTGGCTCAGAACCCACTCACCCCTCAATGTGATCGTCTACGCCTCCGGCATCGCCATTCTCGTGCTGCATGGCCTTTGCCTTATCGTCGTGGCGCGCTTTCTGCGCTGGCAGTTCACTACAGGTCAAGGGTACACGTGGGACCGGCGAGAGATTCTTCTACTGATACCACTCGGTCAGCTTGCCTCCGGTTCGATGTCGTCGGGAGGCACTAACGTCGGGTTATACGGGCCGGTGGGCATAATGATTGTGCTACTGTCCATCTGTCCGCCAATCCGATTTAAGGCAGAATGGCCTCGCGCTTGCCTTCTTGTAGTTGCCGCGTTTCTGATGCTCTGCACTGTCTACGTCAAGCTCGTGATCCCGTTCTCATGGCATACCTATCGGGAGCCACCCATGTTCGAGGGACGAACATGGTACCACCATCCTGAATACGGACCGATGATAATCGACAACGAGATGCTGAAGTTCATTCAACCGGTCTGCGAGCAGATTGGGCCGAGCAGTTCTCAAAGCGAGTTGCTCTCACTACCATTCCCCTTCGCAAACTATTTCTGCTCCGTCCCACCATGGCATGGCTATGTGCAGACATTTTTCGACACATCCGGCAAGGAGACTATCCTTGGTCTGATGGACGAACTCAGGACCTCGCCGCCGCAATGGATACTCTACCAAAGACAGCTCTACACTTTGAGTCTTCACGAGACCATATTCAACAAGGGTCAGCCCCTCGCGCAACGGTATCTCGATCAGTTGATCGAGCAAAAGCTCGCGGATGGAAGCTGGCACGCTGTTTATACCAGCGACTTTGGCAATAGATTCCCGTGGGACAACCACTGGATTCTGATACGAACCCGATAGCCACGCCGGCGTTTCACTCGCAAGGCTGGGCGAAAGAACCTGCCTTGCGGCTGCCGGGTCGCGAGAAACTTAGCCTTACCAACTTAGAACCACTTCAAGCCTCGAAAGTGGGAGATTGTCGATGTTGGCTACGGAGATATAATCGCGGCAACACTGTTGAGAACGAATGTCATTCTCAGACGAACGGATGATGACCACAGCCCCGGAGCGAGCCCATTGAAGCTGATCAGCGTAGTCAGTCCTTGCTATAACGAGGAGGGCAATGTCGAGCAACTGTATCTTCGGACACGGGAGACACTCGCGAGGTTCCCGCAGTATCGCTACGAGCATATCTTTATCGACAACGCTTCGACGGACAGGACGGTAGAGATCCTGCGCCGGCTGGCCGCGATGGACAAGAGCGTCAAGGTGATAGTGAATGCGAGGAACTTTGGCCACCTGCGCTCTCCGCAACACGCGCTGATGTGCGCCGAGGGCGACGCGGTCGCGGTATTGCTCTCTGATCTCCAGGACCCTCCTGAGTTGATCGGCGAGATGATTGAGGAGTGGGAGCGCGGAACTCCGATTGTCGCGGGCATCAAGAATTCAAGCGACGAAAACGGGACGATGTTCGGCATTCGCACCCTGTATTACCGCACCGTTGCGATGCTGACCAATATTCACGTGCTCGAGCATTTCCACGGCTTTGGTGTGTATGACCGGAAGGTCATCGATATCATCCGCACGCGCTTCCCCGATCCTTACCCTTACTTTCGCGGAATCATCGCGGAGATCGGCCTGCCTCACAAGTCCGTCTATTACAACCAGAAGCGGCGCGAACGCGGCATTACCAAGAACAACTTCTATACGTTGTATGACATTGCGATGCTTGGGATCACGAACCTGTCCAAGGTGCCGCTGCGACTGGTCACCTTCACTGGTTTTCTCTTTGCCTTGTTGAGTGCGTTGGTGGGCCTGGGTTATCTGATCGCCAAACTGGTGTTCTGGAATAACTTCTCCATCGGAATTGCGCCTGTGGTTGTGGGGCTTTTCTTCTTCGGATCGGTACAGATGGTGGCCCTGGGCGTAATCGGCGAGTACGTTGGCTCGATCCACACGATGGTTCAGAACCGGCCCCTGGTGATCGAAAAAGAGCGGATCAATTTTGATGACTCCGAAGAGAAGCCGAAGGAATGAGCTATTCCAGGTCAGACATAGAACCCCAGAGGAGCGGGATTGCAAGGCATATCCCGCCGGAGCAGTTCTTGCGCTATGTACTGATCGGCGGATGGAACACGGTATTTGGGTACTCATGCTTTTTCCTGATGAACCGATGGCTTGCGACAGTTATGCCGTCGTATTCCTACATCGCGGCCAATCTTTCGTCGAATCTTATCGCAATCACTGTCGCTTTCCTTGGTTACAAATGGTTTGTCTTTCGGACGAAGGGCAACTATCTGCGCGAATGGGTGCGCACGCTCGCCGTCTACAGTGGAAGCGTTCTTGTCTCTACGCTGGCATTGGCGCCGCTGGTGGGGCTGATCCGGCACACGACGCGATATCAGAGCGAGGCGCCATACATTGCCGGGGCGATCGTAGCAATCTTCACGGTCGTCAGCAGCTTTCTCGGCCACCGGCACTTTTCGTTCGGGGACAGGCCGGTCGCAATCGATAAATAGCTTGGCCCGGCGGGAGTCGCCCGCTTTTCAGAATAACTCTGTGCGACTCGACTGGCCTGACTCAAATGCATGAAACAGCTTAAGCAGAACAAACTATGGTTTGCAGATAGGTCTTGGAGGTAATCGACCCCGCAGCGAATACGGCCCAGACACCGGCTCGCAGCACGGCATCCGCGGCAGCATTGCGGACGGGCAGGTCCATGGCCTTCACCGGAGCATTGTGCATGAGGTGTTTTGAAACTGTGAGGCCTGACGACTCCAGAAGCCGGCGCAGTGAGGTAGGAGTGAAGTGGTGCAGATGATGGCGCGAATAGAGACGATTGAAGGCCAATGAAACCCCAAATGATAGTCCGGCTCGGCCCATGCCGTAGAGAATGCTTGCTTCGTTGGGCGTATTGACGATCATCGAACCGCCCTGTTTCGTCAGTTCGACCATGCGGCGGGCAAAGGCAACGCAATCAGGCACGTGTTCGATTACGGAGAGTGACACGACCACGTCGAAGCGTTGCGAAATGTCGAGCGTGATGACGTCGCCCTGGAGAAATCGAATGCTCTCATGCTGATTTGGAGCGAAATCGATCCCGGTCAGCTTAGCATCAGGCCGCATCCGGTGAACGTGCCGAAGAAAATCTCCACGGCCGCAACCGACGTCGAGGACCGATCCGCCTTGTGGAATGTAGGCCGCGACACGGTCGAAGAGCTGCGTATTCGGGTGCTCGAACCAGCGGCGGTGCGTGTCGTCGAAATAGTCTGCACCGTATTCCTCCTGCTTTGGCATGGATGCGATGTCGCTGAATGCGTGCGTACAGGATTTACAGCGATAGATATCGGCATCGGGATGCTTTCCCATTAGACTTGCGGAGGCGTGACAGATCGGGCAGTTGATCGGCATCAGGAGAGAAGTCTAACTCAAATTGCCTGCAGTTGAGAGTACCAATTTCGACCGCGACAAATGGCCGCGAACGCGTGAAAGGTTCTTTGCAGTGCAGTTAGGCCCGTGCCGTCGACGACGCCGCCTGAACCTGTGTCTTCCAATTCAGGATCAGTAGTCCGGCGACGACGACCGCCACTCCCAGATATGCAGTCCAACCGATGGTTTCATGTGCCAGAAGGCCCCAGAACAGACCCCAGATCGGGAGAAGATAGGTTACGGCCACGACATGGGTCGCAGAGACATGGGCAAGCAGGTTGTAGTAGAGCAGGTAAGCAATGCCGCTACCGGCAAGTCCCAGCGTTGCGATTGCTGCGATGGATGGAACACTGACAGCCACTGGGTACGCTCCGGCGAGTGCTACCGGTAACAGCATCAGGCTGGCGAGCGTGAGCTGCGTGGTTGCAAGTCCGATTGGGTCGATGCCTTTGAGCTTCGCTTTTGCCATGACCGTTGCGATGGCATAACAGAGGGAGGCCATCACGACCAGCGTAACTCCGAGCACCAGCCCCGCCCGCGCGGACGCGGTTTCTTCTCCCACTTCATGTCCATACACAACCAGTACGACCCCTGCGAAACTTAGCAGCACGCCTGCAATCATGCGTCCTGTAGCGTGGCCGCGCTGCACTGCGAGACTGATCAACAGGGTCCAGATTGGCGTGGTTGCGTTAACGACCGCTGCTGTGCTGCTGGGAATTGTGCGCTCGCCCCAGGCAAAAAATGTGAATGGAATTGCGTTATTGAAGAGCGCCACCAGCAAAAGCCACGGCAATAACTTGCGAGAGGGCAACGAGCGCCGCCCCAGGATCATCACACTCCACAGAAGCAACGCTCCTGATGAGCAGCGCAGCAATGCGACCCAGAGCGGAGGAAAGCTGTCCCCGGCGATGCGAATCTGCAGAAATGAAACTCCCCAAACGGCAGATAACAGCAGGAGTTGGAGCAGATGACCAGCCTTCATGCCTTAACCATTGCAAAGCACCGGCTGGCGAGTCCATCCGAATCTTGCCGCCAATTTATGCGCGGCTCGGGTAGACTCAAGTAACTAGAAAGAAAGGCTGGCGCAACTCTCCCATGCACGACGTGGATGACAAATTCAAAAGTCGCGTGAGCTTCACGCTCCTTGCCATCGCGGCGCTTGCGCTGGCCGTGTTTCTGATCTGGATTGGCCGGGTCATCTTTCTGCTGCTCTTCGCGTCTGCGATTGGCGCGATTTTGCTTACAACTGTATCCAACTGGCTGCATAGCCGCTTCAAGATCAAACAGGGCCTCGCGCTGGCGCTGTTTCTGTGCGTGACATTTGCCGTGACAGCCCTTGTCGTATGGAGTCAGGGACCGAACATTGTCCAGCAATTCGCCGATCTGGAAACAGATTTGCCGGTGGCCGCTCACTCGCTTCTGACGCAGATGCGGAGCCAACAATGGGGTCAATGGATTCTGCGGCAATCTCCCGGCTCTGAACAGATATCGAGCGGCTTCAGCTTTGCGCTAACACGCATCGGCGGCATCGTCGTCAGTTCAGCCACCATACTTGCTGGACTAGTGATCGTTTTCAGTCTCAGCATCTATTTTTCCGCTGAGCCGGAGATGTATTACAACGGCATCCGGCGCGCCGTGCCGGAGGAATATCGCGGAAAGATGGATGCGTGCGCTGCCAGCGTGGCGCAGATTCTGCGTTGGTGGGTGCTAGCCAAACTCATCTCGATGACTTTGGTTGGCGCGCTCATCAGCATCGGATTATGGATTGTCGGCGTGCCGCTGGCGGGCACGCTGGGGATCATTGCCGCGGTGATGACATTCATTCCGAACGTCGGACCGTTGATCTCGGTAATCCCGGCAGCGCTGCTGGCACTGGCCATCAGCCCCACGAAGGGATTGCTGGCCCTGCTGGTCTTCGCCATCGTCTTTACGATCGAGGGCTATGTAGTGACCCCACTGCTGGAGCGCAACATCGTCCGATTGCCGCCCGCTCTCACGTTAACGATGCAGCTGCTCCTGGCGGCCGTCGCGGGACCCGTCGGTGTAGCGCTCGCTGCGCCGGTGGCTGCGGCAATCCTTGGCATTCTCTCCGTGCTGCTGCCAAAAGCGCCTGACGTTCCCGTCCCGACGTCGAAACGAGTGGCCTGAACAGCAAAGATTGGGCAATGGATCGGCTTATTTGTCTCGCGCTACGACGAAATCCGGCACCCACAACAACGCCCGCTTGAACTCGGAGTCTTCAATCGGAACCAGCGCCTCGCGGCCTTGCTCAGCATAGCGGTCCGCAGCTGCCATGGCATACTCGACCGATCCGTTGCGGTGCAGAATCTCCTGTACCTGCTCGCGCGAGGAACGGACGAAGCCGCCATCTTCGAGTACGTGGCGGATGACCTCGCGCTCGGCGGCCGTGCCGTGCTCCAGGGAATGGATGACCGGCAGCGTCGTCTTGCCCTCGCGGAGGTCGCTTGCCACGGGCTTGCCCAGGACTTCTTCGGTGGCCGTAAGATCGAGCACGTCATCGACGATCTGAAATGCCAGTCCGACGCCGCGCCCATAGCAGGCGAGAGCCTCTTCCTGCTCAGCGCTTGCGCCTGCAAGGGTTGCGCCCAGTTGCATTGAAACAGAAAAGAGGCAGGCGGTTTTGCGGAAAATCAGATCGTAATACTCGGCCTCGGAGACTGGCCGACCCAGCTTCTGAATCTGAAGCAGTTCCCCCTCGACCATCTGCTGGGTGAGGCTGATCAACAGGTCGAGCACCTTGAAGTTCCGCTCTTCCAGAGCGATGTGGAAGGCCTGCATGTACAGCCAGTCGCCCGCGAGCACGCATTTTTCGTTGCCCCATGTGGTGTTGGCCGAGGGGCGTCCGCGGCGGGTGTCGGCGCCGTCGATGATGTCGTCATGGACGAGGGTCGCGGTATGCACCAATTCAACGACCGCGCCAAGACGGATCATTCCCGATCCGTCATAGCCCAGGCAGCGCGCCGCCAGCAAAAGGAGCGATGGGCGAATTCTCTTACCGCCGCCGCCTCGCAAATACTCGGCGATCTCTGTGATCGTGTCGACACTGGAGACGGCGTCGCGCCCCAGCTCCCGTTCAATGGCCGTGAGGTCATCGCGGAGCAAATCGAAGACTTCTCTTGCCGTTGCTATCGCCAATGTGCTCAAGATCTGGGAGTTCCTGCTCTTTCCTCTTGCCAGCCGATGCGGCTTGCGATTTTGCTGTTGCGCCTTCAGTATCCGCTCTTTGGATGTTGCTGCGGCGAAAGAAGTACCGGTCAATTCGTCCGATAGTTGGTGAACTGTAATTCGATGCCCAAATCTTTGCCACGCAACAGTGCGATCACCGACTGAAGACTATCGCGATCCTTGCCGCTCACTCGTACCGAATCGCCCTGAATCGACGCCTGCACCTTGAGCTTCGAGTCCTTCACGATCCGGACAATATCCTTGGCCTTTTCCACCGGAACACCCTGTTGCAGAGTAATCTTCTGGCGGACGCTTTTGCCCATGGCCTCTTCCAGTTTGCCGTAAGTGAGGTTTTTCAGCGACACACCCCGCTTGACCAGTTTTTGCCCGAGGATTTCCTTCACTGCTTCCAGCTTGTATTCATCCGCGGAGGCAAGTTGAATAGCATCATTGCCCTCCAAAGTGACCTCAGACTTCGAGTCCTTCAGGTCAAACCGCGCCTTGATCTCCTTGAGCGCCTGATCGATGGCGTTGCGCACTTCCTGGATGTCTACCTTGCTGACGATATCAAACGAATTGTCCTGCGCCATGGGTTTTTCCTATCCTTCATTGGCTGGCTTCGAAGCCGCCGCGAGACCGGAGTTCGGCTCCGGCTCCCAATTCACTGCAAATTCAAGTTTCACACGTCAGGGGTCAGACGAAACAGCCGTTCGAAGTTTTTCGTGGTGATCGAGGCCATTTCTTCGGCAGATATTCCCCGCAGTTCCGCCAAAACCGCTGCTGTGTGCGCCACCCACGCCGGCTCGTTGCGCTGTCCGCGGTTCGGGATCGGCGCCAGGAACGGCGCGTCCGTCTCCACTAACAGCCGGTCGAGCGGCACCTTTGCAGCCACATGGCGCAGCGACTGCGCCTTCGGGTAGGTCAGATTCCCGGCGAAACTAATCAGAAATCCGAGCTCCATTGCCCGCTGGGCATGTTCCCAGTCACCTGAAAAGCAATGGAGAATACCTCCCAGGCCATTTGAGCCCCAGTGCCCATCGAGAAGCGCGAGCGTGTCGTCCCAGCACGCATTGTCGCCGTCTTTCGGGCGGCAATGGATGATGATCGGGCGCTTGCGGGCGGCGGCAATCTCCATTTGGCGGACGAAAACCCGCTTCTGTGTCTCATGCGGCGAGCCTTCGTGGTAGTAATCGAGGCCAATTTCTCCGCAGGCGATCACCTCCGGCTCGGCAAGAAGACTATCCAGCTTTGCAAGGGCAGCATCATCCGCCTCGTGCGTGTTGTGCGGATAGATCCCTGCGCTGGCATAGAGCCTTGGCAGTTCGCGCGGTTTGTACGCCTCGCCGGATCCATTGAACTGGCGGCAGATATCGAGCGCCTGATGCATTTCAGACGGCCCCTCGCCGATGCCAATGGCTATTACCGCACCCACTCCCGCGGACCAGGCGCGACGCAGCACTTCGACAAGCTCGCCTTCATAGCGTTCGCTATCGAGGTGCGCGTGCGAGTCAATTAACAATTTAGCTCCTCCGAGGCAGTGCAAGACAGTCTGGATGCGACTGAAAACGAGAGTTGGTCGATTTCTTGATGATGTTCCGGAGTGTCGTCATCCAATGCGATGTCGGCTAATGCAGCAAGGTTTCCGGCGGATGCAGCACACGAAGATTGAGGTTTTCCTCAAACGCGTCAAAATCACGGTCATTATGCAGTAATTCGTGTCCATTCTCGATGCAAAACGTTGCGATCAAACAGTCGATCGTGCTGCGAATCGTAATACCTGCCCGGCGCAACATTCTGTAATTTCGCGCGGAGGCAATCGCCAGAGCGCTGCTGCCAGTTTCAAAAATCTCAAAGCAATTCAGTGCCGCCACTGCCGCGAGGAACTGCTCCTCCGCACGAATTCCCTGCAAAACTTCTGTCTGGATGAGGGTGGTAATTCCGATCCGCTGTAAACTTCGTTGTCGGTCCAGCCACTCAGTATGGCGATTCACCCGATCGTCGAGATACGCGATTATCACGGAAGTATCGACGATGACCATCAACGCAGGCCTTGCTCTCCCGCCAATCGACTCTGCTCCTCGGATGCTGAATCCATCTGCTCTCCCGCGGGAGTCCTTTTTCGCTCGGCCTGGACCTCCTCATCGGAGGCGAACCAGTCGTCGTCGTGGCCTCGCCAAACGATTTTGCCGCGAAGACTTTCGATTGCATTCCCCTGATGCTCGAGTTGCACCATCAACTTCAAGGCGGCTTCCACGGCAGCCTTCTTGGTGGTCGCCTTGCTGGCCACCATCGCCTGCTCCATCAGCTTGTCGTCTATATCGATGTTGGTCCGCATCGCAAATCTCTCAATGTGTAAGGATCGCACATTTTATGTGTATTGCGCAATGCGGTGACGTATTCAGGCGGCCTACTTCAACCGCGCTCCGATTGGAACATCTTCGAGGAAGCCAGCCAGCACGGGCGCCCCGTGATCGCCGATCGAGGCTGCTACGACCATGCCGTTCGACTCCAGGCCGCGCAGTTTCCGCGGAGCCAGGTTGGCCACGATAACGACCTTGCGCCCGATCAGCTTCTCCGGCTCGTAGTACTGGGCGATTCCGGCCAGAATCTGGCGCTTCTCATAGCCGAGATCGACTTCCAGACGCAGCAGTTTGTCGGCTTTTGGAACTCGTTCAGCCACCAGAATCTGCGCCACACGAAGTTCCACTTTGGCGAAGTCCTCAATGCCTATCTGCGCGATTCCCTCTCGGGCCGCGTCGGAACCGGCAGCAGTCGTCTCCAAGGCAGAAGCTGCCGGCACGGCCGGTTCGGATACAGGAGCATGAACCGGCGCCTCGGTGCTCCCGGAGCATGGCGCAGTTGCTTCGCTGATAACTGGGGACGAACTAGCTTCCCCGCTCGAACCGCTGACCGCTGCTACGGCGCTTAGATTGTTTCCACTCTCAAGACTTTGCATACGCTCAATCGCATCCTTTTCTGCGCGAGGGAAGAGCGGCGCAGGCTCGGCAAAGCTTGTGCCTGCCCGCAACCCTCCCCATGCGAGATCTTTCAGATCGCCACGCTTGGCGGCTTCTTCGATATTGCCTAAACCTAGCTGCAGCCATACCTTACCCGTAGATTCCGGAAGTATCGGATGCACCAAAGCCGTGATGATTCGGATCGCTTCCGCTGCGGTTGCAAGCACCCTCGCCTGAGTCTTTGCGTGGGCTTCGTCGGAAACCTCGGCTGGTTTCTTCCAAGGAGCAGAAGCAGTCAGATAGCCGTCTACAGCAGCGACCAGCGCCCAGAGCGACTCAAGCGCACGCGAGAAATCCATCGCCTCGAATTGGGTATTGAACTCGACAATGGTCAGCCCCGCATCATTCTGAATCGATGTTTCTGCGTCCCCCATAGGTCCGGTCTCGGGCAACACACCGCCGAAGTACCTATGCACCATATTGACCACGCGGCTCACCAGATTGCCGTAGCCGTTAGCCAGATCGGCGTTGTACCGCTGCACCAGAGCTTCGAAGGTGAAGTTGCCGTCGTGACCGAAGCTGATTTCGCGCAGCAGGAAGTAGCGCAGCGCATCCGCGCCGAGCACTTCGAGCACTGTTTCAGCTCGCACGATGTTACCGACCGACTTCGACATCTTCGTCTTGTCGAAGAGCAGCCAGCCGTTGGCGATGACCGACTTCGGCAGCGGCAGACCTGCAGCCATCAGAAACGCGGGCCAGTAAACGCAGTGAAAGCGGATGATCTCTTTGCCGACGAGATGCACGTTTGCCGGCCAGAATTTTTCGAAGCGAGCCTTATCTTCGGGCGCGTCTGAGCCATAGCCGAGCGCGGTGATATAGTTGACCAGCGCATCGAACCAGACATAAATCACATGCTTCTCGTCACCCGGCACGGGTACGCCCCAGGAGACGCTCGTGCGGCTGACCGAGACGTCCTTGAGTGAGCTGCGCACGAAGGCGGTCACTTCATTGCGGCGCGCTTCAGGCTGAACGAACTCAGGATGTGTCTCGTACAGTTCCAGCAGCTTGCGCTCAAAGGCTGAAAGCTTGAAGAAGTAATTCTCTTCGCTGATGGTTTCCGTGATGCGTCCACAATCGGGGCAGGGCGCACCGGGTGGCACATCGACAAATGCCTCGTCGGAGACGCAATACTGGCCGGTGTACGAGCCTTTGTAGATGAAGCCTCTGTCGTGCAACTCGGCAAATAACCGCTGCACTCCGCGCTTATGGCGGTCTTCTGTGGTGCGAATATAGTCGTCGTATGTGAGACCCATGCGATCCCAGAGCGAGCGAAACTCTCCGGAGATGGCGGTCGCGAATTCGGCGGGGCTCTTGCCTGCCAGCTTCGCGGAACGCTCGATCTTTTGCCCGTGCTCGTCTGTGCCGGTCAGGAACCACGTGGCAATTCCCTGGCTTCGCTTGCGCCGCGCGACGGCATCGCAAACGATCGTCGAATAGGCGTGACCCAGGTGCGGCCGCGCGTTGACGTAATAAATCGGCGTGGTGATGTAAAACGAGTTGCGAGCGTCCTGCGACGGATTGGGCAGAGTAGGCATAGATGCGATGAGGGAATCTTCAGGAGCGCAGCATAACAACTTTGCTGAACTTGAGCTGACGTACCGTATCTATCTTAACTGATGCCCGGCGAAGAGCTTGCAAGGCGTTCGACGTGCTTGTAGTTCCCGTTCGCATTTCGTAGAACGACTCCTGGATGGCCAGTCCCCTGATAAAATCACCTAGGAAATCAGGGATTTTCAGAGGTTTCAGCCCGTGTATCTCGAATTGCAACAACGCCTGCTTACGCGGGTTCGCGCACTGATCCAGGACCAATACGGCATCGAACTCGGCCCCATCGCCATCGAGCAACCGCCAGACCTCAAGCTCGGCGAATTCGCTTTGCCGGTAGCTTTTGAGCTGGCTCGTAAGCTGCGCAAGGCCCCAAAGATCATCGCCGCCGAGCTGGCGACGCTATTGAATAACAGTCTCGAAACGGTCGCTCTCTTGCTGCCTTCGGAGTCCGAGGGAACCGCGCAGGGGCTTGCCATTTCGCGCTTTGAAGCGGCTGGGGCGGGTTATCTCAACGTCTATCTCAATCGCGGCTGCCTCGTTTCGGCTCTCGCTCAATTCGATATTCGTCCTGCGCCCAACTCAGGGTTGCATGTGCTGGTCGAGCACACCAGCATCAATCCCAACAAGGCTGCGCATGTTGGCCATTTGCGCAATGCGATCCTTGGCGATACGTTCGTCCGCATCCTGCGCGCGAACGGGCAGAAGGTCGATGTGCAGAATTACATCGACAACACGGGCGTTCAGGTTGCCGATGTGGTGGTTGGCTTTCTGCATTTGGAAGGCAAGTCGCTGGCCGAGATTCGCTCTCTGATCGCGGGATTCGAGACAAACGGAGAGAAGTTCGATTATCTCTGCTGGGATGTCTACGCGCGCGTTTCGCAGTGGTATGACTCCGGCTCGGAAGAAGAGAACAAGCAGCGCAAGAGCTTGCGTTATGCAACCTTGCATGAAATCGAGGCGGGTGGAAACGAAACTGCTCTCGTTGCCGAACTAATTTCGATGGCGATTATTCGCCGCCATCTGGAAACCATGCTGCGCCTCGGCATCACGTATGACTTTCTGCCGCAGGAGAGCGAGATTCTGCATCTCAAATTCTGGGATCTGGCCTTCGAGCAGTTAAAGCAGACGGGGGTTCTCTACTTCGAGACGGAAGGCAAGAACAAGGGCTGCTGGGTGATGACGAGGCCGGACGCGAAGGCTGTCGAAGAAGGCGAGACCGACGAAGACGCCAAAGTCATCGTTCGATCGAACGGAACGGTGACCTACGTCGGCAAGGACATCGCATATCACCTGTGGAAGTTTGGCCTGCTGGGACGGGACTTTGGCTATCGTCCGTTCTTTGAGTATCCGGATCACACCTGCTGGATATCGACGGAGCACGGCGAAGAAACTCATCCGCACTTCGGCGGCGCGCAGGCCATCTATAACGTCATCGACTCGCGTCAATCCGACCCGCAGGCGAACGTGATTCAGGCGTTGCGCGGCATGGGCCACACGGCTGAAGCGGATCGCTATACCCATTTCAGCTATGAGATGGTCGCACTGACGCCGCGATGCGCTCTCGAACTGGGCTATACGGTCGCGGAAGAAGACCTGGGCCGGCCATACATCGAAGTCAGCGGGCGCAAGGGCTTTGGCGTGAAGGCGGACGACCTGATCGACAAGCTGATCGCGGCCACACGCAAGGAGACGGGCGCACGGCAACCGGATCGCTCAGAAGAGGAACGGCAGCTCGTTGCCGAGCAGATTGCCATCGGCGCGCTGCGCTATTTCATGCTCAAGTTCACGCGCGGCACGGTGATCGCCTTCGATTTCAAGGACGCGCTTAGCTTCGAGGGAGAAACCGGCCCTTATGTACAGTACGCGATCGTGCGCATCCGCAATATCTTTCGCAAGGCCGAAACGAGTCCGGAAAAAGTGCTGGCCCAATTCGCAACGCTCGATGCAGCTTCGCTGCTCAAAGATGCAGACGATATCTGGGGTATCTGGCTGCGCGCGAGCAAGCGTTCACTGACGCTGGACCAGTGCATTGCGACTTCAGAACCGGCGTATGTGGCGCGACATGTTTTTCAATTGGCACAGGAATTCAACAACTTCTACCATCGGCACCACATTCTCACCGAAGAAGATCCGGCGCGAAAGACGCTTCTGCTCGCTACGGCCGCTATCACGCTACGCGAGTTGGTGACCGTGCTGAGTTGGATGGGGATCGAATCGCCAGAGGTGATGTAGGAATCGGAGGGACGCCAACATCTCTCGCCTGTTATAACTTTTGGACGTTATGACAAGCGCGGAACAGACGAATTTACAGGTCATCCGACACTACCTGTCCGCACTGCAGGATGGTTCTGTTGGCGAGAAAATGAAGCGCTTCTTTACAGAAAGCGTCCGGCAGATTGAATTGCCAAACAAGTTGAATCCGAACGGCCAGGAGAGCGACCTGGCAAGCATGCTCAGACGCAGCGAGCAAGGAAAAAAGGTCCTGTCCAACCAAAGTTACGAGATAGTATCGGAGGTCGCCCAGGGAACTCGCGTCGCGGTTGAGGCTCGATGGGTTGGAGTTCTCGCTGTGCCCTTCAGAACGATTCCGGTTGGAACGGAAATAAAAGCGCATCTTGCGATGTTCTTCGAGATGGAAGATGGAAGGATCGCTCTTCAGCGCAACTACGATTGCTTTGAACCCTGGTAGTCGTCTCTCGAAAGCTAAGTTAACGATCCTAAATCTTAGTCCTGACCATCCATTTCGCCCTGCTCGTCGCGAGCGAAAATGCGGATTGCGGAGCGAATCGGCGCGGCGTAGCGCTCCGGCATAAGGCATTTCTGCATGCTGGCGTCGCAGACAAGATGCGCCGTCTCACCCTCGGCCAGCAGCAGTTGACCCTCTCGCGCGTTTGAGGCGCGGATAATGCGATAGGCAAACTTGAGCAGCGAGCCGCGCAACAGGATCGGCCCGGCTTCAATCAGGATCAGATCGTCATAGCGCGCCGGAGCCTTGTAGCGGCAGGTGGCTTCGACGACTGGAAGAATGCAGCCGTCCTCCATCTCCATCTGCTTGTAGTCAAAGCCCAGCGAGCGCATGAACTCCACGCGCCCAACCTCAAACCACACCAGGTAATTGGCGTAATAGACCACGCCCATCTGGTCGGTTTCCGCATAACGCACTCGTAGTTCGGTAACGACGGACATGGGGCAACTTTCTTTCGATCTCAGACGATTCATGTTCTACGGCTTGGATTGAGCGAATATCGATAACTTGGAGATGTCGTTGAAGACGATATAGCCGAAAAACACGATGATCAGAACGAATGCCACCTGATAGATACGTTCTTTGAAGACCATGTTCACGTCGCGCCGCAGGATGCTCTCAATGATCAGGAAGAGAATCATGCCGCCGTCCAGAATCGGGAATGGAAGCAGATTGAGGATGCCCAGATTCAGGCTAAGCGCGGCCATGATGCGGAATTTGGCTTCCCAGCCGGGGGTCTCGGCGGCCATACCGGTCTGCTGCGCGATTCCAATGGGCGAGGAGAGCGTGTTGACCGACATCCGGTGCGTCAGCAGCCGCTTGAGGACTTCGAGAATCAGCAGCGAGTTTTCGCGGCTGAATTTGACCGAAGCCTTCACCGCCTTTGGAAAAGGCATCTGCTCGATGCGCGACGGCGGCGGCGCTCCCATGAACCCGATGTGCCAGGCAGAGCCGTCCGGTCCCTGATCCAGCCTTGGCTGAATCACGACCGAGGATGTATTTCCGGCGTGCTCCAGTTGCACGGTGACCGATGCGCCTTTGCGATCCTGTAGATAAGCGACGATTGTCGGGGTACCGTGAAATTGGTGTCCGTCAATGGAGAGAATCTGGTCGCCGCTCTGCATTCCCGCCTTCAACGCAGGGGAAGCGTCGCTGACCGAGCTGACCTTGACCGGCCCCGGTTGGATTACTGGAAGCAGACCGATCTTGTCCAGCGTGAAGTCAGCCGCCGCCTTCGACGCAGGCGTTCCATCGGAAAGCGGCAAGGTCGCGGTGATGCGCTGTCCGTTGCGTTCGACGACGACCGGAACGCTATGACTGATGTTCTCGCTTTGCAGGTTCAGCGCGGTGTGCTCGTAGACCTCTTCCCAGGAGGGCTTCTTCTGGCCGTCAAAACTGACGATCGTGTCTCCGGCCATCAACCCAGCGTTGGCTGCCGTCGATCCCGGAATCACCCAATCCAGTTGGATTGGCTGGTCCTCATAGAGCGGCACCTCATTGTGCAGCATATAGAAGCCGGTCATCAGGCCCAGGGCGAGCACAAAATTTGCGAATGGACCGGCAAACCCGATGATCATCCGCTGCCAGCGCGGATGCGAGGTCAGGGCTCCTGGATCCTCCTTCTGCTCAGCCAGCGTTTCGCCATCTGCGCCCTGAAGGGACAGGTTCTCCCCCGGCATCGACTCGCCGGTCATCTTCACGTATCCGCCCAGCGGGGTTGCCGAGATGCAGTAATCCGTCTCGCCGATCTTGATGCCAAAGAGCCGTGGCGGAAAACCAATCGAAAACTGCTCGACACGCACGCCGCAGAGTTTGGCCGCAAGAAAGTGGCCAAATTCATGGACCAATACCAGAATGCCGAGGACAATTACGACGGAAACGAGATCGACGAGAAATGTGTGCATAAATGCGCGTGCAATACCTCTGAACTTCTGTGGGGCTAAACGCGAATAGCAGCTGCGGAGACAACCTCGCGAGCCCGTTCACGCGCCTGAGAATCGGCTTCCAACACCCCGGCAATCGTCTCCGGATGATGGGCAGGGGTCCGTTCCAGGACCTCTTCTATTGTACGCGGGATACCAAGAAACGGTATCCGGCGGCCTAGAAAAGCGTCTACTGCGACCTCGTCGGCGGCATTCAGGGCGATGCAATGCGCTCCGCCCATCTCCGCCGCCTCGTAGGCCAGACGGAGGCAGGGGAAGCGCTCGAAGTCCGGCGGAGCGAAATCGAGGTGCGAAAGCGCAGCCAGATCGAAGGTCAGGGACGACGCGGGTCGCTCCGGGTAAGCCAGTGCGTAGAGAATCGGAAGCCGCATGTCGGTGACGGAAATCTGCGCCAGAATCGACCCGTCGATGTACTCGACCAGCGAATGCACCGTCGACTGCGGATGCACCGTCACCCGGATCTGTGACGCAGGCAGGTCGAACAGGCGGCAGGCCTCAATCACTTCAAGGCCTTTGTTGAGCATCGTGGCCGAATCAATCGTGATCCGCTGGCCCATCACCCAGGTCGGGTGCTTGAGCGCCTGTTCAGGGGTGATCCCGGCAAATTGCTCGAGCGGCCACTGGCGAAATGGACCGCCTGAGGCTGTCAGCCAGACTTGCTTGACCTCGGCGGTTGTTCCTACCCGCATGCACTGATGCACGGCGTTGTGCTCGGAGTCGATGGGCAGTAATGGCACATTCCGCTCACGGGCAGCGGCGGTCAGGATCTCGCCGGCGGCGACCATGCACTCCTTGTTGGCCAGCCCGACTGGCTTGCCCGCCAGAATTGCAGCGTGCGTCGCTTCGAGCCCCGCGACGCCAACGATCGCGGAAACAGCGAAATCCACATCCGGATGCGTCGCGCAAACCACGCTGCCGGCCGTGCCCCACAGCACTTCGACGCCTGTCGTGCCTGCGGCTTTGAGGCGGTGGGCCAGCTCTGCGGCCAGCTCTTCCGTGGCCAGCGAAACGACGCGCGGACGCCACCGCCGGGCCTGCTCAAAGGCCGCGTCGAGATTGCGTCCAGCCGCCAGCGTGGCGACCGAGTACCGATCCGGATAGGAGGAAACTATCGATAGGGTGCTCTGGCCAATGGAGCCAGTGGAACCGAGAATTGCCAGGCGCTTCAAGTAGTTATTCGATCCTTGCACAGCACTAAAAGTGCTGGATAACCTGAGCGTACCACAGCACGGGAGCCGCAAACAGCAGAGCGTCGATGCGGTCCAGAACTCCGCCGTGGCCCGGCAGGAGCGCTCCGGAATCCTTGACCCCCGCCGACCGCTTGAGCGCCGACTCTGCCAGATCGCCCACCTGCGCCGCCACATTCACGAGCAGGGCCAGAAGGAGCCAGTGCGAGATCGGACCAGGAAACGCCAAAACCAGAATTTCGCGCCGGGAAAGCTGTACCGCCAGAACGATCAGCAGGAATGTGACAAGCAGGCTGCCGAAAACTGAGCCGATTGTGCCTTCCCATGTCTTGTTGGGGCTGAGCTGCGGAGCGAGCTTGTGCCGTCCCAGGCTCCGCCCCACGTATAGTGCAACGATATCGCCGGCCCACACCGCGCAGAGAAGAAACGCCACCAGCGATTTGCCATCTTCCGAACTTCGCAACACGGGCAGAGAGATCAGAGTAAAACCGGTATAGAGCAGGCAAAAAACCGCGTTCGACGCATCCTGCAGCACTTCGGCAATGGGCACCGCGAAGGCGCAATAAACCAGCAGCCCGAGCGAAAGCGCGCCGAGCGCGGCCACCAGCTTATCCGGCCAGAGAAAATTGACTGCGAAGAGAATAGCGATAGCTGCCAGAACGGGAATCCGCGGCACCCGTGAGCCAGTTGCCTGCGCGATCGCCAGATACTCCCACGCCGCCAGCATGGCGACCGCGCCTACAGCGACCGTCACAAGCCAATCGGGCCCCAGAAATACCAGGACTATGACCAGGGGAATAAGAACCAGAGCTGTAAGTATTCTTTTCATGCAGGCTAGAGAATACATCAGTGGCCTGCGAGGCATCGACGCGGGAAATCGGCTGAGGAAGCAGGAGTTCTAGCCGGCTGCTGAGCGAACCTCTGCGGTCATATCCTGCTCATCGGCCGACCCTTCCCGTTCAGCCTCACCGAGGCCGCCATAACGCCGTTCGCGACGCTGATAGGCCGCAATCGCTTCCAGCAAATGAATTCCTCGGAAATCCGGCCAGAAACGCTCGGTGACAAAAATCTCCGTATACGCGATCTGCCACAGCAGATAGTTCGAAATCCGCATTTCGCCGGAGGTGCGGATCAGCAGGTCCGGGTCGGGCATGTGCGCGGTGTAAAGATGGCGATGAATGTCTTCCTCGGTGACACGATCCGCACTTAATCCCTTTTGTTTCAACTCCAGCGAGAGCGCACGAAAGGCGTCTACCATTTCTGAACGGGCGCCGTAGTTGAGCGCCAGGGTCAGAGTCGTTCCGGTGTTGCGCGCAGTCGCTTCCGCTGCCCAGTGCATCTTGTCCTGAACTTCGGGCGGAAGCTCGTGGGTGCGTCCGATGTACCGGATGCGGACATTGTTGTCCATCATGCGCTGCAGGTTGCTCTCCAGGTAGCTGCGGAGCAAACGCATCAGAAAGCTGACCTCAGCGCGGGGGCGGCGCAGGTTGTTTTCGAGAGAAAACGCATAGAGTGTCAGCCAGGGAAGACCGATACGCGAGGCCGTTTCCGTCACGAGCTGGACGCTTTTGGCGCCCTGCTGGTGCCCCAGAAAACGCTTCAGAGATCGTGCTCCGGCCCAGCGCCCATTGCCATCCATGATGATGGCAACATGCTCCGGCAATCGCGCAGGTGTGAGGGTCGCGTAGATCGCCCGTTCCTCGGGCGTAAGTTCATGAATCCGCGACGTAGCTGTCAGGTACAAAGATTTGCCTCGTGCAACCACTTCTGGCAACTTCTGCCAGCAACATTGACGCTAGCACATGCGCCTACGTGTCGCAACGATTCGCCCGAAGCACTTCGGAATCAGCGAGGTACAAGGGACGTCCGGCGACAACGCAATTCGTTTTTGAAAAAAAACGCCGTGTACCTACGCCGTGCGCCGCTTCCCGGCTGAGGCTTCGCGCATCGCATCGCGAGCCCGATCCCGTGCATGATTCATGAGCAGAGAGCGCTGTAACGCCTCCAACCTGGGTAGATACTCGGCCAACTCGGCCAGAAAGGGATCGGCAAGGATCTGCGCAACCTCTTCGTCGCGGCGGCTTCTACCGTCCCGGACAAGCTGGCAGATATCGACGTCCAGGGCCGAGGCCAACCGCTCCAGGGAGCCGAGCGTTGGAATCGCCTTGCCGTTTTCGATCTTGGAGATGTAGGTCCGAGGAACCTGCATGCGGCTTGCCAGTTGACGCTGGCTCAGGTGGCGCGCCTTGCGAATGTCCTTGACCTGCGCCGCGACCCTCAGACCCGCATCCGTATTGCTGGCGGGAGTTTCGCTGATCGCCACAGCTTCGAGAGGGGCTGGAGCTTCTTCCACATCCAGCGGCTTGTGGCACCGCCTGCACATGGAGTTGCTGGTTCTGAACTGCATCAGAAGGCAGTGCTCACAGCGCAGAACCTCGCGCCCAGAACCCGCGCCTAGACCCGCGGTGGATTTCACAACGGGCATCGATACCAGTGTTGTTGCCATAATTCGTATGCGGAGGCCAGAGCCAGGCTTCCGGTGGTGCCTGTTCCACCACGTCAAGTGTTACTTTCACTGGGAGGAACCATAATTGTCAAGTGAAAAGTAGGGGTCATTCCGGAATAACCGGGAAGATTCCCAAGAAAACACGGAAAAACGCGAACCACGGGCGTAAACATCCCTGTTTGGAACAATCGAATCGAACCAAAATTCGCCCCTTTATGGCTGATAATAAGTTCACCACGATGAACGCAAACCAGCCGAGCACAAATCTGCCAACCGCAACTGAAGCCCTTCCTTACACTTACGACCGTGCCGCCGCATGGGCGCTCCTGATCGAATGGACCCAGAGCGAGAGCCTCCGCAAGCACGCCCTTGGCGTGGAAACCTGCGTCTTGGCTTATGGCGAAGCCGAAGCCGACCGCATTGATTTGACTGAGTCCGCTCGCGAGGAGTTTCTGACGCTTTACGCCACCACTGCCCTGCTCCACGACTTCGATTACGAGCGGCATCCTTCGCTCGAAGAGCATCCCTTCGTCGGAGTGCGCGAGCTGGCGCGTTTGGGCTGGCCGCAGGCGACGCAGACCGCGATTCTAGGCCACGCTACTTATTCCGGTGTCCCGCGCGAAACCCATATGGACAAAGTGCTCTTTGCCTGCGACGAGCTTTCCGGATTCCTGACGGCGTGTGCCTTGGTCAAGCCGTCCAAGGCCATCGCCGATGTGGAACCGTCCAGTGTCCGAAAAAAGCTCAAGGATAAGGCTTTTGCCCGTGGGGTCAACCGGCAGGATGTCATCCAGGGCGCTGAGGAGCTGGGCGTGGATCTGGATGCACACATCGCTTTCTGTCTGGCGGCGATGCAGCGCCGGGCCTCTGAATTAAGCCTCTGAGTTGAGCCTGTAACGAGGCTCTTGAGTGAATTCATGCGCCGGGGCCACGGGTTGTTTCTCTCATGCTCCGATCTGACTATCCGCATGACCCATTCGCGTCATTGAGTGCGCCAATCGGTAACATTACTCTACGGGCATGAACCAGATCGCAGCCACCATGCCCGAAGCAAAGTACCGGACCACCAAGAAGCATGTGCAGCCGGTTCGCTCCATCCGCACCTCGGAATTTGCCCAGGAATTGCAGGCGATCAAGCCGGCGCAACCGAAAGCGGCGGACAAAGCCGCGAGGGCCACGAGCAAGAAGAGCGGCATCAACTTCGCGGCCATCTGGCCAGCCGCCGTGGGCTTGTTACTCACCGGCTTCGCGCCCGAATGGCAGGCAATGGCGAGCCAGATCGGAGTCTGGGCGGTGCGTTTCGCCTTCCCCTTCGCACTCCTTGCGACCCATCGCGAGGTTGGGATCGATGCCCAGATGGCGACAGTATTACCGCAAATGGCTCTCTATGCCCAACTGCCTCTGGATGGTCTGCTGGTTGCGGTCATGCTGACGCGAAGCAAGTCGCTGAAGGCCACCGTGGTTCAGCTCTTGCTGGTGCACGCGGTCTGTGCCTTCGTCCTCTGGCTGTTAACATTCAGCGCCAAGTAATAGGTAGCATTGAACGCAAACGGCGTGTGACTCCAGTCACGGACATTCATACACCAGAGTGCGTATCATCCGCATTCATAAAGGGTGTATAAAAGTCGTCAAGCGCAGGAGGTTCTCCCATGAGCCGTTTACGTTTCATTGAAGTCGATTCCGCACACGGAGTACAAACCATCACTCTCAACCGGCCGGATAAGCGCAACGCGCTGAGCCCCGAGTTGATTGATGAGTTGACTCAAGTACTGAACGAAACCTCGGAGTGCGACTGCGGCGTGGTGATTCTTACTGGCGCCGGTTCAGCCTTTTGCGCGGGCCTGGACATGGAGCAACTTGAGACCATGCATGCCCGGACGGTGGAGCAGCACCGGCGCGACTCGGAGAACGTGGCCCGGGTATTGCGAACCCTGTATGAATTCCCCAAGCCCGTCATCGCCGCTGTCAACGGACCGGCCATTGCGGGAGGGATGGGCCTTGCGACACTCTGCGACTTCACCTACGCAGTACCCGATGCGCGATTCGGCTACACCGAGGTGCGCGTGGGCTTCGTTCCTGCGATTGTGGCATCTTTCCTGCTGCGGCAGGTTGGCGAAAAGCGCACTCGCGAGCTTCTCCTGAGTGGCCGCATTCTTAAGGCCGACGAGGCGTTGCGGCTTGGCTTGGTCACGCGCATTACGCAACCGGAAGATCTGCTTGCCGAGGCCCATGCGCTGGCGCAAAGCCTGCTGCAGAACAGCCCGCAGGCCATGCGCGCCGTGAAAGAACTGCTCGCAGGACACTCCGCGAATCAGCTTGACGAGGAGATCGAGGACGCAATCTCCGCCAACGCGATGCAACGCTCGACGGAGGATTTCCGCGAGGGTGTGCGAGCCTTCCTCGAACACCGTCGCCCTGAATGGCCCAGCTTGCACCTGCATACGCACGCCAAGATTTAGGACGCAACAGACTAGGGAGTAGGAACGTTCACAGCGGCGCCTCCGGGCGCCGTTGCCACAGCGACAAAGGAATCCGCGCAGCCGTAGTACAAAAACCACTGACCCCTGAAAAAGACCAGCCCTTCACCAAAGGTGGTTCCCGCGGCGTATTGCCCGCTGCGCTCATACGATTTTTCCGGATGCAGACTGGGCTGGTCGAGCCGATGCAGAAGTCGCGTCGGATGGTTGACATCGAACAATGCCTGCCCGACCGAGTACGCTCCCGCGCCCAAATCCGGATCGGGATTCTTACCCAGCTCTGCGTTCTTTCCGTTGTATAGAACGAGAATTCCCTGCCTAGTCAGGACGGGCGGTGTGCCTACCTCGGGAAATCCGCTATCGAAGAGGTCGGGCCGGTTCTCAAGAACAACCATTGGCTTACCGGGGCTCTCTTCCACCGGCGTCCAGTGAATCAGGTCCGGTGAGCTTGCTACGCGGACTTGGATTTCGCCCCAGTACATCCAGAATTTTCCGTGAATCCTGGCCGCGATCAGGCGTCCATGATCCGGCCTGGTCACAATTCCGCTGGATTTGTACATCAGGTTCGCGTATGGTCCGGTTTCGCCAAGCGCCGGACCGTGCTTGGTCCAGTGAATCAAGTCGCGGGAGGTTGCTACGCCTATGGTGTATGTCTTGCGATTCCACTGCGTATAGGTCAGGACATACGTGCCGTCCGGAGCTTCGACGATGCGCGGGTCTTCGACTCCGCCGGGCCACTCGCGGGATTTCTGACTGTCTTCGGCCGGATAAAAGACCGGCTCGGGCCGACGAGTGAAGTGGATTCCATCCTCGGACTCGGCCAATCCGAGGCGCGAGGTATGCATGCCGATCTGCATCGTCCCGGAGTCATCTTCAGCCCGATACAGCACAAAAACCTTGCCATCCCGGACGACAGCAGCAGGATTGAAGGTGTGCAGCGCCTCCCAGTGCACCGGCTCCTTGCGCAGAGGATCTTGAAAGACGCTCTCGGGGCGAGGTTTGAGAATCGGCTCATCAACCGGGCGGGTAAATGGCCCCAGCGCCCAATCCTGCGGAGCGGTTGGAGGGGTCTGCGAATTACCGCGGGATGCAATAGCAACGGCAAGCGCTGAAATCAACAGCAGGCGAAGACGCATTAGGCACCCCGATCTTATCTACAGAGCGGACTATTTCGCGGAGTTCACTGCCCCGGAAACGGATTCCGCGCCCGCAACTCAGCCACGATTACACGTGCGGCTTCGCGCGCTTCGTCGCTGCGGTCGGGCGGAAAGCTGATCGCGCCGACCCGCGCGTGGCCGCCGCCGCCGTACCGCTCGCAAACTTGCGCGAGGTTCACCATCTCCTCGGGTCGCGCCTTGGTCCAGGGATTGGACCCCACAGCGACCTTGGTCCGGAAACTCGACTTGGAAAGCCCGATAGAGTAAGTCGCCTTCGGATAGAGGTAGTAGGGGATGAACTTGTTGAAGCCTTCCAGCAGATGATCCGAAATATCGAAGAAGATCGTGCCGTCGTGGTATTCGGCCCGCTCGCGGATCAGCGCAATCGCGCGCTGGTGTTGTTCGAGCAGCGGCGGCAGCAGGCTCGCCACGAAAGGTTGTTCGAGCACCTCGGCCAGCGGCAGTTCGGTCAACAGCGGAATCAGCCTGGGGATAAACTCCGGGTCCTGCGTAGCCTCGATGATCAGCGTCAGCTTCATCGCCGGAGCCGCCATCTCCACCGCCGATTCGGGGCTCTCGTAGAGAGCTCCATCGACGATGTTGGCCCAATAGATCAACTCTTTGACCGGTTTGGTATCGAAGCTAAATCGCGTCTCGGCGATGTGCGCCAGATAGCTGGTGCAGGAGGTGTAGGTTGGATCGAAAAACTTCCGTCCTGCGCACTCCGCGTCCCGCTGACAGGCCAGAAAATTCTCGTGATCGGCAGGGGTGAGAAATGCGGAGAGATGGTGGTCGAACCACCACGTAATTTTTGGCGAGGAGGAGTATTTGAAGTCGACGATGGCATTTTCGTCGCCGGTGAAATCGCTCTCATTGAAAAGCGCGCCCGCGCGATGCACCAGCCCATGAAATTCGTAGGAGACTTCCGAGCCGGCCTTGGGAGCGATGCATTCGCGATAGAAGCGTGTGAACAGCGAAGCGGAGCAGGCCCCGTCAAAACATTTGTCGTGATAGAAAACGCGAACCCGCAAGCAAACTGCTCCCAAAATCAAGATCCTTTGCGGCAACGCATGACTGCGCCCGCCACAATAGCCGAAGTGTTTAGCATCAGCGTCCGCAGCGCCTATGTCAAGCGCCCGGCTCTGCCGCCCGGGGAAGTCGCGTCAAATTGGTCCTCACTTCAAACGATGCCGGAACGGGACGCCGCCAGGAACTATTCCGCACTTTGCCGCGTAGGCTATCGTGAAATCAGCGCCAGACGATCGCTGCATTCGCACTCAGAGGACGAATTGTGAACCCTGAAACACAACTTCCGGCAGCCGAAAAGAATCCTGAATCAAGTCCGGATTCGAGGCCGGACTTGCGGCCAAATTTGCGTCCAGACCTCCGAATTACTTCCGAACATGGGTCCGCGCGGACGCAACCGCAGCTTTTCCCGGAACCGGCGGAAACGCGCTTTCTGAAATGGATGCTCTTCGGCCCAAAGGGCGTTCGCGTCGGTTGGTCCGTTGCCCTGTTTCTGGTTCTTACCTTCCTTTCCATGGGAGTTCTGGGATCGGTAGCCGCGCTGCTCCTGCCCAATGTCTTCCATGTCAAGCCGGGCGTATTTACACCTGCCAGTGCGATCACCGAAGAACTGCTCCAGTTCCTCGGACTTCTCGCCGCAGCCGCAATCTGCGCACTCATCGAGCGCCGGCGAATTCTCGATTACAACCTACGCGGCCCTAACCGCGCCTTGCATTTTTTCGCAGGGCTATTGGGCGGATTTATCGCCCTGACCGCTCTCGTGGGCGCGCTTTACGCCGGAGGTTGGTTGCATCTGGGCGCGGTTTCCCTCAGCGGCATAGCCATCGTTCGCTTCGGCGCACTCTGGGCCCTCGTCTTTCTGCTCACTGGCCTCAGCGAAGAAGGCATGACACGCTGCTACATGCTATTTACCCTTGCGCGCGGGATGAACTACTGGTGGGCGCTGGGCTCGGTTACCTCATTCAGCATGTTGGCGCTTTGGAACAGCCATGGGAGCGGCTCAGGCGGCGTCTACCTCATGGCGCTGCTCGGGGTTGCGCCTTGCCTGGTGTTGCATCTCAAGAAATCGGCCTCTGCAGGGTTCTGGCAGGCTGCGTGGCTAACCTCCACCTTCTTCGGCTACGTCCACACCTTCAACAAAGGCGAAACCTGGGTAGGAATCTTTTCCGCCGCAGCCATCGGCTTTGTTTTCTGCGCTAGCGTCCGTCTGACCGGCTCGGCATGGTGGGCGATTGGATTTCATGCCGCGTGGGATTGGGCGCAGACTTTCTTTTATGGCACCGCAGACAGTGGCATTCAACCGACGGGCCATCTCCTGAACACCAGTCCCGCTGGCGCGGCGATCTGGAGCGGTGGCAGTGATGGACCGGAAGGCAGTCTCTTGGTGATTCCTGTCATCCTTTTCGTCCTCATCGTCTTAATTCTGATCTACGGCCGCCGGGCCAGAGTCGAATCCCCTTCCCCGGTTGCGCAGCCCCAGCTATCCTAAGCAAGCTGATTGAAGACATTTGGCAACATCCGGCAAATCGGATGGAAAACCTGGAGATAAACGCTTTGACACGAGTAAGTCGCTGGCTGCGTCGCACCCTGTGGGCCTTGGGTGGAATCATCGCCATTGTGCTCCTGCTGGCTGGCAGCGGACTCTTCTGGATTCACCACGCGATGGTGACGTCGCTTCCGCAGTTAGACGGCAACCTGAAACTAGCCGGACTTTCCGCTCCCGTAACTGTCCGCCGCGATGGCCACGGCGTACCGCACATTGAAGCCGCGACGCAGAACGATCTGCTGCTCGCTCAGGGATACATCACAGCTCAGGACCGGCTCTGGCAGATGGACATGCTGCGCCGCAATGCGGCTGGCGAACTGGCCGAGATCCTGGGGCCTTCACTGGTGGAGCACGATAAGGCCATGCGCGTCTTCCAGTTCCGCAACGTGGCCCAGCGTGTCTATAACAGCCTTCCGGACGCCGACCGCCATCGCTATGAGCAATACGCCGCCGGCGTAAACCAGTTCATGAATCAAAGTCAGGGTCACTTTCCCTCGGAGTTCCGATTCCTGCATTACCGCCCGCGTCGGTGGTCCCCGGTAGATTCAATCCTGATCGGCCTGAATATGGTGGAAAGCCTCGACTCCCACTGGGATGTCAAACTCTCCCGCGAACGCATCGCACGCCGCCTGCACGATCCCAAACTCGAAGCGGATCTCTATCCCACCGGCTCCTGGCGCGACCAGCCGCCGACAGGAGCAGTCGCGGACATGACGCAGCCACATCCCCCACCGCCGCTGCCTGACGACGAAGACGACGACAAGACCGAGACGAAAACTGCCGCGCCCGCCCGTTTTTATCCAGACAATCTCTATCCCGACCACCCTTATGAAGACGCAAGCAACTTGAAACAAATTCGGCAAATCGAAGGGCTTCCCTCCTGCGACGGCTGCACCCCGGGCTCGAATAACTGGGTCATCGCCGGAAAACACACCGCAAGCGGTAAACCGCTGCTTTCCAATGACATGCACCTCGGCCTTTCCGTTCCGAACATCTGGTACATGGCCGATCTCAAGGCTCCCGGTCTGCATGTCGCCGGGGTTACGCTGCCAGGAATGCCGCTGGTCATCGCGGGCCATAACGACCACGTGGCATGGGGTTTTACCGCGCTCTATGGAGACGTGCAGGATCTGTACGTGGAAAAGCTCGACGGCAAGGGCAACTACGCCGGTCCTCAGGGCAACTGGCTGCCTCTGGCGCACTCGGAGGAAACGATCCACGTGCGCTTTAACAAAGACGTCAAGGTGGATGTGCAGCTCACGGCGCACGGCCCCTTGCTGAACCCGATCTTCAAGAACGAAACCCGGCCCATCGCGCTGCATTGGACACTCTATGACCCGGCGATCGGAACCATCCCGCTCTACGAGATGAACACCGCACAGGACTGGCCGCATTTCTCGAATGCCCTTGCCGCCTGGTGCTGGCCGACGCAGAATGTCGTCTACGCGGACGACGCAGGGCACATCGCCTATCATGCAGTCGGCAAGGTTCCACTGCGCCCCGCTGGCCTGATGGGCATTCCCATACAGGATTGGCAGCATGAGTGGCAGGGGTATATTCCCTTTGACCAGCTTCCCTATTCCGTAGATCCACCCTCGGGACTGCTGGCCACGGCCAATGCCCGCGTCACTCCCAATGACACCAAATTTCCCCTCACGCTGGAGTGGCCCGACCCCTACCGCGCCGAGCGTGTCTATATGGACCTTCGCGGCCGCGACAAGCTCACACGCGAAGATATGCTTCCCGTCCAGACCGACATTTACAGCGAGGTCGATCAAGAGCTGGCGCACCGTTTCGCCTACGCCATTGACCAGACCTTGCAGAAATCTCAAAGCAACGGAGCCGATGCCCGCCTCAAGCAAGCTGCCGACATACTGCGAAGCTGGGATGGCCGAATGTCCGCCGATTCGCCGGCGGCATCGATCATTTATCGCGCGCGCCAAGCCTTCTGGCATCTTATTCTCGACCCCAAGCTGGGCAGCGACTTCGACTCCTACGACTGGGCGGAGAAGGACTTTGCCGAGGAAGAGATCATCATGCACGGCTCCGGTGCAGCGACGCCCAGTCCATGGCTTCCCGCCAATTACAAGGATTGGGACGCACTGCTCACCGAGGCCGTTCGCAAAGGATTGCAAGACGGCAAAGCGCCGGAGAACGTGTCGCACTGGAACTACGGCTCCTGGCATGTCATCGACCTCGAACACCCGGTCTATCAGTTGCTGCCAATCGTCAAAGGCTGGTCCGGAACGGGCGAGCAGCCTCTGAGCGGAGGTCACACAACCATCAAGCAGGTCGGCCGCGCCTTTGGCCCGAGTCAGCGCTTCACCATGGACTGGAGCGCTCCGGACGCCTCAACCGAAAACATCGTCCTCGGCGAGAGCGGCGACCCATCGAGTCAGTGGTTCGAGGACCAGTGGCCTGCATGGTACGGAGGCACGACCTTCCCGCTGCCTTTTTCTCCGTCAGCTGTAGCCGCACAGACCACCCACACGCTTGAACTGGTGCCGTAAGTGGGCGCAATTCGCAAGCTTCAACCCGCCGCGTTGTCCGTCGATTCTCTGGCAAGCCGGTTTCACTTTCGCAACGGCATCCTGCTCATCCCGCTCGCAGCCCTGCTCGCATCGAGTCCGAGGATGATTCGCGGTGTCTCCTGCGGCCACGATTTCGGATTTCATCTGATTTCATGGTTCGAGACACAGCGAAGCTGGAGCCAGGGAGTTCTCTATCCCCATTGGGCGCAAACACCCAACTGGGGTGCCGGCGAGGCCCGTTTCCTCTTCTACCCGCCGATCACGTGGATCGTCGGCGCGCTTCTCGGCTATCTCATTCCGTGGACGTGGGTTGCGGCCGCGTTCACATTCCTGTGCCTGACCGCCGTTGGACTCTCAACCCGCGCTCTCGCTCGCAGTTTTCTTCCGGCCCCTGCGGCCACGCTCGCCGGAGTAATTGCGACCAGCACTCCCTACACACTCTTCACCGCCTACGAACGCACCGCCTTTGGCGAACTCGCCGCCGCGTTCTGGATTCCCTTGCTGCTGCTCTTCGCCTGGCATCAATCCGAACCTGGCGAGCCTCGAGTCTCGCAATTTGGTCGAGCTATAGACGGCTCGACGGCACCGCTGGCCCTCCTTCTCGCAGGCACGTGGCTCACCAACGCCCCCGCCGGAGTCATGGCCAGCTACCTGCTCGCCTTCGCGGCACTCGCGGCGGCTGTTATCCAGCGGCAGTTGTGGCCGATCCTGCGCGCTTCGATTGCGGTAGTAATTGCCTTGGGGCTCGCAGCTTTCTACCTGGTTCCCGCCGCCGTCGAGCAGCGCTGGATCGCAATTCAGCAGGCTGTGGACGTCGGCATGCGCGTCAGCGATAGCTGGCTCTTCATGCGCCACGCCAGCCCAGACCTAGCGCTACACGATCAGGTTTTGCATCTCGCGTCCACCATCGCCGTGCTCACTACAGCCCTTGCCCTGGCGGCGCTGATCTTCTGCGCGATGCGACGCAAACTGCTGTCCTCTAGCCGACGCCTCTCGCTGCCCCTGGCCCTGCTCATCCCGATTCTTTTCCTGCTTCAGCTGCCCCTCTCCGCGCCGGTGTGGAATCTGCTCCCCCGCTGGCAGTTTCTCCAGTTTCCCTGGCGCTGGCTCTTGGTTCTCGACCTGCCATTCGCAATTTTCCTGGCAGCAGCGACTCCGTTGGGAAGCCGTCGTTCTCGAATCTGGTCGGCAATCGGCTGGATCGCCGCTCTGCTCCTTGTCGCCGGAGTAGCGACGCAGGTCTTTTTCCAATCCTGCGACGAGGACGACAACGTCGAAAACCAGGTTGCCGTCTTCCGCGCCGGAACCGGCATCGAGGGCACCGATGAATACGCGGCTGCGGCCAGCGACAACAGCCTCATCGCCTCCGGCCTGCCCGATGGCTGCCTCGTTTCCGACGCAACCCAGGAGTTGGGCGACAGTGACTCAGGTACCACGCCTGTCTGGTATCCCGAGCAAGGCTCCTGCGATGACACGTTCACCGCCCAATTGTGGCAAAACGAGCATAAACTCCTTCAGATCGACAGCGATCATGACGGATTCGTCGTTCTACGCCTCAGCCGCTACCCCGCCTGGCTCATTACGGTCAACGGAAAGCCCCCAAAATCGCTCCCAAATCGCGAAGACGGCCTGATCGCAATTCCGGTCGTTGCCGGACCTTCCATGATCGACGTGCGCTGGAGCACGACAACCGATGTCAGTTCGGGCCGCTGGATCAGCCTCGCGTCTCTGGTTTTGCTGGCCGGCTTATGGATCGTCGAGCGTCGCAGGAAGGCGATTCGTTTATCATCAAGAGAATGTATGTAGACCTGAAGCTCGATGTGAAGTCGCTCATCCGGGAGGGCGCAGAACTCATCGATCAAACACTCGAATCGCTGATTCCGGCGGCGACAACCGTCCCCGCGTCAATTCATGGCGCCATGCGCCATTCTGTCTTCGCCGGCGGCAAGCGCCTGCGCCCCGTGCTCGCCATCCAGTCTGCGATTGCAGTAGCTGGAAGAGCGCCTGCCGGTATCGCCAATCTTGGCGCAGCCCTCGAAATGCTGCACACCTACTCGCTCATCCACGACGACCTGCCAGCGCTCGACAACGACGATCTCCGCCGCGGAAAGCCTACCTGCCACGTAGCCTTCGGCGAGGCTATCGCCATCCTGGCAGGCGATGCGCTACAAACGCAGGCCTACGAAGTCCTCGCGAAGCTGGAGTGTCCGGTCGCGGCGATTGTCGAGATCATTCGGCTCGTTGCACAGGCCACCGGCACGGTCGACGGCATGATCGGCGGTCAGGTGCTCGACCTCGAAGGCGAACACCAAAAACCGACCCCGGCCCTCGTCGAAGCGATCCATCGCGCCAAAACCGGGGCACTGATCCGCGTCAGCGTCGTCACCGGAGGCATTTTCGCAGGAGCCAGCGCCGAGCAGGCCGCCCGCCTCGACATCTTCGGCCGCAAAGCCGGCCTCGCTTTTCAGATCGTAGATGACGTGCTCGACGTCACGCAGGACTCCGAGCAACTCGGCAAGACCGCCGGAAAGGACCTGACCAGCGACAAAGCCACCTGGCCAGCGGTCTTCGGTCTGGAACAGAGCCTGAAGGACGCCGATCGCCTCATTACCGAGGCATTTGAAGCGTTGCAAAGCTTTGGACCCAATGCCGAGGGCTTGAAAGCAGTGGCCCGTTACCTGGTCGAGCGCAAGAACTGACAATGGCCGTTCGATTCGCACCGATGAAGTTGCAGCCCCTCACCGCTGAGGACATCTGGGCCGCGCTGCGCGATTGCTTCGATCCAGAAGTAAAGCTGAATCTCGTCGATCTGGGACTGATTTACGACGTCGCCATTGAGCCCGATCCGAACTCAACTCCGGCCTTCCCTCGCCAGCGCGTCAAAGTCACCATGACTCTGACCACTCCGCAATGCCCGGCGAGCGGCCTCATCTTCGAACAGGTCCACAACCGGCTAGCCGGGATTCCGCAAGTGAGCAAAGTGGAGGTCGACTTGGTCTGGGAACCCAAATGGTCACCGCATCGCATCAGCGAAGCTGGCCGAAAGCAGTTGGGAATCTAGGGCCGACGGGACCTCAGTCTACTTTCGCAAAATGCTCTGAATTCGTTGCCCCTGCACGGACGCCTCCTTCAGATATCCCTCAATCTTGTCCAGAAAGTGCTGGGCATCGTTCAGATAGCCGGGAAGGTTCTTCCACCAGGTCCTGACTGTTTCCTGCTCCTCCAGAAGCGCCATTGCAGTTCCGGCTGCAGCGACCGCGACACCAGCCCGGCGACGGCCAGTTGCGATCAACACTCCGCCGGCCAGGAGCGTGCCAGCCGCTACATAATGTGTCCAATCGGCCGAAGCAGATTGCGGCGACGGCGCGGGCGCTGGCAGTGAAGCGGAACCCGCTGCGGGCACTTCAGAATACGACGCAAACGCCTGCGGATAGCGGGATTGTGACGAAGCGCCGGAGCGAGGAATAGGAACTGCGACCATAGACTTTCTCCTTGCTTACTCTGATGCCGTTTTGCGGCTCACGAACAAAAGCAAATGGAATTCGGATTTTTAATCGAGATCGAACTCGCGCAACGGCTTGCCCTCGGGTGCGTCCTTGGCCTTGCGCAGAGCCTCAGCGAACTTCTTCTCGAGCAGATCGCCCTTGTTCTTCTCGGCTTCCATCGATTGCCGGAAAATAGACTCCTTGCGCTCATCCTGGTCGCGCATCGCCTGCGCCGCCGTGGCCAGATCTTCAAAGGTGCGCTTGCGAGGCGCGGATGTGTGGCTGATCAGCGCGCCAGTCTCCGCATCGATTCGCAGCATCGCGGAGCAATCCGGACATGCAACCTCAAATACCCGATTTGTCTTGCGGCCAGTCATTTCTAAATGGAATTGTAGGAGCAATGATCCCGGCTTGTCGCGCGACAGGGGCAAAAATCCGCCAGCTACCTCGTTATATATCAGGTTACTGGTGCTTCCCGAAGAACGGACCGGGGGCCAACCTCAGGTCAAGAAAAAACGCGTCCCGGCCGATTTGGCGAGGACCCGTTCTTTTCTACTTCATTTCTGCTATTCCTTGGCCTGTGCGCTGGCCAGCTTCGCCTCGGCCTCGTTGATCACGCGCTCGGCATCCGCATAAGCGTCCGCGCTGTCGCCAGCCTTATCCCAGAGTTCATGACCGTGTTCAAGCTGCCTCTGAGCGCTGGGAATATCGATTGCAGAAGGGACCTGCGCATCATTAGCCAGAATCGTCACCCGATCCGGCAGCACCTCGACGAAGCCCCAGCTTACGTTGTAGCGCGTTCCATCGCCCAGATTTGCGGCACCTCCGGACACGCCATGCAGCGTCACATCTCCCGCGCCGAGTTCGGCCAGCAAAGGAGCGTGCCCGTAGAGCACCTCCATGTAGCCGTTCTTCGCGGGAAGCTCGACCGCGTCAGCGAGTTCCTCGAAAAGGATGCGCTCGGGCGTTACCAGCCTGACCCGGATTTTGTTGCTTTCCTCAGCCATAACGCCCTCTTAAGCCGTCGCCTTCATCTTCTCGGCGGTTTCGAGCACTTCTTCAATCGTGCCCTTCATGTAGAAGGCCTGTTCCGGCACATCGTCGTGCTTGCCTTCGATGATTTCCTTGAAGGAGCGAACGGTATCCGCGATCTTGCAATAACGTCCGGAGATTCCGGTGAACTGTTCGGCCACGTGGAAGGGCTGCGAAAGGAACTTCTGGACCTTGCGGGCGCGTGCAACGGTGATCTTGTCGTCGTCGCTCAACTCGTCGATGCCGAGGATGGCGATGATATCCTGCAAGTCCTTGTAGCGCTGCAGGATGCGTTTGACGCCCTGCGCCACATCATAGTGCTCCTGCCCGACCACACGCGCGCTCAAAATACGCGAACTCGAAGCGAGAGGATCGACGGCGGGATAGATGCCAAGCTCGGAAAGCGGCCGGCTCAAAACCGTCGTGGCGTCGAGGTGGGCAAAGGTCGTGGCCGGCGCGGGATCGGTCAAGTCGTCGGCGGGCACGTAAACGGCCTGCACCGAGGTGACGGAACCCTTCTTGGTCGAAGTGATGCGCTCCTGCAGCTCGCCCATTTCCGTGGCAAGGTTCGGCTGGTATCCCACAGCGGACGGCATACGGCCCAGTAGCGTCGAAACCTCGGAACCGGCCTGCGTGAAACGGAAGATGTTGTCGATGAAGAGCAGCGTGTCCGCGCCTTCTTCGTCACGGAAGTGCTCGGCGACGGTCAACGCGCTCAGCGCCACGCGCAGACGGGCTCCTGGCGGCTCGGTCATCTGGCCGTAAATCAAGGCGGCCTTGGAATTGGCCGGATCGCCCGGCTTGATCACGCCCGACTCGCTCATTTCAAGCCAGAGATCGTTGCCCTCACGGGTACGCTCGCCCACGCCGGCAAAGACCGAGTAACCGCCGTGCTTGGTCGCGACATTGTTGATCAGCTCTTGAATGATGACCGTCTTACCCACACCCGCGCCACCGAAGAGGCCGATCTTGCCGCCCTTCAAAAACGGCTGGATCAGATCGATGACCTTGATGCCCGTTTCGAACATCTCCTCGCGCGTCGATTGCTCTTCGAACGACGGCGCGGGGTGATGAATCGGCTTGCGCTGCTTTTCGCCAACAGGGCCAAGCTCGTCCACCGGCTCGCCAACGACGTTGAGCACGCGGCCCAGAGTCTCGCGGCCCACCGGCATGGTGATCTGCGAGCCCAGATCTTCTGCATTCATACCGCGAACCATGCCGTCGGTGGCCGTCATGGCCACGGTACGCACCCGGCCCTCGCCAAGGTGCTGCTGCACCTCGAGGATCACATCGATCGGCCCGGGGACGGTGAAGCCTTCACTGGTCACGCGCAGCGCCTGATAAATAGGCGGCATGTGCACCTCTTCAAACTGCACGTCCACTGCGGGACCGGAAACCTGAATTACCTTGCCAATATTCTTCGCCATAATCTGCCTTCCGAAATTCTCAAACCAATCTGGGTGCCCCATCCTTGTCCCCGCTGTTGGGACAAGGGCGGGATGGCGCTAAACCGCTGCCGCGCCGCTGACAATCTCGATGATTTCCTTGGTAATCGCCGCCTGACGCAGCCGGTTCATCTGCAAGGTGTAGCTGTCAATCATGTCGGTTGCGTTGTTCGTCGCCGAATCCATCGCCGTCATTCGCGCTGCGTGCTCGGCAGCCACCGACTCCGCCAGCGCGTGAAAAAGCATTGCCGAAACATATTGCGGCAGGAGCCCGTTGAACAGCTCTTCGGCGGGCTGCTCATAGATGTAGTCCACACCAGCCGTACCGAACTTCTTCGCCTCTGTGTCAGCTTCCGCTGTATCCTCCGGGCTCAGCGGAACTCCAGCGGAAACTGCAGCTTCCGCAGCGCGTTCCCGCTCCTCGGCCGTAGGCTCAATCGCACTGGTAATCTCGTGCTTGCCGATCTCGATCAACGGCAGCAGGCGCTCCACAACCACGCGCTGTTGAATCACCGACTTGAACTCGTTGTAGATCACGTAGCAGGCGTCAATCTCTTCATGCACGTAGCGCGAAACCACGTCACGAGCCAGTTCGAACACACCTCCGGCAGTCAGTTTTTCCAGCATTCCAACGTGATCGCCGATTACCTCGATCTGCTTCTTGCGCTCGCGATGCCGCTTGGTAATCGTCGAGCCCATTTCGCCTTCCACCTGCTCTTCAGTAACCACAGCAGCCGGGTAGCGCCGGCGGAATTGGTCCGTAGCCTTGCGTCCTATCGCCTCGAGATCGAACTCCTGGTCTTTGTTCGCCTCCAGAAACTGGAAGCTGGCTTTGAGGATGTTGCTGTTGAATGCCCCTGCAAATCCACGGTCGCCGCTGACCACAATCAGCAGGATTTTCTTCTCCGGCCGCGTGGCAAAGAGCGGATGACGCAGATTTCCCGTCACTGAATCGATGATCTCGATACGGCGAATCAGCGACACCAGTACGCTGGTGATCATTTGCACATAGGGCCGCGCCGCCATTGCCCTGGCCTGCGCGCGACGCAGACGGGCAGCCGAGACCATTTTCATGGCCTTGGTAATCTGCCGCGTGCTCTTCACGCTGCGGATGCGTCGCCTTAGATCGAGTACACTTGCCATCGTTTATTCCGTTCCTGGTTTCCTTATGCCTTCGCCGCAGCTTCCTGATTGGCCTTGAAGTTCGCCGAGTATTCCTTCAGCGCCTCGTGCAGCCGGTTCTTGATGTCATCGTCCAGCTGCTTCTTCTTGGTCAAGTCATCCATCAAGGCACTCTGCGCCGAGGTGAGATAGCTGTACAGACCGTCCTCAAAAGCCCGAATCTCTGAAACCTGCAGCGGATCAAGATATCCCTGCGTGCCGGCAAAGAGAATCGCGACTTGCTGCTGCCAGGTCAACGGGTCAAACTGCGGTTGCTTGAGCAATTCCGTCAGCCGTTGGCCGCGGCTCAACTGCTTCTGCGTCAGCGGATCGAGGTCCGATCCGAACTGTGCAAAGGCAGCCAGTTCGCGGTACTGCGCCAGATCCAGCTTCAGCGTCGATCCAACCTGCTTGGTCGCCTTGATAGCAGCCGAGAATCCGACGCGGCTTACCGAGAGGCCCACGTTGACGGCGGGACGAATACCCGAGTTGAAGAGATCGGTTTCAAGGAAGATTTGACCATCCGTAATCGAAATCACGTTGGTCGGAATGTACGCGGAAACGTCGCCGGCCTGGGTCTCGACGATCGGGAGAGCGGTCAATGATCCGCCGCCGTTCTTGGCGCTCAGCTTCGCCGAACGCTCGAGCAGACGCGAGTGCAGGTAGAAGACGTCGCCCGGATACGCTTCGCGGCCTGGAGGACGGCGCAGAAGCAGAGAAATCTCGCGGTACGCCATGGCGTGCTTGGACAGATCGTCGTAGATCACCAGCGCATGACGGCCCGAATCGCGGAAGAACTCGCCAATCGCGGTCGCCGCGTAAGGCGCGAGATACAGGAGCGGCGCAGGCTCAGAAGCCGAAGCAGCGACGATGATCGTGTGGCCCATGGCGCCGGCCTCGGTCAGCGTCTGGACAACCTGGGCAATCGAAGACCGCTTCTGCCCGATCGCGCAATAGATGCAGATCAGGTTGTTCTTGGCGTTGTTGATGATCGTATCCAGCACCACGGCCGTCTTGCCGGTCTGGCGGTCGCCAATGATCAGCTCGCGCTGTCCGCGGCCGATGGGAATCATCGAGTCAATGGCTTTGATGCCCGTCGCCATCGGTTCCCGCACCGGTTCGCGGTCGATGATTCCGGGAGCGAGGCGCTCAACGGGCAGCGTCGCCGTCGTCGCAATCGGTCCCTTGCCGTCGATGGGCGCTCCGAGCGCATTAACTACGCGGCCGATCATTGCCTCGCCGACAGGGACACTCAGAATCTTCCCGGTCCGCTTGACCTCGTCACCCTCGCTCAGTTCGGTGTAGTCGCCCAGAAGCACGGAGCCAACCTGGTCCTCTTCGAGGCTCATTGCCAGGCCTGCAATGCCATGGGGAAACGAGAGCAGTTCACCCGCCATGGCCTTGTCCAGACCGTGAAGGCGCGCAATGCCATCGCCGAGGGAGATGATGGTGCCAACTTCATCGACCCGGACCTTCGAGTCGTAATTCGCGATTTGCTCGCGAAGAATCTGCGAAATCTCGTCTGCCTTAATCTGAGCCATGCCTGCGTTTCCTGTTCTTTCCTTAATTCCTATTCAAAATTTCAGGGTCTTCCAGCCTTGCCGCAGCGTGGAAACAATGAATTAACTGGCGAGTTCTTCCTTCAATCGCTCTACCCGTCCCAGCACCGAGCCGTCATAGACTTTCGAGCCGATTCGAACCACGACGCCGCCCAGAATCGACGGATCGAGCTTGAATGTTGCGTCTACACGTCCCTGGGTCAGTTCGGCAACATGCGCCAGCAGCGCGGCCTTGTCCTCCGCGTTCAATTCGCGGGCTGTCGTGACCTCCGCCTGGTGCACACCCAATCGCCGCTGCAGTTCCGCGTGGTACTCGGCAACCACCTCATGCACCGCGCCGATCCGGTCGTGATCGATGAGCACCGCGAGCAGATTCCGCACCTGCGGAGCAAGCCCAAGCTTCGACTTCATTCCGTCGAGCACTGCAATCTTCTGCACCGCCGGAACCGACGGATCCTCGAAGACCTCACGCAAGTCACCGCTTGCGTCCCATGCGGCCAGAAAATCCCGCAACTGCTGGTCAACGGAGTCCGCGCCAAGATGAAACTGCGCCACCACATCGGCGAAAGCCTGCGCATAGCGGGAAACAAAAGCAGCCATCAGTTTTGCCCTCCCGCGCTGGCTTTGCTATCTCGCGCAAACTCGGCGATGAGCGCCCTATCGGTATCCTCAGTTAGCGTCAACTGACTCAGCGCCCGGTCAATCGCCAGATCGGCGGCGTATTCCTTCAGACCGTGTCGCGCCTGGGCTGCGGCAACCTGAATCTCCTGCTCAGCCGAGGCGACAATCCGCGCGCTTTCCTCGCTGATCGAGGCCTTGATCCGCGCCTCATCCTCGCGCATCTCTTCCTCTAGCCGCTTACGAATCGCGGCAATCTCCGCGTCCAGCCCGGCCAGTTGGGCCTCAACGGCGCTCATCCGAGCATTGGCGTCTGCCGTGGCCGTCCGAGCCGTCTCCAAGTCCTTGCTCAGCTTTTCGGAACGCTCTCGCATGGCCTTGGGCAGAATCCGAAACAGGGGAATGCCGATGGCGAGCAGAATGACCGCAAAGTTGATGTATTCAAAGCCCGTAGCCGCAGTATCTACATCCATATGAAGCAGCTTTGCGAGCGCCTGCACCGAAGCCGAATGGCGGTATTCCTGGGTCTCGTCCGCCTCGGATTTTTTGACTTCCTTATGGGCGTCTTTGAACGGCGAATCGGACGCGGAGGGAACAGGCTGCGTCGGCGCCGTTGAGTCAGAGGCCTGCGCCGTGAGGGTCAAAGGTGAGAGGGAGACTCCAAAAATGAGCACCGCCAAAAAGATCGAGCCGCTCACACTGCGAGGAGATAACTTGCGAAGAATCAACGGGAACCCCCGGCAGTCGCCGGCAACACGGCACGTATCACCTGTTCAGCCAACTGGTCGATCCCGGCCAGCAATGCCTTGCGAGCAGCGGCGGCTTCGGCCTCCAATCCAGTTCTGGCATCGAGCACCTGCTGAAGCGCCGATTTGCGCGCTGCGTCAAGCGCAGAATCTCGCTCCTGCGCCCATTGGTGTAGACGCTGTTCTCGCACGCGGAAGACCTCGGCGCGAGCCTGGCGTAACTTGGCGGCGTAATCGGCGGCTTTGGCTTCCGCCGCGGCAATCGCCTTGTTCGCTTCTTCAATTGCACCCGCAGTGCGCGCACGACGCTCTCTCAAAGTGCGGCTCAATGGCCCTTGAACCAGAAACTGGTAGGCCAGCACGAGAACGATAAAAAGGAACAGAGTCGGCAGGGATGAGAGCAGAAGATCGCCGAGTTGTCGAATGGTTTCTTGCATGTTGGTATGGAACGCCTGCCCATCGGTTTTTGCGCATTTCACGCGGGAACACTCTTTTGTAACAGGGGCAAAACTCTATGTCAACGAATCCGCAGGTCTTGTTTCGGAACCGGAAGGAGAGTGAATGGAACCTTCGCTCCGAGGTGAAAATCGGCAAAAGATTTGTGTTGCATCAACTGGAAACAGGCTTACACTTAGGTTATCACCTCGACCCGGTTCAGGGTCCAGCGGGCTGCAGGCTTCGGGAAGTATCTCCACTCCCGGGGTCGGCAGCCCACCTTATTTTGCGAGAAGTTCCAAGGCTCAAGTCGCAGATCTTACATGCATTACCTGCCTCAATCCCTGTTTCCAAGTCCTTGCTTCACCCGTCCCACCAGGGAAGCCGGGCCGCGCACCGAAAGATGGACTCGTTCGTCGTCAAATGCCCTGCTATGAATCACCATTCCCGCTTCAATCGCAGCGAGCGTCGCGCCATCCGACTGCGGCACCACCAACTCAGCCTCCACCAGCGGGTCCGCGACCAGCGCCTCGTCAATCGCCTCAAGCAGCCCACTCAGCCCGTCTAAGCCCTCACCGGTCCGAGCAGAGACCGCAACCATGCCTCTTGAACCCAGCCCGGCGCGCTCGTCCGGCGTCAGCAGATCGATCTTGTTCAAGACCTCGATGCGCGGTTTATCCAGCACTTCCAGCTCGCCGAGAACCTTTTCGACCTGTACCTTTTGCTCCTCGCCATACGCAGAGGAAGCATCCCGTACATGCAGTAGCACCTCGGCCCGCTCGACTTCTTCGAGCGTCGCGCGGAAGCTGGTTACCAAAGTGTGCGGCAGATTGCGGATGAATCCTACGGTATCCGAGAGCAGAATGCGGCGGCGGCTGGGTAACTCCAACGCTCGTAGCTTGGGGTCCAGCGTAGCGAACATGCGCGACGAAGCGAGCACTCCAGCCCCCGTCAGCCGGTTGAACAGCGTGCTCTTGCCAGCATTTGTGTAGCCCACCAGAGCTACAGTCGGCACCGGAACCGCCTCACGCCTCTGCCGTTGCTGCCGCCGGATCTTGCGCACCGAGTCCAGTTCGCCTCGCAGATGCACGAGCCGCCGCTGAATCCTGCGCCGGTCGGTTTCTAACTGCGTTTCGCCGGGGCCGCGTGTGCCGATGCCGCCCCCCAACTGGGACATCGCCTTGCCCCGGCCAGTCAGGCGCGGCAACATGTATTCCAATTGCGCCAACTCCACCTGCAATTGGCCCTCGCGAGTCCGTGCATGGCGGGCAAAAATGTCCAGAATCAACTGCGTCCGATCCAGCACCAGGCATGGCAATAGGCCTTCGAGGTTTCGCAATTGCGTCGGCGTCAGGTCGTGATCGAAGACCACCAGATCGGCGTGATTTGCCGCCGCAATGCCGGCAATCTCCTCGACTTTGCCCGCGCCAATCAGGGTTGCCGGGTCGGGCCGGCTGCGCCGCTGCAACACCTGGGCAATCACCAGTGCGCCGGCACTTTCCACCAGCTCGCGAAACTCCACCAAGGAAGCGTCGGCGCTCAACTCGGTCGAAATTCCCGAAAGCGGCCCGGCAGTCAACAATGGGGCCTGCCCGAATGGAAGCTGCCCGGTCTCGTCCTCGGAGTCCGCGCCGGATGCGGCTAGCGCGGCAGCCCGCGCGCTGTCTGCACCGGGACGGCGAACCGCACTTCGGCTGGAAATCTCCACCCCAACCAGCACGGCGCGCTCCTGCCGGCCACGCACACCTTCCGAAGAACCAAGCGCAGCTCTCCCGGAAGGGACAAAACCAGAACCGGTTTCGTCCCTCGGAGCATCTCCAACGGCTTGACTTTGCTTGTTGCGAATAACGTGCCTACGGATGGCTCAGCAAAGGATTGCTTGCGGGATTGCTCGCGGGAGGTGACGCAGGACCCGCTCCCGGCGTGGCCGGTCCACTGGCGGCTTGCCCAGCGGGCCTGAAATCGGGCGCGTGCATGACGCTCCGGTTGCTGACAACCGTCGAGATTGCATGCTTGAAGATCAGTTGCTCCTGGCTGTTGTTTTCCAGCAGCACCGAATACTTGTCGAACGACCGAATCTTCCCAGTCAACTTAACGCCGCTGACCAGATAGATGGTGATGGGGGTTTTATCCTTGCGGACCGTGTTCAGGAATGTGTCCTGAATGTTTTGTGCCGGCTTGTTCTCCATGTGCCGATCTCCTGCTTTCTTGTTCTCAAATTGTGTTCATTCGACCTGGAGCCAGCCCGGCAGAAATCGCTTGTCAGCGCGGATTGCGAACCTGAATCGAAAAACGTCAGGTTCTGTCTGCAAGCAGAATCACCTTTTACTGCCTGTGAATGGCTCACGCTCATTGCTCAACCGGTTACCCCAGAGATACGCATGCTCAACTCTGCGGTTCCCGCAATATACCAATCTCACTATAGGCTTTGTGGCCTTGGTTCAACAATCCCTTGTAGCTCACTGTCTCAAATTGGACTCTTTTGCATACCGTCTGGATCTTCCATTCGCAATCGACCTTGCGGCTGGCAGTGGTCGCGCTCCGAACAGAATTCTGTTTACGTATTAGACGAGAGACGATGTTGATAAACTAATTAAGTGGCAAATTCAGAAACATCCGTAGCCAATCCAGCAGCGATTCCGCATTCCGCTCCGACGCCTGGTCAGATGCCTATTCCGATGCTTGACCTGTCGCGCCAGTACACTCCCATTCGTGAAGAAGTCTTGGCCGCGTTGGCGGAAGTGGTCGACCGGCAGCAGTTCATTCTGGGCCAGCCAGTGGCAGCATTCGAGCGTGCCGCAGCGCAGGCTCTTGGCGTAGCAGAAGCGACGGGCTGCTCCTCTGGCACGGACGCGCTTTGGCTGGCGCTGGCTGCCGCGGAGATCGGCCCGGGATCGGCTGTCATCACCACGCCGTTCAGCTTCTTCGCCTCGGTCAGTTCAATCGTGCGCGCGGGAGCTACACCGGTTCTCGCCGATATTGACCCGGTTACGTTCAACCTCGATGCGGCGGGGGTTGAAAGGATTCTTCAATCGGCGCAGCCAGTGCCGGTGCGGGCGCTGCTGCCGGTGCACCTCTATGGCCAATGCGTCGCCTGGAATGAGTTTGCGCGCATAGGCAAGGATTACTCGCTCACCTTGGTCGAAGACGCGGCGCAGGCCTGGGGTGCGCGATATAACGGCATATCCGCCGGGGCTCTTGGCGATATAGCCGCATTCAGTTTCTACCCGACGAAGAATCTCAATGCCGCTGGCGATGCGGGGCTCGTCACGACAACACGCCCTGAGCTTGCTGAGCGCGTGAGGATGCTGCGCCAGCACGGTATGCGCCAGCGTTATCACCACGACGAAATCGGCTGGAATGCCCGCATGGACGGCTTCCAGGGTGCTGTGCTGCAGGTGAATCTGCGCCATATTCCTGAGCGCAATGCGCTTCGCCGCGAAGCCGCCATGCGCTACCACCGGCTCTTCGAGGCTGCAGGGCTCGCGGAGAGCGGTATTTACCCGAATCACAGTGTTGTTCTGCCCAAGGAAGTTGAGCCTAACCACCATATCTGGCACCAGTATGTGATTCGCACGGTTCGGCGCGATGCTTTGCGCCAACACCTTACTGCTCAGCAGATTGGGAGTGAGATCTATTATCCGGTCCCGCTGCATAGGCAGAAGGCGCTGGAATTTCTGGGTTACAAAGAAGGCAGCTTTCCGGAGGCAGAGCGGGCGGCAAATGAGGTTCTGGCGCTGCCGATCTTCCCGGAAATTCGGCTGGATGAGCAGGAGCGGGTGGTTGGTGCGATTGCGGAATTCCTCAGTTAGTCCGGACTAAACACCTGATTTTGGCTGAGCGCACAGGCGAGACCGGCAATATAGATTGCGGGATTTACTAGATAGAATGCCGGATATTCAACGCAAGCTACAGGATTTTTAACGTTAGTTGCGGGACGTTTCGTGCGATTTATCGTTTCTTCCTCTTGGCTGCGGCTTTGGCCTTTGCGGCTTCATCCTGATCGTGGGTCAGGACGATCGGGGCCTGGTCGGAGCCGGTTCGCTTGACCATATTTCCTTCCAGGCGGAAGGCCAGGGTTCGCGGTGACACCGGCCGGGTGATGCCCGTTTCCGGATCGACACTGACGTCGGGACCGTTCGCAATCGCGAAAGAGAAGACCGGCTCCGCTACTCCGTTCACGGTCTCCTGAGAAATCTTCACCGGAAGATAACCTTGAATGCCGTGTAGACGATAGGCCGTCTCATAACGGTGATGATTCAGGCTCCAGGTGAACACGCGGATCTGGTCGAAGTCGTAGGGCAGGCCGCCACGCGGTGGCGACAGGACAGTCACGAATTCAGTGATCTCTTTGCTGACCGGAGGGGTCGTAGCGTCGCTTGCGTCGCTGATCGTATCTGTGCTGGAGTTGCTTTTTGCAGCAGAGGCAGCGCTGGGGTGGGATTTTCGGGGCATTTTCCCAGGTTTGCCGTCCTTCCGAAGTTCACGGCCTGATCCGTCGTCGACTACTTTGGCGATTGGATAGGCTGCGACCATTCGCTGGCCCTCGGCGTATTGGCCTACTTCGTCGGGAACGTCCACATCGACGCGGTTGGCCAGCAGCCAGCCGGTATGTCCGGCGCTGTCGCGCACCAGCCACCAATCCTCCATTGGCACTGGCATTGGCGTGGGAGGCGTTGCGGGTTCTGTTTCGGTCGTCGAAGCGGTTGAGGAAGCGGCTGCCGGGGTCTTGACCTTTACTGCGGGCTTCGCTGGAGGAGCTGTGCCGGGAGCGGGCGCTTTGGCTACTGTCCCGCGCTCCAGCAACTGTACCTTCGCATTGCCTGAGATGAGCAGGAAATGCGGGGTCTCGCGGCCTGGGAGCACATGCATATATAAGTCGTCGCGAAGCTCTCCGTTGGCGACGACGGGGTCTTCTGCGTGCTTCTTAGAGAGATCCTGAAACTGCGCGTAGAGTTTGTCGTCGATGATGGCGTGATCTTCGAGCCAGCCGATCTCGCCTTTGGGTGTTCGCACCTTGACGAAGCGTTTACCCTTTTCCACCACTTCGAGCGCTTCGCCGTTCGTCACCAGTGCCGTGCGGTTCGAGACGGCTGCGACGCGGTCGTGAAGATAGACCTGACGCGCGGAGACGTAGACGAATTCGTGTTGTTCGTGATGAAAGCGCGAGCAGCCCGCGAGAAGCGCCGCAGGCAGCAGCAGCCACAGGGGAGCTAAAGATAGACGACGCGTGGGCACGGGGGACCGCAATCTACTAAGAGGATAGCATCGCAAGGACAGGGAATAGGGACTACGGAACAGAGGACAGGAAATGCGGATTGGGAGCTAGAACGTATTTGTCGCTCGAAGCAGAGAGTGGCGGTAACCCATCCTTGTCGCAAAATACGCGCCAAGGATGGGGCACCCAGTTTGGTGGTAATTCTTAGTCCCTAGCCCCTGTTCCCTGTCTTGCTTAGTGGGTGACGGCGATTGCGTTGGCTAGCGATGGATTGACGCTGGCAGTGGATTTCGTTGAACCGACATCGAGAGCGCCGAGCGTAGAGGCATCAAAGCTGTAGAGCCACATATTCGGATTGGCCTTGTCTCCGACATCCATCACGTAGCTCTTGGTGCTGTCTTCGACGATGGCCACCGGGGACTGCTCGGTTGGGAAGGCTGCTCCGAGAGAGGCCAGCTTCTGCGTGGTGAGATTGAGGGTAAAGCCTGAGATTGTGCCATCCGAACCGTTGGCGACGTAGAGGTATGCGCCGCTCAGGTCAGCGAGCAGCGCCGTGGGGCCGACACCGACGGCTTCATCGTCCAGATCTGTGCCAAGCGCTGCGGTGCCGATCATGCGCACGGTGCCGGCAATGGCGCCGGAGGAATTGCTGTTCTGCTCCGCGATGAAGAGATACTTCGATGTCGGATCGACAGCGACAGCAGTGTCGGCGGTAGCACCGCCAGTGGGAAGTAACTTGATGCTCACCGCGGTGCCCCATGGTCCGTTGGGTGCGGCGGTGCCGGTGGGGGTAAAGCCGAAGGCCTCGACGCCGCCTGTGCCGAGAGCCACAAACACCTGGCTGTTGGCAGGAGAGATGGCAAGCGACGGTGTCGGGTCGGCGAAGGTTGTGGTGAGGGAGAATACGGCTCCAGTGGGAAGGCCGGTGGTGGGGCTGATCTGAACCGCATCCAACTCGGTTTGGCTCTGGTAGGCGATGATCAGCCACGAACTGGTGGGATCGATGACCATGCTCTGCGGAACGAACCCGTTCGGGTTGACATAGGCGATATTGTTGCTGTTGCCCTCGGTCAGTGTCCCGTCCGAGTTGATCGTGTATTCGAAGGCTCCCGCGGTTGTACCGATGTACACAAACTGGTTATTGGGCGCAACGACGATGGAGGTCGGAGTTTCGGTCAACGTGACGGGGCTTCCGTTGAGCGCCGCGAGCGTGCCGCTGGTGAGGGAGTATTCGGCCAGAGTGCCGCCGCTGTTGGTGATGTAGGCGAAGGTCGATGTGCCGGTGCCGATGGTGCCGGTGGTGCTGACTGCGGTGAAGAAGCCGCTGCAACCGGTCAATCCCATCGTGCCCAAGGTGAGAACTGCAGCTCCGAGCATAAATGCTTGTGTCAGACGCAAAAATCGCACTTTACTTCCCTGCCTCATCGGTAAGACTCCTCGCTGACATTTGCGTTGACACGGAACGACGGTGGCTGACTCGTTTCAGTCTGGGCTGGATTGGCCAAATTTCGGCGCCACTTTAGGTTAACCCGTCGGGACGCCTGCCGGCAGCGTGGATTCTTCAGACAAAATGACGCAGGAGGGGCGAAGATCGCTTGCCGAAGCGGGATTTAGAATTGCCCAATGCACTTCAGGCTCAGTCTCTTTGCATTTTTGGTTCTTTTCAACGTTCCTCTGAATTCCCCCGGCCAGACTCATTCCACTCATCCTGTTTCTGCTCTCTGCAATGCCTGTGTCCGTGCTGAGCTTGGATTCCTTGCCAGCGATGAACTGCATGGACGAGGCTCGGGCACGCGCGATGAACATCTGGCTGCGCTGTACGCCGCTTCGCTCTTCCAGTCTTTCGGGCTCCAGCCGGCGGGGGAAGATGGAGGCTACATTCAACGGGCTCCGCTGCCGAACCCGTTCCCTGCGAAGCTGGCGGAGTATCTGAAAAAGCATGGATTCGATCAGAATCAGCGCACGGATACATGGAACGCGCTGGGGATGCTGCCGGGCTCCGATCCTGTCGCCGGCAAGGAGGTCGTGCTGCTGACGGCTCATCTGGATCATCTTGGAATCGGGGAAGCTGTCAACGGAGACAACATCTACAACGGAGCGGATGACGACGCAAGCGGCACAACGGCTGTGCTGGAGTTGGCGCGAAGCTTGAGCCGAGGACCGCGCCCGCGCCGGTCGATTCTCTTTGTGCTCTTTGGCTCTGAGGAGTTAGGAGGGTATGGCAACCAGTACTTTCTGGAGCATCCGCCGGTTGCGCTGACCCAGATTGTCGCCAACCTGGAGTTTGAGATGATTGGGCGGCCCGATCTGGCGCTGCCGAACAAGACGCTTTGGCTGACTGGCTACGAGCGCTCTGACCTTGGGCCGATGCTTGCGAAGCATGGCGCTGCGATTTCCGCCGATCCGCATCCGGATCAGCATTTCTTTCAGCGCTCGGATAACTATGCGCTGGCGAAGAAAGGGATCGTGGCGCAGACGGTTTCGAGCTTTGGGTTGCATAAGGACTACCACCAGCCTTCGGATGAGGTTTCGAGGATTGACTTTGATTTTTTGACGCGGTCGATTGGGTCGATGATAGGGCCTGTGCGGTGGTTGGCGGATACTAGCTGGCGGCCGGAATGGAATGCTGGGGGGGAAGCCGTAGTTGTTGCGCGGGCCTGGGTGGTTCCCACCCTTGTCGCGATGAAACTGTGACAAGGATGGGGCACCCATTTCTTTGGCGTACGCCAAAGGAAAAAAGCAGATCCTTCGCCGCTTTGCTCCTTAGGATGACAACTGCTGCTTAGGTTAGGGGCTTGAGGTCACCCAGGACTGTCGGGATGAGTTCCGAGACGGTTGGATGGATGTGCATGGCGCGCTGGAGTGTCATGTAGGGGCGGCCTGAGTACATGACGTCGAGGATGCAATGGATGGCTTCGTCGCCGCTGGTGCCGAGAATCGATGCGCCGAGGATCTTCTTTGATTCGGCGTCTACGAGGATCTTCATGAAGCCCTGAGACTCGCCTTTTTCTACAGCGCGGCCTACTTTGGTCATGGAGCGGGTGCCGATGAGAGCTGGTTTGCCTGATTTGCGCACCGCCGCTTCGGTCATGCCGATCTGGCCCAGGGGTGGGTCGGTGTAGAGTGCGTGGGCGTGAATTCTGTCGCTGACGCGCCGGGGGTCGTTGTCTAGCAGGTTGGCGGTGACGATTTCGAAGTCGTTATAGGAGGTGTGCGTGAAGCCGCCCTGGCCGTTGCAGTCACCGAGCGCCCAGATGCCGGGAATGTTGGTTTTGAGCTGGTCGTCGACGACGATGTAGCCGTGGTCGTCGGTGTGGATGCCGGCTTTGTCGAGGCCGAGGTCGCTGGTGTTAGGTATGCGGCCTACGGCTAGCAGCACATGAGAGCCGTGGACTTTGGGATCGCCATCATCACAGGTTACGTGCACCCAGGCGCCTGTCTGCCCAGCGGCTGGAGGCTCGAAGGCGATGCACTCGGCGTTGAGGCGGATGTGGATGCCTTCGGCTTCGAGGATCTCTTTGATCGATGCGGATACGTCTTCGTCCTCGTGCACGACGAGGCGCGGACCTTTTTCGACTACCGTGACTTCGCTGCCGAAGCGGCGGTACATCTGGGCGAATTCGAGGCCGATGTAGCTGCCTCCGACGACGACCAGGTGTTGCGGCAATTCGTCGAGGTTGAGGATGGTGGAGTTGGTGAGGTGGGAGATTTTTCCGATGCCGGGCATGTTGGGAACGAGCGCTCTGCCGCCTACGTTGAGGAAGATTTCGTCTGCGCTGAGTGTTTCTGTTCCGGCCTGAATTTCATGGCTGGAGAGGAAGCGGGCGTGTTCGTGAAAAACAGTGCAGTTCTCCATTCCGCGCAGCCAGGCTTCGATGCCGTCGCGGGACTTGGCCAGGATGGATTCCTTGCGGGCTTTGACGACCTTCATATCGACGTGGATGGAGCCGTCGATGCGGACGCCGAAATCGGCGGCGCGGCGGGCCATGTGAGCTGCGTAGGCGCTGGCGACGAGGGTTTTGGTGGGGATACAGCCGGTGTTGACGCAGGTTCCGCCGAAGAGATTGCGCTCGATGAAGGCTATACGGCGGCCGCTTTTGGTGAGACGGCCGGCGAGAGATGGGCCAGCCTGTCCGGCCCCGATGATGATGGAATCGAATTGCGTGCCCATGCTAATCCGCCTTGCAAAACAGGAATGTAGCGGTTAGATGCGCGTGGGCACGCAACGGTAACTAGGCAAATGCGGGAACTTCGGCCTGGGCTGAGACTGCGTCGAGGACAGGGCCGAGGGCGTGAATGACGGAAGCTACCCGGACGATGGCGAGGATCAGTTCCTCCGATGCGCCTTTTTCGCGAACGACCTTCTCGTGCGCGTCGACGCACTTGCCGCAGCCGTTGATTGCGGAGACGGCCAGCGACCAAAGCTCGAAATCCACCGCATCGGCTCCGTGAGAGCGCAGCACGTTCATGCGCAGGCGGGCGGGCATGGTGGCGTATTTTTCATTCGAGCTGAGGTGGTGGAAGCGATAGAAGATGTTGTTCATTCCCATGATCGCCGCAGAGGCTTTGGCTGCTTCCAGCGCGGTTGGGGCGAGTTGCTTTGCGCCTTCCGCCAGAGCTGCTGCGGTGAGGCTGGCGTTGCGGGTGGCGATGGCTGAGGCGACTACGGTGCCCCAGAGCTGCTGGGAGGTTAGTTCCGTGTTGTTGCGGATCAGGGAGGAGTAGTTCAGCTTGAGATCCTTCGCGTAATCGGGAAGGGTGTCGATGATGGCGTCGAGGGTCATGGGGACTCCGTTCTTTTGCAAAATTTGGCGCGAAGATCCGTGAGTCCCACCCTTTGCGCACAGAACGCGCAAAGGATGGGGCACCCGGCTAACAGCAGATTCCCTTCGGGAATGACAGACAAGAAAAGCAACGGCAACTGCTGAAGCAGATTCCTGCTGGAACGACAAACAAGAATGGCAAAAGCAAGTCTTTTGCAGTACCTGTCTCTACTTGGCGGTCAGGGTTTCTTCGCCCTTCTTCCAGTTGCAGGGGCAGAGCTCGTCGGTCTGCAGGGCGTCGAGAACGCGCAGGACTTCCTGGGGATTGCGACCTACGGAGAGGTCGGTGACGTAGACGAAGCGGATGACATTCTGCGGATCGACGATGAAGGTGGCGCGCTGCGAGACGCCGGCTTTCAGGTCAAGGATGCCGAGTTGCTCGGAGAGATCGCGCTTGATGTCGGAGAGCATCGGGAACGGCAGGTCCTTGAGGTCGGCGTGGTTGTTGCGCCAGGCGAGGTGGACGAATTCGGAATCGATGCTGGCGCCGAGAAGCTGGGCGTCGCGGTCGAGGAACTCCTGATTGAGCTTGCCGAAGGCGGCGATTTCGGTGGGGCAGACAAAGGTGAAGTCCTTGGGCCAGAAGAAGACGACCTTCCACTTGCCGGGGAAGCTCTGGTCGGTAATCTGTTCAAAGGCTTTCTGGGGATCGAGATTGACGACTGCGGTGAGGTCGAATGAAGGGAAATTTTCGCCAACTGTGAGCATGAAAAATGACTCCTTTATCAGGTTGGAAGTGGTTCGTCGTGGTTTGCAGACACAACTGCGAGCGCCTGCCGGTATGAATTGAAAAAATGTGTTAAAAAGTGCCGGTTGCCACTTATGACATCGGTACTGCTTCCTGCATGGGGATGCGGGACGGCATAACTGCGGGCTGGCAGCGGGCGCACAGGCCCAGCACATCGACGGAGATCCGCTGGGCGAGGAAGCCGCCGGGAAGCATCTGCTGGACCGGGTGGCTGCCGCCGAAGCCGATCAGCTCAGCTTCGCTGATGTCCTGAATACTGCGGCACTGCGTGCAGACCAGGTGATGATGCGGATGGCTGTTCATCTCAACGCGCAGGGAGCCGTGGTGGGGGCTGACTTCGCGCAGGATGCCGCTGGCGAGAAAGATATGGATGTTCTTATATACGGTTGCGAGCGAGATGGCCGGTATCAGCGCCTTGACTTTGCCGAAGACCTCTTCCGGGCTGGGATGGCCGGGCATGGATTGCATGACTTCGTATATCACCTGGCGCTGATGCGTCAGAGCTAGCCCCTGCTGCATGCATAGTTCGCGGAATGCCTGGGCTGTCTGTGTGGTCACAAAACTTATTAAACGATAATTATTATTCTTTGTCAAAGCATGTGGTGCGGATGGGCACGGCGAACTTTGTCATGCGAGATTTTTGAGTTCCGGGTAGTGGGCGAGGATGCGGTGCTGGTCGTCGAGCGGAAATTGGCGGAAGGGGATGGGTTTGTCCTGGGGGCGGGTGCCTTTCTGGTTGAGGACGTTCATGAGGCTCCATTCGCGCTGGAGGGTTTGGGGTTCGTGGGCTGGGAGGTCATAGCGGGTGAAGTCGATGACGGAGGGGGCGGCGCCGGATTGCCAGTGGCGCAGGAGGGCGAGGCGGAATTCAGTGTTCATGAACCACTGGATTTCCAGCTCTTTTTCGGAGCCGGGTGCGCCGGTGCCTTTGGCGTCGAAGCGGTAATTGAGGCCGGCGTTGGAGGGGTGGTGGCTGCGCCATGCGAGGCCGAAGGCTCCTTCGGTCATGACCTGGGTATCGGGCCAGCGGTTTTTGATCGCCTGGAGGGACCAGGTGAGGTCGTCGTCCTGTCCGATGGAGACTTCCCAGATGGAGGTGACGAAGGCGAAGCCGTTGAGTGCGTACCCCTGATCGAAGTGCTGGGCGACGGTGTCGATGGTCTCCTTGTGGCCGGCTTCGACGCCGAGACGGCCTGTTTCGATGGGGCCGACTCCAAGACGGGAGTTGAAGCCGCCTTCGAAGCCTTCGCGGCGGGCGGGGAGGAAGTCGCAGGTCCAACCGTCGAGACAGACGCAGTCGATGAAGTCGGACTTACCCTGGGCGGGCTTGAGGTAGTGTTCGCGGCTGGGGTAGTAGGGGTAGCAGATGCCTCCGTCGCCGTCGCCGTTGTCGATGCCGTGCTGGCTCCAGATCTGGCCCTGGCAGACGTGAATGCCTTCCTGGGTAGCGAGGTAGTGCTGGCTGTCGGCGTCGAGGTAGCCGGCGACGAGAGATTGTGGGCGGTAGTGATTGCCAACCATCTTGGAGATCATTTCAAGCGCGTCGTGGATGGTCTTTTGATTGTCTGCGCGGGTTGCGTACATGGGGGCAAAGTAGCCGCCGGGGATGAAGGTGATTTCGTCGCCGTATTGGTGATGGTATGAGACGAGGAGTTGGCGGGCTTCGCGGTATTCGGGGCGGGTATCGATGAGGGCCAGCCAACTGATGGCCCATGTCATCTGGCCGCCTGGCCAGCCTGCCGCGAAGGCTTCGCGTCGATGGCGGATGTGGTCGGGGCTGTTGAGAGGCGCTTCGTCTTCGCCGATGTTTTTGGTGGGGGTGACTTCAATCTGGTTGACGCGGACTATCGAGACGTGGGTGAGGAAGCGGCCTTGCATTTTGGGACGCGTCGAGACTGTGTCCACAAGGGCGAAGGCGTTTGGGTTGGCCAGGGCGAGGGATGTTGCGGAGGCAGCGGCAGCGGTGAGAAATTGGCGACGGGTCTTCATTCGGAGGCTTCCTCTTGTACGGCAAATCACGACGGAGAAATTTGGCCTGATAAGTATCGCAGGGCTGATCAGAGATGCTTGAGAGGATGTTTGAGAGCGTGCCAGACCTGGACTGCCCCGGTAAGGTCTTCGATGGCCATGCCGAGGGATTTGAAAACGCGGCGACCTGCCGCAGGCATTGGCGCGGTTCCGGCAAGGATTTCGCCGATTTCGGCCTGGACTTTGGCTCCTGAGAGGATTACATCGCCAGATTCGTTTTCTGAGCCTTGACGGGATTCCGCGATTAGGTAGCCTCGCATTGTCTCGTCATCGAGTTCTCGTAGATTGGGGCCGATTGCGCCGACGGCGATTACCAGAGACTCTGGCGCGAGCCATTTTCCGTGCAGGACTGGCTCGATTGCGGAGGTGACGGTGACGACAACGTCGGAGGCTGCGGCTTCTTCGATGCTCGTGGCGTTTGCGCCGAGTTCGGCGGCGATTGCGGCAGATTTCTCCGGATTGCGGCTCCAGATGCGGATGCTGCCGGGTTCGCGAAAGGCTGGCTGTACGTGGCGCAGGGCTTGAATGTGAGCTCGGGCTTGAACACCGCTGCCTAGGATGCCGAGGGTTTTGGCGGATGGCGCGAGGGCGGAAGCGGCTACTGCGGAGACGGCTGCGGTGCGCATTTCGGTGATGAGGCGGCCATCCATGACCGCGAGCGGTTCGCCGGTTGCGCGATCGAGAAGTTCGATGGTTGCGAGGTGAGTGTGCAGATGGCGGCCACCCAGGCTGGCGTTGCCGGGGTAAAAGGTGACGGTTTTGACGGCCATGTATTCGCCGGAGATGACGGGCATGACGGCGAACCAGCCGATGGGCTTGCCTGCGGTGTCCTTTACGCGGAGAACCTGACGAAGCGGCTGCTCGACTCGTCCTGCGGAGTAGTCGATGAGCGCCTGGCGGATGGCCGGGATGAGCGATTCATAGGTCAGGACTTGGCGGATCTTCTCTTCAGGAATGTACATTGGAGGCCGGTTCCAGTGTATGCGTGCGCGCCAGGGTCCGCAGCGTATAGACAACACTGGCGGCTGCGAGCATGGTTACTCCGAGAACGGCAAGGCCGTTCTGATAGCTTCCGGTGAGGTCGCGCGCCCAGCCCATGAGCGGGGGTCCGATGACGCCACCTAGAATGCCGACCATGTTGATCGTCGCGAGACCTGCGGCCGCTCCTTTGCCTTTCAGGAAGGTGCTGGGGAGGGCCAGCAACGGACCCTGAATCGCGTTGTGAGCCAGATACATTACCGCAAGGACTGGGACGGCGACCCATGGATTGACCGTGAAGGCAACAACCATCAGGCAGATCGCCTCAAGAACGCTGGGAACGATCATGTGCCGGTATGCTTTGCCGCTGCGGTCAGAGAGCCAGGCGTTGAAGATCATGCCGAATGCGCCGAGAAGTCCCATGCCGGAGATGATGTAGCCGACGATGCTGACGTCGAAGGAGGTCAGGTTTTTGACGATCGACGGCAGCGAGAACGAGTAGGCGTAGTTGACGCCGAGCATGAGCAGATTGGTGAGGCCGAAGAGCCAGACGCGCACGTCTTTGAGCGCCGCCGAGACGCCTGTGGCGTGGCTGCTGATGGGTTGACCTCCTGGAACGTCGTGGCCTTCGGCGGCGAGGCTGGCTTCAATCCAGTCACGCTCGGTTTGCGTCAGCCATCCCGCTTCCGCTGGATTGTTGGGCAGGCACCGGAGAAAGACAGCGCTCAGAAGGACGGCTGGAAGTCCTTCGACCAGAAAGAGCCATTGCCAGCCGCGCAGGCCAAGTTTGCCTTGCAGATTGAGCAATGCACCGGCGACCGCGCCCATCAAGACAGCGGAGAGCGGAAGCGAAACATAGAAGCGACTGATTGCGCGGGCGCGAATGTTGCTCGGGAATCACTGAGTGAGGTAGTAGAGGACGCCGGGGAAGAATCCAGCCTCGGCCATGCCTAGCAGGAAGCGCATGGAATAGAACTGAAGCGGCGTCCTGACGAACATCATGCCCATTGCGAGCAGGCCCCAGGTAAGCATGATGCGGGCCAGCCAGCGGCGCGCTCCGAAGCGGTACAGGAGCAGATTGGAGGGGATTTCGCATACCGCGTAGCTGACGAAGAATATGCCCGCGCCTATGCCGAAAATGGTTTCGCTGAAGTGCAGGTCGCTGTTCATCTGCAGCTTGGCGAAGCCTATGTTGAGGCGGTCCATGTAGGCGATGCCGTAGCCGAGGGCGATCAGCGGAATGAGACGCCAGGTCACCTTGTACATGGCAGAGCGGCCTACGTATTCAAGATTGCGCGGGTTTGCAGGTGGGGAGTCTTCAGGGAGATCGATCGCTGAGTCGATGGACGACAAATACAGGTCTCCGTTGGGTCAGAGTTCGAACTGGCTCAGGAGCGGACGCTGGAATCTTCGGGGAGGCAGTATGAGTGGAGCCTACCACAAGGCACGGACGACGCTTGCAGTTTCCGGTTCGTTCGGTTGCGGATCTGCCCTCAGGGGCTCAAGCCCTTTGACGTTGCCTAGTCTATGTACGGGCTGAAGCCAGTACTCTTCAAACTGCCCCACTTGTGGCGGGCGCGGCTGAACGGCTGTCGAGATTGTCCCTGATTCAGTCCGTTTAGTTCGGGCGATTGCCCGAGCCGATGTTGCCGGAGCCGGTGCGGCGGCGGAAGCGGTCGTCGATTGGCTGGCGGCCTTTGAAGCCGGACTCCATGGTGTGCCAGTGCTCGATGGCTGTTTCGCCGCTCTTCCAGCAGAGCAGGACGATTTCGTCGTCCATGCGGCATGGAAAATCGAGCAGGCCGGAGTCGAGATCCTTGACCTGAACGCCGATTTCGTCGATTTCGGCGACGGATTCGCGGGCGCGCTGGATGTGCTTTTCCATTGCGGAACGCTGGCCTGCAACCTTTGCCACATTGACTGTCATGCCACCTGAGAGATGGATGCGCCGCGCAAGGGCGGACAACTCTTCATCGATCTCTTCCGCAGCCTGTTTGCTGTCGATGGCGCGCTTCAGTAACGACTCCACGAGCGGGAGCATGGATTGTGCTTCTTCTAAGGTGAAAATTTTCATCTGTGGAAACTCTACCAAATAGTCTAACGCTGGACTGGGCAGGCCGATTTTCGTTTTCAACAAGATCGTGGGTCAGTTTGATGAAGAGCATACCCCTCAGGGGCTAAAGCCCTGCTATATTGGGGACCTAATGTACGGGCTGAAGCCCGTACCCTTCAAACTGACGCCACCATTTTCAACAGGAATTGGCTCGCCGGACCCAGGCATACGCTTCTTCTTCGGCAGCCTCGATTTCGGCTTCGGTGAGAAGCGAATCCTCTCCGCGATTGAGGCTGCGTGTGGCCTTGGCGCTCAAGCGCGGGGAGGATTCTTCGGCCAGATCAGGAGCTGGCCGTACCTCCTTGATGATTGGACTCGAATTATCCTTCAATGGCGTCATTCCGGGTTGTTGATCTGGTCCACATGACGTCAGCCGATCTCCAACATGCGGTCGAGGGCGATCCTGGCCCAGTGCTTGACGCTGCGCTTGACGCGGATCTGATTGACGACGCGGCCTTCGACGAGGTTTTCGAGCGCCCATGCCAGATGTTGCGGGCTGATGCGGTACATGGTGGTGCAGAGGCAGCCGGAGTCGTCGAGGGTGATGATTTTTTTGCCTTCGGCGGCGAAACGCTTCGCGAGACGGTTGACCAGGTGGATTTCGGTGCCGATGGCGAATGTCGAGCCGGATGGGGAGTCTTCGACGATTTTGATGAGGCGTTCGGTCGAGCCGAGCGCATCGGCTTTCTGGCAGACTTCCCAGCGGCATTCGGGATGGACGATGACCTGGATGCCGGGATATTTGGCGCGAACCTGATCGACGTGGCTGGGCAGGAAGCGCTGGTGGACGGAGCAGTGGCCCTTCCAGAGAATGACCCGGCTGGCTTCGAGCGCCGACTTTGTCTGGCCGCCCTGCAATGCCCAGGGGTCCCAGACAGGCATCGCTTCGAGCGGGATGCCCATGGCGTGGCCGGTGTTGCGGCCGAGGTGCTGGTCGGGAAGGAAGAAAATGCGCTTGCCTCTGGCGAACGCCCACTCGAAGGCTGCGCGGGCGTTGGAGGATGTGCAGACCAGGCCGCCGCGTTCGCCGCAGAAGGCTTTGATGGCCGCAGTCGAGTTCATGTAGGTGAGTGGGACAAGGCCGTCGGTGAGGCCGAGCTTTTCGAGAGCTTCCCAGGCGGCTTCGACTTGCGAGATCTCCGCCATGTCGGCCATGGAGCAGCCGGCGTTCAGGTCGGGAAGGATGACTTGCTGGATGGTGTTGCCGTCTGCGTCCTGACGGCCGAGGAGGTCGGCGCTTTCAGCCATGAAATGAACGCCGCAGAAGACGATGTATCTGGCTTCGGTCTGAGAGGCGACTTTGGAGAGCTTGTAGCTGTCGCCGGTGAAGTCGGCGAAGCGAATGACTTCGTCGCGTTGGTAATGATGGCCGAGCATGAGCACCTGGGAGCCGAGTTTGGCCCGGGCTGCTGCGATTCGGTCGTCCATGGTGTGATCGGGCAGGGCGAGATAGTTCTCGAGACTGCAGGTTTCTGTACTTGCTACATCCTGAGTGTCTACCTCGACGCCAGGCAGTTCCTCTACGAAAGAATTCACCTTATACTCCGCCTTCAGCCCTGCGTCTGCCCGATGGGTCTAATCCCAGAGACAGCGCGGACGGGGATGTTGAAAGCAATTACTGGTTGCAGTGGATTCACTACTGGGCAGATCGGCGGGATTCTCAGAATTGATAATCCAACCGAAACGCCCGGCCCAACCCACGGGGATGTTGCAACCTTCTAACTAACGATGCTGGATGAGGCGGAAACGATCAGGAAAACTGTTCGCCTCGCCGGCACCTGTTCAAAGTATTGTAACGTGCGGCGGGCGGAGGACCAAATGGATGCGGGAGACGACAATGTGGAGTTTCTATAAGCTAACCCTTGAAGACAGAAGGCGATGCGTGGGAGCTGTTTGGCTCCCACGCTCGGTGGCCTGGGCGCGGATTATGAGTTGGCGGTGGAGTGTTTGCCCGGCTTGACTTCGATTTCGTTGACGACCTGCTGGACGTTCGGTACGTGCTTGGCGAGGTCTTCCGCTTCCTTTTTCTGCTTCAAGGTCTTCACGGTTCCTTTGAGCAGCAAAGTTCCGTTCTTGGCGGAAGCGCTGATGCTCTGGTCGTTCAGGTTCTTGTGTTCTTTGATCTCTGCCTTGAAGTTGTCTTCGATGGCTGAATCGCGGTTGGATGCGACCGATCCGGCCTGGCTGTCTCCGGGAGGACGAACCCCTATCTCATCAGCAATGGTGTAGTCGGGGGCGGCCTGCCGGGCGAGGGTTTCGGCCTGGGTCTTTTGATCCGGGGAGTCAACGTTGCCGGTGAGCGTCATTACGCCCTTGTCCCGGTCCTGAGAGACGCTGACGGCGCTGAGCTGGTTGTTATTGAGCTGGGTGGTCACCGCGGATTTTTCGTCGGGATGGGAAGAGTTGCAGCCTGCTATGGCGATGGCTCCGAGCAGTACAGCCGTCGAACCGAGCAGAAATTGATGCCTTACACGGGTGTCTTTCATGTTTTTCCTTTCTCTTTGCTGAATCAAATTGCAGGATTGGATTGGAGAATCGGATTTGAAATTCGAACAACTCCTACCGCAAAGTGGGATGCTGGCCTTTGAAGCGCAGTTGTTATTGACCAAAACAGCACTGGTCGAAACAGCACAGGTTTTGCCCGGATTTTGACTGGGACGTTGCAGTCCCGTTCGACGCGGGTTGTGCGGCGTGCTTATGATTTGAGCCTGAGGAGCGAGGCCGATGATCGATGACGTGGAACTGATTGCAAGCGCCTACCAGGCTTTCAATGCGCGGAAGATGGATTCGGCACTGGAGACTATGCAGCCAAATGTGGATTGGCCGAATGGGATGGAAGGCGGACGAGTTCATGGCCATGGCGGAGTGCGGGAGTATTGGACGCGGCAATGGGCGATGATCGACCCGCTCGTCGAACCGGTGGGGTTTGCGCGCGAGGGCGATGGACGGGTTGCGGTCACTGTGCACCAGACGGTGCGGGATCTGAAGGGAACGCTTCTGCTCGATCAGATGATCGAGCATGTTTACCGGATTGAGAATGGGTTGATTCAGAGCATGGAGATCCGGGAACTGGCGGCGAAGTAGAGGCTGTGTGGGGCCTATGTTGGCTTTGGGCGGCGGTGGGTCAGTTTGAAAAAGGCCAACCCTCAGGGGCTAAAGCCCCAAAGATTGCAAGACTAAATGTACGGGCTGAAGCCCGTACCCTTCCAACTGAACCAACACACTTTGGGCCGGTTCGTTGTTGTTCGTCGCGACGGACAGGTATCATTAGGTTTAATTGGATTTATGCGCGGCAGGGACGGCGATTGCATTGATAGCAGCTTTGGAAGTTCCACTGACAATTCAGGTTGCGAGCATCGGGATTCCAGATACGTTGTTTCTGATGCTGCTGGCGCTCGTGGTTTTTGGGCCGCGGCGGCTTCCGGAGATCGGGCGTCAGATCGGCAAGCTCATGTACGAGTTCCGCAAGGTCTCGAACGACTTCAAGTTCCAGATGGAAGAGGAGTTGCGAGCCAGCGAAGAGGCGGACCGGCAGCGCAAGCTGCAGGCGGCTGCCGCAGCCGACGAGGCAAAGACTCTTTCCGAGCCGACGCCTGTGGCGCAGCTTGAGCCTGGGGCTGGAACAACGGTGATCGATCCCAGCTACGCTGCAGCGTTGGAAGCCGAAAATGCGGCCAAGATTACGGACGACAAGGCATCGGCGGAGGAAGCAGTCGCCCCCGCTGTTGCGGGCGAAGTGCGCGGGGAGCCGCGGCGGTTTCCTCATATCCAGCCGCCTGTGACCGGCGAGACCATCGCCGCGCAGAAGCCATTTCGCGGACGGGTTGAGGAAGCAGCGTCAGAAACCGGCGATGGCCCGAAAGAGACTGCACAGGCCCCGGATGCGCCGGCCGGCGTGAATGCGGGAACGGAAGAGGAAGCGCATCATGCCTGATTTCCCGAATGTCCCCGACGCTATCGATCGCGCGAAGGCCGCAGTCTCCGAGCGGGCCGAGTTGCCGGGCATGAGTCTCTTCGAGCATCTGGATGAGTTGCGCAAGCGGATCATTCACTCGGCGATCTACCTCGTAGCGGGATATGTGGTTGCGGTCTTCTTTGCGCCGCAGTTGTACTCGCTGATGCAGGAGCCGCTGAACAAGATCCACATCCAACTCAACTTTACGCATCCGGCGGATCTCGTCAATCTGCGCTATATCCAGATTCCGCTGGTTGGAGGCGCGATTCTTGCTTCCCCGTTCATCCTCTTTCAGGTCTGGCTTTTCATTGCGCCGGGGCTGTATCAGCGGGAGCGGCGGTTTCTGATTCCGTTTATGACTGCGGCGGTGGGATTGTTCCTGCTTGGCGCCTTCCTTGGCTATCACTTCGTCTTTCCGGGCCTGCTCAAATTTCTGATTACCGACCTGGGCTCGCAACTGGGCATTCATCCGATTATCAGCATCGAGGAGTACACCAGTTTCTTCCTGTCGCTGATTCTGGGGATGGGCGCGACCTTTGAGATGCCGGTGGTCATCATCTTTCTGGCGATGTTCGGCGTGGTAAGCCCGCGCTTTCTGTGGAAGAACTTTCGCTACGCGATCCTCATCATCTTCATTATTGCGGCGATCATCACGCCCACCCCGGATATTCCAACGCTGTGCGCCTTTGCGATGCCGATGCTGCTGCTCTATCTCATTGGGATTGGCGGAGCGTGGTGGGTACATCCTGACCGGCGGAAGAAGAAAGAGGCGGTTGCGTGAGGTTTGGGACTTTTGCTGTATCCCACCCTTGTCGCGATAAGGCTGCGCCAAGGATGGGGCACCCAGTTTTTTCTCCAACCGACCCGGTTTTGTGGGTTCTGTTTTTGCTGATGCTTCCTGCTTCAGGGTTGGCGCAGCAGCATTTTCGTGGGGATCGGGCGCTGGAAATTACGCGGGAGTTTGTGGCCATTGGGCCGCGCTGGTGTCTTAGTCCTGGACATGCCAAGGCGGAAGCGTTCTTGCGGAACGAGTTTAAGCACGACCAGCTTGAGGAAGACACCTTTACTGCCAATACGCCGATTGGGCCGGTGCCGATGCGCAACTTCATTGTGCGGTTTCCCGGCAAGAAGGATGGAGTCATCGTTCTCACGACTCACTATGAGACCAACTATCCGCTGCGGAATATCGGGTTTGTGGGCGCGAATGATGGCGGATCGACCACTGGACTGTTGATCGAGATTGCTAACGAGTTGCGGGGGAAGGTTCTGGACGGCTACAGCGTCTGGCTGGTCTTCTTTGACGGAGAAGAGGCTATCGAGCGCTGGCAGGGCACGGACAACACCTATGGCAGCCGCCATCTTGCGGCCAAGTGGGGCCAGGATGGGACGCTCAAGCGGATCAAGGCCTACATGCTTGCGGACATGCTCGGCGACAAGGATCTGAATGTGCAGAAAGAGAGCCAGTCTACGCCGTGGCTGATCGATCTGGTGGCACAGGCGGCACGGAATACCGGACATTCGAAGTATTTCTTTCAGACCGAGGGCGCTGTCTCGGACGATCATCTGCCATTTGTGCAGCGCGGCGTGCCGTCCATCGACGTGATCGACATTGACTATGGGCCGCACACACAGGAGCTCCCGGACGGATACCATCACACGGCGCAGGACACGATGGACAAGATCAGCGCGAAGAGCCTAACGGTTGCAGGGGATGTGTTTCTGGAGAGCATCAAGCTGATCGATCAGAAGTAAGGCAGAGATAGTCTTACGGCGTGGCTGAGGTCACGCCCTTTCAAGACGCTTCGACGCTGGGCCTATTCAAAGATTTGCGTGGGCTCGCGCTGGGCTTCCGGGTTTGCGAAGAGATAGCGGTTGCGCCCGTTTCGCTTGGCCTGGTGCATTGCGCCGTCAGCCAGACGCATCAGGGTTTCCGCGTCGCTTGCGTCGCGCGGATAGGTGCTGATCCCGAGACTGCATGTGGTTTGCAGCGTATGCTCGCGAATTGCGAAGGGCGCGGCGATCTCGGTGAGCAGCTTTTCGGCCACGGCATCCACGTCCGCGAGGGATTTCACGCCGGTAATCAGGATGACGAATTCGTCTCCGCCAAGCCGGCAGACGCTGTCGGACTCGCGCAGGCAGGCGTTCATGCGCGCCGCGGCTTCCTTGATCAATTCGTCCGCTACAGGGTTGCCGCACGCTGCCCTGATTTCGGTGAAATGATCCAGATCGACGAACATAATCGCAAGTTGATCGCTGTTGCGATCCGAGACGCGAGTTCCCTGCTCCAGCCGATCCATGAACAGGATGCGATTGGGAAGGCCGGTGAGCACGTCCTGGTTGGAGAGGTAGGATATGCGCTCGGCAAGCTGCAAAGCCTCGCTCACGTCATGAAGAGCGATTACGCAGCCCTCGATCATGCCAGCGGAGTCTTGCAAAGGGGAGGCGGTAATCTGGACAGCGGTTCGTTGACCGCCCTTGCCTATCAGCATGACCGGTTGCGAGATGTCGACGCGGGCATTTTCCCGCAGGACCTGATGCGCTGGATTGGGCAGGGCCGGACCGCTCCCGGTCGTTTGAAGATCCACGATCTCGTCGATTGCCTTGCCGACGGCCTCGGAGCTGATCCAGCCGGTCATTACTTCCGCGGCTGGGTTGAGCAGTTGGATGCGCGCATCCTGGTCGGTGGCGACGACCGCATCACGAATCGATTGCAGCGTAACACGCAGCAGATCTGCGGAATTCGGCATCTCGCGTTCCTTCTCTCTTTGCCTGAATCATAGACAGGGAGTTCCCGCTCCGCAAGATGTTCTTGGCAATGGCATTGCCGGAATGCACTGGATCGGAAGATGCTCTAGGATCGGAGGATATGGTCGATTTGGGGTTGGGGCACAGAATCGCCGGGGCGCCGCTGCTTTGGTGGATTGGCTTTCATGTGGCGGTGCTGGCGCTGATTACCGCCGATGCGCTGCTGCCCCTCAGCCGCGCACGTCAGGGGAAAGAGGACGAGCCAAGCCCGAAGCTGGCGTGGCTCTGGAGTCTCTTTGTGGCGCTGGTGGCGGCTGGCTTTGCCTTCTGGCTGAACTATGAGCAGGGGCGCCAGACGGCGCTGGAATTCGTTTCCGGATACACCATTGAGACTTCGCTGAGCATCGATAATCTCTTCGTATTTCTGGTTCTTTTTCGCGGCTTTCGGATCGGCCATCGTCAGCAGCGCCGGGCGCTGCTCTGGGGCGTTGGCGGAGCGATCATTCTCCGCGCGTGTTTTATTGCGCTTGGGGTTTCGTTGCTGGCGCGCTTTGGATGGGTCAGTTATCTCTTTGGCGCGATTTTGCTCTATGCGGCTTATCGGCTGGTGAAGGGCAGCTCTGCCGCGGATGCGGTGCCAGCCTGGGTCACCAATCTGCAGAAGGGACACCGCGGGTTGCTCTTTGTAATTCTGGCTGTGGAGGCGACGGACCTGATGTTCGCGATCGATTCGATTCCCGCTGTACTGGCGATCTCGCGCGATCCGTTTGTGGTTTACACGTCGAATATCGCGGCCATTCTCGGGCTGCGGTCGCTCTACTTCGCCTTATCGAGCTTGCTGGACCGCTTTCATTATCTGCACTACGGGCTGGGCGCGCTGCTTGGCTTTGTGGCGGCGAAGATGCTGATGGCGCGGTGGATTGATATTCCGGTGACGTGGTCGCTGGCGATCATGGCCGTGATTCTTGGAGTTTGTGCTGTGGCGTCGGTGGCGAAAGGACCGGGGATCAAGGATCAGGGATCAGGGATCAGGAAATAGCGTTCGTGCTGCGCTCCTTTGCTGAAGAACGCGGCAAGGATGGCTATTCAGTCGAGATTTGCACCAGGCTGGTTTGGCGCTTTGGCGACGCCTGTTCTCGTTCGCGCCATGCGGGCTGCGTCACGTCCTGAAGGCGCGCGACGGCGTTGCCGATGCGCATGGAGCCGTGCAACATGTGCTTGACTTTGAGTGGTCCGGCGAGCTTCATTTCGGTGATCCAGTGAGCGGCTGCGCTGGCCGAACAGCCGCATTGCGAGCAGTCCGGGTCGCCGCCGAGGACGCAAGGCTCAACTCGTGTTGCCAAGTCGGCCGAGTAGTTTTTCGACAGGCGCGAGAAGGTGCAATCGCGTGGCGATGCAGGCGGGTTGAGCAGAGCCTCCGCGTATCCTTGCGGCGTGAGCAGTTTGGGATAACGCTGGCGCAGAGTGGGCAACTCGCGTGCGACGTGCTCGCGTTGAGCTGCCGTTAGCATTTCTGCGCTTTGCTCGCCGCGTTGAGGTGAATAGATGCTGACCCAGATGGAACGCACTTCTTCGCGCTCGCTCCAGAAGCGCACGTATTCCTCCATATAGCCGGGGCGCTCCAGCATGGGCGCGGTGATGGTCCAGTGAATGTTGACGAGGCGGCCGGCGAGGTTGGAAAGAATGCGTTCGTAAGTGGCCGGATGGCGGCGGACATTGTGGTGCTCGGGCAGTCCATCGATGGAGACAGCGACGATGAAGCGGGGCAGCTGCATCCACTCGATGGGGATGGGAATGATGGCGCTGGTGACGACCATGGTGTAAATGCCGCGACTGCTAAGCTCGGGAAGAATGCGGCTCAGTTCGCGATGGCGCACCATGGGTTCGCCGCCGACCAGCGTGACCTGCAGGGGTTTGTGGCGGTCGACGAGGCCGAGGACTCCGCGAACCAGATCGTCGCCCCTTTTGTCGCTCAACTCGCGCAGCGTGACCTCGCCGCCGAGGTGGTTGTCTCCATACGCGTAGCAGCCCGGGCAATGCAACGGGCACTCACGCGTGATTTCGATGGAGAGCATGGGAGTGTGGCCGCGCAGGACCTTACTCCACGACTGGAAGACGTTTTTAGTCCGCAAGCTGTCACCCCATGGGGATTGGAATCAGTGACTTTCCAGCGCGCACCTAAGATTGGACGCACCCATTAGACGCACCGGTGCGGGAAGCGATTCATGATTGGTTCATCTTCGACTGTGGAACGCTGCGCGGTTGGTGCATCTGTCCGCCGCTACCAGGCTGCGAAGGATGGCTGCTCCGCTCCATTCGTGGTTTGCGTGAGGATGGAGTGCTTGCGGAAGTTTGCGTCGTCGCGGCGGGGGTGGTCTTCGCGGAAGTGCGCGCCTCGGCTTTCAGTGCGGGCCAGGGCGGAGAGCAGGATGGTTCGGGAGACGGCGAGCAAGGATTGGGCTTCGATGAGGGCACGGCTGCTCCTGCTCTGCTGCGCGATGCTGCCTACGGAAGTTTCGATGGTTTGAATTTTGCTTAGGCCTTCGCGCAGGGTCTGTTCGTGGCGGAGGAGGCCGGCGGTTCGCCACATGGTGCGCTGGAGATGCTGGATGAGTTGGGTGAGTTGCGTCTCATCGTTTGTATTGATTGAATTGGGTGGCAGGGTGGGCGCGGGGCCGGAAGCCTGGACCGGCGCGAGGCTGGCGGCGTCTTCCAGCATTGCCTTGGCAGCGCGAGCGCCGAAGACCAGGCCTTCGAGGAGAGAGTTCGATGCCAGGCGGTTTGCGCCGTGGACGCCGGTGCAGGCGGCTTCTCCGGCGGCGTAGAGGCCGGGGACCGAAGTGCGTCCGTCGAGGTCCGTTCGGATGCCGCCCATGAGGTAGTGTGCCGCAGGGCGCACCGGGATGAGATCGGCGCTGAGGCTCAGGCCGTGCGTCGCGAGGAACCTGCTGATGCCGGGAAAACGATGGGACAGATCCACGCCTTGCACGTGGCGCATGTCGAGATAGACGGGGCGGGACTGACTGGGTTGCGGCCCCATGCCTTCGCGTGCAATGGCTCGGGCGACTACGTCGCGGGGAGCCAATTCGAGGCTGGCGTGGTAGCGCTCCATGAAGCGCTCGCCGCGATCGTTGCGCAGATACGCGCCCTCGCCGCGCAGGGCTTCTGAGAGCAGAAAGCGGGGAACGCCCGGCAGCGACAGGGCCGTCGGATGGAACTGGTAGAACTCCATGTCGGCCAGTTCCGCGCCAGCGTGCGCTGCGAGTGCGATGCCGTCGCCGGTCGCGACCGCTGGATTGGTGGTATCGCTGTACACCTGGCCGGCTCCGCCGGAGGCGATCAGTATGGCGCGGGCGCTTATGCGGCGAGAGGTTGCGTCTTGATCTGTAAGATCGGCGGCGATGGCGCGGCCATCGGTGATTACCAGATTCGTCGCCATCGTCCATTCGGCGAAACGGATGCGGGGGTGGTTGCGGGCGAAGGCTACGAGCGAGCGGCTGATCTCCGCGCCGGTCGCGTCGCCGTTGGCGTGGAGAATGCGCGGGTGGGAGTGGGCGGCTTCGCGGGTGCGCAGCAGTTGTCCGTTGAGTTGGTCGAAGCCCGCGCCCCACTCGATCAGTTCGGCCACGCGCTGCGGGCCTTCCTCCACTAGAACCGCTGCGGCGGGTCGGTGCACTAATCCATCGCCTGCCGCTACGGTGTCTTCAAGATGCAGGGCGATGTCTTCCGGGCCTTCCGTTGCGACCGCGATGCCACCCTGCGCATAATGCGTGTTCGATTCGCCGAGCGATTCCTTGGTGACGACTAGAACGTTGCCGTGGTCGGCGAGTTCGATGGCTGCGCGCAGGCCTGCTACGCCTGCTCCGATGATGAGATAATCCGTAAACTCCACTTCAGACATAACCTTTGAGGCTAACACTTCGATTGGATGACGCCCAAGATGGGAAGTTTCGGTTCCTATTGCTCAGACTTGGGTGTTTCTGACCGCTAGTGTCAAGAACGTAAGGATAGATACATGGCAGCCTCCTCGAATGCGAGGGAAGTTTATCGACTGAGCTGACGGATTTTTCGGATCTATAAACCTTATGTTCGCTGCAGTTGCTTGACTCGACTGAATGGCAACACGGCATCCCACGCACTTTCCACGCGATCCATCCCAGGCGCCATCACGCGTGGTGCGGGGAACTGGCCTCAAGGAGGTCACTTATGCGCGGACTCAAAACTTTCTTCCCATCAAAGACACTGCTCGCGATTGCGTTGCTTGCGTTCGGGGTTCTGGCAGCGAATGCGCCAGCAGCAAATGCGCAGGTAGTCATCGGCATCGGGATTCAACCGGTGTGTTCGTATGGCTACTATGACTACGCGCCGTACTCCTGCGCGCCGGTTGGATTTTACGGGTCCGGGTACTTCTACAACGGCATTTTCCTGGGCATGGGTCCGTGGGCAGGCTGGGGCTATGACCATGGCTGGGGTGGTCATCGTTTCAGCGGCGGTGGTGGTGGACGCTATAACGGCGGAGGCGGTGAAGCGGCCAATCGTGCTTACATCAGCCGCGGAAACGGCGGCCACGCAGCGGCAGTTCGCACCAGCGGTGGCGCGACACACGTTGGCGGCGGCACTGAGCATCAGGGAGGCGCGCGACCGGCGCCAGGGCATGTCGCAGCGTCGCACAGCGCTCCGCATGAAGCAGCACCTCATGCCGCAGCGCCTCATGCCGCGGCAGCACATGGTGGTGGTGGGGCGGCACACGGCGGTGGTGGAGAACACAAGTAGCTTCCGGCTGCTGAAACAGGCGGCGCAAGGCAAATCCAAGCGGCGGAGCGGAACTGCTTCGCTGCTTTGTGTTTTTCTGCGGAGACGCACACTTGCGGGTTGCGCCGGCTCTGATGCTCCAACTGCCGTGCGATACGATTGAAGAGATGCAAATCGTGCGGGTTCAAACTCCAACAGCCAAATATTCGGTGTTCACTGGCAGCGGGCTCATTGATTCTCTTGAGCCGCGAATGATGCGAGTTCTTGTTGATCTCAATGGCCGCGGAGCCAAGCTTCCCAAGCGGGTCTTTGTGCTTACTTCGCCGGAGATCTGGGATCTCTGGTCGAAGCGCTTTCTCGCTTCGTTCACCATCGATCCGGTTGTGCTATTTCTGGCGCCGGGCGAGACGCACAAGACACTGAAGTCTGTGGAAAAACTGCTGCGCCAGATGGCCGCAGCGGGCGGAGATCGCAGTTCCCTGCTGATTGCATTTGGCGGCGGAATTGTGGGCGATGTAGGCGGATTTCTGGCGGCGATTTACATGCGCGGTATTGATTTCTTTCAGGTTCCGAGCACCTTTTTGTCGCAGGTCGATTCTTCGGTTGGCGGCAAAGTGGGCGTGAATCTGCCTGAAGGCAAGAATCTCGTGGGCAACTTCCATCATCCGCTGGCTGTCTTCGCGGATATGGATCTGCTGAGCACCTTGCCGGATCGCGAATTGCGCGCAGGGCTGTTTGAGAGTGTGAAGGCGGGCATGATTCGCGACCGGGCACTGGTTCGCTTTATGGAGGAGAATTCGGCGCGGATTCTGGGGCGCGATGCTGCTTCGCTCGAAAAGGTGATTGCTGCATCGATTCGCATGAAGGCGGACGTGGTGAGCAAGGACGAGCGCGAGACCGGTTTGCGCATGATTCTCAACCTTGGGCATACCCTGGGCCACGCCATCGAATCCGTCACTCGTTATCGCGTGCTGTTGCATGGCGAGGCGGTTGGCTGGGGATTGATCGCATCGCTGTATCTGGGCTGGAAGCGGGGAACGATCACCGAGCCGCAATTTGACCGGCTGATGCGGCTGGTTTATCTGTACGGTCCTCTGCCGGCGCTGAAGATCAACGCGCAGAAGCTGGTGAACGCTACGGCCAAGGATAAGAAGCATCTGGGAAATCGCCGGCGATTTGTGCTGCCGGTTGGGATCGGCGACGCCTGTGTGGTCGAGGATGTCTCGGGCGAGGAGTTGCTCGAAGCAGCCAAGTACATGCTGGCGCTGGCGAAGGAACTGCCGTCGGAGCCCCCTGCTGCTTCGGCTGGAAACGGGGCTTAGGGCCATGCCTCCACGAACAAGCGCGGGCGGGATCGGCAACGCTGCTGCAACTGGGGCAACGCCCGAGGGTGCGGCGGACGAGCAAAGCGCTGCGGCGGCTGTCCAGTCGATGTTCAACTCGATTGCGCCGCGCTATGACCTTGTGAATCACGTGCTCTCAGCGAATATCGACCGGCTGTGGTGGTGGCGGACGGCACGGCGTTTTCGCGAAGTGCTGGCCAATCCCGATGCGGCGATTCTGGATATCTGCTGCGGCACAGGCGATATGACGATGGCGCTGCTGAAGCGCCGTCCTGCGGGTGCGCGACCGGTGATCGCTGCGGACTTTGCCCGCGAGATGCTGGCGCGCGGGGCGCGGAAGTTTACCGGGCCGTTCGCGGCGCATGGGAGCGCGGTTGCGCTCGAAGCAGATGCGCTGCATCTGCCACTGCGCAGCGATTCGCTGGATCTGATCACAACTGCCTTCGGATTTCGCAACCTGGCTAATTACCGGGATGGGCTGGCGGAGTTTCACCGCGTGCTGAAGCCGGGTGGGCAGGTGGGAATTCTGGATTTCAGCGAGCCGGACGGGGTGTTTGGGAAAATCTATCAGGTTTACTTTCGGCGCGTGTTGCCGGAGATCGGCAAGCTGATCGGCGGCAAGGACAGCGCCTACAATTACCTGCCTGCTTCGGTCAGCAAATTTCCGCCGCCTGCGGAGATGCTGGAAATGATGCGCGAGGCTGGATTCCGCGAGGTTCGGTGGACTCCGTATACCTTTGGGATCGCTGGACTGTTTACTGGTGTTCGCGGACCGGTGGAATCGTGAGCAACTGGCTCGAATCGGCTCGGCAATGTAGGCTGGAGTTCGGTAGATGACCGGTTTGGAAAAACAAACCCTCAGGGGCTAAAGCCCCATTCTTTTTGCGTGATTTATGTACGGGCTGAAGCCCATACCCTTCAATCCGTACCTTTGCAACTGAACGGCTACCTGGAGTTCCCATGAGTGCGACTGCTTCGCTTGGCCACAATTCGGAAGAGATGACCGCGGCCAAGCGGCGCGTGGCGCTGCATTCCGTGCTGGCGGCGCTGACGATGACGCTGCTGAAGCTGGCTGCCGGTCTGCTGAGCGGGTCGCTGGGTGTACTTTCGGACGCGGCGCACTCCGGGCTGGACCTTGTGGGCTCTGCGCTGACTCTTTTCTCGGTGCGGGTTTCGGACAAGCCAGCCGACGCGAACCACACATATGGCCACGCCAAGTTCGAGAATCTCTCTGCTTTCGTAGAAGCTGGACTCATGGCTGTCTCCTGCGCGTGGATTATCTGGGAGGCGATGCAGCGGATCTTTCTACATGAGGCGGTGGTTCGGCATTCGTTCTGGCCGGTGCTGGTGCTGGTGACTTCGATTGCGGTCGACTGGTGGAGATCGCGAAAGCTGGCTGCCGTGGCGCAGCAATTCAAGAGCACGGCGCTGGCGGCGGATGCCTTTCACTTCGCTTCGGATATCTGGTCGACGCTGGCGGTTCTTTGCGGGCTGGGATTGAGCTGGCTGGGCTCGATTACCGGCGTCGGCTGGCTGAGCTATGCCGATCCTGTTGCGGCGATGCTGGTTTCGCTGATGATTCTGCGGCTGACGTGGAAGCTGACCAGGGAGACATCGGAGGCGCTGCTCGACGCGGCTCCAAGCGAGATTCGCGAGAGCATCCTGCGAGAGGTTGCCGGAGTCGATGGCGTACTGGGGATCGAACAGGCGCGGGTGCGGCGGGCTGGGTCGCTTACTTTTGCCGATCTGACGTTGGCGCTGCCCCGCAGCTACACCTTTGAGCACACCAATGAGCTGGTGCGGGCGACAACGGATGCGGTGCAACGGGTGGTTCCGGAAGCTGACGTGGTCATTCACACTGTACCGCGGCAGAGTTCGACGGAGAGCATCTTTGACCGGGTACGGTCTGTGGCGGCTCGCAACAATGTCTCGGTGCATGAGGTGAGCGTTCAGTCGATTGAAGGAAAGCTAAGGGTCGAGCAGCATGTGGAGCTGAACGAGGCTATGACGCTGGCTGAGGCGCACAACTTCGTGACGGCGATGGAGGCCGAGATTTTGCGGGAAGTGCCCGAGTTGAAGTCGGTGCTGACGCATATCGAGAGCGAGCCGGCTACGATTGAGCGGACTTTGAAGGTTTCCGGAAAGGCTGCTGGGGATGGCCAGGTGGAGAGCGAGACGGAGCGTATCCGGCGCAATCTGCGATCGGTGGCCGCGGATTTTTCAGAGGTTGTGGATGTGCATGAGATCCTAGTCGGGCGCACCGGCGAGCATATTCATGTTTCCTGCCACTGCACTCTGCCCGATGAACTGACAATGCAACGGGTGCATGAGGTGATTACCGCCCTCGAAGACCGGCTGAAACTGGAGTGCCCGGAGGTATATAAAGTCCTCATCCATCCCGAGCCGGAGACGGATAACCATCGTTAAGCATCTATTGAGATGGAACGAAAAGGAATCTCACAATGATTGCACGCACGGAATGGGCAAGCACGGAACCTAGCCCTGATATTTACGTCGGACATTCGCAATCCGGCCATACTATTCGCCTGGATGCGACGAAGGAACACTCCGAAGGCCCCAGCCCGATGGAGGTTGTGCTGGTGGCGCTGTGCGGATGCACCTCAGTGGACGTCGTGCATATTCTGCAGAAGAAGCGGCAGCCGCTGGCGCATCTGACCGTTTCGGCAACGGCAGAGCAGCGGACAGAGCCGCCGAATTACTTCAACAAGATTCAACTTGTGTATGCCGTAACGCCCGAGGCTGGCGGGCAGCTCAGCCGCAAGGCTGTCGAGGATGCGGTCGCGCTGTCGAAGGACAAGTACTGCTCCGTTTCCGCGATGCTAGAAAAAAGCGCGGAGATTGAGTTTGTGATCGAGTATGTTGGCGGGGAGCCGCTGCCGTGAGAGTTCGCCTGCGGCCCATCCAGAACTTCTTTCAGGGCGCGATGGTGCTGATGGCGCTGGTTCTCGTGGCGCTGGCTGCGGCGATCACGACGATGCAGTTCGCCATTCATGGGGCCGAAGTGCGCGTGCCTGCGCTCAAGGACATGACGGTGGCGGAGGCGAGAAGCCAGACGTCCGGACTGGGCTTGAATCTGGAAGTGGACAACCGGTACTACTCTTCGGATGTGGCAGCGGGGCACATCCTTTCGCAATCTCCCGTTCCCGGAGCGGTGGTGCGGCGCGAGTGGCGGGTGCGCGTGGCCGAGAGCCTGGGGCCGCAGAAGGTTGAAGTTCCGAACGTTGTCGGCAGCCAGGAGCGTTCGGCGGCGCTGAATCTGCGGCGGGTGGGTCTCGAAGCAGGGATGGTCGCCGAGTTGCCTTCCGCGAAGATCGAAGCGGGTACGGTGCTGGCCCAGGACCCTCCGGCCAAGGCTCAGGGAATTGAGAAGCCGAGCATCAATCTGCTGGTGGCTGCTACGGACGACTCCCCGCCGGATGGATTTGTGATGCCGGATCTGACCGGGTTGCCGATTGTGACGGCGCAGAGCTTTCTTACCCGCGTGGGAATCAAGTTTGGCGAGCCGAAGTATCAGGATGTGCCGATTCCGCAGGTTTCTTCGGCGGGCTACGCGCCAATAGGATCGCCTACTACCGGAGCTGCGGTAGCGTCGGCGGACGCGCCACCTATGGCAAAACCATCGGCTGTGCCTGGAGCCGTGCTGGCTCAGTCGCCGCCTGCTGGATATCGCGTGGATGTGGGAGCGATGGTTTCGCTGACTGTGGCGAAGTAGTGCTTACTTCTGCTTTTCCAGCACGGCGATAAAGAAGCCGTCGGTTGGAGCTTCCGGACCTAAGCTGCCCGGCAGGAGCGTGAGTGAGCCGTCCGGAGCGACCGCGTTCTTCAATCGCTCTGAGCCTTGCGACGTCAGGCGGCCTTCTTTTTGCAACTTCTTGATAACTTCGGAGACGGGTATCTGCCGCCAGCCGGGCGATTGAGCAAGAACCTCAGCAACGACTGCGCTGTTTTCTTCCGGCTCCAGCGAGCAGGTGGAGTAGATGACCCTGCCCGTGCTCGCTCTCAGTGCACCGTGCAGGATGGCGCATTGGCGCTCGTGATGGCGAACTAGATCAGCGGGCTGAAGACGATGGCGAATCTCCGGATTGCGGCCCAACGTGCCGGTGCCGCTGCATGGAACATCGGCGAGGACGAGATCGTAGGAATCGATCTCTTCCGGTTCCGCCGCATCGGCCTGGCGCACTTCGATCCTGGTTGCGTAAGGACTTGCGCTGATTCGGGCTTTGAGTGCTTCAAGCCGGGCGAGATTGATTTCGCAGGCTGTGATCTGCGCTTGCGGGTTGAGTTCGGCGAGGATCAGCGTCTTACCGCCGGGAGCTGCGCAGCAATCCAGAATTCGCCTCGGAAGCGGGGTGACGCCGCCGCTCAGTTCCGCGATGAGCTGCGAGCCTTCTTCCTGAATTCGCACGCGACCGGATTGGAAGGCCTCCGTAGCGGTTACATCGCCGTTCAGGATGCGCCGTGCATCGGTCAGAATGGCGCCGGGAGCGAGCTGCATTCCATTGACGGCTAGCTCCGCTTCGGCTTCTCGGCTTTCTAGACGGAGAGATAGTTCTGGCTGTTGCTGACCGTGTTCGCAGATGGCGCGGGCCTGTTCGAGGCCGTAGTTCGCGGCCCAGCGCTCAACGAGCCAAAGCGGGTGGGCAGTTGCCTCGGCCAACTGCTCTGGAGATGGACTGGACGGCAGCGATGCTGGCCGCGGACGCTCCGCAATTCTCCGCAAAACCGCATTTACCATGCGCGAGGCGTGCTGATGTCCGGCGATTTTTGCGAGGTTTACACTTTCGCTGATGGCCGCGTGGGCCGGGATGCGGTCGAGATAGTGAAGCTGAAATGTGCCGAGACGAAGCGCAATCTGAATAGCTGAATCGAGGCGGGCGTTCGGCTTCGACAGCAGAGTTCGAATTGCGGAATCGATGTGGAGCTGCCAGCGCAAAGTGCCCATTACGAGCGTTGTGCAGAGGTTTCGATCAAGGGTCGAAAGTTCTGAAAGACGCGGACGGCGAAGCAGTTCATCGGCGTGGGCGTGGGAGGAGTTTTCCATTTCCAACAGAAGCATGAAGGCTTCGTAGCGGGCGGGTGTTATGCCAGCCGGGGCCTTTCTGGGGAGTTTGCGCATGATCAACCGGGCAACCCAAGTTTTGCGCCAGCGTGGATCGGGTTGCCGCGCAGAAACTCGGCTGCGGTCATGCGATTCTTGCCTTCCGGTTGGACTTCCAGCAGTTCGAGTGCGGTACCATCGGCGCAGACAACCAGAAGCCGCTTATCTTCGATGAGAATCTGACCTGGTTGTCCTGATTCCGGCGCAGTAACAGGCCGGAGTTGATGGACGATGAGCTTTTTGCCTTCGAAGACAGTGAAGGCACCCGGCCATGGCTGGAAGCCGCGCCAGCGATTCCAAAGTTCAGTCGCGGTCTGCGTGGCGAAGTCCATGCGGCCGTCTTCGCGGTCGAGGATGCGGGCCAGCGTGGCCTGGGAATGGTCCTGCGGCTGGGGTAGGATGCTGCCGTCGGCAAGGCCTGCGAGGGTTTCGACGACCAATGGCGCGCCGAATACGGATAGCTCTTCGAAGAGATCGACGGCGGTCTGTTCAGGCCGGATGGCGATCTGTTGCTGAAGCAGGATTGGGCCGGTGTCGAGGCCCTCTTCGAGCAGCATCGTTGTGTTGCCGGTGACTGCTTCACCCATGGCTACTGCCCATTGGATGGGCGCGGCGCCACGGTACTTTGGAAGCAGCGAGCCGTGCAGGTTGATGCAGCCAAGCCGGGGCAGATCGAGCATCCAGCGAGGGATGATGCGGCCATAGGCGACGACGACAATCGCGTCGGGAGCGATGGATTCGAGGCTGGAGCGGAACTCCACGTTGTTTTTGATCTTTTCCGGCTGGGTAACTTCAAGACCACGTGTCAGGGCTATTTGCTTGACCGGAGGAGCGGTAAGAACCTGCTTGCGCCCTACCGGGCGGTCGGGCTGCGTGACCACTAGCGCGATTTCATGACCTGCTGCGATCAGAGCTTCGAGTGTGGGCACGGCGAATTGCGGCGTTCCGCAGAAAACCAACCGCATTGGAGCAACGCCCTCAGTCACGGCGCCCTACCACTCGCCGGCGCGTTGCATCTTGCGGATTTTGCGCAGGGCGAGGTCGCGTTTGAGGCTGCTGATGCGGAAGATGAAAAGCATGCCGTCCAGGTGGTCGATCTCATGCTGCATGCAGCGGGAGAGCAGTTCTTCGCCCTCGGCCTCGAACCACTTGCCGTATTCGTCCTGAGCGCGGATGCGCACCTTTGCCGAGCGGACGACCTTTTCGCGAATCTCGGGGAAGCTGAGGCAGCCTTCTTCTTCGTAGAGTTTGCCCTCGCGCTGGATGATCTCCGGATTGATGAGCACCATCTTTTTGGCTGGGTCTTTGCCGTTGCTGAGGTCGATAACCGTGATGCGCTTGGAGATGGAGACCTGGGGCGCGGCGAGGCCGATGCCCTGCGCGGCGTACATGGTTTCAAACATGTCGGCTACGAACTTGCGCAGCTTATCGTCGAACTCGGTGACCGGTTCGCCGGGCTGCTGGAGAACCGGGTCGGGATATTTCACGATGGTGAGAATCATGGGCCTTGAACTGACACGTGCCTTTCCGAAGTGCTTACCTAGTAGTTCCTGATTTGTTGGATGTAGCCATCGTAGTTGCGCTTCAGCTCTTCCGCTGAGTCGCCGCCGAATTTCTCCATCACTTCCTTGGCGATGATGAAGGCTACCATGGCTTCCGCGGCTACGCCGGCGGCTGGGACGACGCAGATGTCGGAACGCTCGTAGCTGGCACTCGTTGCCTCGCGGGTGTCGAAGCGGACGGATTCGAGCGGGCGGCGCAGGGTGCTGATCGGTTTGAGGTAACCGCGCACAACTACGTCTTCGCCGTTGGAGATGCCGCCTTCGATGCCACCGGCGTTGTTTTGATGGCGCGTGAAGCGGGTTGGCTTGTCGGTCTCGGTTACAAGTTCGGGGGGGCCGTAGTGGATGGCATCGTGGACCTGGGAGCCAAAGGATTCGGCGGCGGTGACTCCGCGACCGATTTCGACAGCTTTCACTGCCTGCAGGCTCATTACGGCCCAGGCGAGCAGGCCGTCGAGGCGTTCATCCCAGTTGGCGTAGGTGCCGACGCCGGGAGGAAGGCCGTGAACGACGACCTCGAAGACTCCGCCGATGGTGTCGCCGGTGCGGGAGGTCTCTTCGACTTCGGCTTTCATGCGGGCCTCGGTCTCGGGGTCGACGCAGCTCAGCATGATCTCCGATTTTTCGGTGACGGCGACGATTTCATCCCACGCGGCTGGACGCTCCAGTTCGATGCGGCCCACGCGGATCACGTGGCTTGCGACCTCGATGCCGAGATGACGCAGGAGCAGCTTGGCGAAGGCTCCGGCGGCCACGCGCGACGTGGACTCGCGGGCCGATGCGCGCTCCAGCACGTATCGCGCGTCTTTGAAGTTATATTTCAGAGCGCCGGGCAGGTCGGCGTGGCCGGGACGCGGCGAGGCGACAACCTGATGCTTGCTGAGGTCACCAGCTTCGACGGGAAGCTTCTCTTCCCAGTTCTTCCAGTCGCGGTTGGCGATCTGGATCGCGATGGGCGAACCGATGGTCTTGCCGTGGCGAACTCCTGAGAGAATGTGGACCTTGTCGGTCTCGATCTTCATGCGGCCGCCACGGCCATAGCCCTGCTGGCGGCGCCAGAGCTCGCGGTTGATGAAGTCGAAATCGACAGTTAACCCGGCAGGTAAACCGGAAATGAGCGCAATGAGAGCTTCGCCGTGCGACTCTCCGGCGGTTTCGAAACGGATCATGGCTTTTTAATTGTAACGAAAGCGGCGAGTTAGCGGGTTAGCGCCGCTTCGCGGCATTGGCGGGTTGGCGAGTTAGCAGCATTTGCTCAGTCTACGAACCAACGCCATTGATCCTCGGTTAGTGGAACGACCGAGAGGCGGCCTATGATGACCAGCGGCGACTGGGCGAAGAGTGGCTCGGCTTTGATGGCTGTGAGTGTCTTCGGTGTTTTGAGGCGTTTGCCTACTTTGACTTTTACTATGGGAACTTTGGGGTCGGCGGGGTCAACACTCACCACAGTCCCGGTGCCGACGGCGGTACGTTCTTCGCCGGTGTGGTAGAAGATCCACTTTGTTCCTTTGGGCATTTCGCGCAGGTATTTCACCGCGGTGGGATTGGTAACGCCGTCCCAAATCGTCTCCTGATCGCGGAGGAAGTTGTCAAAGGAATATTTGTCGGGTTCGGTTTTGAAGAGGAAATAGCTCATGTCGGTTCCATCGTACGGCCTGGACCGGCGAATAGGGAATAGAGGCGCGAAAACGGAGATCGCCGATTGTAAGGAATCCTTGTTTCCGTATATTCTTGAATCATAGTGAGGACACAATGCTTGCGAAGATGACGGTTAAGAATCAGGTCACGCTCCCTAAAGCAGTTGTTTCGCATTTCAATGGAGTGGAATATTTCGACGTCAGCACGGATGGAGCGAGCATTACCCTTCGTCCACTTCGGAGGAGCCGCGCGGATGAGGTTCGCCAGCAACTGGCCGAGCTTGGAATCGAGGAACAGGACGTGGTCGACTCCATTCGCTGGGCGCGGAAGACGCAGTGAGGCAGCGGGTTGTCTTTGACACAAATACCGTTATCTCCGCTCTGCTTTTCGTGAACGGCAGATTGGCCTGGCTGAGGGCGCATTGGCGAGATGGTGGCTGTGTGCCGCTGGTTTCACGCACAACCGTTGCAGAACTGAGCCGGGTTCTGGCCTATCAGAAGTTCCGGCTCTCGCCGGACGACCGCCTGGAGCTGCTGGGCGATTATCTGCCTTATTGCGAGACCATTGAGGCAATCGGTCATTGTGCCTTGATTTGCCGCGACGCGAACGATCAGCAATTTATGGATCTCGCTCAGAGTGGAGCTGCTGACGTGCTGGTGAGCGGCGATGAAGATCTGTTGGCCTTCGCTGGGCGAACAGCATATTTCATCGAGGCTCCTGAAGCATATCGGTTCAGAGTCGCCGGCGCTGAAAACGATTTGTAGACTCGTTTACCCGTTTCCAGATTCGGCCAGCCACGCTCGCGAATTCAGCATCGTGCGTTGATCCAGCGCCCAGATGCGGTCGGTCATCTCATCTGCGGCCTTGCCCTGCCGTGTGGCTTTCTGGAATTCGCTGGCGAGGGTCTGCATCTTGGCGTCCATGTCGTCGAGGAAGTTGAGCATGAGGGCTTCCGGGATCATTGGAAGTTTCGGCGAACCGAACTCCAACTTGCCGTGGTGCGAGAGGATCACGTGGAGCACCAGCGTCTTCAGGCGTGGCGGGAAATCGGGCAGGCTGTCGATGGTTCTCTCGACCATGGCTGCGCCGATCTGAATGTGGCCGAGCAATTGGCCTTCGAGGGTGTATTCGAAGCCGGTTTGCCACGAGAGCTCGTGAATCTTTCCGATGTCGTGCAGGATGACGCCCGTCAGAATCAGGTCGCGCATCAGCATCGGATAGTGCGGAACGACGCGGTCGGCGAGGCCGATGAGGCTGACGACGTGTTCCAGCAGGCCGCCCAGCCACGCGTGATGAAGCTGCTTCGCTGCCGGGGCTTCGATAAAGGCTTCGCGGACAGTGGGAACGGCCATTACGGCAATGACCAGCCGCTGGAGATCGGAATCGGTGAAACTGGCTACCGCGGCTTCGAGCTTCCGCCACAGCTCGCCGATGTCGCACGTAGTTGCCGGCAGGAGATCCGCGCGGTCGAATTCGGTGCTCGCCAGTTTGCGCAGGCGTTCGATTTTGAGCTGCAAGACGCCTTCGAACTTTGAGACTGCGGCGCGGACCTTGATGACGTCGCCTTTGCCGAAGTCCTGGGCAATGCGATTGTCGGTGGGGTCCCAGACACGGGATTCGATTTGACCAGAATTGTCGCCGAGAATCAGGCTGAGGTAGGGTTTGGCGTTGCGCGTTGTCCGTTGTTGCTTGCTCAGGACTAAAAATTGGCTTTCTATGAGCTGGTTCTCTTCCAGCTTGACCAGGTCGGCGATGTAGTTATCTTTCATGCTGGGGGAAGATTACAGCATTTGATCCGCTCCAGAAACTGCCCCTTCAGTGGCAGTCCTACCTTGGAAGGCATTTTCTCCAGAACAAAGGCGCGGCCTAAGCCGCGCCTTTCAGAGCAATGGAACGGAACTACTGCTGCTGAGGAGCCGGTGCAGGAGCAGGGGTCGCGGTCTGATCTGGCCTGGGAGCGGTAGCCGGGGCAGGAGCACCCGCAGCTGGCGCGGCCGGCGTCATCTCCACCGGTGCCTTGGGAGTCTCGTCCTTGGGGCGGTCCTGCATGCGCTGCTTCTGTCCAGTGGTGGCGGTCGCCGTCTTTTTCTTGGTCTTCTTCGAGGTATCTCCCTGAAGCCCGAGCGGCGCGGACTGAGTTTGCCGGTCAGCTACCTCGCCAGAGTCGGGAGGTGCGGGGGTGAAGTTATCAAGCTGCGGTCCCTTCGACTTTGCCGCCTTGGGCAGCTTGGCGCGTGATGCGAAGCGGGTCTTCTTGACTGGAGGAGCGGGCTGCAGCGGATTATCCGCGGCATCGTCGTTGTTCTCAGCTTCCTTCGGCAGTGCGCCTGCGTCTTCCGTCTTGGTTTCGGCGGCATTCGGGAGGGTTTCGCGCGGAGCCTGGCCGTAGCGGATCTTTTCCTTCTTGCCTGGCTTCATCGTAATCGGCGCCGCAGCCTTTGCGGTGCTGGCTGCCGGCTTTGCCGGAGTCGTGTCCGCAGAGACCGGAACGAGGGCCGGTTTGGACTTGTTCCGGAATCCGTGCTCGGTTTCGCGGAATCGGGTGCGCTGCACCTTCTTCTTTTTCTTCGGCGCTGGCGGGGTGTACGCGCTGTAAACCGGCTTGGTTTCTTTCAGGCTGGCTCCCGTATCGACGTATCCGGGTTTGATGTCGATGAAGGCCTCTTCTCGCATCGTGGTCAGATAGGAGCGAATGGCTGGCTCCATGCGGCTTTCGAAAAAGGCCTCTTCGACTTGCTGCTCCACGTCCTTGTACTGCGGAGTGCCGCCGGGATTATGCTCGACGACCTTGAAAATGACGTATCCCTGCTTGGTGCGGATCGGCTCGGTGACGTCGCCGGTCTTGAGCGCGAATGTCTTGTCTTCAAAGATCTTATTGAGCTTGCCGCGCTCGAACTTGCCCAGATCGCCACCTTCAGCTGCCGTCTGACCGTCGCTCGAAGTGCGCGCGAGTTGGTCGAAGCTGGCTCCGGCTTTCAGTTTGGCTTCGATGTCGTCTGCTTTTGCCTTGGCAGCAGCCAATTTCTGCGGATCGTCGGATCCTGCGCCGTCTGCTCCCGAGCCGGTCCCGACCAGAATTTCGCTCAAGTGAATGCTTTCCGGCTGGGCGTAGTCCTGCTTGTGGGCTTCGAAATAGCGCTGCGCCTCGCCCGGCGTGACGGAAACTTTGCGCCCAACCTCTTCGCGCATAACCTCCTGCGTGATGATCCGGTTACGGATGCCGGCCTTGAAATCCTCGTAGGAAACACCCTGGTCCTTGGCCGCCTTTTCCAGATCGTCCATCGACGCAAGATTGTACTGCTTACGGATTTCGTCGAGCTGCTTGACCAGCTCGGTATCGCCCGTGATGCTCAGCTCTTTACCCTTGGAAAGCCAGAGCTGCTGATCGATGAGGTTGCGCAGGAGATCCCGGTGCCCATCCGCAATCTGCTGCATGGTGGCCCCGCGCTGGCGGGCCTCATCGTCCATCTCTTTCATTGCCCGGTCATAGTCCGAACGAGAGATGATCTGGTCGTTAACGCGAGCCAGAATATCCTCGACCGTGACGCCGCCGTAGGGGCTTTCGGGAGCGGCGCTGGCGGGTTTGGTCTGCGCAGGTGCGCCGGGGACGACAAGCAAAGCGCCGAGCATCAGAAGTGCGGGCAGGCGGAGCGCAGAAATTTGGGCAAAGATTGGATCAGGTCGCAAGGTCATAGTGGGCAATAGGAACATCCGCAGAAAAAGCATTTGTTCCCGGTTCCTTAGACGTAATTGTAACCGCCCGGAAAGCAGCGAGCCAAAAGTAGAACCGGAGAGCCTGGTGCCGAATCGGGCGACCGTTACGAGCGAATAAAAGCTATCCACTCTCTCCTCCCGCGCGTCCAATTGATACGATGCTATACTTTCGGTCAAGACGGCTCCGCCTGCGCCCCCTTTTCGGGCTCCGCTTCATTGCGGAAATCAGGTTCGGCAAGCGCCTCGGCAGGTAGCGTCTGGAGGTCTCTCAGACAATGAATCCCCGCGCCCGCCGGGCCATTTTTTCTCTCGCACTTTTCTTCAGCGTCTGCGCAATTGTCGGCACCCTGCTTCAGGGGAGGGTCGGCGCTCAATCCGCCGCAGACGAGTCGCAACTGCGCGACAGCCTGAAGGAATTCACCAACGTCTACGCTCTGGTGGAGCAGAACTACGCTGAGCCGATCAAAGGCGACAAGGCGGACACGGTCATCTATGACGGCGCGATCCCGGGAATGCTGCGGGTGCTCGATCCGCACTCCAGCTTCCACGATCCAAAGGACTACGCCAAGATGCAGGAGGATCAGCGCGGCCACTATTACGGTGTGGGCATGCTGATCCAGCAGCAACAGAACAAGATTTACGTCCGCACTCCGTACGAGGGCACGCCGTCTTTTCGCGCCGGACTGAAGCCCGGCGACATCATCGCGTCGGTTGACGGCAAGAGCGCCGACGGCATGACCTCGGAGATGGTCGCAAAGGCGCTCAAGGGACCCAAAGGAACGCACGTCGCGATCACCACGATCCGCGAAGGGCAGAGCAAGCCGCTTTCGTTCGACCTGGTGCGGGATGAGATTCCGCATCCGTCGGTCGATCTGAAGTATGAAATTCGTCCTGGCGTCGGCTATATTCACCTGACCAACTTCCAGCAGACCACCGCGAAGGAAGTGGAAGAGGCAGTGGACAGCTTCGGCGATCTGAAGGGACTGGTCTTCGACCTCCGCGGCAATCCCGGCGGGCTGCTCAGCCAGGCTGTCGAGGTCTGTGACCATCTGCTGGCGAAGGGTCAGAACATCGTCTCGCAGCGCGGACGCGCCTATCCCGATCAGGTGTACACGGCGACCCACGGTAACGGCGGACACACCTTCCCAATCGTGGTTATCGTCAATCGCAACACGGCTTCGGCTGCGGAGATCGTCTCTGGCGCGCTGCAGGATCATGACCGCGCTCTGATCGTCGGCGAAACCACCTTCGGCAAGGGCCTGGTTCAGACCGTTTACAACCTCTCGGAAAACACCGGCCTCGCGCTGACGACGTATCACTACTACACTCCGTCGGGACGGCTGATCCAACGGGATTACCGGGGCGTCTCGCTCTACGACTACTACAACCACGCCAACGCGCTGCCGGCCGACAACACCAACAAGGAAGTAAAGCTGACCGACTCCGGGCGCACCGTCTACGGCGGCGGCGGCATCACTCCGGACGAAAAGATCGAGCCGCCGAAGTCCAATCCCTTCATGGATACGCTGCTTTACCGCGACGTCTTCTTCCACTTCGCCCCGCATTATCTGGTCAATCACACGGTCGGACCCGATTTCAAGGTGGACGACGCCGTAATCAGCGACTTCAAGCAATTCCTTACCAGCGAGAACATCCCCTGGACGAACGAAGACCTGACCGGCCCGATGGATTGGATCAAGACCAATATCAAGGCCGAGCTTGAGACAAGCCAGAGCGGCCAGTTGCAGGGTCTACGCGTCCGCGCCGACTGGGACCCGATGATCCAGAAGGCCGTAAGCTATCTTCCCGAAGCGCAGGCGCTTGAGGACAATGCACACAAAGTCCTGGCGCAGAAAGCTGAAGCGAGAAGCGGGGCAACGAATTAACCTCTGCTGAAACGAATCTGAGTTACAACACAAAAGCCATCCCGGTCGGGATGGCTTTTGTATTTCCAGTCGAATGCGTTCTCTTTGGAAGAAGCGATTCTCTGCCGTACGATAGGCAAATTGATCATGAAAATTCTGCGCATTCTTCCCTGCTTTCTCGCACTTCTCTTCTCTTCCGTTCTTTTCGCGCAAACTGCGGTCAAGGCGGTTTCCGCTCCGATTCCTGTCAAAGTGGTGGTCGTCACCATGTTCGAGGTAGGCGCTGACACCGGCGATGCGCCCGGAGAATTGCAGTACTGGGTCGAGCGCGACCATCTCGACCGGGTGTTTCCGCTTCCGGCTGCGTATCACGATGCGCGCATGAATTCCGATGGCGAGCTGGCCATCGTCACTGGACAGGGCACGGCGCACGCTGCAGCCACGATCATGGCGCTGGGGCTCGACCCGCGCTTTGACCTCTCGCACGCCTATTGGCTGATTGCCGGGATTGCCGGGGGCAGTCCGGAACAGGCGTCGCTCGGTTCAGCCGTATGGGCCAACTGGGTCGTTGACGGCGATCTTGGATACTAGATCGATGCGCGGGAAATGCCGCCCGACTGGCCGACCGGGATGTTGCCTTTGCGCAAAGCGGCTCCGTTTGAGGCTCCCGCTACTCCGCTGCCCGGTCAGGTCTACCAGACCAACCGCGATCTGATGCTTTGGGCTTATGGGCTTACAAAAAACACGGTGCTCCCGGACTCGGACCACTTGAAGGAGATTCGCACGCGGTTTGACGGAGCGGCGGCGCACAATCCGCCGCAGGTGCTGCTTGGCGACGAGGTTTCGTCCTCGACTTACTGGCACGGCAAGCGGATGGATGACTGGGCCACGCGCTGGATGAGCTACTTCACCAATGGCGAGGGGCGTTTTGCGACTACAGCGATGGAAGATACCGGGACGTTGCAATCGCTGCAGTATCTGGCCAAAGCCGGGAAGGTCGATTGGCAGCGAATTCTCGTTCTGCGAACGGTAAGCAACTACGACCAACAGGCCAAAGGAATAGATGCCGCTACCAGCCTCTCAAATCAGCGCATCGGGCAGTACGGAGCTTATCTGCCTTCGCTTGAAAGCGCGTATACGGTGGGGCATGTCGTAGTTTCCGAGTTAATCAGAAATTGGGACAAGTACAGCGCGCAGATTCCGTCTGGTTCGCCAAATAAATAAACCCCAAGGCCCGCCTGGAAGATTCCCGGTAGGACATGGGGTTCACACATAGCTTGATTCTGCCGGGATCGCCTAGCTGAACAGGTCCTTCATCTTGTTCAGCATATTGCGCGAAGCGGGTTTGTTCTCGACTTCCATGCTTTCCGCGAGCTGGCGCACGAGTTCGCGTTGTGTGCGGGAAAGCTTCTTTGGGGTCTGCACCATTACTTCGACGACCAAGTCGCCGCGACCGCTTTCGTTCAGGTGAGGCACGCCGTGGTTGCGGATGCGGAACTCCTTGCCGCTCTGGGTTCCTTCTGGCACGCGCAAGGTTACTTCGCCATCGAGAGCGGGAATCTGAATCTCCGCGCCGAGCGCTGCCTGTGGGAACGAGATCGGCACAACACAGTGCAGATCATAGCCGTCGCGCTCGAAGAAGTCGTGAGGACGAACGGTCAGCACTACATAAAGATCGCCGCGCGGGCCGCCGAAGCGTCCTGACTCGCCCTCGCCAGAGTAACGAATGCGCGTTCCGTCTTCGACGCCAGCGGGCACCTTGACGTTCATCTTGAACTCGCGCACAACGCGTGTCTCGCCCCGGCAGGTGGTGCAGGGGTCGGTGATCACAGTGCCCGATCCGCCGCAGTTGCTGCATGCGCGCGCCACGGAGAAGAAGCCCTGCTGGTAGCGCAACTGGCCGCGTCCCTGGCAGGTGGCGCAGACCGACGGTCCGCGGCCGGTGCTTGTGCCTGTTCCACGGCATGCGGCGCAGTTTTCACGGCGGCGCACCTTGATCTCGGTCTCTTTGCCGAAGACCGCGTCCTCGAACTCGATGGTGATGTCATAGCGCAGATCTTCGCCGCGTTGCACCCGCGAACCACGCCGCTGTCCGCCCCCGCCGAACATCTCGCCGAAGAGATCGCCAAAGATGTCGCCCAGATCGGTCGCGTCTCCGAACGGAGAACCGCCATTGAATCCGGTGCTCGTCGAGGCATGGCCATAGCGATCATAGGCTGCGCGCTTCTCCGCGTCGCTCAGTACGCCGTAGGCTTCACTGGTTTCCTTGAAGCGCTCTTCAGCCTTGGGGTCGCCGGGGTTGCGGTCGGGGTGATATTTCATCGCCAGCTTGCGATAGGCGGCCTTCAGCTCTGCCTCGCTGGCCTCTCGCGTGACCCCGAGGACTTCGTAGTAGTCTGCTTTGCTCACAGTATTCCTGGTTGCCATTGTATTTGGGTGTCTTCCCTGTGCTTGCGCGACTTATGCTTCAGTCTGTTTGGGATTGGAAACGATGCGCACCATGGCTGGGCGCAGCAGGCGCTCGCGAATGCGGTAGCCCTTGCGAATCTCCTCGGCTACGGAATGGTCCGGCAGATCGTCGCGCTCGACCGAACCAAGCGCCTCGTGCACGCGCGGGTCGAACTGCTGGCCGACCGTCGGAATCGCCTGCACCTGGAGCTGCTTCAGCGCCTCATCCATTTGCTTCACAATCAACTCGACACCGGTGCGCAACTGCTCGGCGGAGCCAGTCGCATTCAGCGCCAGCGCGAAATTGTCCAGGACGGGCAGGAACTGTTCGACGACCGAGCCTGTCGCGTAGTCGCGAAAATCCTGCTTCTCACGCTCCTGCCGCTTACGGGCGTTGTCAAACTCAGCCTGCAAACGCGCCAGCCGGTCGAGCAGCTGATCCCGCTCAGTTTTCAACGCGGCGAACTGCTCCGGGCTAATTGACGGCGCCGCTTCCGCGATCTCGACCACTCCGGCCTTTGCCTCGCTCTGCGTGCCCTCTTCCTGGGTCAGCACATCCGAATCCACTGCCTGCGTTACTCCGTACTCATTTTCCTGCTCTGCCATATGACTCCAACTTACTCATCCCCGATTTTCAGGGATGGATATCATGACTGCCTACTCTGTTATTAAACCTGATTTTGTCGAATCGCACGCGGCTCGCCTCGAAACGCCTGACTACACGAGCCTCTATTGCGGAGGCCCGTCCGAAACACGATCCAGCGGCGGCCGCTCCGAAAGCACGCGATCCGAGAGCCTCGCAATGTAGCTGACCGCCTGAATCATTTCCTGATATTGCATACGCGTTGGTGCAATTACAGCTACTGTGCCCATGTTCTCCGCACCAAACCGGGCAGGAGCGCCCACCAGCACTAAATCCTGCATCGCAGGCATTGCTTCATCCAGGCCGACCACGACCCGCACCTCGTGCTGGCGCGCATCCACATAGGCATTCAGAAGTTCTACCAGCCGCTGCTTCGCTTCCATCGCCAAGAGCATCTGGCGGAGCCGCTCGCGATCCAGTTCTCCCGCCAACAGATTGGCCATGCCTTCGACATAAATCATCGGACCTGCTGCTTCTCCGGCCAGCGCTCCCTGGCGGCAAAGTTCATCGAGCGCGCGCAGGCGATTCTGATACTCGGCCTGCTCGGCTTCTATGCGCCGCGCCACTTCGACGCGAATCCGATCCAGCGGCCAGCCCCGGAAATTCTCGTTCAGATACCGCGCTGCGATCTCGAGATCGTCGTAACTCAGCTCCCGGTCGATCGTCAGCACGCGGTCCTGCACCGCGCCGGCCTTGGTCACCAGCACCGCGAGGACACGCCCGGTCGACAGCCGCGAAAAATGAATATGCTCCAGAATCTGCTGCACAGCCGACTGGGCATTTGCCACGGCGACGCCCAAGCCGTTTGAAATCAGCGCCAGCACGTGCGATGTGCGCTCCAGATACTGCAAGGGAGAGTTCACCCCGGCAAAGCTGTCGTCGATCTGCTCGCGCCGCTGTTCGCTTAATTGATTCAACTGGCTGGCGGGCGCCGTCGAAGCGCCACGCGAGGACTGCTGCAATTGGGCGACATGGTAGCGGAAGGCTAGTGGGGTCGGGACGCGGCCCGCGGAGGTGTGCGGCTGGTCCAGTAGGCCGGTATCGCCGAGCACGGCCATCACATTCCGAATGGTCGCGGAACTCAGCCCATCCTTGTTTTCGAAATAACGGGCCACAGCCTGGGACGAGACCGGTTCGCCGGTCGCGATGTAGATCTCGATGATGGCCGTGAGCACCAGCCGCTCTCGCGGACTGACGCGAAACTCGTGCATTCGAGCGAACCCTCTAGGTAACTTACTGTTTCCCTTGGACTTATTTCTGAAAAACAGAGCTAACTACCCTCTTTTATTCTAGGCAGAGGCAGTAGGGGTGTCAAGAATGGCTCCGGACGCTGCTCACTGCACTCGTGTTGAGATATCTTCTAAACGTATGAGAATAATCGCTGCGGCCATGCCATTTTTCAAGATTGAGGCCGGAAAAAAACTGCATCTCGCCAAAGCGGCGCTGTTGTCCTTGGCGGTTTTGATTGCCACCATGCACCCGGCAGCGAGTTACGCGGCGGCGCACGGCAAATCGACTGCAGCCGCTGGGAATTCGCCTGCATTGCGGGAAGAAGCGGAATGGCGCGCGGATCGCGCGCGGAAGCTTTCCGCTCCGGATGGCTGGCTTACGCTGGTGGGCCTGGAATGGCTGAAGTCTGGCGCAAACGCGGTGGGACTGGCTGCGGGCAACCAGATTCACTTGAAAGGCCGAGCGCCGGAGCATCTCGGAGTTATTCAGGTCGATGGAAGTCAACTGAGACTGGTTGCCCCGGCAGATGGTTTCCCAAAATCTCTCATGGTCGATGGCCAGCCTGCGCACGAAGGTCCGCTGCAATCCGACGATACGAAGCCATCGGTGCTTTCCACTGAGAATCTGACCCTTGTCGTGCTGCATCGCGGCGACCGTTTTGCCTTGCGCATCAAGGACGCTGAGTCGCCGACGCGCACGGGGTTTAAGGGCCTGCACTGGTATCCAGCGGAGGCGAAATACCGCGTCACCGCGAAATGGATCCCCTTTGTGCCGGCTCATACAGAGAAGATTCCCACGGTCATTGGCACGACTCTGGATATGCCGGCGCCCGGGCTGGCGGAATTCACGCTGGATGGCAAGACCATCCAGATCGAACCGGTCCTCGAATCCGCCAACGCCAAGGAACTCTTCTTCATCCTGCGCGACGCCACGAGCCACACTACAACCTACCAGGCAGCGCGCTTTTTATACGCGAGCTTCCCCGATCATGGCCTCGATCAGCCCGGTACTGTCGTGCTGGATTTCAACCGGTTGCAGAATCCGCCCTGCGCTTATACGCCGTATGCAACGTGCCCGCTGCCGCCTTACATCAATCGACTAGCCATCGCTATCCCGGCGGGCGAACAGAGGTATAAAGACAGGGAATAGGGAACAGAAAATCTCTTTTTGCGAAAATTCGTCTGGGCGCCAGCAGGAGCCATCTTCCTATTCCCTATTTCCTAGTCCCTATTCCCTGTTCTTAGCTGATTTCGATCACTTCCCCGCTGCGCGATGCAGCATCTTCGGCCCGCTCCATGAGTTTTTTTGCAACCACATAAAACTCGATTGCCAGTGTCGATTCCGGTCCGGCCAGCGCTACCGGCATTCCTTTGTCGCCGCCTTCACGGATCGCCGGAACCAGCTCGATAGAACCGAGGAAAGGGACATTGAACTGATGCGCGGTTCGCTCAGCTCCCCCCTTGGAGAAGATGTCGATGATTTCGCTGCAATGCGGGCAGGTGAAGTGGCTCATGTTCTCGACGATGCCGAGGACTTCGACATTGACCTGTGCGAACATCTCAAGCGCTTTGCGCGCGTCCTGCAAGGCGACGTCGCTGGGTGTCGAAACCACGACGGCGCCGGTCAGCGGAACCGTCTGCACCAGCGAAATGACCACGTCGCCGGTGCCCGGCGGCAGATCGATGATCAGATAGTCGAGTTCGCCCCACTCTACTTGCTGGAGGAACTGGCGGATGATCTGGTGCAGCATTGGTCCGCGCATCACCATGGGCTTGTCGCCCGGCGAGATGTAGCCGATTGAGATGGTCTTTACGCCATGAGTGAAGTTCGGCTCGATCTGGTTGTTCGGGCCGACTTTGGGCTGCGTGCTTGAGCCCATCATCAGCGGAATATTGGGGCCGTAGATGTCGGCGTCGATCAGGCCGACCTTGTTGCCCAAGCGAGCCAGCGCGATGGCCAGGTTGACGGCGACGGTGGTTTTGCCTACGCCGCCCTTGCCTGAGCCGACTGCGACGATTTTGCTCACGCCGGGCAGTGGGAGTGGCGCCGGGGGAATCGAGTGTCCATGTGCCATGAGATTTCTTCCTTCCAAAAGCTTTTTGTCTTGCTGGTAAATGCAGTCTTATCTTCCGGGGCGGACGCTGCCGTGCCCGGGCGGGGCCAGCTTGGCGCGCTTGCGGCTCTCCAACTCGGTTTCGCGGTTTGCCCGGCGGCGCGAGGCTCCTTCGTAGCGGCGAAGTTCGTCAGCGGTTTCGGGAATCAGCTCCGGAACCCGCGCCGGGACGCCGGAGGAGTCGATGGCGACGAAAACCAGGTACGCGCTTGCGACGTGGCGGTATATGCCCGCCCGCGTATCCTCTGCCCAGACTTTGACGCCGACCTCGACGGACTTTGAAAACGCCCGGTTCACGCTGGATTTGAGATTGAGCAGATCACCGACGTGGACAGGCTGAATAAAGTCGATGTGGTCCATAGAAGCGGTGACGACGTGCGTGCGCGTGTGACGATATGCGGCCATCGCTCCCACGAGATCGATAAAGTGCATCAGCCGCCCGCCGAGCAGATTGCCCAGGGTGTTGGTGTCGTTGGGCAGAATCAGCTCGGTCATCTCGGATTGCGATTCGGAGACGGTCCGCGGAGCCAGGTTTGCCGGGACGGCTATGGTTTCGGTTGCTTCGGTTTGCGTCATGCGGAGATTGCCTCGTTCCTCGTGCCTTTGCTTGAACCGCTACACTGGTAACGGCAGCCGCTCGAAATCAAACGGCTACTTCCAGTTTCGGCAATCGCACTGGTTTTCGCAAATGGGGTGGTTCAAACTCTGACGGGCCTGAACGTGCGAACCAACAGCTAAGGAGTCTTCCGGGCATTTATGGATAAGATCGCTGGACTCAAGGAAATTCTGAACATCGACCCGAATAACGCCTTTGCACGCTATGGGCTGGCGATGGAGTACGTGAATCGCGGTGAGATTACGACCGGGCTGGCCGAGTTCGACACGCTGCTGGCGGCGCATCCAGACTACACGGCCGGGTATTTCATGGCGGCGCAGACGCTAGCCAAGGAAGAGCGCGTGCCGGAGGCAATCGCACGCCTTCATGCGGGCATCGCCTGTGCACGGCGCACGGGCAACAACCATGCATTGAGCGAGATGCAGGGGATGCTGGACGAGCTGGACAGGTAGAGCCGGACCGGTAAAGCTGCCGGTAACTTACGGGTGCAGCGCCGACGATGGCAGGGTGACCGACCCCATCTTGCCGGAGTTTCCATCGACGACAATTACTCGCACGGAGCCGAGACGGGATTTTACCTGCACGGCGCGCTGGTATGGAATCCCCTCGGGCATTCCAGCCTCGTAGGTGGTTTGTTTCAGCGAAAGGCGCAGGGTGTCGCCGGAGACTTCGGCTTTCTGTGTCCCGTCGTCTCGAACGGCAACGAAGATGTATAAGCGGTCGGTCCAACGGTCTGGCCGTTGCCCCTCCTTCTGCTGCAATGCAATGCCGTGAAATGCCACGTGAAGTTTGACGATGCTCTCGCCCGAGGGACCTGTGGCGGGTACGGCCTGAGCGGTCAGAGTAAGGTCGCCCACGTCCTGCGGACTCCAGATGGCTTGCTGAAAACGCTCCTTCGTCGTCGTGGACTCTTCGGCATACAGATAGCCGGTTCGATAGCGCAACTTGATATCTTTGCGGCTCGGAACTCTGACCACCAGGGTGTGAAACATGCCGTCCGCAGGCGTGTCCGGATCGAATCCAAGCTCGTACAGGGAGCTAGAATCCCGGTCGATGCCGTCCAGCGTAGCCTTGAGGTCGCCGCCTTTGTTGATGGCCCGGCCACCGGTCGACTCCGCAAGCATCCGTACCGGGCCCTGGATGCCGTGAAGATCCTGCTCCATCTGGGCCGTGGTGCGGCCCGCGGTGTTGTTGCGCGGCAGGGCGCCGCCGCGAAGGGTGGCGACATCTGCGGCGGCTTGGTTCAGTTCAACGTTGCGAAATTGCAGGGATGGATCGACGCCATCGCCTGACACTGCTGAAGCGTCAACGGCGTAGAGCGCGATACGGGCTTCGTTGAGCGCCTCTTTGGCGTGCTGCAGGGCAGCATCCATCGTCTTGCTTCCCTTTTCGGTAGCAACCGCCTTGTCCTCCCAGTCGGCCAGCACGCTGTCGCCGGAGATCCACGCCAGGCTCTTGTGTCCCGGAACCGGAGAGAAATGCCGGGCGATCGCAGTCATGCTTTCCAGCACTGCGCGCAAGGGATTCTGACCCATCTGCATCAGTTCCGGATCGATCGTCTGATAGCTGTCCGGGACCGCGGTATAGTTGCCGTTGACGTTGTTCAAGTCTTCAACATTGTGAACGGTGTCGAACTGCTGGCGAATGCGGCGATCCAGATCCTGGGCCTGCGAAACAGAGCTGGCGGTTGGCATCCAGGCGGTAAGCTTCTGCATCATCAGCGCGTGGTCCTGCGTAACGTCCTGGATAACACGAAATCCATGTTCGTTCACCGCGTAGAGGGCAATGCGGGATGTGGGCCGGGTGGCCTTGAGAAAGCGCAGTAACTCTCCGCGAGCCCGGTTGAGATCGAGATAGGCTAAATGGCTTTCATCCAGCAGCAGGATGAGCAGATCCGGCGCGTCCTGAACTTCGCGGAAGGTGGTGACAGTGTTCGTAAATGTAACTTCCGTAGGACCGGCTTCTGGAGGCCCCGAAGGCTGGCTGGGCTCGGCAGCCGGAACGGAGTGGTGGAAGGCGCTGAGTTGTTGCCTCCGGCCGTTGTCGTAGATTTCGATTTGATCCCGCGTCAGGTCGGTGATCGGCTTGCCGTGCTTGTCGAATGCGACCAGACCGATATCAACCGAACGGGTCGTCGAGTTCAGGGTGAGATTGTCGGCGTTGCTGCCGGTCCCGGCGTCTTCCTCTCCAGCGGGTTCGCCCGGCATGCTTTCGATGGCGCGAATGAGAATCTCTTGATCAGCCTCGGTTTCCTCGGCTGATATTGGCTGGCTCGACGTCGGCGAGGTTGCATCGGCATTCGAATCGCCTGTTGGCGCGGGTGCTTCTGTTTCTGCGGCGACCTCGGGTTCTGCTGTCGCCGCACTCGCAGGAGCGGATGAAGATGCCGGGGCTGTCGACTCGCCGGCTCGATTTGACACCGGTTGCGTGGCGGCATAGACCGTGGCGTCCGAGCCGAAGCGGCGATAGCCGGAGAAGGTGGTTTCATTCACCTGCAATTCGACGAGATCGACGAATGGGCTCTTGACGGTCGGCTGGTACACCTCGTCGGATGCTGAGACGGCGAGGCTGTGGACGGGACAGATGTAATTGCGCGTCCCCATCGAAACCGGGCCGTAGTCGACCAGCATCGATGCCCGCTGGATGGGGCTTCCGGGCTCCATATCCGCGTCAACGACGATGCGTAGAACAGCTCCGGAGCCGGGGTCGATCGCCAGGGAACCGTGATATCCGGTTGTCTGACGGAAGATGTAATTGGATTTGGCTGAGTTCTTCGATGGCCGGTTGCGGTTGAACTGCACTTCGTAGTGCGAATCGGCCCGGGCAATCTGAAATTGAAAGACGGCTGCTGTCTTTCCATCGATTTGCTCCCACCGCAACCAGTCGATTTTGCCCTTCGCGGCGTCCACGAGCGGAATGCCCAGGATGGTCCGGAACTCGCCCCAGGAGTTTAAGCCCGATGTGCTCAGGCCAGACCCGATGGCGGCCTGCTTCGCGTCTGTCTTCCCCCTAGTGGAACCAACCTTCTTCAACGCTGACGTAGAGAATGAATTTTGGAACTGAGCATTCTTTTCCGCGCCATCGACAAACGTGATTGGCGCCTCAAAGCTGCCTTCCAGATGGAAGCCGGCCCGCACTGGCCACGCTCCTGGCTGGAGCGCCTGCGGGCTGTCGTCGAAGTGCTCCGTCGTGCGGGTTGCCATAAAATCCGGCAGCGTGGGGAGGGTGCGCGCCACGTAGTGGATGGTCCTGGCAAGGATCGCCTTTTGGGCCGCGAAGTCGGGAGCAGGCGTAGATGGGATTTCGTTCGCTGGCGGGTCGAGGAAGGCGGAAAGACCTGCGAGGCCGCGCAGCGCCTGGGTCGTCTTCTGCCCAGGACTGATGGCAACGAGCCGCTGCAATACCTGAGGTCCGGCCTTCGCCGACAGTTCTACATCCGCCAAGTGGCGTGCCGTCTCGCTGTCGGACTGATGCGTTGCCTGCGCCTTCGTCAGAAGCTGCTGCAACTGCTCAAGCGTGATCGGCGTGGCCGCATAAGCGGGCAGCGATATAGCGACTACGAATGCGAGTGGCATCAGCATCTTGCGCATGAATCTACCCCTCTTGCTCACGACTTGCCCATTCGACAGGTTCTGGAACAACCCGGTTATGGAAAACATCCGTGAATATTGTCAGATCACGGATGGAGCGCCGAAGACGGAAGTGTGACAGAACCCATCTTGCCCGAGTTTCCGTCGACTACTATGATGCGCACAGTACCCAGCTTGGATTTCGCCTCGACCGCGCGCTGATATGGAATTCCGGCCGGCATGCCCGAGTCGTAGGTGGCTTGCTTCAGCGACAGGCGCAGGGTGTCGCCGGAGACTTCGGCCTTTTGCGCGGCATCGTCGCGCTGCGCTACGAAGATGTAGAGCAGGTCCGTCCACCGCGCCGCCCCTGTATCTGCCTTCTGCTGCAACGCCAGGCCGGGAAACGCAATGCGCAGCCTGACCATGCTGCTGCCCGACGGTGAGTCGGCGGCGGGTACAGCTTCGGCGGTGAGAGTGACAGCGGTCGCGTCCTGTGGACTCCAGATGGCCTCCTGGAAGCGCTGCTTCGTGCTAGTGGACTCTTCGGCGTACAGGTAGCCGGTGCGATAACGCAGTTTGATGTCTTTGCGGCCGGGAACTTTGACGAGGAGGGTGTGAAACTTGCCGTCTGCCTGCGTATCGGGATCGAAGCCGACTTCGTACAGCGCGGCGGAATCGCTGTCGATGCTGTCGAGCAGGGCTTTCAAATCGCCGCCTTTGTTGATTGCCCGACCTCCGGTGGACTCGGCGAGTTGGCGGACAGGGCCCTGAATACCATGCAGATCCTGCTGCATTTCTGCCTGAATGCGGCCGGCGCCGCCGTTGCTGACACGGCCCGCGCCGCCGCCTGAGCTGGCGTTCTCCTGGGCTATCGGATTCAGTTCCACGTTGCGATTCTTCAGGGACGAATCGATGGCAGCGCCTTCGACGCTGGAAGCATCTACGGCATAGAGCGCGATATGAGCCTCGTTGAGAGCCTCTTTGGCGTGCATCATCGCGTCTTCCATGTGATTGGTTCCCTTTTCCATCCCCACGGCCTGGTCCTCCCAATCGGCCAGCACACTGTCGCCGGAGATCCACGCCAGGCTCTTGTGGCCGGGAACGGCGGAGAAATGCCGGGCCAGGGCCACCATCACCTCCATCGAAGATCGCAGGGGAGTCTGGCCCATCTGGCGCAGCTCCGGATCGGCGGAAGTGATGTAATCCGGCGTGTCGATGTAGTTGCCATTGACGCTGTTCAAATCCGAGGCGTTGTGCACGGTGTCGAACTGCTGGCGAATGCGGCGGTCCAGCGCCTGCGCCTGCGACACTGCCTGCGCATTGGGCATCCATGCGGCGAGTTTGGCCATGACCAGGGCGTGATCCTGCGTCACATCCTGGATGACGCGGAATCCATGCTCGCTGACGGAGTAGAGCGCAACGCGGGAGGTTGGCCGGGTCGCCTTGAGGAAGCGGAGCACCTCACCGCGTGCACGATTGAGATCCTGAAAGGCGAGATGGCTCTCATCCATGAGCAGAATGAGCAGGTCGGGCGCGTCCTGAACTTCGCGGACCGTGGTGACGGTGTTGGTGAAGGCGCCACTGTCGGTACCGGACGGCTGGGAGGGTTCCGCAGACTGCGCGGGCTTTGCCGCTGTTGCGCCCGGAGTTGCGTGTTGGAAGGCGGCTACCTGCTGCTTGCGGCCATTGTCGTAGATCTCGATCTCGTCCTGCTTGAGATCGGTGATGGGCTTGCCGTGCTTGTCGGTCGCGATCAGGCCAAGATCGACAAATCGCGTGGTGACTTTGAGCGTAAAGCTGCTGTCTTTTGGGTTCCCTGTGTGAAGGTTCTCCGAGACTGAGGTTGCGGTGTCTTCTACGCCGGGAAGACTGTCGACGGCCTTAACCAGAATCTCTTCATCCGACGACTCAGCAGGAACTACTGCCGGCGCAGACGTTGGAGACGCGCTGGAAGCTGTGAGGTTGGCTAGCGGAGTCTCCGGGGCGGTTTCCGGTGCGTTCGCCGGGATCTTTACGCTGGCTGCTATTGCCGAGTTGGACTCGGATGCCGGTTGCGTATTCGGGGTCGAAGCCGAAGCCGGATCGGATGCACCATGCGCTGGAGGCACATCGGTGATCATCGTCGATTCAGAGCCGAAGCGCCGGTAGCTGGTGAAATCAACATCGTTCCACTGCTGTTCGCGAATCAGGACGATAGCGCTGGTCGGGGTCGACTGGTATTGCTCGTTGGAGGCGGACACGGCAACGCTGTGTGTGGGGCAGGTGAAGACTCCGTCGCCGATCTTCACTGGACCATACTCGACGGAAATCGCGGCTCGCTGGATCGGGTCGTCCGGCTTGAGATCGGCCTCGATCGAGATGCGCTGAATGATGCCCGTCACAGGGTCTACGGCAATGTAGCCGTGATACCCGGTGGGTTGGCGAATGAGAACCAGCGCTCTATCTCTCACTTCGCCGGCCGAAACACCGCTTGCCCCGCCGTGCTGGTCATCCTGTCGGGCTCCGTAGTGGCTATCGATAATCTCGCCGCGATTCTCATGCCAGTACTGCACGATGTAGTGAGAGATCGAGCGATCGACAGCAAACTGAAAAACGGCGACAGGCTTGCCGTCCTCCTGCTCCCAACGTGCCCAGCCCAGCTTGCCCTTCGCAGCGTCCACGAGCACGATTCCGAGGATTGGACCGAATTCTCCCCAGGATGCCAGCCCGAGGCTTGCTGTCGAGAGCGTTGGCGCTTTGGAGTCTTTGCTTTGGCTTGCCTTCTTCAACGATGCGGCGGCATCGGACGCCTGGGTTGGGTCATCCGTTTCGCGGCCGTCCCGGAGGGCAATGGGAGTTCGGTTGGTGCCCGACAGGTAAAGGCCGCCGAGCAACTCCGCCGACTCGCTGTTCAGGTCCTGGCTTCCGGTGAGCTTTAGGCCCTGAATGGTGTCCACGAAGTGCTGCGTGACCCGCATTGCCGTCAGATTCGGCAGCGTGGGAAGAGTGCGCGCTACGAAGTGGACAACCTGGCTCATCATGGCTTTTTGCGTGGCAACGTCTGGAGCCGGTTTGGACGACAGATCCTCCGGCGCCGGTTCGAGGAAAGCGGAGCTGTCGGCGAGCGCCCGGATAGCCAGCACGCTCTTCGGACCGGGGCTGTCTGCGATTAGTTGCCGCCGCAGCGAAGAGTTGAGGCGCACCGTCAACTGGACGTCGCCAAGTTGCCGCGCCACCTCGTTGTCGGTCCGGTGAAGACTGGAGTCAGATGCGAGAGCTTGCATCAACTGCTCGATCGTCATCCGCCTGGTAGCAAGCGCGGGCAGCGATATGGCCGAAAGCGCCAGGATCGTCCCGAGCCTCAGGTTGAGCCTGATGTCGAACCTGAGTCTTATCCTGCTCAATCCGCAGGTTTGGGTCCTGTCACGGTTCCAGTTACGCATCGCCCAACCACCGTTTCGTCCGCATGTGGAACTCTACATCTCACGCTGCAAGACAGACAACCGGTTTTCGATGGGACGGAAAAAACGATTTTCTGCCTGGAATCCTGTATCCGGTAGCAGCTTTGTGCCTGCCGCAAACTTTCACAGGTTTTCATACGACGGGAACGTATTCCTGAATTTGAACCGCATCGCATTCCCGGCTCGTCTACTCTAAGAACAATCTTTGGGAGGACTGATGTCCCATTCCGCTCCGTTGCCAATGACCCTTGGCGAACTTCGCTCGAGCAGGCTCTACTCCGAAGCCCGCCTGGCCCACCGCACCGTCAAGGACGAGATGCGCGAAAACCTGATCGTCCGCCTGCGAGAGAAGCAGCCGCTCTTTGAGGGCATTGTGGGCTATGACGACACTGTCGTGCCGCAGGTGGCGAACGCTATCCTTTCGCGGCAGAACTTTATTTTGCTGGGACTGCGCGGACAGGCCAAGAGCCGCATCTTGCGCGCGCTTACAGGACTGCTGGACGCGCAGACGCCGTACGTTGCCGGTTGCGAGATTCGCGACAATCCGTATGCTCCGCTTTGCAAACGCTGCAAGAACCTGATCGCGGACGAAGAAGAAGCTACGCCGATCGCCTGGATGACGCCGCAGGACCGCTATGTGGAAAAACTCGCGACGCCGGATGTGACTGTCGCCGATCTGATCGGCGACCTCGACCCGATCAAGGCTGCGCGTGGTGGTCATGATCTGGCCAGCGAGTTCACGATGCATTACGGGCTGCTGCCGAGGGCCAATCGCGGCATCTTTGCGGTGAATGAGCTGCCGGATCTTGCGGGCAAGATTCAGGTTGCGCTCTTTAATATCCTGCAGGAAGGCGATATTCAGATCAAAGGCTATCCGGTTCGGTTGGCGCTGGATGTGGCCCTGGTCTTCAGCGCGAATCCAGAGGACTATACGGCGCGAGGCAAGATCGTAACGCCGCTGAAGGACCGCATTGGTTCCGAGATTCGCACGCATTATGCGTCGACGGTTGAGGAAGGCATCGAGATCACCCGTCAGGAAGCTTGGACGGATCGGCGTTCGGGGCATGAGCCGCACGCCAGCACGGGTCCACTCGACATTCCGTTCTTTTTGCGCGAGACGGTGGAGCAGGTGGCCTTTCTGGCGCGCGAGGACCGGCGCGTGGACAAGCGCTCCGGGGTAAGCCAGCGCTTGCCGATTTCGACGCTGGAGCTGGTGGTTTCGAATGCCGAGCGGCGGGCGCTGATCCATAGCGAGAAGATGGTGGTGCCTCGCATCACCGATCTCTACGCGGCGTTGCCTGGGATCACCGGCAAGCTGGAGCTGGAGTATGAGGGCGAGCTGCGCGGGGCGGACACGATTGTGCGTGAGATTCTGCGCAACGCCGTAGCGCGGGTCTACGACAAGTACCTTAGCGAGACGAACACGCAACAGATTGAGCAATGGTTTCACCTCGGCGGGACTTTGCAGGTGGACGATTCGGATTCGTCGAAGACGATTCTCGATCACCTTCGCGAGATTCAGGGGCTTGTCGAGAAGCTTGGACCGCTGCAGATCAAAGGAACCGAGTATCCGGCGCAGATTGTCGCGGCTGCTGAGTTTCTGCTGGAGGGCCTTTACGCACACAAGAAGCTGAGCCGCAGCGAGGAACGCGGATTCAGCGCTCCGGACAAACCGGCGCGACGAGAGCAGCGGCAGTCAGCAGGCAACGAAGAGGAATACGAGGACTGGCAGCAGCGGCGTTCCGGTCGCAGAGGCAGTTTCAACTAGCTGTATGACTCGTCGAAGGTGAGACAAGAAGGATCTGAATGAAGCGGATTCGCTACACCAAATATAACGGGGAGCTGGCGGACGAGATCGGTCTCGAAGACCTGATGCAGCAGCTCTCCGATTACCTGCTCGACTCCGGTTTTCAGGACCCGATGATGCGGTTTCAGGAACTGAACGGAGAGCATTCGCTGGAGAATCTGCGCGAGGCTCTGCGGCAGGCGCTGGAGACGGGAGAGTTCGAGCAGCATATTCGCGAGCAGTTGGACCAGATGGCGGCTGAGGGCGAGTTGGAGCAGTTGATCGAGCAGCTTATCGAGCGGATGGAGCAGCAGGATTACATTCGCATCGATCAGGCGAATGACCCTTCGCGCATGGCGACTACGCCGGGTTCGGCGGGGGAAGGCGAGACGCAGGCGCGATTTGAAGTGACCGACAAGTCGCTCGATTTTCTGGGCTACAAGACGCTGCAGGATCTGCTTGGCTCGCTGGGCCGGTCGAGCGCGGGAAGGCACGATACTTTCCATCAGGCAACGGGGGTTGAGACGAACGGGTCGACGCGGCAGTATGAGTTTGGAGACACGCTGAATCTTGACGCGAATGCCACGCTGGCTGCTGCGATTACGGCGCAGGCGGAGCGGTTCATCGGTGAAGGTGGAGAAGGCTCAACTTCAATCTGGCCGATTGAAGTTGATTATCCGCATCTGCATGTGCAGCAGAGTGACTACCAATCGAGTTGCGCGACTGTGGTGATGCTGGATTGTTCGCATTCGATGATCCTGTATGGCGAGGACCGGTTTACGCCTGCCAAGCGCGTGGCGATGGCGCTCTCGCACCTGATCCGAACGCAGTACCCGGGCGACACGTTGAGCCTGGTGCTGTTTCACGACTCGGCGGAAGAGGTGCCGGTGTCGCAGATTGCGCGGGTTAAAGTTGGTCCGCATTACACGAATACCCGCGAGGGATTGCGGCTGGCGCGGAGCATTCTCAACCGGCAGCGCAAGGAGATGCGGCAGATTGTGATGATTACCGACGGCAAGCCTTCCGCGCTCACGCTGCCGGATGGGCGGATTTACAAGAATGCCTTCGGGCTGGACCCGCTGGTGTTATCCGAGACGCTGGAAGAAGTGGCGCGCTGCCGTCGTGCGGGGATTTTGATCAATACGTTCATGCTGGCTTCGGACCCGGGGCTGGTGCAGTTTGTGCAGCGGGTTTCGGCGATGTGCCGCGGGAAAGCTTACTTCACTACTCCGCAGACACTGGGCAACTACCTGATGATGGATTTTCTGAATCGGAAGATGAAGACAGTGCACTGAAAACCAGCGCGAAATGGGTCCCGAGACGGCGAATTTGTCCCAATTTTTCGTGGGGGGGGTAGGGAGTACCCATTTCTTGCCGTATCGCGCACATTCCAGGCAGGTTAGGTCCGTTTCAAGGTGCGTTAAATGGCGTTTTTATGCCGTTTTTGGGCACTTTTTTGACCGCATTTTTTCTCTCCTGCTGGTGTGGATGAAGCTGGGCTATCGCTCTTCTAGATTGTGCGCCTTTGGATGGTAATTCCACGCAAAACCATGCCGTGATGCCCTCCCCTTCTATCTGTGGTAGCATCTGCCATGCTTCCAGAACTTCCAGAAGCGGACCTAAAAGTGTTCCTTAGCCATTCGCATGTGGACAGGCGTGTAGCTCGTCGGCTTGTTCGACGCCTGACTGCGCATGGGGTCAAAGTCTGGATCGATGAGCGGGAACTTCAGCTTGGGTCGGTTCTCACTTCATCGCTTCGCAATCAGATCCAAGCCGCAAACGTCGTGCTGGTAGTCGCCTCACAGGCATCAGCCACGTCGCAGTGGGTTAAGTTAGAACTCGAGTTTGCTGAACAACAGGACAAGGCAGTTGTCCCGATTTTCATCGAGCCCGTTGCCGAGCATGAGCGCTTCCGGAACCGCCTCGGAGTTGACGCTACGTGTCCCCAGACATTTGCCGATGCAATCCACGGACTAATGCGTAACCTGTTCCTGCAGATCGATCTTCAGGTGCCGGCTGTGGATACCGCCCTACTCGCTGCGGGGTTGCGAGAACTCGCCCACGAAGAACCAGATCTTGCGCCCCTTATCCTCGGCTGCCTGGATTCTCAGGGCCTCCATCAAGAGAACGTGGGGTCTCTTCAGGCAGCTTTTCACCCGCTCGATGAAGCGCTGAATGCGTTGTTCGACCTGATGCCAAATCGTTCGACGGCTTATCATGCGGCATATGGATTTTGTTGCGCGGGGGCCGGAACCCGTGCCCTGGCCTCATGGATCGCAGCGACTGGAGATGGCGATCTGCCTCTTGTGACTGCACTCGGGAATCGGCGTCTTGAAACTGTATTGATTCCGACCGCAATTAAGCTTTTGACAGCTTGTGACCCGCCGAATAACCACGCCCTTTACCAGTTCATTCATGAAAATGCCGGACAACTCGATTCATCGCAGCGTCGCGCAGTTCTTCAGCTCGTCACGTGGCCATTACGGGAAAATACAGATCGCCTGGCCGACGTTCTTGGCTCGGTGGCGCTTAAACACTTTCCCGATGCTGTCGAGATACAGCAAATGTGGAGCCGATGGATTCACAATGGCGTCTTCGACGGCAAACCCGATACGCCTTCCACTCTTGCCCGTTACCTTGCTGACTCGCACAAGGAGGGGCTACCGGGTTGGGAGCATGTCGGCGAGGCTCTCCGAAGTCATGTGCGTGAGTACTTGCGCTCCGGAGACAAACAGAAGGTCGTCATCTCGGTAGATCATATCCGGGCTGCCGCGGACCAGGGCGCGCCCGTTCTGGCGGACCTGCTTGGCGAAGCCAATGGAGTTTCGGGTACAGCGGAATGGAACGATTGGAAGAGCCGCGATCCAGCGACCGCCGAATGGATGCGCTGGTATGTTCGCCTGCATGCTCAAGAAGCTTCAAAAGAACGAAACTGGCTCCGGGCATTGAATGAAACCGAAGCAATGGCCGAACTCGAGAAGGTGCGTCAGCAGAGCTTAAGAAACGCTACCGAAAACGAATCTTAAGCGACAGTGTCTAACACGAATTTGGGCGCCTAGTACCATCGAGCGCATTCTGAACAGCCAGAATTGTTGCACACTCTCGCCGCCTGTTCCGGGAAGAGTCAAATCCCGAGTGGCGAACTCAGCACCAGAGTTTGCTATTTTCAGTAATCTCGTTTGACATGAATGCGCTTGGTCGTCCGTCTCCGATTTGCGGAAGAAGCTGGGCGGGAGAGTGGCCGGTGAAATCTTTGAAGTCGTGGATCATGTGCATCTGATCGTGGTATTCGAGCTCGTGCGCGATTTCCAGCCAGGTTCGGTGGGGAGCGCTGATCTTAGCGTCCACGGCGCTTTGGAACCGGGCGACGCGCGCGAAGAGCTTGGGGGTGGTTCCAAGGCCCTCGCAAAACCTGCGCTCGAACTGACGAAATCCCAAGCCAGTGGTTTGGGCTAGCTTGTCGATAGAAACCGCGCCACGTCTGGCGAAAGCGAATTCGGCCACATCCAGGATCTGGTTTTTCCTGGCGCTGCGCGCGGCGAATCGCAACAGCACATGTTCCACCAAGCGAACGCGATCAGCGAACGATCCAGATTCGCCCAGACGGGTCCGAAGCTCGCGCAGGCCGGTCAGGACGAGAGTTGCATCAAAATTTCTTCCTGTGAACTCAGAGACCGGGATTCCGAAAAGTCTTGATAGTCCCGTAGGCAGAAAGAAAACACAGAAGGAAAGCACGCCAGGCACAAGGCGGATGAGGGCGCATCGGCCCAGGTATGCTCCTACGATGACCACCTGTGGCGCCGAGATGAGGGCTTTGCCAGGGATTGCAACGTCAAAGGATTTCCCGAGCTGGAATTCAAGTGTCTGCTCAAGCCGCGCGGGAATGGCTTCGACGTGGGCGTCGACCGATGGTTCTGAACCGCTCACCGTGCGTTGGGCATAACAGCGCACGAAGGGACGCAGTGCCGGACTAGGCGGAAGCATCCTAACCTCAAGCATGAGGCATGATACACCCGCCAGCCCCGCCTTCATTGAACTTCTGCTGAAAGCTACCCGACCGGGCTCCAGCTCACCAGTGCCCAGTCAGCCCTCGTGTAGGAAAGATTCTCGGCGCGTATGTAGCGGATTCCGTACGAGATCCTTTCGTGGTCTGCGAGTTGATATTCGTACAGGCAAAGGGTAACGCCCTGTGCCGGCAGTTGAAGAACATTCACGGTATCAAAGAAATCACTTACGACATTGCGTGAGTTGATGCCGGATGGCAGGCTCGAGAACTGGATCGGCGTAGTAGACGAGGAGCTGACGGGCACTGAGTTCTGCCAACCAAGGGTGAATGCATACCTGGGCGGTGTTTTTACGGCGGACTCCGCCTGGGCTTCCAGGGTCGCAGTTCTGCCGCCTGCGCCGGAAGACACTCGCGTCTTGCTCTTCCCGGCGCCGGCGGCAACCGAGGAAGCTGCACCGATGCCGAGCGCTGTCGCGGTGAGCTCAGTAGGGCGCAGCGGGCGGCTGATCCACGAGCGCACCGTACCGGGAGTGTTACCAACAAACGAAACCACACGGATGGTGCTGACGCGGACGTTGATTGCCGATGCCTCGAACACCGCGTCAAATCGTGGGTCCACCTGCTCCTTGACGCTTACCGTGTAGAGGCCTGATCCTGCCCTTACATCCAGGGAAGGCGCGATGGTCACCATGACGATCGGATGAGAAGACGAGCTGTCTTCTACCGCGGGGCTGATCCAGTCCGATTTCGATTCGGAAGGAACAAAGAAGACTTGAGGGGAGGGCGTGTTCGGGAATGACGGGGCCACGTCTAACTCGCGATGGAGAGTTCGGCTGACGTTTGTCTTCGCTGGAAAACCGCAGCCAGTGACGGAAGATGCGGTATAGGTGGTAGAGGAACTGGCATCCGGTATCGGCTGATCGGGACGATATACGGCGGTGTCATAGAAAACGGGACCGTTGCAGTTGGGATCTCTTAAGATCACCTGAATCTCGTTGACAAGGTCGTTGAGCAGCGGGATGACGACGTCTTCAAAGGCAGCTCCGACGGATTGCACGATCTCCGGAGCGAAGTTAGAAACCTGGTCCGAAAGCAAGTCGCTGAAAGGAATGTCACTGAAATACTTAATGTAGAGCTGCACTGCTTCGAGGTATGCCTGCGTCAGCTTCTCGGACACGTTCTCTGCAATCTGTGCAGCGGCATCTGCTTGCTGGGTCCCATCGGTTGAACCCAGATTCATGACGACGTATGCGACGGTCGCAATGGACGCGTCGGAACACTCAACCTCGGAACTGAAGGGCGTAATACCATCCCCGCTTTGCAGGCCAAGGCCGCCGTGGAGACTGTAGAGGGGAAATTTATCGGTCCGGATGACCTTGTCATCCACAAACCAGGTGACGATGAACCAGTCGTTATCAGAGTGGTTGGAGTCGCTCTTCTGGTTGACGATCTCGATCTGATCGAAGTTTAAGACACACTTTCCCATTTTGAGGACCTCCTTTTGGCGTGCGAGAGCCTGATAGAAGGAGTGTCATGAGCAACAAGGGCGGCTGCCTAGTAAGAATGCGACATTCGCAATTCTTTGGGGCGTTGAACGCGGCGAATCAAGCGTTCAACGCCTGGCGCTTTCTGGCTGATCCAGTGGGCGTGGTTCGTGTCAGGCGTTTAGCGCTTTGCGAACGGCTGGGGCTACTTTTGTGCCTAGGATTTCAATGGCATGCTGCATCTTGGCGTGGGGAAGCGTAGCTGCGGTCATCTGGAAGTCGAGGCGCGCTATGCCGCCGAGGACTTCGTTGGTGTAGAGGACTTTTTCTACGACTGTTTCCGCGTCGCCGATTAGGAATGCGCCGGTGGGGCTGCGCGTGAAGTCGTATTGGGCGCGGGTGGTGGGTGGCCAGCCGCGTTCTTTGCCGATCTCGGTCATCATGGTGGCGTAGCCGGGGTAGAAGTCGTCGGCTGCCTGCTGGATGGTGTCACCGAGGAAGCCGAACATGTGCAGGCCCACTTTGAGCTTTTCAGGGGCGTGGCCAGCGCGTTCGCCTGCTTCGCGGTAGAGGTCGATGAGCGGACGGAAGCGGTGATGCTGACCGCCGATGATGGCGACCATCAGCGGCAAACCGAGATAACCGGCGCGGGCGAAGGATTGCGGTGTGCCTCCGACGCCGAGCCAGATGGGCATCTGTTCCTGATATGGGCGCGGGTAGATGCCCTGGCCGTTGAGCGCGGGGCGGTGCTTGCCGGACCAGTGAACTTCCTGGCTGTCGCGAATCTTGAGGAGCAGGTCGAGCTTTTCGATGAAGAGGTCGTCGTAGTCCTGGAGCTTGAGGCCGAAGAGCGGATAGGCTTCGGTAAACGATCCGCGGCCTACGACGATTTCGGCGCGGCCCTGGGAGATGAGGTCGATGGTGGCGAATTCCTGAAAGATGCGGACGGGATCGGCGGCGCTGAGGACGGTGACGGCGGAGGCGAGGCGGATGTTTTTTGTGCGCGAGGCGGCGGCGGCGAGGATGATGGTCGGCGCGGAGTCGAGGAATTCGCTGCGGTGGTGTTCGCCGACGCCGAAGGAGTCGAGGCCGACCTGATCGGCCAGCTCGATCTCTTCGATCAGGTTGCGGAGGCGTTCGCTGGGCGCGATGGTGTTGCCGGTCTCCGGGTCTCTGATGGCGGCGGCGAAACTGTCGATTCCGATCTGCATGGGGCGATTCCTTCCGGGGAATAGTTGTTTGAACAGGTATTTGGATGCCGCGAAAAGCGCTTCCGATTCAGAGGCTCAATCCGTGCAACTCGCATTTGGTGCTGCCGGTGGATTGCTTGACTAACTTGCTGTGATGCCGCCGCCGGGAGGAGAGATTCTGCGGGGATGTTCTTCGTGAAGCTCGTGGTGCAGTTCGTCGACCTTCGATCTGGCTTTGTCGAGGGCTCTCTGGCCCGCTGGCGTGATCCGGTAGACTCTCCGCCTTCGGCCTCCAACGATCTTGCTGGCAGAGGCCAGGAGCCCATTGCGTTCCAATCCGTGCAGGAGTGGGTATAGAGTGCCGGGTCCGATGCGGTAGCCGTGATGTGTGAGCTCCTCCATCATTGCCAGGCCAAAGATCGGCTCGTGCGAGGCATGCAAAAGCACATGGATACGGATGAGGCCGAAGAAGAGCTCTTGCTGGTGATTCAACACAAGATCAATATACTGCGAATCGCTTGAAACCTTATTGCTTGTTATCGAACTTCGATATATGCTCATTTCCGTTAGTCATCGGCAAAGAAGAGGTCAATTGCGATCCCTGTGAAAGGGCAAGGTCATCGATGACGTCTTATGGAAAATCTTTAGAGATTACGCTGTTCCTCTTCTTTTTGCTTGTCGCTCCAAGGGTTTTGGCGCAGGCGGGACCACCTTTTCAGACCGATGATCCAACGCCGGTCGATCCTGGGCATTATGAGTTTTATGTCTTCGGAACAATCGATGGAACGCCGGCGGAACTTGATCCGGTGGGACCGGCTTTCGAGTTTAACTGGGGAGCAGTCCCAAATATACAAGTGCATGTGATTTTTCCATTTGGCGCCGTACTGCCCTCGAATAATCCGGCCTATCGACCGGGTGGAACCGGGCCGAGCGCATTTGGAGTTACAGATACGGAGCTGGGCGTTAAGTACGGATTTATCAAGCAAACGAAACACAGGCCGCAGATCGGTTCGTTTACGATGTTTGAGCTACCGACCGGGAGTTATACGAAAGGACTTGGCGTGGGAAGGGCGTGGTACAAGCTGCCTATCTGGGCAGAAAAGGAGTTTGGGCCATGGAGCCTTGTGGGTGGTGCTGGATATGCGGTCGTTCCGCAGAAACAATATCGTAACTACTTCTATGGCGGATACCTGGTAAAGCGGACGGTCAGCGAAAGGCTGGAGCTTTCGGCTGAGGTCTTTTCTCATGCAAGGGAGGGATTTGCTGCCGCACAGACCGAGGCCTCTACTCTGCTGGACGCGGGCGGCTATTACCACTTCAAGACTCCCGGCCTGCAATTGCTTTTTGCTTATGGGCATTCGATTGCCGGGCAGACGGAGAACTACGGTTACCTTGGACTTTACAAAACGTGGGGAAAAGACAAAGACGCGGATCAGAAGGCTCCTGCGGATGCGAATTTTGCAGGGCATTGGCAGACGAGCGGATTGCCGTGAAAGAAGAATAGTTATTCGAGGTTACTCGTTTTGAAAGGAAGTTATTGATGGAGATCACGGAGCGCAGCCTCTGGACGCTGACGCATGGCATGGGATTTGGAACGCTTTATCTGCTGGCGTCTTCGGGGGCGCTGGTGGAACTGTATCGTCGATACTCGCCGAATGAGTCTGGGCCAGTCAGCGAAACGGATGAGCAGTTTCTGAAGATATATCTGGTCGTAATGGCTGTGCTGGCGTGGCTTGCGGTGTTGAGCGGTGCGTATGTGATTTATCCCTGGTATCGCGCCGCGGCTCCGGCTGGAACGGCGAATCTGGCGGGGTTCCCACAGAGATTGCTGCTTTCGAATCCTGCAACGAGTGAGTGGCATTCGATTGGTATGGAGTGGAAGGAGCATGTCGCGTGGCTGACGCCGATCTCGATTACGATGGCGGCCTCGGTTGTTGTGAGGTATGGGCGCGACCTCAGGAATCATCGTCAACTGCGCGACGCGGTGCTGTGTTTCACTGTGGTGGCTTTTGTCGCGGCGGGCATTGCCGGATTTTTTGGCGCGATGCTTAACAAGAACGCTCCGGTTGAGGGCGGCGGGACGATTCGTGCTTTGCATGGAGAAACTCTTTGAAGACGCAGGCTAACGTCTATTCTTTCACGGGAGCGGCGGTTACAAATGGCTCCGGTGCGGCGGCGATTCTGGCTGCGGGCATCGGTTCATTCTTCCTTGGTGTGTTGTCGATTGCAGCGGATAAGTCTGTCTTCCTTAAAGATATGTTTCGCTTCTACGGACCCACCGGGCCTCTCTCCGGCGTTACAACCACAGCGATTCTGATCTGGCTGGTTGTCTGGGGGATTCTGGAGTGGCGATGGCGGAGGAGAACGGTCGCAGCGGCTCGCGTCTGCGCGGCTGCGCTCGTTTTGCTGGGATTGAGCCTGCTGCTGACTTTTCCGCCTGTCGGCGATCTTTTCTGAACTGACCTTTAATCGAAGACGACGGTTTTGTTGCCGTAGCAGAGGATGCGGTGTTCGAGGTGCCAGCGGACGGCGCGGGAGAGGACGATGCGTTCGAGGTCGCGGCCGCGGGCGATTAGGTCTTCGACCTGATCGCGGTGAGAGATGCGGGCTACTTCCTGTTCGATGATGGGGCCGTCGTCGAGTTCCGTGGTGACATAGTGGCTGGTTGCTCCGATGAGCTTGACGCCGCGTGCGTGGGCGGCGTGATACGGGCGCGCGCCGATGAAGGCGGGTAGAAAAGAGTGATGCACGTTGATGATGGCTGCCGGGTAGCGGGCGACGAAGGTTTCGGTGAGGATCTGCATGTAGCGGGCTAGAACTACCAGCTCGACTTTGAGGGATTCGAGGAGTTCGAGCTGCTTTGCTTCGGCTTCGGCGCGGGTGGCGGGAGTGACGGGGATGTATTCGAAGCGGATGCCGTGGAAGGCGGCTAGCTTTTCCACTTCGCGATGGTTGGAGATGATGACGACGATTTCGCAGGGGAGTTCGCCGGAGCTGGAGCGGTGGAGCAGATCGGCGATGCAATGCAGATATTGCGAGCAAAAGATGGCGACGCGGGTGCGCTGGTGGGCGCGATACAACTGCCAGCGCATGTGCAGTTCTTCGGCGAGAATGGCGAAGTCTCGAGCGAAGGTGGAGATGACGCTTTTTGCGCGCGTGTCGGATAATCCGGTGGGGCTGGTGGAGTTCGGGAGGCTTGCCTGTGCCCACTCGACGCGCATGAAGAACTGGCCCAGTTCGTGGTCCTGATGCTGCTCGGCATGGAGGATGTTTGCGCCCTGGCTGTAGAGCAGGACGACGACGCGTGCGACCAGGCCTTTCTGGTCGGGGCAATCGATGAGCAGGACTGCGCGTTCTGTGTCGGGAACGCGAGGTTTGATGGTGCCAGTTTGCTGATTCTGAGGCATTGGTATCAGCTTAACCGACTTAACCGGCTTAACTGGCTTAACTCGCTTAACTGGCGCGTCAGGCGTGGCTGTGCGGCAAAGTTCTGGACGAGGCTGCGTTCGAGGCGGCTATTCGCAGCGGAGCGCTACTACTGGATCGACACGCATGGCGGCGCGGGCTGGGACGAGTGTTGCGGCTAGCGCTACCAGGACCAGCAGCAAGGCAACAGCGGCGAAGGTCAAGGGATCGTGCGGGCCGATGTTGAATAACAGACTTTTGAGGAGCTGTGTAACTCCGATGGCAGATGCGAGTCCGAGTGCGCCGCCGAGCAGGATTAGGCGCAGACCTTCGGTGGCGATGAGGCGCAGGATATCGGCTCGATCTGCGCCCAGAGCCATGCGGACGCCGATTTCCTGGGTGCGGCGCTGGGCGATGTAGGCGGTGAGACCGTAGAGTCCGATGACGGCCATGGCGAGGCCGGTGAAGGCGAAGAAACCTAGCAAGGCGGCTTCAAAGCGCGGGGCGTCGGCGAGCTTGTTGACGCGCTGGTCGAGGGTTTCGATTTCGACGGGTAGGATGGGGTCGATGTGGGCGATCTCGGATCGGACCCACGGAGTGAGCACTTGAGGTGTGAGCGAGGTTTCCAGGATCAGCGTTGAGGACTGCGCTGAGGACTGGGTCCAGTCTTCGGGGAGATTGCGGCGAAGGCGGTAGTATTCCGGTTCGTCGCTGCCGGTGAGGCCGGCGTTTTTGACGTTGGCCGCGACACCGACGACGGTGTAGTAAGGGTCGTTGGGACTGGGGCGAATCTGCCGGCCAATCGGATTCTGGCCGGGAAACAGACGGTCGGCCAGAAGCTTGCTGAGTATCAGCAGGTGTTGCGTAGAAGTTCTCTCTTCTTCGGTGAAGTTCTGGCCTTGTTCGATGGGGATTTCCAGAGCGCGGAAGTATTCGGGCGTGACCCAGCGCCAGGCGACCATGCCGCCGGTGCCGCTCTTCTCGCGGGATGAGCCGGAGACGGCCATGACGTTGAGGACGGATTCGCGATGCCAGCCGGAGGGCGGGAGGGAATCGCTGACAGCGACCACTGTTATGCCGGGCAGGCGGCGCAGTGCGGATTCAGCCTGCAGGAAGAATTGCATCTGCTTCTGGTTGGTGTCGTACTTCTGCCGCCCAAGGGAGATGCTGGCGGTGAGCACGGAGCGGGTGCGGATTCCGAGGCTCTGGTTTTGCAGATTCCAGAAGCTGCGTACGAGAAGGGTGGAGGATGCGAGAAGAACGATGCTCACAGCGATCTGCGCTACCACCATGACCCGGCGCAGCCAGGAATGAGAGGTTGACCCGGTGGAGCGCGTGACCATGGCAAGGTCACGCGGCTTCTGGACAGATGCAAGCATGCCAAAGACTCCACCGCATAGACAGGCCAGCAGCATGGTGAAGGCTGCGACGCGAAGGTCGAGTTGAGCTTTGTCGAGAAATGGTATCGCGGCCGGAGCCATCGCGACAAAGAGATGCAGCAACAGTTCCGCGAGCGCCCAACCGGCGGCTGCCGCTGTGAGCGAGAGCAGCATGGATTCGGTGAGGGTTTGGCGAAGGAGGCGGCCACGGCTTGCGCCGAGTGCCGAACGCACGGCGAGTTCGCGTTCGCGGGCAGCACCGCGCGCCATCATCAGGCTGGCCACGTTGGCGCAGGCGATGAGCAGGACGGCAAGCACTGCTCCGAGCAGTACCCATGCGGTGAGATACGCGTCCTGCATCTGGCGGTCGCGCAGGGAGCGGACACGGAGATGGACTTCCTTACGAAAGGCAGGCGGGGCGAGGCTGAGCGAATACTGGAAGACAGGATCGAGCGCGGCGCTGGCCTGCGCGGCGCTGACGCCGGGCTTGAGGCGAGCGAAGGCGTACATGACGCTGTCGGGAGCTTCCCTGCGCTCCCCTGCCTCGTCCAGGGCCTGGGGAACAACGATGTCCGCGGGCTCCATGGTTGGCATTTCAAATTCTTTGGGGAGGACGCCTACGACGCGGGTTTGCACGCCATCGATTTCGATGAGCCGATTGAGAATCTTTGGGTCGGAGCCGTAATGCGATTGCCAGAGTGCGTAGGAGATCAGAGCGGTCTTTGGTCCGTGAGGGCGGTCTTCTTCGGGGAGGAAGTTGCGCCCGAGCAAGGGCGATATGCCGAGAGTAGGCAGGAAGCTGGCTTCGACGCTGGCGCAGCTCAGCCTGGCTGGATTGCGCTCGGTGAGGTCGCAGGCCGAAACGCCGGTCTCTGAGGTGAAGGCTTCAAATGGCTTTTGATTGTCGCGCCAGACGTAGTAGGAACCGCCCAGCATGAACTCCACGGGAATAATGGGAGCGGTGAGGCCAACGGAGACGAGGCGGTCGCCATGGGCGTAGGGCAAGGCTCGAAAGAGAATGCGGTCGACGACGCTGAAGACGGCGGTGGTGGTTCCGATGCCCAGGGCTAGCGTGGCGATGACTGTGATCGTAAAGCCAAGGTTGCGGCGGAAGCCGCGCAGAGCGTAGCGCGTGTCCTGAAGGAGCGTTTCGACGAAGTAGCTGGGGCGCTGACGCCAGGTTTCTTCCCTGGCCTGCTCTACGCCGCCGAAGTCGATGAGCGCTCGGCGGCGGGCTTCCTCGGTGGAAACGCCGGAGCTGGCCTGAATCGACTGTGCCGACATCTCGATATGGAATTGAAGCTCCGCGTCGAGTTGGGCTTTCCGGCCGCGGCCCAGGAAAGCGCGGATGCCCTGAATGAACCGGTTGAAACCAGATCTGATGCCGCTGCCGACCATGATCCACCTCCGTTATCGAATTGCCTCTATTTACTCTCTGGGCAGATTACTCGCTGCGCAACGCCACTGCGGGGTCGACTTGCATGGCTGTTCGCGCTGGAATGAGCGTGGCCAATAACGCCACCGATCCGAGCAGAAAGGCTACGCCCGCAAAGGTCGCCGGATCTCGCGGCCCGACGCTGAAAAGCAGGCTGCGCAGGAACTGCGTAAGAAGCAATGCGGCACACAGGCCGATTGCGCCGCCGAGGAGAATCAGGCGGAAGCCTTCCCGGGCGATTAGACGCAGAATGTCGGAACGGCCGGCTCCCAGGGCCATGCGCACGCCGATCTCCTGTGTGCGCTGAGTGGCCAGGTAGGAGATGACTCCGTAGAGGCCGATCACTGCCATGACAAGGCCAGTGAGAGCGAAGAATCCCAGAAGCGCAGTCTCGAAACGAGGGCGGCCGGCGAGCTTGCCGACATGGCTGTTGAGCGTCTCAATGGTGAAAGGGACGGTGGAGTCGACTTGCGCAATCTGGGAACGGATCCAAGCGGCAGTTGTGTCCAGGGGCAGATCGGACTGAACGATCATGATGGGCACCGGGGAGCCCCAGTCTTCGGCTACGCTGCGGCGGAGGGTGTAGACCTCCGGGATGTCCTGCTCGCTGAGTCCGCCGTTCTTCGCGTTTTCCGCGACTCCCACGACCGTGAGCATAGTGCCGTCAGAACCCATCCGGATGCGCTGGCCGATAGGTTCTTCGCCGGGAAACATCCGCGACGCCATGAGCCTGCTGAGGATCATCGATCGCTGGGTTGAGTCTCGTTCAGCCTCGGTGAAATTGCTGCCGCGAAGGATAGGAATCTGCATTGCGCGGAAATAGTCGGGGGTCACCGATCGGGTGCGGACGGAGCCTCCTGTTCCGGGTGCTGGCGGGGTTTTGCCTTCAACAGCCATGTCCGAGAAACGATTGCCATTTTGAAAGCCTCCACCGGGCGGCAGAGACTCGCTCCAGGCGACGGCGCGAACGCCCGGCAGCCGGCGCACGGAGTCCTCGACCTGGGCAAAGAATCGCATTTGCTTCTGGCCTCTACGGCTGACAAGGCCGCCTACCGATTCACTGTGGAACTCCGCACTGGCGATGCGTACGGTGAGCACGCCATTGGTTTGGATGCCGAGATTCTGCTCCTCCATGTTGTGAAGGCTGCGGAGGAGCAGTCCCGCGCCGGAGAGAAGAATCATGCTGACGGCAATCTGGCCAGCCACCAGGCTTTGTCGGAGGAAAGCATGTTTTCCGAAGTGCTTCGTTCGCGCTGCCGTCGCAATTGCGCGGGGCTTTTGCAGAGCGGGGAGCAGACCAAAGAGACCTGCCGAGACAATGGCGAGAAGAACGGTGAAGCTGGCAATACGGAAATCCAGATGCGCTTTTTCGAGGAATGGGACGCCATTTGGAGCCATTGCGATGAAGATACGCAGAAGTCCCGCAGCCAGGGCCAAGCCGAAGGCTGCTCCGGCAAAGGAGATCAGGACGGCCTCCGTAAGCGTCTGACGAACCAGACGGCCCCGGCTTGCACCCAATGCGGAACGCACCGCCAATTCTCGCTCCCGCGCAGCCCCGCGCGCCATCATCAGACTGGCTACGTTGGCACAGGCAATCAGCAGCACCGACAGCACGGAGCCGAGTAGAACCCAGGCCGTCAATTGCACTTCCTGCGTCTGCCGGTCGCGCAGGGAGCGGATGCTCAAGTGAAAATCGTTGCGGAATGCGGATGGAATCAGGGTCTGCTCGGTATGACTAAAGAGCGGCTCCATTTGCGCATGCGCCTGGGCAATGCTGATTCCGGGGCGAAGGCGCGCGAAGCTTCGCATCGGATGCCCGGGTGAGGGTGCGGACCTGCGCTCTGCCGCCTCATCCATGGCCATCGGAAAAACTACGTCCGCAGCCTGCAAGGTCGGAAGCTCAAAGTCTTCGGGCAGGATGCCGATGACTCTGGCGGGACTTCCGTCGACGTCGATGAGCCGATTGAGAATCGAAGAGTCGCGGCCATAGCGGCTTCGCCATAGGCCATAGGAGATGAGCACGACGTGCGGCCCATTGGGCTTGTCCTCTTCCGGCAGAAAATTGCGCCCCAGCGCGGGTGAAATACCCAGCATCGGGAGAAATCCGGCTTGGAATGTGGCGCAGTTGAGTTGCGAGGGGTTCGCGTCGAGCAGCCTGCACGCATAGGAGCCGGTGCCCTGGGCGGCGATAGCGTCAAAGGGCTGCTGGCTGTCGCGCCACTCGTAGAAGAAGCCGCCCATCATGAATTCCTGTTTTTCTAGCGATTGGACCAAACCGATGGAAACCAAGCGGTCGCCATGGGCGTAGGGCAAAGCTCGGAAGAGGATGCGGTCGACTACGCTGAAGACGGCGGTGGTGGCGCCGATGGCGAGGGCGACCGTTGCGATTACGGTGATCGTAAAACCGAGGTTGCGACGGAAGCCGCGCAGGGCGTAGCGCGTGTCCTGGAGGAGTGTTTCGGCGAAGTAGCTGGGGCGCTGACGCCAGGTCTCTTCCCGGGACTGCTCCACGCCGCCGAAGTCGATGAGCGCCTGTCTGCGCGCCTCGCGTGGCGTCATGCCGGCGTCTACGTTGGCTTCGGTAGACCGATCGAGATGGAACTGAAGTTCGTTTTCCAGATCGGATTTGTTACCGGAACGGATTGTTCGCTGCATCCATTGAGCAAGTTGGTGATACATCTGGCGAAGACGTTCCAGGCGCATACTCCCCTCGGCAATCGACAATAGAAGTAGCGCCTTCTCTTGTCGATTGTCAAGGGGAGACTTTTTGGTTCTCTCTTGCCAACGCAGCGTCGTGATTCAATTGCGGGCCTGGCTGGACGCGGGAATCGCCAGCTGCTCGCGCAGACTGCCTGCCAGATCGGCTACGACTCGCAGCTTTTCGGCCAATGGCGGAGAGAGTTCGCGGTGAGCCAGGGCGAGTTGCGAGTGCAGAAGCAGGCCGGCCACGGTGGACTTAAGCTCGCTTTCTATAGCGGCAGCGGCGGCTTCCCGGGCGAGGGCTCGCTCGCGTTCGCGGCGGTTCAGAGCCATGCGGATCTCGCGGGCCAGCCGTTGCGCTCCGGAAAGGGCAAAGTTCACCTGCATGGGGACGGCGAGACCTGTGTTTTCCCAGATCAGCTCGGCTCCGGGAGCGTCGGTGTCGATGATGCCTTCGTCGACTACGACGGCGGCAAATTCGTTGCGCTTCAGAGCGGTGATTGCAGCTTTGCGTCCCTGGGCTACCTCGCATGGGAGCCCAACCAATTTTGTCAGGGTCGCGGCACAGTTCTCCGCGCCTTCCATTCCTGTAACGATCAGTATCCTCATGATTTCCTCTCGCTTCGCGTTGAACCAGATCTGGCAGGAAGGCAACTGGTGGCGCTGGGCGGCAGCTTTGTTGCCTGCTCGCCCGCAGGATTGACGGATGAAACGCGCGACTACGCGTCTATTGTCCTACGTTGTGTGCGACTTTATGTTGTAAGCATCCGGAGGATTCGGATCGTCATTCTTCTTCGAGAAGAGGGTCGGTGATGCCGTATTCCTTCAGCTTGCGGTAGAGGGTGGTCTTGCCGATTCCGAGCAGCCGCGCGGCGAGGAGCTTGTCTCCACCGAGCTTGCGGATTGCGCTGAGGATGGCCTGGCGCTCCAGCTCGGCGAGCGGCACGACATCGGCTGCCCCTTCGGCGGAGACTGTCTCCGCCTTGGCGGCAACGCGATGCGCATCTAGGCCCTGCTGCTGCAACTGCGTGGGCAGGTCGCCCAGTTCGAGCACCGGACCCGAGGACAGGGCGCAGGCTCGCTCGATGCAGTGCTCCAGTTCGCGGATATTTCCCGGCCAGTCGTGCTGCATCATGGTTCGCAGCGCTTCGTTGCTCAGGGAGAACTTGACTGGCTGGCCCTTGGACATCCGCTCCAGGAAGTGCGCGGTGAGCAGGGGGATGTCTTCGCGGCGGTCGCGCAGCGCAGGCAGGCGAAGATTGACGACATTGAGGCGATAAAAGAGATCTTTGCGGAAGCTTCCCTTTTCGACCATCGCGGCGAGATCGCGGTTGGTGGCGGCGACGATGCGGGCCTTGATGGGCACCCGGTGCGTCGCGCCGACGGGACGCACTTCCTTTTCCTGCAGGGCGCGGAGCAGCTTGGCCTGAAGGTCCAGGGTTAACTCGCCAATTTCATCCAGGAAGACGGTTCCACCCTCGGCGCTGACAAACAATCCGTCTTTGGATTTCGAGGCGCCGGTGAAAGCGCCCTTGACGTAGCCGAAGAGTTCGCTCTCGATCAAGGTTGGCACCAGCGAACCGCAGTCGACGGGAAGGAATGGCTTATAAGCGTTGGGGCCGTAGGCGTGGATGGTGCGAGCGACGAGTTCCTTGCCGGTGCCGCTCTCGCCGAGCACCAGGACCGGATGCGTGCTTTGGGCGACTTTGGAGAGGATGCGGTAGAGCTTCTCCATCTCGGCGGAGCGGCCAATCATGGAGCCGAGTCCCTGGCTGAGGCGCAGGCGCTCGCGCAATTGGCGGCTCTCTGCGTCAACGGCGACGGTGGCTGCCGCCCGCTCCAAGACAGCTGAAAGCTCGTCGACGGCGAAGGGTTTGGTCAGGTAGTCGGACGCGCCGCGCCGCATTGCTTCGACGGCGGCGTTCACCGAACTGGATGCGGTCATGGCGATGACTGCCGTGGCCGGATGCAGGACCTTCACCTCGGAGACAAGATCGAGCGCGTGATAACCGCCATAGGGCAGGTTGACGAGAAGAATGTCTGCGGCGCGGCTGCTGACCAAGCTCTTGGCCTGGGCGAGATCCGCCGTGGATTGGACGGCATAGCCCAGCGAAGTCGCGATTTCGGCGCAGGCGGAGCGTACTGCGGCGTCTGTGTCGACGACCAATAGGTGCATGCGAACCTTGCGGTTCGAGGGCCCTTGTGACTCCTGAGTTTCCTGGGTCTCGAGATTTTGCGGGAAATACTCCATTATGGTTGACTGCAATACTGTTTCGAGCATTGTATTCGCCTTTCCAGCTCTTTGCTTGGGAGTTATTAGTTCTTTTGTCTACAACGAATTCTGAAGAGACATTCAGACTCAGTTTCAAGACCAAACAATTGTGTGTTTTCGGGGATTCGACGGCTTAGGAATGGAGATTCGGAGATGCCCGGCAGGGTAACTCGATCTGGAGGATTGCTCCTGGGTTGCCTTTCCGGTTGAAGGCCTTTACGCTGCCCCCGGCTGCGGTGACAACCGAGCGAACAATGGATAGCCCGAAGCCGCGATGGCGCACGGGGCCAGAGGCCGAAGCATCCGAGCTGGAAACCGAACTGGAGATTTTGTTGGCATGGGTCGAATAGCCGGATGAAAAGATGAGTTCCAGGGCGCCTTCCGGGATGCCGGGCCCGCTGTCTTCGACGCTGAGCAACAGGCTTCCGCCGTCCTCGCGGAGGAATATGTGTATGTGTCCGCCGTGGGGCATCGCGTCGGCGGCGTTTTTGACGAGGTTCACCATGATCCGGGTGAAGTCGTCTCGCGTCATGGAGACGGGACGGTGGCCTCCTTCGATGGAGAGAGCTATCGTGATTCCGGGGCCGGCCATGGCGGCCAGCAAGTTCTGGTTGGCTTGCAGCTCGTCGGCGAGGCTTTCCATCGGATGGCCGTCGAGGAAGACTCGGAGGCGTCCGGGGCGATCGAGACGTGGGTCAAGACGTGGGTCAAGGCGTGGATTGGGACGTGGCGGCGCGGGCTGACGGTTGTGAGGCCAGCGGACCGGCGAAGGCCAGGAGCCTGTGTTTGAGGAGAGATCGGCGTCGGGCTGGGCTTCGGAATTCGCCATCTTGTCCAACAGGCTGCGGCAGGCTGTGGCGATTAGTTGCAGCTCGCCTGCGTAATGCCGAAAGGGAGCGGAGAGGACGTCCGGCTCTGCCAGCAGGCCGCAATAGAGATCCATTGCGGAAACCATGTTACGGGTGTCGTGAATCAGGCTGGCTAAGTCTGGCGCGAGTGCTGTTTCTTGCCGATTGGGTCTGGTAAGCGATGCGGTTTCAGGCTGCCAACTATCCGTCTGCAAAGCAAACTCCTCCTATGGCGCCAGTAGTGGGAACTGGCGGCTGATGGCACGACTTCCTGGCTTCTTATTGCGGCGTTTGCCGATTTGGGCCAGGAGATTGAGTTCCGATATTGACCTCCTAAGTAGCATTCGGCGTGCCAAACTAGGACACGTTTATTAAGTCCCTGATAAGGAAAGGACTTCAGGTCGGGATTCCTCCATGCGCCTCTTAGTCGGGCAGCTTTGAACTGTTCCGAATCGGGACACCGAGACGGCCATTGGTTCGTATCTAGTTGATTTATATGGGGCTAATTGCGAGTTCCGGTTTTGGGGCTGGAGTGGGTTGTTCCCGATTTGGGATTCCCCTGCCGGGAACGGGACTCTCGGCCACTCTCGTACAATCGCTCTATGGCAAACCTTTCCCCTGGCACTTCGCTGGCCGGCTCCACGACGAGTTCTAAGACGAGCGCTGGCACAGCTGACTTCTTTCGCGCGGATGGCCGCGCTACCAATCAGCTTCGCCCGCTGACGCTGACTCCGGGCTTTGTGCGCACGGCGGAGGGCTCGGTTTTGATTTCGGTCGGGGCTACGCGGGTGCTGTGCAATGCGACGATTGAAAACGGCGTTCCAAGCTGGCTGCGCAACTCGGGGCGGGGATGGGTGACGGCGGAGTATGCCATGTTGCCGCGATCCACAGTGACGCGGACGGCGCGGGAGAGCGAGCGGGGCAAAATTGGCGGACGGACGCATGAGATTCAGCGACTGATTGGGCGCAGTCTGCGTTCGGTGGTGGATATGCAGGCGCTGGGCGAGCGGACGGTGATTCTGGACTGCGACGTGATTCAGGCCGATGGCGGGACGCGGACGGCGGCCATTTCTGGAGCCTGTGTTGCGCTGGCGCTGGCGTTTAATGCGCTGGTGAAGGCTGGAAGCCTGAAGGCTTCTCCGCTGCGGCAACTGGTGGCTGCTACTTCGGTCGGGATTGTGGAGGGCGCGGCGTTGCTGGATCTCTGCTACGAGGAGGATTCGCAGGCTGAGGTGGATATGAATGTGGTGATGACTGCGGACGGCGGGCTGGTGGAGACGCAGGCTACGGCGGAAAAGGGCAGCTATTCGCGGGCGCAGCTTAACGAGTTGATTGATCTGGCTGAGGGCGGGTTGCGGGAGATCTTTGCGGCGCAGAAGTTGGTGCTGGGCGGGGCTTAGGGCTATTCGTTCCTGAGTTTGCGGCAGAACGATTAGAGCGCTCTTATTCTGAGTATTAACGGTCGCGGAAGGGTTGGTGCTCCATGAGCGCTAACTTAAGAATTAGTTTCGGTTTGGCGGTGGTACAGCTTGAACCAAGGCCCGGTTCTCAATCGCCCTTTTCTCAGCCTTGAAGGCCGCTCGAAATTGAGTCCAATTGAGATTTACCTAACGCTTCCCCAGCGGATTACCTCTACTTCTGCCGAGGAGATCGTTGTTTGCGAACCAAAGGAATGGGGTTTTGCTTCCCAATTGTACCCAGCCTCCTGCAACTTCACATCTCCGCAGTTCTCGAAAGTTCGAGCCATCCACGGATCGCCGTACTTATCGAGTGCTTCGATCAGAGCATCTTCCGACCCTGGTTTGCCCCGACTTAGAAAGAAGCGATAAGCTCCGGCGATTGCGGGCGCATCGCTTTTCTTCAAGGCTGCCAGTAGGGCATTGACGGCGCTATGGTCTTCTATTTCGCTCAAGGCCCAGGCCGCTGTTTTCCGAACACGTGGGTCCGAATCCCGCATAAGCACAGTCAGAGGGCTGACCATCACGGGATTGTGGATGGTGATCAGCCAAGCAGCCATTCTCCAACGAACGTTGGTATCCGAGTGGTTGAGAAAAGTGATGAACGGCGTAACCACGCGTTTGTCCTTGCTTCTTTCCAACGCGTGGGCCACTTTCAGCCGGACGTCCTCATTCGCATCGTTGAGGGCGGATAACAGTGGGTCAATTGCGTGGGGACTGTTGGTGTCGACCAGCGCCCTGGCTGCATCGCTCCGGACTTTTGCTTCCGGGTCTTTCAGGGCCGCAATGAGAGGTTCGACTGCGCGAGGATCCCCCGTCTTGCCCAAAGCACGAGCGGCATTCCTCCGGACATCTTCCATTGGGTCTTTCAGTGCAACGATCAGTGGTTCGGCGACCCGCGGGTCTTTTGTTCCGGCCATCGCGCTAAGAGTGAATGCAGCACTGCTTCGGACATTTGCTTCCGGGTCACTCAGGGCGGCGACCAGAGGTTCAATCACGCGAGGATCTTGAATTTGGTTGAACAAGGCAAAGGCTGCGTTCTGCCGGACGTCGGATCGAGGATCCTTGAGAGCCGCTACGAGAGGCTCGACCGCGCTGGGGTCATGGATGATGGCCAATGAATTTGAAGCGTGAAGTCTGAGTTCATTGTCCGGACCTTGAAGGACGTCGAGCAGCGGCTTGACGGCTCGTGGATCCTGGGCTTGACCCAACGCATCGACCGCGCCAATCCGGACCTGCTGATTCGAGTCGTTGAGAGCAGCGATTAGGAGTTCGACCTTGCGCGAATCCTTGGAATCAGCGAGCGACAGGAGAGCGTGTTCGCGGAGGTGAGATTTTGAATCCTTCAGATCCGCAATCCACTGGGTCGATGGATCAGTTTGCCCACTCCCAAGTGGAACGAATCCGAATCCGCAGAAATATAGCAGCATTCCTCCAGCGAATCCGCAAGGAGTTCTCTTGGTGCGGCGACTTCTCAGATGAGTCATGAGAACCTCCTTAGTTGGAAAGCAACCGAAGGATACCACGGATCTATAACGAGTCACCTCTGCGCGGTCTGGCCGATCTGGGCTGCGGCCGGTTTCTCTTGGCTCTGGACGGCGGATCGCCTAACAGGAAGTTACCGCCCAGAAACCGACAGAGGGTCACCTTTTAGCTCGTGCTGCTTAAATTGGTGCTTATAGGGTTATGCACATCCTTTGTACGAGCTGCGCACGAGGGATGGGCACCCAGAGTTTTATTGTCACTTGAGTTAGAGATGGACTATCGTTTTTGCCAGCGGGCGGCCAGGGCTGCGATTTTGTCTTCCATCGTTGCCGGGGGTGCTGGGGGGGCTGGCGGTTTGGGTGGGGTGTTGGGGCGTTTGCCTGCTGGGCGTGGGCCTGCGCTGTTGTCCAGCAGGGCTTTGATCGACAGGGAGACTCGTTTGGTTCGGGCGTCGGCGCTTAGGACCTTTACCTTTACGATCTGTCCGGCTTTTACGGCTTCTGACGGGTCTTTGATGAACTTGTTGGAGAGTTCGCTGATGTGTACGAGGCCGTCCTGATGGACGCCGACGTCGACGAAGGCTCCGAAGCGGGTGACGTTGGTGACGACGCCTTCGAGGACCATGCCCGGCTCCAGATCGGAGATTTCGTGGACCGATTCGAGGAAGCTGGGGGCGACGAACTTGTCGCGGGGGTCGCGGCCCGGCTTGCGCAACTCATCAAGGATATCTTGCAGGGTGAATGTTCCGGCCTTGAGCTGGCTGCGGTCGACTTTTTCGAGCAGTTCCGGCTGGCGGATGATGCTGTCGATGGGGCTGGCGGCGAGGCGGGCGATCTCTTCGACGAGCGCGTAGGACTCGGGATGGACGGCGGTTGAGTCGAGCGGGTTTTCGCCATCGCGAATGCGCAGGAAGCCCGCGGCCTGTTCGAATGTCTTGGGGCCGACGCCGGTGACCTTCTTCAGTTGCTCGCGGGAGACGAAGCGGCCGTGCTGGTCGCGGTGGGCGATGATGTTCAGGGCCGTGCGCTCGGTGATTCCGGCGACGTAGCGGAGCAGCGCCCACGAAGCGGTGTTGAGGTCGACGCCGACGCGGTTGACGCAGCTCTCGATGACCTGGCCGAGAGACTCCTGAAGCTGGCGCTGGTCGACGTCGTGCTGGTACTGGCCGACGCCGATGGCCTTGGGGTCGACTTTGACCAGTTCGGCGAGGGGGTCTTGCAGGCGGCGGGCGATGGAGATGGCTCCGCGGACGGTGAGGTCGAGGTCGGGGAACTCCTGGCGGGCGAGGTCGGAGGCGGAGTAGACGCTGGCTCCCGATTCGCTGACGGTGACGGTGAAAATGTCCTTGAGTTCCTTTTCGCGCAGGAATTCACGGACGAGGGCGTCGGTTTCCCGGGAGGCGGTGCCGTTGCCGATGGCGATGGCCCGGCAGTTGTGCTGGCTGAGGAAGCGGTAGAGAGTAGCCTTGGCTGCTTCTGTGTTGCCCTTGCCGGTGTGGGGGTAGATGACGTCGTGGGCGAGGAATTTGCCGGTTTCGTCGACGACGGCGACTTTGCAGCCGGTGCGCAGGCCGGGGTCGATGCCGAGGACGGCGATGGGTCCGGCGGGGGCTGCGAGGAGCAGGTTGTGCAGGTTTTCGCGGAAGACCTGGATGGCTTCGGCGTCGGAGCGGCGTTTGAGTTCGAGGCGGATTTCGGCCTGGATGGAGGAGTTCAGCAGGCGCGACCAACTGTCATCGACCGCCAGCTCAAGCTGAGGGGTCCAGTCGCCTTTGGCCTTCAGGACGCGGGAGCGTAGCATGGAGCCGGCGCGGTCGGCGTCGGTTTCGATGAGGAAGAAGAGGACGTTTTCGGTTTCGCCGCGGCGGATGGCCAACATGCGATGCGAGGGGATGGTCTTCACCGGCTCGCGGTACTCGTAGTACATCTTGAACTTCTCTTGTTCGTCGACGGCGTCGACGGCCTTCTTGCTGATGACGACGCCTTCGTCGAAGACCCACTGGCGCAGCATCTTGCGCAGATCGGCGTCTTCGCTGATACGCTCGGCGACGATGTGGCGGGCACCTTCGAGGGCGGCCTCGACAGTCGCGACGCCTTTTTCTTCGCTGACGAAGGTTGGCGCGAGATCGGCGAGCGAGGTTTCGCCGGGCTGCTGCGCCCAGAGGTAGTCGGCGAGAGGTTCGAGGCCCTGTTCGCGGGCGATGGTGGCCTTGGTGCGGCGCTTGGGCTTGTAGGGCAGATAGAGGTCTTCGAGGACGTTGCGGTCGAGCGTGGCCTCGATGCGAGCCTTCAGCTCATCGGTCAGCTTGCCCTGCCCGGCGATGGTTTCGAGCACTGTCTGCTTACGCGAGACCAGTTCGCGGAAGTAGGCGAGCTGCTCTTCGATGGCGCGAATCTGCACCTCGTCGAGATTGCCGGTCGCTTCTTTCCGATAGCGGGCGATGAATGGGACGGTGCCGCCCTCGTCGAGGAGTTCGATGACGGCGACCAGGCCGCGCAGTGGAAGAGTGAGTTGCTGGGAGATATGGAGGAGAATTTCGGGGGATAGAGCCTGCGGAGTAGCCATGATGTGACTTCAGTTTACCGGGACGGGCTGAGGAAATCGCAGCGGGGATTCCGCACTCCCCGTTGCCGCATACCGAGGTTTACGCCAGCCGCGCCAGAAACTGCTGCGCCTTTTCGATTGCCTGATCTCCGCCTTGCGCAGTTTCACGTGCAGCATAAAAAAGATCGCTGTACAGCCTGAAACGCGTGATCTTGTAGTCATCGATTGGCTCTTGCTGCAAGCCGAAGCGTTCCAGGATCGTCCGCCCCTCTTCCAAAACTCTCCGCAGGTCGCTGGATATCGGGAAATTGCTTTCCATATCCGACAGGACAACTCTCCCCGGCTCGGTCAATTCGAAGGTAAGAACTTTATTTTCGCCGAATGTCTTTCTCTTGATGATGAACGAAATTCCGCCTTCGGCATCTGACTTGTAGGTCTCTAGCTCAGGATCGGCTACGAAATACCACTTCAGCTTGCCGTCTCTGGTCTTTTCAAGGAGTTGGGTTGCAAATTCCTCGGCCTTCGCGCTCATCGTCCCTCCTCATCTTGGCGTTTCAGCAAGCGCCCGCATATTTCGCTCAAGTCGCGGCTGGCCCCCAATGCTGCGTCAGTCGCGACACGGCGTGCGTCACTATCGTCCCACACTGCTGGTTCGGCCAATTTTCGAGCCAACTCCTGATATCGAGACTCCAATGCCAGTAGTTTAGCGGAATCGCTGCCAAGATACCGCTCAAATCGGGCGCGATCCTTTGGGATTCGTGCCAATATGTCTCTAACCCGAACCGCCGCCTCGGGCTGCCGCTCGAACTGTACCAGTTCCGATATGCTCTCCGCGATGTGCAACAAATCCGAAAAGGAGTCGGATGCCTCGCGTTGCCAAATCGCCTCTCGCGTCTCTTTAGCGGCTTGCTTGGCGCCGGTGGCTTGCCGAACAGCCCAAAGCGTGAAGACCAATCCGACTAGCCCCACCCCGAAATTTGTGTAGTCGAACCAGTCACGCGGAATCGGAATCATTGGCGCAAGCATAACGCAAAACACCATGGCAGCTATAGCTTACGCCGCGCCTGTCTTCAGCATCTGAGACGCACGATTTGGAACGCGCGAGAATGACGTGCGAAGTGAAGTGTAACGATGAGCCAATCGCGCGGTAAGCCTTCTGCGTGGTGCTGACTTCAGTTGGCTCTTGGCAGACGGTCCAGATTGGCGCGGGCCTGGGCGTGGCCGGGTTGGAGCTGCAGGGCGCGCTGGAAGTCGCGGCGGGCGGATTCGGTTTTGCCGGTGCGGGCTTCGAGGACGCCGAGGTTGTTCCAGCCGTCCGGGTCGTTTTCCTGTAATTTGAGGGCCTGGCGCTGTTCTGTGGCTGCTTCTTCGAGATTGCCGGTTCCGGCGAGGACCTGGGAAAGCGCGGAATGGATGGCGGGGTCGTCGGGCTTGAGTTGGGCGGCTTTGCGAAGCTCTGCCTCGGCGTGGGCTAAATCGCCGGATTGCGCGTAGGCGCGGGCAAGTTGGCCGTGCGCTTCTTCGGAGGATGGATGGATGCGGATGGTTTCGTTGAGGCGCTGGATGGCGCTGGCGTTTTCGCCTGTGTCGAGTTCGATGGACGCCAGGCCGAGCAGCGACGGAAGGTTTTGTGGATCGAGTTGCAGGCTGCGACGGTATTCGTCCTCGGCGGGTTTGGGCTGGCTTTCTGCTGCGAGGGTCGCCGCGAGGCCGGAGTGGGTTTCGGCGTCTTCGGAACAGGCGGTCAATTGCACACGAAACTCCTGCTCGGCGGAGGAGAGATTCTGTTGGCGGAGATCTAGATTCGCTAGATCGAAGCGGGCGTCGCAGATTTGCGACTGCGGTGCGCCAGTGGCGGCGACGGCGCGAGCGAAGGATGCGCGCGCGGATTGCCAGTCGCCGGAGCCTTCGAGGGCTGCTCCCAGAGCGGTGAGGGTGCGGGCGTCGTCTGGATGCGCTTTGCTGTCGCGTTCATAGACTGCGACGGCTTCTTTGAATCGGCCTTCGCCGGTGAGCGCTGCACCGAGGTTATAGAGGCTTATGCGGTCGCCGGGGGACTTGCTGAGCCTGTTGCGCATCCATGCTTCCTCTAACAGAAGGCGCGGATCGGGACTGTTTGGGTCGGCGTGAACGGGCAATACCTGAAGCCAGAGGTGCGCCATTTCGTCTTCGGAGCGGTTGCCTGCGTGGACTCGGATTGGCGGATTGTGCGGGTTGCGCGGATTGGACGCCGAGTTGTCATAGAGATAGCGCATGTGCAGGACTGTGCCCTTGGGCAGTTGCACCGGTTCGCGATAGCGGTAGACGGATTGGCGGTCGATGTCCCAGTCGCAAATCCAGACCAGCCATTTTTTCTCGCCTGTGGGGAGCGTGGCCCAGGCCTGCATGTCTTTGCCGAGGTAGTGGGCGTGGGGGTAGACGCCGAGTGCTTCGACATCGACTGGCAGGGTCAGGGAGTCTTCGACGAGGAACTTGTTGTCGCCGGGAGGAATGTCAAGTGCGTCGTCGCGATCGAGTTGCAGCAGCATGGGCTGCCTGGTGGGCGGCTGGTCGGTGAAGTAGAGGCCGATTTCTGTGTCGATGACCTCGGATTTGCCGGAGGGTTTGAGGTGGATGTTGAGGATGAGATCGTTGCCGGGATCGAGCCGCCAGGGCATGCCTTCCGGCTCGATGAGCGCGGGAGTATCGGGCTTCCAGAAGAGGAAATGGCTGTCGGGATCGAAGGTGTTGCCGGCGTCGAGGAGAATCTCCATGCCGGGGATTCCGGACTGCCAGTCGGCGGGATGCTGACGGCGGAAGCTGCCGGTGCGGTCGATGAGCACGTTGGCGTGGTGGACGACCTGGGGCGCGCCGGGGCGAATCTCCATTGCGCGGATGTAGTGTCCTTCTTTGAGCGGATAGGGGAGGATGAAGTTGCGGAAGACGTCCGTGCCTCCGGCTGGAAGCGCGAAGCGCTGCGCCTGTTTGAGAATCAGGTCGGGTTTGCCCAATTGCCAGGTGGCGTCGTAGGCGGGAGCTTTTGGGGCTTCGGCGAGGTCGCCCTGTGGCATTCCCGCTTCGAACCACTTGCGCAGAGTTGCGAGGTCGGCGTCGGGCAGGCGGCGATTGTCGGCGAAGTCGCCGTGGCCGGGTTCGGGCAGCCATGGGGGCATGTAGCGGGAGCCGGTTACTTTCGCGACCTGTGCGCCCCAGCGTTTGGCGTCGGCGTAAGTCAGCAGGCTGAATGGGCCAGCGCCACCGGGATGATGGCAGGTTGTGCAGTTTTTATAGAGAATTGGCGCGATGTCATGGGACCAGGTCGGGTTTGGAGTAACTTGCGCCGTGGTGGAGTTAGAAGGCGAAGTTATTTTGGCGCTCGCGACTTGAGTATTTAGAAACGGAGGGTGGGCGATGGCTGCCAGGGTAACTCCGGCGATACACAGTGCTAGGCGTAAAAGCTCCACGGGTACCGATGTTTTCATGGCTTTTGCGCTGCCGGGATGATAGAGCAACCAACCGGGCCTGCGGCGGGCTTGGATGCTGGACGGCCAGCGAGTGTGGCCTCGATTGCCTCTTGCAATTCATGGCGCGTGGCTTGTGGTCGCTCCTGACCGAAGGCGATGTAGCGGTCGTCGATGCGGCCGTGATAGACCTCGCGAAGTGTGCCACCGTTGACGGCGAAGACAGCTGCTTCGGGAGTCACGGAGGCGTGGGCCATTTGCACCAGTTCTTGATGGGAATCAATCAATGCTGGCGTGACGATAGAGAAATCCTGTATGTGCCGTTGCACTATGGGAAGCGTGTCGCCGGGGTTTGGAAAGACCCACCATATTTTGATGGACTTGGCTGCATACTCCCGATTGAGTCTTGTGATTTCGGGGATATAGCGATTGGAGATCGGGCAGTCTGTGGCGGCGAAGATCAGCACGACTACCTGTGTTCCGTCGGCGGCCAGCTTTTGGATGGGATTGCCTTGCAAGTCAGATACGTGCAGCGTCTGCGCGACGGCGTGCGAAGCAGTGAAGATAAGGACGGCAGCCAGACAGTGCGCGACTATTCGACGCATGATAAAGGGCATCCGACAGGGCTCCCGGTAGAACCCTCCGATTCTACTTGAATGCCCGGTAGTGGGTCAGTTTGAATAAAGGCCAACCCTCAGGGACTGAAGCCCTTTGATCTTGCGGACTTAATGTACGGGCTGAAGCCCGTACCCTTCAAACCGACCCACCACCGAAGGCCTGGTTTATCTGCTCATTTCTGGCTGAGCCGTTTATTTGCGGTCGATCTCCAGTTTGCTCCAGATGGTGTCGATTTTGGCCTTTGTCGCACGGTCCATTTCGAGCATGGCAGGCCAAGGGCGGTCGAAGCCTTCGGCTTTCCACTTTCGGGTGGCGTCGATGCCCATCTTGGAGCCGTAGTTGGGCATGCGGCTGGCGTGGTCGAGCGAATCTATGGGGCCCAGGGTGAACTGGATGTCGCGCTCGGGGTCGATGTTGTTCGTCACTCGCAGGGTGACTTCGCCGATGTCCTGTACGTCGCAGTCTTCATCGACGACGATGATGCACTTGGTGAACATGGCCTGGCCGAGCGACCAGATGGCGGACATGACTTTGCGCGCCTGGCCGGGGTAGCTCTTGCGGATGGACACGAGCATGAGGTTGTGAAAGACACCCTCGGCGGGCAGGTTGATGTCGATGATTTCGGGGATGGTCATCTTCATCATGGGCAGGAAGATGCGTTCGACGGCCTTGCCCATCCAGGCGTCTTCCATGGGCGGTTTGCCGACTATGGTGGCGGCGTAGATGGGGTCTTTGCGGTGGGTGATGCAGGTGATGTGGAAGACCGGGTATTGGTCCTGCATGGTGTAGAAGCCGGTGTGGTCGCCGAAGGGGCCTTCGGTGCGCAATTCGCCAAGTTCGACGTAGCCTTCGAGGACGATCTCCGCGTTGGCTGGTACTTCGAGATCGACGGTTTCGCATTTCACGATCTCGACGGGCTTGCCGCGCAGGAAGCCGGCGATCAGGTACTCCTCGACCTCGGGAGGGGCGGGGACGATGGCGGAGAATGTCGTGGCCGGGTCGGTGCCGATGGAGACGGCGACCTCCATGCGCGAGCCTTTGAGGTTGCCGAACTGGACCTGCGGCAGTCCGCCGACGGGGCCATCGGGGACAGCGTAGGCACCGCCGGAAGACTCGGCCATGGCGGCTACGCGGGCGGCTTTGGGGTCGGCTTCGGCGTTGGCGGCGGCTACTGTACGCAGGGCTTCGCGATAGTGCTCGGCGGCGACTTTTTGGCGCTGCCAGTGCATGCCGGTGGTCTGACCGTCGTAGATCTGCATCCGGTACATGCCGATGTTGCGCTTGCCTGACCTGGGGTCGCGGGTATGGACGCACGGCAGAGTGATAAATGGGCCGCCATCGTGGGGCCAGCAGGTAAGGACGGGAAAATCGAGGACGTTGAAGTTTTCGCGCAGGATGAATTGTTTGCAGGGCGCGTCTTTTGCAGAGACGGTCTTGGGAAAGGAACGCGTCAGTTCGCCGACCTGGGGCAGCATCTTGAGCTTGTCGAGCAGGCCTTCGGGGGCTTTCATGTTCATGAGGCCGTGGATGCGTTCGGCGATCTGCTCCAGCCGGTCAACGCCGAGGGCCATGGCCATGCGACGTTCGGAGCCGAACTGGTTGATGAAGACTTTGTGGCCGGGATGGCCGATCACGTTTTCGAAGAGCAATGCGGGGCCACCGGGAGCGTAGCCTTGCGCGCCTTTGACTGTTCGCGAAGCGCTGCCGGATTTGGAGGCGCGGTCGGTGATTTCCGTGATTTCCAGTCGCGGCGAGACTGGTTCCTTGATGCGCTTCAGTTCTCCGGCTTTATCGAGAACCGCTATCCATTCGCGAAGATCGTTGTAGGCCACGCACTGCTCCTCGTGCTGGACCAGGCGCGCCTGATCGGGGTTGCACGAGTTCTAGTGTATCGGGCGGGGCGACAGTGGCGCCGATCATTGCGACTTGTGCTCCAGTGCGACCAAAACACTTGCTTATTGCTGCGTTGGTACGGCCATCTCGATTGCGTCGAGGGGGAAGCCTAGGCGCTTCCATTCGTCGAAGCCACCCCGCAGAGGACGGACGCGGGCGATGCCGAGCTTGTTGAGAGTCATGGCTGTCTTTGCTGCCGTGGCTTCGCTAGGGCAGGTGCAATAGAGGACGATGTCGCGGTCGAGGGGAATTTCGCTGCTGCGCTGGGCCAGAGCATCCGGCGATAAGTGATGCGCGCCCGGCAGGGTGTACGGGTCGGGAACCAGTTCCAGCGGGTGGCGAAGATCCACGATGTAAACGGGCTCGCCCGCATCCAGCATTTGCTTGAGGGTTTCCGGTTCGAGTCGAGCGGTGCGGAACTTCCTCAAATAGCTGTAGCGGCGGTAAATCCTGCTGGCGAGGAAGGCAAGAATGCCCAGAATCAGGAGCGCTCCGCCGAAGCGTCCCAACCAGTTGAGTACGCTGGGGTCCTTGGCGATCAGGTCGCCGAAGAGCCGCCCGGCAAGGAGCAGCGAACCCGCCCAGGCGATGGAACCACCCGCATCGAAGACCAGAAAGCGGCGCAGGCTCATCCCGGTCTGCCCGGCGACAGGCGGAGCGACTACGGAGAGTCCTGGAACAAACTTGGCGAAGAGCAGGGTGTAAGCGCCGCGGCGGCCAAACGACTCATGGGTGCGGCGAACGCATGTGCTGGCTTCAAGCGAGAAGCGGCAGAGGAGACGGAGCACATAGTGTCCGTAACGTCTACCAAACAGGAACCAGCTCAGGTCCGCGACGAGACAGGCTGTGGCTCCGGCAAGCAACGCGGCAAAAAAATTCATGTGCTCAGTCGCGGAGAGCGCGCCGGCGGCCAGAAGAACCGGCGTGGCGGGCAGGGGCAGTCCGATCTGCTCCAGAAGAACCCAGCCGAAGATCAGGAAATAACCGTATGTCAGGAGGATCGCGGTAGGTAATGGCATAGGAGAGACCTGGCGCCAGTGTAAATGTAGCTGCTGGCGTGTGGCTATAAGATGCCATTGCTGCCAGACAGTCGCAGGAATATGCAACGATCTCGGGAAGATCGTGTTCGTGGCGCGGGAAAGGCCGGGTTTTACAGGGCCTAGCCGGTCAAGATTTGTGTTTTCAGCTGGTTGAGCGCCCGTAGATCAGATCGAAGCTATCGGTGGCAACAGAAGCCATGAATCCCTAGTGGGCCACTCCGCTCGAAAAATTCGGGGAAAGCAATGAGCCGGTCTGGCCATGATTTTGAACCCCGGCTTGCACTGGTCCCTTTTCTGCGAAGTAATTCCTATCCCATAGGCTGCGATAGAAGAGGCCAGTCAGCTCGGCAGCGCGTGGGCCGAAGACGGGACGCCCGCCTTCGAGGAAGAAGACAGTGACGAGGCTTCCCATGGGGGAATCTGAATAGGAAGCAAACCAGCCGAAACGGGTTCCGTTGTTGGAGCAGGTGCCGGTTTTGCCGAATACGGGAAGTTCGTGGAAGTTGACGCGCAACCTGCGGGCCGTTCCGTACTCGACTGCGCCGGCCATGCCGTCCTGCAGGTCGGGAACGAAGCGAGCGATGTCGAGGGTGCGCTTGATGCGCGGCTCAAAGCTGGCGACCTCGTCGGGAGTGGTCGGATGTTGCAGATAATAAAGGGTGCCACCGTTGGCGATGGCGGCGACGAATGCGCCGAGTTGCAGCGGAGTCATGGAGACTCCCTGGCCAAAGCTGCACATGCGGCCTACGCCACCTTCGGCAGCCGGAATCTCGTGATCGGGATAGGTACCTAGTTGTTCGCCGGGAATGTCGTAACCGGCCAGTTCGCCGAGGCCGAACTGCGTGGCGTAGTGGCGAACGCGCTCAAAGCCCAGTTCCCTGCCCATCTCCTCGAAGTAGAGGTTGTTGGAGTGCGCCAGAGCCTCGGTCATATTCATGCGGAAGCCGCCCAGATTGACGGGCGTGTCACGGGTCACGAGGCCTTCGGAAAGCGCGGCGAGACCGACGGAGAGCTTGATGGTGGAGCAAGGCTCGGCGCCGGGCGAGAGCGCAAGCTTCTGATTGACCATGGCCAGAATGCGACCGTTGGCGGGATTGATGACGACGGCTGTGCCGTTCATGTTGCCGAGGGCGTCGATAACTGCGGCGCGGATGGTCGGGTCTTCGCCTGCGGTGATATCGCCGTCTCCCTGGCTGGTAACAAAAGAGCTGGCGGTGAAGCGCTCGTAGGTGACGTGATGGCGGGAGGCCAGCGTCGTCCGCCGCAGTCTTCCGTGAACTGTGCGGGGGGTAGTGGCTGCGGCAACTTTGCCTGCCGCGTGAGTCGCGGGAGCGTGCGCGACAGCATGAGCGGTTGTGTGACTGGTTGCGGTTCGGTGCGCTACGTGCTTGGCAGACTTGGTTTCCGTGATGTGCGGCTGTGCGGTCTTTGCATGGTGGACGCGATGGGTCGCAACATCGGCGCTGGCCGCGGTAACGAAGACGGAGGTGTAAGCCAAGGCGAGTGCTGCGGCACAGTGCGGAACCAATCTCATCGGGAAAGCGACCTCGGATTCAGTGAATTGAGACTCCACCCCGGTTAGCTTTCCGTGCTACGTGTTCCCTGGGGCGGCATACGACAGGTGCAGATCAGGTGGTTCAACCTTAAATCGGCCTTATTGGCACGACGGCAAAAAGTTGATTTCTTCGTCAATACCAGATTAGCAAACTAATCCGTTGACAAATGGAAACGCCGTCTTAATTGCAAATTTCATTCAATGGGCTAACCATAATTCCCTTGGGGGCTTAACGGCACTCTACAGAGCAACGTATTAAAAAACAACCCCTCTTTTTGGGCAGCTTCCCAGTTCGGGACTCACTTAAACCCTGCTAAAACTGGCCTCTGCGCAGAAATGCCGGGACATCGAGATCGGTCTGCTCCGGTTCGGGAGTGTGGCCGAAGAACGGCGAGGACTCGCTCGGAGTGGTTGTGACGGGACGAAGCTCGCTGGCGTAGTCCCTGGGCAAGGGTGCGTAGGTTGGTGGCTCGGCCAGTTCGGCGAAGCGAGGCCGCGCGGGAACGGCCGGGTGCTCTGGCTCATAGGCGAAGCGGCTGCCAAATTCCCGGTAGGGTACGACTTCCTGATGTGCCTCAGGCGTGGCGGCGGGGTGTTCTGCAACCGTTTCCGCAACTACGGCTTGCGCGACGACGGATTGGGCTGGTTCCGGCTCTGCGACGACGGGAACGCCGACAAGGACAAGTTCTGCCTCGACGGGTGCAACTGGCTCGGAGGTGCCCGCCCAGCTCTGGAGTTTTGCTTCCTGCGAGAGATTTTCGATCTCTTCCTCTTCCACTTCGCTCATAAAGCGAAGCGGCGCGGGCGCGGATTCCTTCATCCAGTTATCGGGCGCAACCACGGGGACGGAAATGACCGGCGCGGACTCGACATCGAGCATACGGGCGCGGCGTTCCGGCATCTGGTCGCGGAAGCCGGTGGCGATGACCGTGATCTTGACGTCGTCGCCCATCTTCTCGTCGAGGACTGCGCCGAAGATGATGTTGGCGTCTTCGTGGGCGGAGGTCTGGATGAGCGAAGAGGCTTCGTTGACTTCGGAGAGTTTGAGGGTGCTGGAGCCGGTGATGTTAATGAGGATACCGCGCGCTCCGTCGATTGCACCTTCTTCGAGAAGCGGTGAGGCCATGGCTGCCTGTGCCGCCTCGACGGCCCGGTTGGCTCCGGAACGGACTGCGGTGCCCATGACGGCGTGGCCCATGCCGGCCATCGTTGTTTTTACGTCGGCGAAGTCGCGGTTGATGATGCCGGGGATGGTGATGATATCTGAAATGCCCTGGACTCCCTGGCGCAGGACGTCGTCGGCGATGCGAAAGGACTCGAAGAAGCCCGCGTCCTTGGCTACGGCGAGCAGCTTTTCGTTGGGAATGACGATCATCGTGTCGACGCTTTCGAGCAGCTCGGCCATGCCGCGCTCGGCCTGTTGGAGGCGGCGCTTGCCCTCGAAGGCGAAGGGGCGTGTGACGACGGCGACGGTCAGAATGCCCATTTCGCTGGCGAGCGAGGCGATGACGGGAGCGGCGCCGGTGCCGGTGCCGCCGCCGAGACCGGCGGTGACGAAGACCATGTCCGCGCCTTCGAGGGCTTCGATGATCTTGTCGGAGTCTTCGAGAGCGGCGCGGCGGCCAACGTCGGGATTTGCGCCTGCGCCGAGGCCGGCGGTGAGGCGGACGCCGAGTTGGAGCTTGACGGGAGCCTGGGAGAGCTTGAGGGCCTGGACGTCGGTGTTGGCGGTGATGAACTCCACACCCTCGACCTTGGCCTCGATCATGCGGTTGATGGCGTTGCCGCCGCCGCCGCCCACGCCGATGACCTTGATGCGGGCTCCGTGCGGAACCTCATCGTGAAACTGGATGCGGATGGCCTCGCTGCGGTGCGCGTCGGTTCCTTCGGTCCGGTTCTCGATTTGGTATGCACCGATTGCGGGCTGGTTCCCTATTGGCTGGTCCATGTGTCTGTTGCCTCCGTCCGACTCTGCTACATCAAATACTACAAACTTGCTGCGAAAATGGCGCGTAGTTTAGCGCGCAGACTGTTGTTCTCTGCGGTACGTGTCACTCTTTTTCGGTGCGCGTAGAGCAGCATTCCCACCAGGGTGGCGTATGCGGGGTGGGTTAGCTCGGACGGCATCCGGGAAAGCTGCACGGGCTGGCCGATTCTGGCGTGTACGTGCAGGATGCTTTCGGTGACGTCGAGCAGACCGGGAAGGATCGAGCCGCCGCCGGTCAGGACGCATCCGGCGCCCAGCGCGCCGAGCACTCCGCCATCGCGCAGACTGCGCCGCACCATGTCGAGAAGCTCGCGGGCACGTGGTTCGAGGATTTCGGCGACCATTCGATGCCGGATCATGGTCGGGTGGGGATTGCGTATTTCGATCTCGTCCATCTGCGGGATGGCGGTAACGACGGCGTGGCCGTAGCGGAGCTTTAGTTGCTCGGCGTGGGCTACCTGCATCTGCAGAACTACTGCGAGGTCGTTGGTGAAGTGCTGGCCGCCGAAGGGAATGCTGCCGGTGTGGGCGACTGCGCCCTCGAAAAATACGACCAATTCCGTTGAATGCGCGCCGATATCCAGCACGCAGACGCCGAGCTCGCGCTCGTCGGCGCTGAGGGTGGCCTCGGCTGCGGCGATGGCTTCGAAGACGGTGTCGGTGACTTCGAGGCCGGCGCGATTGGCGCAGGTGACGATGCTTTGCTGCGCGCTGCCGGAGCAGGTGGACATGTGAAGATCGACTTCGAGGCGACTGCCGACCATACCGACGGGGTCGTGGATTCCCGGCTGGTCGTCGAGGACAAACTGGCGCGTGAGCAGATGCAGGATTTCGCGATCGGGAGGAAGCGAGACGCCGCGGGCGCGCTCGACGGCGATGCTGACGTCGTCTTTGCTAATTTCGCGCATGCGTGCGCCGAAGTTAAGGCCGGCGGTGGTGTTGACGCCGATGACATTGGGGCCGCCGACGCCGACCATGCATTCGTCGATGTTGACGCGGACCATCTGTTCGGCGCGATCGCTGGCGGCTTTGACGGCGCGCGCCGCCGGGCCGAGATCGGCGATGAGTCCCTTGCGCATTCCTGCCGACTCGACCTGCGCGTGAGCACGGTAGCGCAGTGCGCCCTCGTTGAGATCAGCCGCAAGCACCCGCGTGAAGGCTGAGCCTACGTCGAGGACTACTATCAGATTTTCCTGCTTCTGGCTCATCGTTCGGGTTCCGGTTTTCGGCCTTGTTCTCGGTCTGCCTGACTGCTATTGCCCTTGTTTCAACTGCGAAGAGGAATCGGTGTTGCTGTGCGCTGCCTGATTCGCGGCTTTTTGACTGACTGCTCTTTCGTGCGCGAGCTTTTCCCACGCCAGGCGGGCTTTCGCGGCCTTTAGCCTTGCTGCTTTCTTTTTGGCTTCGAGCGCCTTGCGGGCGGCCTCTTTTGTCTTGCCGGGGGTGGCTTTTGCCGTCAGGGTTGCCGTCTTTGCCGTTGTGGGCTGGTCCGGTTGGGCTGAGGGTTTTGCAGGATCTGTGGCGGATGGCGTTGAAACTGCGCTTACGCTGTCGCCCCCGTTCGACGTGTTCGACATTTCGAGCGGAACCTCGCCGTTGTAGCGCAGATCGACGCCGATCAGTTTGGGGTAACGCTGACGCCACTCGGCGATGTGGGATTTGTAGACCTGAAGGCGATGCAGGAACTGGTCTTCTCCGAAATGCGCGAGGATATCCGCGCCTTGCTCGGGCATGGTGGCGCGCAGATCTTCGGGATCGGAGAGGTCGATTTCGGAGACCTGCTCGGTGAGGTGCTGGTTGTTCTGGTCCAGTTCGGCGATGAATCGCTGGTAGACGGCCATGCGCGCGCGCCGGGAGGCCAGCGAATCCTTGGCATCGATGCCGGTGATGACCGGGAAGGAATAGTGATGCTGGGCCATCATGACCGGAGGCATGGACAGGATGACGCCGTCGGCGTCGGCTAGCTCAACCTGCGGGCCTTGCCGCACAAAGGCGACTGGGGTGCGCTCGACAATGCTGACGCTCAGGCGGTTGGGCAGAAAACGCATGACCGTGGCCTGCTGCACCCAGGGGATGGATTCAAGCTGTTTGCGCCGCTGGGAGAGCGGGACAAAGAAGATGTTGCGGCCGATGTCCTCGCCAAAGACGGGGAGGATTTCTGTCCGATTGACTTCGCTCAGGCCGCTGGATTGAATGCTGGATACACCGGGGATGCGGAAATGCGGGTCCCGGACGAGAAACTGTCGCACGACAACACCCCCGGCAATGGCACTGCCGAGGACGAGGAGCATTGCCGTTCCGAGCAAAACGCGTCCGAAGGTGCTGCGCGGACGCCACCAGGGAGTTCGCGCCGGGGCGAACTTTGCCCGCCTTGGGATTGGACCGCGGGTTTCGATTTCGGCGTCTTCTTCGGCGACGGGTGGCATGGCGGAAACCACGCGCCTGCCGCCGCGATCTCCTGAAAGTACGGCCGAAGGCGCCCGCCACGCGCCGCGCGATTGAGGCGCAGCAGGGTCTACGGGGTCCTGATCGTCCCACAGGGTCGTTCGACTTGGATAGCTTTTCGAGGTCACGCCCGAGCCAGGTCGTGAGAATCGCCAACTTTGACTATAGCTTCGCCGCGCCGGGAAACGAGAGCTATCCGGCTCGGGGAACCCGACGGGTAACGGCTCATCCGGAACTATTTGGTGTCGGAATAGGACTCGCAGCGGACGTCGGAGGACTTTTCGTGCAGATCTTTTACCTCGAAATCCGATTTGGGCGCGGATTCGATGTGCTCGATAGCTGCCTCCATGTGTTCCTGGGTCCAGACGCCGCCCAGTGGAGGTTCCAGGAATTCAATGCCATTCTTCTTGCGGACAAAGCTGGCGTTGTTTTCCGCGCGGAAGACGCGGCGGCGCTCCTTCTCGCGGACGAAGAAGACAAAAGCCAGACCCCTGAGCGGATTCGAGTCTTCGTAACCGACCACATAGAGAGCCTCTTCGCCGGGATAGGCGGTGGTGTCGAGGTAGGAGCCGAGGCTAAGTATCTTTGGTTTGTGGCGCATCAGTTTTTTCGATTCCGCTCCTTCGACGAGGCAATGGGCCGCCTGATGAAGCAGCGTGATCGATTGCGCGGTAGACGGTTCCTGGGGGCAGGCGGAGGCGGTCAGGCTCAGACAAATCGAGATGAGGGCCAGATTCCTTTTCATTGCGTTTGTCCCGATTCGCCGGTGGCGAAGCCCGATAGTAGACCGACGGAAGATCATAGCCCAGAAACACATCTTTGTCCGATCATCGTCGGACTGGAAAGACTTTTGGTTCGAATACCTGGTTCGAACCCTGTAGCTGAACTGAGGGACGGATGCGGGCAGGAGATTGTTGCCGTACTTGTCACGCAAGGGGCACAGCCTGCTAAGCCGTCTCAAGCGCTGCGAGCACCTGCGGAGCCAGTTGGCTTACGTTGCCCGCTCCCAATGTGAGAACCAGATCGCCGGGATGGGCCAGTTTCGCGACTCGGGCTATCGCACCGGCGAAATCCGGCTCAAAGTGTGCGTGTGCGCTCTCCATGCGCCCAGCCAGCAGCTCGGCGGTGACTCCCGCGATCGGCTCTTCGCTGGCTGCGTAGATGGGCAGGACGGTGACAGTATCCGCCAGCGTGAATGCTGTGCTGAATTCGGCAAGAAGGTCGCGGGTGCGTGTGTACCGGTGGGGCTGGAAGATGACGTGAATTTGTCCATAGCCGCATTCGCGGGCTGCGGCGAGGGTGGCGGCAATCTCTGTTGGGTGGTGGCCGTAGTCGTCGACGACGGCGATGCCATTGGCCCGGCCACGCAACTGGAATCGGCGGTCGACGCCGTTGAAACTGGCCAGTCCTTCGGCGATCCGATCCTCCGGCACATCCAATTGGCAGGCGATTGCGACTGCGGCTGTTGCGTTGAGGATGTTGTGACGGCCGGGGACGCGCAGTTCGAATGGCCCGAGGACGCCTTTTGCCGTTACTACGGTGAAACGGCGGAATCCGCTGATGGCGCAGTTGGGACGGTCTCCGAGAGAACTGCTTTCTGCCGGTTCATCGATGATCTGCAAGCGATAGTCGGCGGCTGCGGCCACGCCGTAGGTGAATACACGGCGCTGCGTTCGCGACAGAATCTTTGCGAGCAGTGGATTGTCGATGCAGGCCGTGATTGCGCCATAAAACGGAACCTTGTCCATGAAGGAGAGAAAGGCTGTTTCAACATCGGACATGTCGCGATAGCAGTCCATGTGCTCGCGGTCGAGATTGGTCACGATGGCGAGGATTGGAGAGAGCTTCAGAAACGAACGGTCGCTCTCGTCGGCTTCTGCAACGAGATATTGCGAGCTGCCGAGGCGGGCATTGGAGCCGAGCGCATCGACGCGGCCACCGACGACAACGGTCGGATCGAGGCCGCCTGCGGCGAGGACGGAGGCGACCATCGAGGTGGTGGTCGTCTTGCCGTGCATTCCTGCAATGGCGATGCCGTACTTGAGGCGCATCAGCTCGGCCAGCATCTCGGCGCGCTGAATGACGGGGATTTTGCGCGTCCGCGCTTCTAGCACCTCTGGATTGGCGGAGTTCACGGCGGAGCTGGTCACGACGACGGTTGCGTCGCCGAGGTTGCCCTGCGCGTGGCCTTCGTGGATTGTGGCTCCCATCTGCGCCAGCCGGTCGGTGATGGGACTACGGCGAAGGTCGGAGCCGGAGACGCGCATGCCGAGCGTCAGGAGAATCTCGGCGATGCCGCTCATGCCGATGCCGCCGATACCAATGAAGTGTGCGTGCTGCTTCTGAATGAACATGCGTAAAGGGCTAGGTTACCACCCGAGGGCATCATTGAATTCAGCTCGAAATTTCGGCGGAACATTCCCGAGAGGTAGCCCGTAAAGCGAAGGGCACGATGAGGGCGGAGGCGAGATCGAAGACCATTTTTGCGACCTGCTTAATAACCAGGGCGACATCATCTCTACCGTTGTGCTCGACCGCAATTCTTACAGAGCACTCAAAACCCGATGGATGCGCTGCCGAGTTGCCCCCAGATAGAAAACTTACGGCCAGCGAAAATGATACGACGATCACTTTCTTGCAACTACTCCGGTAGTCCGGAGGATGCCGACTGCAAATCAACGATCTTGTAGTCGGGCGGAATCCGAAAAAGGGATGGGTTTGGCTCTTCGCGGCGAAGGTCTTGGATTTGGACTGTATAGGTCTCATTAGGGCCTGAGAACTTTACTGCTCCAACAAGCTTCAATTCGTTGGAATGCCAGCGCTCGACTGTGCTGGTCATGCCAGAATCATCTTCGGCGGTCTGTATGAGCCTTGTACTCTCAAACTCGACACCGCCGATGGTCTGGTTGTCTCCTCTTTCCGTCCTGACCTTCCATTTGCGCGATGAGTCGGGTCCGTCCGGCAGATCGAAGAAGACGAATTTGCCTTCACTCGAAGTTTTAAACGGCATCCGATACGCGACTCTCTCGGCGCTTAAGAGAACTACCTGAGAGCCACTCACTGGATCAATAAGCATGGTATGAGTGGCTAGTATCCGGCCAGACGGGTCGCGGCTCTCGGATTCAAACCGTAATCTTCCGGCTGCATCTCGGTAGGTTCTCGCCTGTATTGTGTATACGACAAAAGTTGTGCCATCCAGACGCCTGCGCGAATGTTCTTCAATCTGCTTATACGAGAGTGGAACCCCTGGCAGCGGAAGTATGAGGGATTGAGCGACCGAAGGGGCCGGAAGGTGGTCACCCTGCCCCGCCGCAATTCCTGTGACCATAACGACTCCACATAAGAGTGATAACGTTTGTCGAGTCATTGCACCCTCCTCAATTGCATAGTCCAGGACCTGTCGCCTCTTGGACATCTACGGCGAGACCTAGACATGCCCCGTTGACCACTAAGAACTGGGCTTTGAGGTATTGCGGACAAGCCGGAACGAAATTAACGCCTCCTCCCTGGATGCACGTCGGCTTCCCAGTCGAACACGCCAGAATGGTGTAGTGACAAGTGTCGTTCACTATCGTAGGGGAGGCCCATAGTACGTCTGCGAGATCCTGATGAGAGTCGATCCCTCGCTGTTGTACAGGCCTCCTGCGGAACTACAGTTGACAAACCCCTGCCAATTAAAAGTCCACTCGTCATCAGTGTCAATCGCTATGCTTTGATTGTTAGAACTAGACTGATAGCAACCTGCGCAGACTATTGCAAGTCCCCCTATATAAGGTTCCCTTGGTGCCGCGATGATCGAAACTATGAATTTTGTGCTGGCTATAGCAGTTTTTCTTTCTGTAGCAGTCAGCTACTTTGCAATTAAAATCATCCAGCCTTCTTCAATTGAAAAGCACTTAGAACAAGGCTCAGTTCTGTTTTCCCAAAGTCAATACACATAGCCCAATTCCTACTAAAGGTAATGTCCATCATTTCCTGTTTTGTGCGATCTACGGAGGTTTCTTTCTGTATTAACACCACGAAATGACCACGTTGTAACGACCATCCTTATGCCTTCTTCAGCTTCAGATTCTCTCAGGTAATCAGCTTCGACCACAATGCGCCGGTGAAGGAACATGCAGCCGCAAAGTAGGGTAGGCCCCCTGCGTTCGCAAGAGGCTCCAGCCAACACTGCGAGTGCCGGAAAGTTGCGGATATTTATTTCGCGCGGCTCCCACAAAGGGGCCACAACCTTTCTCAAACGCCGTGTTTGCACCTTACAAGAAAGGCGAGTTGAAGGTAACAGCAGTAGACAAGTTACCCCAAACAATTCGCAGTCCCTAAGTTGAGTCGACGGGACAAAAGGAAGGTTGCCATGCGGAACGTGATGCGTAATTGGATGCTCGGAACGGCTCTGGTTGCTGGATTGTTAGGAACGGGCGCGGTTGCCGCCAATGCTGCCCCGCAGGAGTTTCGCGGGCGGCCGGAACAGAGATTCGATCGCGGTTATGGACGGGGATTTGAACGGCCCGTTGTACGCGGATATGGATATGGCCGGCCCGGCTACGGCGTTGTTGTTGGAGGCGGCTACGGCGGTTATATTCCTCCCTGCCCCGGCGATGGGTATGTCTGGCTCAACGGCGGATGGGTTTTTCGCGGACGCCCGGAAGTAGCCGGCTTCGGATATGGACGGGGTGTACGCTACGATCGCGGGTTTGACAGGGGTTTTGACCGTGGCCGTGGGTTTGACCGCGGGGTTGACCGAGGCTTTCACGGCCGCCGCTAACCTGTAATTCTTGCTTCTGCTTCTCTCGTAATTGCTCCTGCCCTGACGGCTCCTTCACAAACCGGTGAAGGAGCCGTTTTTTCCTTGCATTCAGGGATTCATTCAGGGATTGCCGCACCGAATACTGCACCGAATTGTCATTTCGAAGAATCTTGAAGAATGCACCGCAACTTCGCGCGGCTGGATGCGTTAAACGTATCAGAGACGCCGAAAACGGCGTAGGCTAACCGGAAGAGCTGAAAACGCTCTCTCTCGCCAATCCCAGCAAGCCGGGGTCGAACGAATTCCGGAAGGCAATTGGAGGTTCAAAATGCGGCATCTTCGCTTGGTTATCTTCGCAGCGTTGCTGGCGGTGGGATTATCGTTCGCAACACAGGCTCATGCAGCCGTGTTCGTCGGCATAGGGATTGGCCCGGCCATTGCGCCGGTTCCTTACGCTTATGGGCCGCCGTCTTGCGACTACGGCTATTACTCGTACTACCCGTATGATTGCGCGCCGTATGGATACTACGGTCCCGGATGGTTCGATGGCGGCTTGTTCCTCGGCGTAGGCCCCTGGTATGGATGGGGTTGGGGTCGTGGCTTCTACGGACGCGGATTCGGTTATGGCCGTGGATTCGGGTATGGCCGTGGAGGATACGGCTACGGTCGTGGGGGCTACGGTTACGGCGGTCGCGGTGGCTACGGGTATGGCGGTCGTCCCGGATATGGTGGTGTACATCCTGGATACGGTGGCCGTCCCGGTGGCGGATTTGCCGGTGGACATGCTGGTGGATTCGGCGGTGGTGGTCACGGCGGCGGATTCGGTGGCGGCGGTCATGGTGGCGGTGGTCACCGGTAAGAGTAAGTCCACGCAGGTCAGATGGGGACGGGCTTCGGCTCGTCCCCTTTTTCTTGTCTTGAACTTCCCAGGTTCATGGATCAGCTATGGTTTTGCGCGGACAATCTGCACAAGACGATCTGCAATGCGCTCTGCTGCTCCAAGATGTGCCTGTGTGCGGGCTTGCGCGGCCATCGAGTGCAGTCTTGCCGGGTCGCTTAGCAGGGTTCGAAGGGTCTCCGATAACAACTCAGGCTGAATGAGCTGACGCTCTTCGATCATGGCGGCTGCGCCTGCCCGCACCATCACTTCTGCGTTGCTGCGCTGGTGGTCGTCAGCGGCTGCGGCAAACGGGATCAGCAGAGAGGGTTTTCCGGCGGCGGCGAGTTCGGCTACGGTGGAGGCGCCGCTGCGGGCCATTACGAGTTGCGCGGCCTGAAATCGCTCTGCCATGTTTTCCAGAAACGCCTCGACCCGCCATCGCGTGGGGTCTGCGCCGGATGCCTTGTAGGCTGCATGGGTCGATTCCGCGTGGCGCGCACCGGCCTGATGCAGAATCGTCAGCCCCGGAATGGCTTCGAGCAGAGCCGGAGCCAGTGGCGGCATCAGGGTATTGAAGATGCGCGCTCCCTGCGAGCCGCCAAAGATGAGCAGGTGTGGCGCGGCGTCGGCTGGCGGCGAAATCAGGGCGAAGAATTCCTGGCGTACCGGAATGCCTGTAACTTCGGCATTGCGAAACCATTTGGCCGCAGGAGGGAAATTGACTGCGGCGGCCTGGACCCATCTGCCCACCAGCCGATTGGCCATTCCGGGAACAGCGTTGGGCTCGAAGGCCATCGCCGGAACGCGACGCAGAATTGCGGCTCCCATGGCCGGACCGGATGCGTAGCCGCCTACACCGAAGACGGCATCGGCCCGGAAATCGCGGATGATGCGGGAGCAGGTGAGCAGACTCAGCGGCAGCTGCGCAAGCGTGCGGATTCGTGTGGCTAGCGAAACCTGGTTGAGCGGACCGACTTCGATCAGTTCAAGCTCGAATCCAGCGGCGGGGACCATCCGCGACTCCATGCCGCGGGCTGTTCCGATAAAAAGGATCTCTGCGTTGTGGCTGGCGACAAGTTCCCGGGCGACAGCAAGCGCGGGAATGATGTGTCCGCCTGTGCCGCCGCCAGCGATGATGATCCTTGGTGCTTTTAAGTTCGAGCCGGTCAAGTCAGTCGATCTCGCGGGTCAGATTGAGCAGGATTCCGATGCTGGCCAGCATAATGCACAGCGAGGTTCCTCCCGAAGAGATGAACGGAAGCGGAATGCCCTTGGTGGGCAGAAGCGCAACTACCACGCTCATGTTGAAGAAGGCCTGGATGAGGATCGTCATGGTGATGCCGAAGGCGAGCAGGCGCGCAAAGGGGTCGCGCAGGAGGAAGACGGTGCGCAGTCCGCGAATGCCGAGCACGGCGAAGAGCAACAGGATGAAGATCGCGCCAAGGAAGCCGAGTTCTTCGGCGATGTTGGCGTAGATGAAGTCAGTGTGCGGCTCGGGCAGATAAAAGAGCTTTTGTACGCCCTCCATGTATCCGCGACCGGTCCAGCCGCCGGTGCCGACGGCGATCAGTGACTGATTGATGTGAAAGCCCGCGCCCTGCGGATCGGCCTCGGGATGTAGAAAGACCTTCATGCGGGCCAAACGCCAGGGAACGAAGATCAGCAGAGCAGCGACGATGGGACTGACCGCTGCAACGATGCCGAGCAGATAGCGCCATTCCATGCCTGCGAGCACAAGGGTGAGAACGGTCATGCCGAGCAGGACAAGCGAGGTGCCGAGATCGGGCTCTTTGACGATCAGCGCAAGGAAGATGAGCGCGGGGAGCACGGCTGGAAGCAGTGTGTGTTTCCAATCCCGCATGGCGTTGAGACGGGTGTGCAGGAACCACGCCAGATACATTGCAAGCATCGGCTTGGCGATCTCCGATGGCTGGAAGGTGAAGAACGGCCCGAAGCGAATCCAGCGATGCGTGGCGTGCGAGCCGGGCACGACAAAAACCGCCAGTAGGAGCAGCAGTGTAACGCCCAGCGCGGTGTAGATGAAGAACTTCGAGTTGTAATGGCGGTAATCGACGCGCATCAGCACGACCATGGCGATGACACCGAGCAGCGCCCACAGAGCCTGACGGCCCAGAAATGTGTAGGGCGAGCCGAATCGAGCCTGGGCCATCACGGCGGAGGCGGAAAAGACCATTGCGAGTCCCACCACCACCAGCGAAAGCGTGGTGAAGAACAGCCATTTGTCGACTCCCACGCGCTTTGCCATCGACTGCTACCTCACGCCTTTCGCGCCGACGTAGTCCAGAACTAGTTCCTTGAAGACCTGCCCGCGATGCTCGTAGTTCTCAAACTGGTCGAAGCTGGAGCAAGCCGGAGAGAGCAGCACGATGTCGCCGGGATGGGCTGCCTTTCTGGCTGCCGCTACGGCTTTATCGAGGGTTTCGCAGGGGACGATCGGCACCACTCCGCGAATCTGAGACTCGATCTTGGCTGCCGCCGAGCCGATTGTGTAGACCGCTTTCACGCGCTTGCGCAGCAGGTCGGAGAGATCGGCGTAGTTGGAGTTCTTGTCCTTGCCGCCGAGAATCAGATGGATGCAGCCCATGAAGGCCGCGATGGCCTTGGCCGCAGCATCGACGTTGGTGGCCTTGGAGTCGTTGTAGTACTCGACGCCGTTGTCGGTGGCCACGTATTCCAGACGATGCTCCACTGCGTGGAAGCCTTCGACGGCCGAGGCGATCCCTTGAGCCGACGCGCCCGCGAGACGCGCGGCGCAGACGGCGGCGAGGACATTTTCGATGTTGTGCGAGCCTTTGAGCGGGATCTCATCGAGAGACATGATCGGTTCGATGGGAGCGTCGCTTGCGGCTCGAAAAACAACCTGTTCGTCCTGCACCCAGGTTCCCTGCGCGACCGGGCCTTGCAGCGAAAACCAGTAGACCCTGGAGTTGGCGCGGGCTGCTGCGGCGGCGGTACGGGGATTGTCCGCGTTGAGCACCAGTGCATCGTCGGAGGTTTGGGAGACGAAGATGCGCTCCTTGGTCAGGGCGTAGTTCTCGAATGTCCCATGGCGATCGAGATGGTCGGGAGTAATGTTCAGGATGACGGCGATGCTGGGATGGAAAAGTTCGGTGCTTTCCAGTTGAAAGCTCGAAACTTCGAGGACCGACCAGCCGGTTTCTGTGCTTTTTGAGATCAGATCGATCACGGGAACGCCGATGTTTCCGCCGACCTGCGTCTGGATTCCCGCGTGGGCGAGGATTTCGCCGGTGAGCGCGGTCGTTGTGGTCTTGCCATTCGAGCCGGTGATGGCGAGGATCTTGCCCTTTAGATGCTGCGCAGCAAGCTCCAGTTCGCCGATGACGGGAAGACCGAAGGCCTTTACCTGCACCAGTTCCGGGGTGTCCATGGGAACGCCGGGGCTGACGACAATCAGATCCTGGCGGCGAAAGGTGAGCAGACCGTGTCCGCCAGTTTCGACCATGATGCCGTGCTCAAGTAGGGCCGGAATCTCTTTGGCCAGGGCTGCGGCAGAGCGCATATCGGAGACAGTCACCTGCGCACCGCGCTGGCGGAGAAACAGCGCGGCGGCCAGGCCGGACTTGCCTAACCCCACGACCAGAACTTTCTTGCCCTTCAATTCCATCCAGACTCCCGCGCTGATTGGTCCCGATTGATTCGTAAATCCGCCAACTCCAATTGTGGCATTCAAATGCGCTCCGGTCGTCCTCCGTCAGCGGAGTTTGAGCGTGGTGAGTGCAAATAGTGCAAACACCAGCGCGGCGATCCAGAAACGCGCAATAACCTTCGATTCCTTCCAACCCAACAATTCAAAGTGATGATGCAATGGAGCCATCTTGAAAATGCGCTTCTTGCGTAGCTTATAACTGCCCACCTGCAGCAGGACTGAGACTGCTTCCAGGAGGAAGATTCCGCCGAAGAACGGAAGCAGCAACTCCTGGCGAATTATGACCGCGACCGTCGCAATCGCTCCGCCGAGAGCCAGCGAGCCCACGTCGCCCATGAACACCTCGGCCGGATGGGCGTTGTACCAGAGGAAGCCGATGGACGCGCCTACGATGGCCCCGCAGAAGACAGTCAACTCCTCCACCATCGGCATGCGCTGGAGTTCCAGGTAGTTGGAAAAGATGATGTGGCCGCTGACATAGGTGAGCACGGTCAAAGCGCCGGCGGCGATGATGGTGCAGCCGATCGCGAGGCCATCCAGGCCATCGGTCAGATTCACTGCGTTGGACGAACCCACGAGGACAAAGATCACGAATGCGACGAAGGGCACGAAGGCGAAGAGCGACATGTGAGGCAGCATCGCCGGCCACAGGTGCCAGAGAAGATCAGGCCGGAACGACTTGAAGAACGGCACGGTAAGCTGCGTCGAAAACATGCGGAACTGTTGCAGCACCACGAGCGCAATGGCCACGAGCGCCGCGACGATCCCCTGCCAGGCCAATTTGGCCCGCGCGGTAAGGCCCAGATTGCGCCGCTTGACGACCTTGATGTAGTCGTCCGCAAAGCCTATGGCGCCGAAGGCCATCGTCGAAAAGACCACCAGCCAGACAAACGGATTCGCCGGATCGGACCACAGGATGGTGGGCAGCAGGATTGCGATCACGATCAGCACGCCGCCCATGGTTGGCGTCCCCGACTTTTTCTGGTGCGACTCCGGACCATCTTCGCGGATGTATTGGCTGATCTGGAACTGGCGCAGCTTTTCAATCACAAATGGCCCGATCAGCAGAGCAATCAGCAGGGCCGTCAGCGAAGCGAATGCCGTGCGAAAGGTCACGTACCGGAAGATGCGGAAGGGATGGAAGTACGGAAAGAGCTTTTGATACAGCAGCCAATAAAGCAAGTGGCCTCCGAAGCCTGATTACGACAAGGTTTTCTTCACTAGAGCTTGATTCTATCGCGGCGAGGTTTCGAATTCGTTGCCCGGAAGTTCGGACGCATTGCAGCGAACCTCACTTGGAACCCGACGCGGTATCTGGCCGGCGCACGGCTTCAATTGCACGCTCCAGGCGCACGCCGCGCGAGCCTTTGACGAGGACTACGTCGCCGGGCTTCAGATTCTCCCGGAGCCAGAGACCGGCGGAGTCGGCGTCGGGAAGGAAAATCGCTGCTACTCCGGTGACTCCGGCATCTGTCGCAGCCATTACCAGATGCTGCGCGTTGCCGCGAACGCCTACGACGATATCGATGCCGGCTTCGGCAGCGGCTTTCCCGCAAGATTCGTGGAGTGCCTGTGCGTGGCTGCCGAGTTCCAGCATCTCTCCGGCAATGAGAATCCTGCGCTGCGCCGGTCGCGCGGCCAGCGCATGGATCATCGATTGCAGCGCCTCGGGGTTGGAGTTGTAGGAATCGTTGATGATCGTGGCTCCGGCGTGTGTGAAGACTTCGCCGCGCTTGTCTCCGGCGGTCAAAGTCTCCAGCGCTTTGATCGCGGCGGCGAGCGGCACGCCTGCTTCGCGCGCTACGGCCAGCGCAGCGACGGCGTTGCTGGCGTTGTGCCGTCCGAGCATTGGCAGATTGAGGGTCGCGTTTGCGCCTTCGGAAAGTACATCTATTTGAAGACGATCCTCTTCGCGGATGGCTGCAATCTGCGGATCGGCGCACGGGCCGGCGCCAAAGTAGACGACTTTTCCGGCGAAATCCCGGCCGAACTGGCCCACATACGGATCGCTGCAGTTCAGAAATGCCACGCCGGAGGCAGGCAGAGCTTCGACGAGTTCATATTTGGCTCGGGCGATGCCGCCCTGTCCGTCGGGGAAGTTCTCGATGTGGGCAACGCCGACGTTGGTGATCACGCCCCAATCGGGAGCGGCGATGCGCGCCAGTTGCGCGATCTCACCGGCGTGGTTCATGCCCATTTCGAGGACGGCAAACTGATGTTCCGGCTCAAGACGGAGTAGTTGCAGCGGGAGGCCGAAGCCGTTGTTCAGATTTCCCAGGGACTTCAGCACGCGGAAGCGAGCGCTCAACGCCGTGGCAATCGCGTCTTTGGTGGATGTCTTTCCGGCGCTGCCGGTGACTGCGACCACCCGGCCGCCCCAATGACGGCGGACATGCGCGGCCAATGCCTGCAACGCCTGCAACGGGTCTTCGACGATCAGCAGAGGCGCGGCCAGCACGGCATCAGGCAATGCTGCAACGCGGGCCAGCGAAACGACTGCGCCGATTGCGCCCCGTTCCAGTGCTCCGGCAATGAAGTCGTGGCCATCAAGGCGTTCGCCGCGTACGGCAAAAAACAGCTCGCCCGCGCCGACGGTGCGCGAGTCGATGGAATAGCCCACGGCCAGGAGCGCACCGACTCCCACAGCGCTCGCTGGAGCTTCCAGCTTGGCGCCACAACCCAGAGCGGCTTCGGCTAACGTTAACTTCATCGCCCTCCACCATATCCGAGCGCGCGCAAAGCGGAAAGAGCAACCTCGGCGTCATCGAAAAAAATTGTACCGCGGCGCAGGATTTGCTCCTTCTCGTGGCCTTTTCCGGCGAGGAGGACAACGTCTCCCGGCGTGGCCTCTGTCAATGCAAGTGCAATCGCCCTTGTGCGATCGGCTTCAACAATGTAGCGAGTTCCGGTTGCTGCGAGGCCCGGCAGAATCTCCGCGATGATGGCCTCGGGATCTTCGGAACGGGGGTTATCGCTTGTCACGACGACAAAGTCGCTGCCTTCTCCGGCTGCCTGTCCCATCTTCGGACGCTTGGTGCGGTCGCGGTCGCCGCCGCAGCCGAAGAGGGTGATGACGCGGCCCTGAGTTCCCGCAATGAGTTGGTGGGCGAGTGCCGTGAGGTTCCTGAGCGCATCGTCGGTATGTGCGTAATCGACGATCGCCGTAAATGGCTGGCCGGCATCGACTGGCTGAAATCGCCCCGGCACTGGCTTTAGCGTCGGAATGGCGTTTGCTAACTGATCGAATGGGACGTCGCGCGCGTTTGCCGCTGCCAGAGCCGCAAGCAGATTCAGCACGTTCACTTCTCCTGCCAGGCCGGATTTGATTCTGGTTGAGCCAAATGGTGACGCGAGCGAGAATTCAGCGCCTGCGGGAGTAAGCCGCACGTCGTCTGCTCGCCAATCTGCATGGATGCCCACGCCGTATGTCACCACCTGAGAGCTGGCCTTCGCTGCCGCTTGCGCCAATGCCGGGAAATACGGATCGCCTGCGTTCAGGACTGCCACGCGAGGAAACGGATACTTGGTTCCATCAAATAAAAGACGTTTGGCGGCGAAATACTGCTCCATTGTGCCGTGATAGTCGAGGTGGTCGCGGGTGAGATTGGTGAAGACTGCCACATCGAAACCGATGCCAGTGACGCGCCCCTGATCCAGTGCATGGCTTGAGACCTCCATGACCAACTCCGTTGCCCCGCGATTCGCTCCATCGGCCATCAATTCAAAGAGATCCCGCGATTCAGGCGTGGTATGTGCCGAAGGCCGCACTTCCCCGGCGACGTGGTACTCGATGGTGCCGACAAGAATGGAGGAACGAGCTGCCGCGTTCAGCAGGGATTCGATCAGAAATGCTGTCGTCGTCTTGCCGTTGGTTCCGGTTACGCCGGTTGCGCGAAGCTTGCGTTCGGGATGTTCAAAGAAGGCCGATGCAAGCTGCGCCAGCGCTGGGCGGCCATGCTCGACCAGCAGGCGCGGCGTTTTAGGATCATCGGCGGCAAGCTGCGCAAAGGCTTCCGGCGAATCGGTAACGATTCCTGCTGCGCCTTGCCGAATTGCTGTGTCGATGTAGAGATTACCGTCGGTCGTGCCGCCGCGCATGGCGACGAAGACTGATCTGGCTCCCACGCGACGTGAGTCGTATTCGATACCAGTGATTGTGATCTCAGAAATTGCGTTTTCAGCGGAGATTGGACCGCGTGAAATAGCAGTTACGTCGCGAATCAGTTCATTCCATTGCATTCCGGATTCGATTCTATCGTCTGGGATTCGGTGAGTGCGCCGGTCAGCGCGCGCAGTGTACAACAATCTGCGCGCCGGGCTGCACCTGGCTGCCCGCAGCCGGTTCCTGTGAACGCACCAGTCCGCGGCCCTCGACCTGCAGATTCAGCCCAGCCGTTGCTACTTGCTCCACCACCTGACGAACCGGCATTCCGATCAGCGAGGGTACTTTGATCGTTTTGCCCGCAGGCAAGGAAACTGCGACGACAGTGGGTGTCGGCGATGGGTTTGCATTTGTGGCCGGTTGCGGTTCGGCGGATTTGGTCTTCGTTGAAACAACGATGCTTGCGGTCTTCTTGTCACTGTCCTTTGTGGTGGCGGGCGTGCGCGCGTTGCTCACTGCCTGGCGCAAAGGATCGTCCGCGGGCAGATCGTTGACCGCCGACAGCAGCGCGTTCACATCGCCCGTGTGCTCCTGCTCCGGCTCCGCATCATGAGCTGTGAGATTTTTAGCCGGTGCATGGTTCGGGCGCACCTCGATGTCGTGCGGGACGCCCAGATATTCGAGCGTGTCCTGTGCGACCTGTGCGAAGACCGGAGCCGATGCCGCGCCGCCGTAATAGGAGATTCCTCCGCCCTTGGGATTATCCAGAACCACTGCAACCGCGATTACCGGCGAGTTGACCGGCGCGATGCCTGCAAAGGACGCGATATGCATGGTCTTCGAATAGGTGTGTGTCGCCGGGTCGATCTTCTGTGCCGTGCCCGTTTTGCCGCCGGAAGAGTATCCGTTCAACTGAGCCTGCTTGCCGGTGCCGTAAAGCACTACGCCTTCCATCATCTTGCGCATCTCGGCGGCGGACATTGTGCTGATGACGCGATGCGCCCCTTGCGGCAATGGATTGGGCAACTCCTCGCCTGCGTGGAAGGGTAGCGCGACGAGCTGCGTATTCTGCTGGCCCGCAGCATGGCCGCTGTTCTGCGAGTTTGGGTCTTGCGTGTTCAGCACCACATGCGGCGGAAGATAGACTCCCCCGTTGGCGATTGTGGAGACCATCGAGACGAGTTGCACGGGCGTTACGGCGACTTCCTGACCGATCGCAATGGAGCCTATCGACGTGGCTCCCCACCGCGCCGGGGGACGCAGCAGGCCGCGCGTCTCGCCGGGCAATTCCAGCCCGGTTTTTGAACCGAAGCCAAAGTTGCGGATGTAGTCGTAGAAGTGTTCCGGTCCCATCCGCAGCGCGAGTTTCACGGCGGCCACGTCGCTGGAGTGCTCCAGCGCTTCATGCACTGTGATCACGCCGTAATGATCGGATTTGTCGTCGTGGATGGTGCGTCCGTTGAAGGTGATCGCGCCTCCCTGGCAGTCGATCTTGTCGTCCGGCTTGACGATGCCCTGATCGATGGCGGAGGCATAGGTTACGAGCTTGAATGTCGAGCCGGGCTCGTAGACATCGCTCACCGCGTGGTCGCGAAGCAACGCGGGCGTGGTGTGGCGAAAGTCATTTGGATTGAAGGTGGGGCGAATGGCGAGCGCAAGAATCTGCCCGGTGTGCACATCTTGAACCACTACCGTACCATTGTCAGCACGAGTGCGCTGCATCGCCGCATCGAGAGCTCTTTCGGCGATGAACTGGATGTTTTCGTCAATCGTCAGGACCAGATTCGCGCCCGGCTCGGGTTCGCGTTCCGTGGACCCCATTACATGGCGGCGCGCATCCATTGCCGCGTACATGCGGCCGGGCTGGCCGTGCAGGCGGCTATCGAATTTCTGCTCCATGCCGCCGAGGCCGTTGTCGTCCACGCCCACATAACCAAGCACCTGCGCTGCGATTTCGCTGTCGGGATAGAAGCGCTGAAATTCTTTTTGGAAGTAGATGCCTTTGAGATTGAGAGCCTTCACTTTCGCAGCGGTTTCAGGGCTCAGGCGGCGGGCGATCCAGGCGAAGCCTCGCGAGGCGTTGACGCGTTCGGCGATCTGATCTTCGCTGGTCCATGTATCTTCGGCGCTCGTATGCACGATCTGCGCTAGTGCATGGACTGTGGCTTTCTTGTCTTCGATCTCAGAGGGCACCGCAAAGACGGAGTCGGCCTGCACGGTCATGGCCAGTTCGCGCAGATTGCGGTCATAGAGTACACCGCGACGCGGAGCTACTTCAAAGGTGTGCTGCTGTTGTTTCTGGGCCTTTTCAACGAATTCCTTGTGGCGAACGACCTGCAGCCAGAAGAGCTTCGCGACGATCAGCGAGACCCAGATCAGAAATCCCAGGCACACCAGCCAATAACGCAGTCGAAGCAGAGGCATCGCGGTTTGCGCGCCTCTGCTTCGATTGGCTCTGGGATTGAGTGGGTTGAACTGGTTCACGCAGGGTACTCCGAACAGCGGTCCCTAAGGTTGAGGCGCCGCGCAGCCTTATCGAGTTGCGCCCGAAAGCGGCAGAACTCCGGCGGAAGGAGAAACCTGCGCCAGAGCAGGAGTACCTGCATCGAAGCGATCGGTTACGCGCACCACCTGATTCGGCTGCAATTCGACGAGGCCCATCTGCCGAGCCATGGCGTCGATGCGGCGGGGCTGCGAAAGCTGCGCTTCGGCCAGGCGAAGCTGCCGGTTCTGTTCGCGCAGAGCCTCAACCTGCTGCTTCTTGGCTTCGACGTTGTAGCCAATTTCGATGGAGCTGAAATGCTGCAAACCGTAGAACATGATGAGCGAGAACAGGACCGTGACCGCTGCGGTGAAGATGCGCATCTCGCGAATCCGCACTGTGTCGGGAGCCTTCACGAGGCGCGAATTGTCGATTCGCTTGGGAAAGAAGACCTCGAGCGTGGCACCCCGGCGCAGACGCTGCTGCTCGGCAAAGAGACGCGCGTTGCGCTCCTCAATGCGCCGGGTGGAGCTTCGTCCACTGTCGAAATAGGTTGCTACATAGGCTGCCATCGTCTCTCCCTTTACTTGCGCAGTCTCGGTTTCTTGCCCGGTCTCTGCGCGATTATCTTCTTCCCGGCTTTTTTCGTCGCTAACTGGGCAAATCCTGTCAATTGCCTTACCGAACCTGGGTCCTGATATTCCGTTCTTTCTTTCGGCCCAGCGCCTTCCGGTCCGTTCATCTCGGCGGCTCTGAGCTTGGCGCTGCGCGCTCTGGGATTGCGATCCGTCTCCGCTTCGTCTGCCACGACCGGCTTGCGCGTAAGCACTGTCCAGATGCCTTTTGCGCTTACTTCCCGTAAAACATCCTTGGCGATGCGGTCTTCGAGGGAATGAAAGCTGATGACTACGATTCGACCTGGGGACTTATGCGGTCCGCTCTTCAACAAGCCGGGCGCGGCCTCCAGCAACTGGCGAATCTCATCCAACTCACGATTTACGTGAATACGAAGCGCCTGAAAGGTTCTGGTCGCCGGGTGAATGCGCTCGGACTTCATGGTCGGGGCGCTGCCTGCAACGATGCGGGCTAACTGCCCCGTCGTCGTTACCGGCCGCGCCCTGACAATGGCTCTGGCGATTCTCCGCGACCTCCTCTCTTCTCCGTATTCGTAAATGAGATTGGCAAGATCGCTCTCGTCCATCTCATTTACCACTTGTGCGGCGGTTAGACTCTGGCGCGTATCCTGTCGCATGTCCAGCGGTCCGTCCGCCTGAAAACTAAATCCTCGCTCGGCCTCGTCAATCTGCATGCTGCTTACGCCGAAGTCGGCGAGCAAACCATCGAGACTTCCCGGCTCTACATGTTCGGCGACCTTGCTGAATGCCTCGCCGACCAGCGTCAGCTTCGGCATTCTTTCCCCCAGTTCTTCGGCAAGAGCCATCAATCTCTGCAATGCCAGCTCCAGCGCCTTGGGGTCCCGGTCGAAACCGATCAGATGACCGGTAGGCCCGATCAGCCGCGCAATCTGGCTGGCGTGGCCTGCAAAACCCAGCGTGCAGTCGAGGTATATACCACCCTCGCGTACATCGAGGTATCGGATCACATCCTGAGAAAGAACCGGCGTATGGCGTCGTTTATCTTGCGTCATACGATCCCCCTCGGGGGTTGCGCGAATAGTGATCCCTAGAGATTCGGGGATTCCCTCTTCGCCAGAATCAGCCTTGCTTCCGCAATGCTCATCAGCTTCGCGGATTCATCTTTGGGAGCCAGCAGACCGGCGATCTCCTGATCGGCTTCCTGCTCCGTCTGTACCTTCAAAAACCTCTGCTGCCCGGTGACGACAACTTCCGCGTTCACCAAGCTGAACCGTTCCCGAACTTTCTTCGGCAGCATCAGCCGGTCCTGCTTGTCGATCTCTACAACCCCGCCGAAGTGGTTCACGATCCGCATCCACGTAATCTTGGCCGGGTCGTCTTCGGGCAGAACCGCTTTCTTTGCCTCTTCGATCTCCCACTCCTGCATGGGCCAGACTTCGGTTCCCTGGCCGTCCCTCGAAGTGATGAAGAAAGTGGGGCCGTAATTCTTCTCCGCTATCAGCTTCATGAAATCAGCCGGCAGCTTGAGCCTCCCTTTGTCATCGACCTTCGCTTCGTGGGTGCCGCGAAACATCTCGAACCTCGAATCTGCACCCGCTCCCTCGAAAAACCGCTCAGAAGGAATGGATCAGGACTAATAGTACCCGAGATTGCAAGAATTTGCTCCACTACACTCCAAAAATCTCCACCAGAGTAGCCGACTTTTCCCTGCCTCCGCATCGGATTTTTGAAAAATTGCACTTGATTTCAGGCAGGTTGAGTCGCTACAGAAGAAGATCGGCAGATTCGCCCCTAGGGAGAGGCTTTCAGATCATACGAACACAATATCTGGTGTTTACTGAGTTGAGTCACAAAAGCTTGCCCGAAACGGTCCTGCGGCGAATTAAATGCCAAACGAGGTAGGCCAGCACCGCCAGATTTGCCACCAGAAAGCCGATGCGCACCGGGGTGACACGATGCATCAGCTCAAAAATCTCTAGGGGAAGGAAAGAAGCGGTGATGATGGCCGTCAAATATTCTGCCCAAACCTTCTCCAGCATCAGGCCAAGGCCTTCGAGTAGCCCCAGCGCCGCATAGCCGAACATGAACAGGCTGATCCGACGCAGCATGTGGTCGTCGACCAGCGCCGCTTTGTCGATCAGAAAGCTGACGAGGCGTCCTTCCGGATTTCGGTGCAGGGCCATGACCAGGTTGGTCAGCACATCCGCAACGTCTTTGTGCAGGAGCTTCAGCGCGCCCACACCGACGCTTACCAGCAATGCGGCCTGCAGCAGCTTGTAAACGGCAATCAGTTCCAGCCAGCGATTGCGCTTCTTTCGATTTCGAACCCGTGCCAAGGACAATTGCAATTCGCTCCTGAAGTTCTATCCGCCGCCCGTTCATTTAGGACTTTCGCCGGCCGGCTGCCAAGGGGCCGAGCGGTCGAAAAATCGGAATGAGTGCTTTTACGTTAATTGACCAAGGGCAGTTCCTACTAATCCCGGCAGCCGCGACACGATACTCATGCCGGGTGCGGAGCGGAAACTGGCTACACAATCGTGCCTTCAGGCTTATTGGCGGACCGTTGTCAGCAGATTCATTTCGCTGGGTTAGTCTGGAACCAAAGCAGCGGAGAAAATCTCTTCACCATGCCAGAGACTTTGCGCACAAGCCATTGGACCGCCTTCCCTGTCGAGCTGGTCTTCGCTTTCTTCGCGAATCCAGGCAATCTTCCGCACCTGATGCCGAAGTGGCAGCAAGCCAAGATCGAGAGTTCCCGATTCCTTGCGCCTCCGCCGAGGCCGCTTGCGCCAGATCCTGCGCTGCGATACCAGAGTCCCGCAGCCGGGGAGGGTTCCGAGATGGTCCTCACCTTTCGCCCGATCCATCGTCTTCCATTCCGGATCAGCTGGCTGGCTCGCATTACCGAATTCGTCTGGAACAGCCACTTTTGCGACGAGCAGCTCACAGGCCCGTTCCGCTCCTGGAAACACCGTCACGGAATTGTTGCCGAAACCCGGGATGGGGTAAATGGAACGCTGATTTCAGATAAGGTCGAATACAGCCTGCCGGGCGGTCCGCTGGGCTCGCTTGCCAATGCGCTCTTTGTCCGGAGGCAGATGGAAGCCGCGTTCGCTTACCGGCTGAGGCGGATTGAAGAGATCCTTCCGGTCGCCGCGAGACAGGCGACGCGGAGAAATTAGAGGCCACAAACGAAGACGACCCCCGGCAATGCCGGAGGTCGCTGGCCGAAACGGATTCTCGGTTTATTAGAAGTGATACGCGACGCCAATCACAGGATTGTTGATGTTGTAGAGACGATTGGTCGAGAGCGGGCTGTAGCCAAAGTTCGGGACTTTGGACAGGAATGCGCGGTATTCGGCCCGGATATCGAAGCTGGGGCTGATTTCATAAGCGATTCCGCCGCCGTAAAGTCCGACGATCGTGGTCTGGGACTTGACGTCCAGCGTGGTCGTGGCAAGATTCCGGATGTTGCCCCACAGCAGTGCGCCGCCGCCCGCTTCCACAAAGGGATTGAAATTATGGAAGTTGAAGTTGTAGACGTACGCAGCCGTTACCTCCTGCGTGCGCGCATTCACCTGATAGTTGAACGAGGGAGCTACGTAATGCAGGCTGTTCTGCGAGTACGAGTAGTTTGCCTCGACCGCGCCGCGGGGCGTGAGCATAAAGCGGTAGCTAAACAACGCGCCCAAGCCACGCTTGGCAGCGACTTTGACGTCGGTGGAACTCGTGACATACGGCTCGAAAATACCCGATCCGCTGATGCTAACGTCCTGACGGCTTTCCTGGGCTCGACCTGCGACCGTACCGATGGTCAACAGGAGTGCAAGTAGGGCAATTTTCTTCATTCGGTCGTGAACCTCTGGGACTGTCCGCACTGCCTCACGGCCAAACGGAGCATGTCAATCTTGTCGATCCTGTCGCTTTGAGCGCAATCTGCGCACTCTTACTCAATTCGTAGAACGAAAGAAATCGGAGCTGGATGGACGTTCTGGTGAACAACGGCCACGCGAACCTCAGTTCCTGCCTCTACACCGTGAGTATCAATGCTGTAAACCTGCGCCGCTTCAAGAATTGTAAATGGCCGGAACGGTCCAAAAGGGTTACTGGAAGGCTCCGGAAGAGTTTGCGAGCGAATTTGACGGCTGTGGCAATAGACGCAGACGGCGCTGCAACGAAAGCCGAGGGGTAAAACGTCGGGGCGGGTCTTAGACAAATTGAGGCCGCATTTGCTTCTGTCGCCTCGTGACTTTCGCAAACCCGCTTAAATGTGGAGAATGCTGAGGTTAACCAAAACAGATCCGCATCCGTTCGCTCGCTCGTTGCGGACCGGCGCGCGAGACACCCGAAAAGCGGGACAAAGGGAGCTGAATGCATCCAATTGCGCCTCACTCAGCCTTACTGGGCGAATTCATGGGAACGTTTATCCTCATTCTTCTGGGCAACGGCGTAAACGCCAGCGTGAACCTGCGCAAGACATATGCGGAGGGTTCCGGCTGGATGGTGGTCGTCACGGGCTGGGCGATTGCGGTACTTTGCGGGGTTCTTACCGCGCAAGCCTTTGGCAGCCCTGGCGCGCACCTGAATCCGGCAATTACTTTCTCGAACGCGGTCATGACGGGAGATTTCTCCCAGTTGGCAGTCTTCTGGCCGGCCCAGGTGCTTGGCGCGATGGCCGGGGCCACGCTGACCTGGCTCTTCTTTTATCCACATTGGGCCGTAACGCCGGATCAAGGCGCCAAATTGGGGATATTCTGCACCGGACCGGCTATTCCGCATCTGCCTGCGAACCTCTTAGGCGAAGTGACGGGAACATTTGTGCTTGTGCTGGTCGCTGGGGCCATCTTCTCGCACGGAGTTTCGGCAACCGGACCGTCCGCGGGACTGGGTCCATGGCTGGTCGCCAGCCTGGTTTGGGGGATTGGGCTGTCGCTGGGATCGACGACCGGCTACGCCATCAACCCGGCGCGGGATTTCGGACCGAGGCTGATGCACTTTCTGCTGCCCATCGCCGGCAAAGGCGGCTCCAACTGGGATTACGCATGGGTTCCGATTGTGGGGGACCTGACCGGCGCAGCGCTTGCCGGTCTGCTATTGAGGTGGGCGCACTTCCAGGGCTAGCGTCCGGAATCGGGCCGGGCGAATTCACATGGCGTCCTGATCCCATATGCGGTAGCTCTGGGCCGTAAGGACGCTAACTCTTCGCGAAGAGTCTGGTTTTGCCGAAGGAGATCGCAAACCAGCGCTTCGAGATCCGCAAGTCGAATCGAACTCTCTGTTTGCGAGCCGGTTTCGTCATTCCGATTGAACGCGCGCACAATTGCCTCCATAGGTTCACGCAAAAGATGCAACAGGCTAGGAATCGCTACCGGCGCAGTCAGCAGGCCTTTCTGCGCCGGTCAAATTCGGCCAACTTCGGCCAACTTCGGTGAGGCTGCTTTCATCGATAGGTTACGAATCATGCTCGCCGGAGCAGCACTGCGAGCTGGAGCTCTTCTGCGCGACTTCGGGCTGCACGTAGGACCGGTTGGGATCGACAAAATAGCCCTTGTCATAACGATCATGGTGGCGAACCCAGGCCATCGTGAAATTCAGGTCGTCTTCGTCGCGGCCTTTGGGGACAAGGTCGAGGAAGTTGTACGTGCCCACGAGGATGTCGAGCCCACGCGCGAACGTGGAATAGGTGTGAAATATTTCCCCCGCAGCGTCTTTCGCAAAGACACTGACTCCGGGGCCTTCTTCACTGGGAAATTCAGTAAAGCCGTAGTTGTAGTAGACCTGGCCGCCGGTCCGCTCCTCAGACTTGAATGACACGTGATAGTCGTAGTTGAAATCGCTGCTGAAAGAAGAAACCCACTGGAACTTCCAGCCCATGCGCTTCTTGAATGCTTCGATTTCAGGCATGGGGGCACGCGAAACGACTGCCAGCGTTGTATCGCGATTGGCCAGATGCACCGTTGCGCCGTCATAATGATCGGACAGGTAGGAGCAGCTTGGGCAACCTTCCTTCCATCCGGGGCCGAGCATGAAGTGGTAGACGATCAATTGGCTGCGGCCGTCAAACAGGTCGGCCAGCGGGACCTTGCCGTTCGGCCCATCAAACACATATTGCTTCTCAACCCGTTCCCAGGGCAGATTGCGGCGCTGGCGGCTTAGCTCATCGCGCAGCCGGGTAAATTCCTTCTCTTTGACGAGGAGTTCCTTGCGAGCCTCAAGCCACTCGACGTGGGAGGCGACATTGAGATGCCCAACTTCAATCGTACTGTTAGCCATGATGACTCTCCTTGGATGAGGTTTGTGCCGGATTGCTGGTTTCGACGTTCCTGACGCTGAACTTGCGAATTGCGATTGCCGCGAGTCCTCCCGACGTGGTCAGGCTGGCGGCAATCAATGCTGCTGCGGAGATGCACACTGGACACATGGTTTCCTCCCGCAAGAATCTGCTGCCTAAGACTTTTGCATAAACGGCGGCGGCTCGTCGGCGCTTGGTCCCCAGCTTGCCGGGACAGGCACGTTGAGAAGGCGCAGATACACGCAGAACTGGCCGCGATGCTGATACCAGTGGCTAAACATGACGTCGCGAAGGAACTGGCTGCGCGCCTGAGCCAGGACTTCGCGGCCACCGGCTTCCATGCGCCAGGTTTCGGTCATAGCGTCGTCATCGAACTTTGGCAGCACTTCACGCACAGTTCTGATGCTTTCCTTCAGCGTATCCAAAATCTCCTGACGGCTCGCCGGTTGCGGGAAGTTGAATCCTGCCGGAGCCTGCGCCGGATTGTTTTCCGCGAAGCGAACGAGGCCGCCAGGAATGAACGCTAGGTGATACGCGAGCTGTCCGGCGGTCATGGACTTCTCGTGCGGCTTCCAGGTCAGTTTGTCTTCCGGGAGGCGCTCCAGAAACTTGCGCGTAATGGGTGCTTGAATCTCAAACTCGGCCAGCAATGACTCTGCGATGGATGTAGCGGATTGTGCTACGGGCATATCGATTCTCCTTCTGTTCGGAAATGAATATGAACGCGTGCAATAGCGGGGCCGATCAGCGCAATCCCTCGGCGCGCTTGCGGATGCACTCGTGTATGAAAGTCCAGCCCCTGTTCATCCCTGCTTTGTGATCGTCCGATATGAATCCGAGCGCGGTGTGGCGGAAGGCGATCAATGTTCCACCATTCACTTCGGTGAGCCGGTATTGCACGTTGGAGACGAACGGGGATGAGGTCATCAGTGGCCCCACAAACTCAAGAAGCGTGGGCCGTTTGATGGCCTGAACATTAGCCCAGAAATGGCCGTTGCCGTCGCCCAGGTCGCGGTACCATCGACCGCCGGGCCATGGCTCGATCTTCATGCTGAGCGACCTGCCGTCGGGTGTTTCGTTGTACGGTCCAAGCTGATCGAGCAGCGAAGCAAAGGTTATATCCAGAGGAGCCTGGACGTGGATCTCCTGCGTAATCGTCAGGGTCAGATTTTCGAGGGTCTGGTCTGTGGCAATCATAGTTTCTCCTTGAAATTGTTTTCCGGTGATTTCAGATCTGCTGAGATTTCCTGAGCCTTGGCTTCGGCCCGTTCCTTGACCCGAAGCAACTGATGCTTCCAGTAGCGCTCGAAGGTGCCGGCCCACTCATGCAGTGGGCGGATCGCCTCGGCGTTGGTCCTGTAGAGCTTTTGCCGGCCCTGGCAGCGCATGTGGACGAGGCCTACATTCCGCAAAACGCGCAGGTGTTTTGAGACCGAGGGCTGTTCCAGACGAAGGGCGGCCACTATGTCTCCGACAGGGCGCTCGGCCGTCGCCAGGTAGCTCAGGATCTCCCGCCGGCGTGGTTCAGCGACCGCGTTGAAGGCATCCGAGGTGGTGCTTGCTCTAGCCATGATGAAATATTGCATTCCCATATAGGAATATGTCAAGCGTTAACTTACTATTTCCGCAAAATCCGGATTTAGGCCATCTGCGGGTGGTTTAGATTAACGGCTGTCGGCGAAGATGCCGATTTGCACCGGGCCCAGCCGCCGAGGAGTTGCAGCCGGAGTTCCTGTAACAGGCGTATTCGGCGGCGAGATTTGTCCGACGGGCGCGAGTTGATAATGCAGCCCTGCCGTAGCCGCGAATTCCAGAATCGGGCCAGTGAGCTTTGTTGACGGATGCCCTCCAGCGATCACGTTCACCGCTGAGCCTCCCCAGGGATTACGGACCTTTAGCGGGCCCGTCGTTCCGGCCTCGATGATCACGCGCTGCGTGGCGCCCTCAGCTAGCTTGACGTCGACCTTTGTCTTGCCGCGAACAAAAACCTGGCCCTCCGCGTCCCACTCTTTCGGGAAGGCGGGATTGACGCGGATGATGCCGTCGTAATCCTGCACCAGCGCCTCCTGCAATGCAGCAGCTACAACCCCCTGCTGCTCGACGTAGAATTCGCCGGCCTTGCCTCCCCAGTTAGCAAAGCCGTTCACGAAGGTCTGATACTTCTCTGTCAGTTGAATGAGCGTCGAGCGCACCTCGTCTCCCATTCCCAGCCGCGCTGCCTGAATCGGATCAAAACTCCAGTCCTGATTTATGGGATATGAGCGATGGAGATAGGTTCTCTTTGCCAGGTCAAAGAGCGGCGAAGTATCTCCCATGAGGTCGTAGGGCCAGACTGGCTCGAGGCCGATATTTTCGACGTTATGCTGCTCTGCTGCAGGCGTGTAGGAATCGGCAATCACGTCTTCGGCCGCTGCGTCGGCGCTCGGCGGGAGCAGCGTCTTTGGCTTGTCTACCTCGGTTCGCGGAAGCGGCGGAATTCTGTCCAGCTCAGTTTGCAATTGCTTGGTCAGAGCGGGTTCGCTGCGAAGCGTCTGCGCTGCTTCGATGGTCGCCTTGTAGAGAGCCATCCTGGCGGCGAGATCGGTCGTCGGGTCCTGCATGTCCCACTGTGTTTCATGCGCATTAGACGGGCTTGTGTGCATCAGCCCATCTTTTCCTGGGGATTCATAGGCCAGCAGAAAGCGTGCCGACTCCGCCATCACTGGGAAGTTATGCGCGAGAAATGTTCGGTCGTTGGTTGCAAGATATTGTTGCCAGATCCACAGCGAAATCTCCGCTCCGGTGGAGATCGTTCGCGCATTGTAGTAGGGCTTGAACCCGGCATCACAGTTCAGGGCAACAATTGGAGCAGCAGGGTCCCAGGTCTCGTACTCGATGCCCTGACCGTTGAAGCGCATCGTTTCGGGCACGCAGATTCCGGGCAGTCCCTTCATATGCTTGCGCGTCCACTCCTGGATGTTGCCGAGGTTTTCGCGATAGAGATTGAAGTAGGGCGCGTTCAACTCCGGCACGCCCGCGGAGAGATTAGCCGCAACCTGCATGCGCAGATTCCAGTGCCAGAAAGCGCCTGGATCCCAGTTATGCGTGGGCACCGAGCTGAACATATCCGCGACGCCCGCCTGCGAACCAGGGTACTCGCTGCCACTTTGCGCCGCCGCCGAATACAGGTACAAGGCGCGCAGATTCTCCATGTACTCGCCCGCTCCGTCTGGCGAGGTGATCTTCATGTAACCGGCGCGCTGCCAGAAGTTATGCCACCAGTTGCGATGCTCTGCGCTTGTGGCCTTTTCGTCTCGCGGGATATTGCTCAAAGTCTGTTTGGTGACCGCTACCGCCGGACCGGCGTTGGCATCGAAGTGGGGCGCAGCGACAACGATTCGAAAATGGCCATCCGGATATGGCCGGAACGAAAGAGCGACCGCGTTTTTGTCCGTCCCCTGGGCGGAAACATCCCGGCCTTCCGCGGTTACGGCGGCCAGTGAGCCAAAGTTTCGCCCGGAGGCTCCGGGCTGCTTATCGTCGGTCCATGTCTCGCTCAAAATTGCGATGTTGTCTGCTGTCTCCGCTTGAGGAACACGGGATGGCGGAAGGCTGAGCTTTACCGTTTGTGTCTCGGAGGGATTCGCTCCCGTTACGTCGATCACCAGATTGTCGCTGGCCGCATCGACGAAGATCGTTGCGATGGTCCCTGCGCCGCGCTCATGAAACTCCGCGTTGTGCAGGTCAAGCCTGCCGGAGTAGTCTTTCGCCCCGGTGATCGAAACGAGACCCGGTACTTCGACGCACGCCACGGGGACGCGATCCGGCAGGGTATCCACGCGATTCAATTGCGCCGTCAGTCCGTTCGCGGACCACACTGCAACACCGAGCCGGCCGTTGCCCAGTGGCATGGCCTGGCTTGGCTCGGAGTTGGGCCGCTCCAGCACAATATCCGAACGGCCAATCACTCCTGCATAATCCACGCGGATGGTACTGGCAGACGCATTCGGTACTGGAGCCGCGTGCGGTTTTTCAGTTGACCCTGCTTGTCCGCTCAACGGAGGAATGCTTCCTGCCAACAACACACTCGCTGCGACCCACATCAACCACTTTCGCGACAAAATAATCCTCCGGATCAACTGGGTGCGACGACTCCCCACCCCCGGCAAGGATAACTCACGCATATACAGGAATGAACGGGCTCAAGCGTTGAGGGGAAGACGCACAAAGAAGCGACTTCCGCCAGCCTCACCTTGTCTCACACCAATCGAGCCGGAATGGACTTCGACGGCCCACTTGGCAATTGATAGGCCAAGCCCTGTGCCGCCCTGTCCGCGCGAACGCCCCTGGTCTGTGCGGTAGAAGCGGTCAAAGATTCGCTTCTGCTCGTCGAGCGGGACGCCTGGCCCATGATCGGCGATCGATACCTCGACAAGCGCCTCCGATATCTTCCGAACCTCGATTAGAATCTCGCTTTCCGCCGGCGAGTACTTGATTGCGTTATCGACAAGATTGAGAATCGCCTGCCGCAAAATGCCTCGGTCTGCGCGGACCGCTATCTCCGGGTCGCCGATCATGCGAATGATCTGATGCTTGTCTTCCGCAAGGATACCGACCACGCCAACCACTTCCTCGATGAGATCCATGCATGCGAAGGATGAGAGATGGAGCGTCAGCTGGCCGCTGTCTGCGCGCGAAATCACCAGCAGGCTATCGACCAGTTGAGTCAGCCGGCGCACCTCCTCGAGCATACTCGCGATCACATCCCGATAATCGTCGCTGGAGTGGCTCTTTTGCAGGCTAACCTCGCCGATACTGCGCAGAGAGGCGAGCGGCGTGCGCAGTTCATGCGAAGCGTCAGAGGTGAAACGCTTGAGTTGCAAGAAGGAGTCTTCAAGGCGCTCTAACAAGCCATTGAAGACTCGCGCCGCGTGCCCCAGATCGTCCGATGGATCATGCACCGGAAGCCGCTCGCTGAGCCGCTCCGCGGTGATCCGTTCCGCCCGACGCACCATGGTGCTGAGCGGCGAAAGCGCGGCGCTGGTGACGCGGTAGACAACCGCCACCGCAACCAGCACGGTGACGGGCGCAAGCAGTAGCAGCACGCTGAAAAACCGCATTACGGTTGCCCGCAACGGGGCTTCATCAAAGGCCAGGCGCATGATGATCGGACGGCCACTGAGCAGGTGGTAATGACTCACGACCAGCACCGTGCGCCCGTCGCTCAACCTGAGCATGCGTTCGTTATATGAGCTTATTCCTTCCCTGGGAATCGGCGGGCCGCCGAGCTCCGTCCCATGCAGCTTGTTGTTGCGATAGAGAACCGTTCCATCGGGAGACAGCACTTCGAGAAGGCGATCCAGCCGAAAACGGATCTCAGGATGGTTGAAGTAATCCTCGTTCAATGAGACGCGGCCGTCGGAAGTCTGGTAGAGGAGACCCTCGACCGTTTCTGACTCTTCGTTTGCCGCATGAAAGGCCTGAGCGATCAGTTGCCGGTAATGCACGTAAGTAGCGACGCCGATGTGTAAGAGCAGCAGAAGGGAAAATGCCATTCCGTACCACAAAGTCAGGCGCAAGCGAAGATTGCCGGAACGGAAGGAAAGCCGCATTACTCCTCCCGGAGTACAAAGCCTACTCCACGCACGGTGTGCAGTAACTTGATGTCGAAGGGATCGTCAATTTTGCGGCGCAGTCGCGCAACCTGCACATCGATCACGTTGTCCAGGGAAGTGTAGCGCATGGTTTCTTTCCAGACATCGCGCGTGAGCATCTCACGAGAGACGACGCGGCCACGATTCAGCATGAGATATTCGAGAAGATCGAATTCCCTGCTTGTCAGCTCCAGCGCGACACCATCGCGGTCAGCTGTTCGTCCAGCCAGATTCATGTGAAGGTCGGCGAGATCCAGAGTAGTCTGCGGCGTGGTCGTGGTCCTGCGCATGAGGGCTCGAACGCGTGCCAGCAGTTCCGGAAAGGCAAATGGTTTGACGAGGTAGTCGTCTGCGCCAGCATCCAGCCCGAGCACCCGGTCCTCGACCGAGTCCAGCGCAGTCAGCAAAAGCACCGGCGTCCGGAATCCGTCCCGGCGGAACTCCCGGAGCACGCTGAGTCCATTACGTTTGGAGAGCATCACATCCAACAGCACCAAGTCCGGCGTGCTGCGCTCAAGCCAACGCAAGGCCTCCTCGCCAGACAGAACGACTGTCGCGGAATAACCCTCCTCTTCCAGTCCCTGCTGGAGGGCGTAGGCCAGCTTGCTTTCGTCTTCGACAATTAATATCTGCATCTTCCGCCTCGCATTGCGGATACCCTGCTTCTCTATCCGACTTTACCGCAATCCCGGCGCTGCTAACCGTAATCCAATATCTTGTAACGAAAATGTCAGGCACCTGTCAGGCCGATTGATGATTTTCTAGGGATATTAAGAGGCTTGGGGTGCAAGGTTATGCAAAAGAAGACTCTCAGTACGCGAATCACAATCGCTGGCGTCTGCCCGATTGCGATGGATCATGCGCAGATAACTTCCGTATCGAATGGCACACTTACACTTTTGAGGGACTGATTCAGCAATGTGGATAGTCAAAATTGCGCTCGAACGGCCTTATACCTTCATCGTTCTGGCCCTGCTCATTCTGCTTCTGAGCCCAATTGTCATCATGCGTACTCCGGTGGATATGTTTCCCAGTATCAATATCCCCGTGGTTTCGCTGGCGTGGCAGTACACGGGACTTAATCCTGAAGAGCTTGAGGGCCGACTGACGACGCCCTTCGAGAAGGCTTTGCCAAACTTCGTCGACAACGTCGAGCACGTCGAGTCGACGACCTATGACGGAATCGTAGTTATCCGCGTCTTTCTGCAGCCGGACGCCAATCTGGCTGCCGCCAGCGCGCAGGTCTCGTCCGCTTCGGAGTTCATGCTTCGTCAGCTCCCGCCGGGAATCCTGCCGCCGCAGATTGTGAACTACAGCGCATCGAGCGTACCGATCCTGCAGTTGGGAATCTCCGGCGACGGCCTCAGTGAGCAGCAGCTCAACGATTACGCTACGAACACGATCCACTCCCAGCTCATCACGGTGCCGGGATCAGTCGTGCCGTCGCCCTATGGCGGCAAGCAGCGCCAGATCTCCGTGAACCTCGATCAGGCCGCAATGCAGTCGAGAGGCATTGCGCCCACTGACTTATTGACCGCGCTGGCTACCGAAAACGTCGTGACGCCTTCGGGCACGATCAAGATCGGTTCGAAGGAATACGACGTGCGCCCAAATGGCGCGCCCCGAACCGTGGAAGAGCTGAGCCGTCTTCCGGTCAAGCAGCAGAACGGCGTTACGACCTATCTGCGCGATGTCGCGAACGTGAGCGACGGCTTCCAGATACAGACCAACATCGTGCGACGTGACGGCCGGCGCGGCGTGCTGATGTCCGTCCTCAAGAACGGCAAGGCTTCGACAGTCAGCGTGGTGAATGGCGTGCGCGGTCTGCTGCCGCGCATCGCCACCCTGGTGCCGCCGAATCTCAAGATAACTCCGATTGGCGATCAATCTGTCTTTGTCAAAGGCGCGGTCAACGGCGTGGTCCGCGAGGCTGTGCTGGCCGCGGCGCTGACGGGCCTGATGATTCTGCTCTTCCTCGGAAGCTGGCGCAGCACGGTGATCATCGCTGTCTCGATTCCGCTCTCGATCCTCACTTCCGTCATCATCCTCAGCTTCCTCGGTGAGACGATCAACACCATGACGCTGGGCGGTCTGGCGCTGGCTGTCGGCATCCTGGTCGATGACGCCACGGTGACCATCGAGAATATCGAACGATTCCTCGAAGATGGTTTTCCGCTGCGCGAAGCGATTCTCGAAGGCGCGGCGCAGATTGCGGTGCCAGCGCTCGTTTCCACACTTTGTATCTGCATCGTGTTCCTGCCCATGTTCTTCCTCTCCGGCGTGGCGCGATACCTGTTTGTTCCGCTCGCGGAAGCGGTTATCTTCGCCATGCTTGCCTCGTATGTGCTATCGCGCACGCTGGTGCCCACGCTCGCGGTTTACCTGCTGCGCATGAAGGATCATGGCGCGCATCCACGCAATATCTTCGCGCGATTCCAGCAGGGGTTTGAGCGCGGCTTCAATGCTCTTCGTTCGTCCTACGAGGGAGTGCTGGCGATTCTCGTGGAATGGCGCAAGCTCTTTGTGCCCGCATTCGTCGCGCTTTGTTTATCTGCTTTCGTGTTGCTGCCGTGGCTGGGTCAGGACTTCTTTCCAGCGGTCGACAGCGGTCAGTTTACGTTGCACGTGCGCGCTCCTACCGGCACGCGCATTGAAGAAACGGCGCGGCTCTGCGATCAGGTTGAAGCCGCCATCCGTCAGACTGTTCCATCGGGTGAAATGGACGGAATTCTCGATGACATCGGTATGCCTTACAGCACCATGAACACGCAGTTCATGACCGATGGCACGGTGGGAGCAGCCGATGCGGACATTATGGTGAGCCTGAAGGAGAACCATCACCCGACGGCCGATTATGTGCGCGCCTTGCGGAATTCGCTGCCGCGCAACTTCCCGCAGGCTACTTTCTACTTCCTGCCAGCCGACATTACCGCCCAGATCCTCAACTTTGGCCTGCCAGCGCCTATCGATATTCGCTTTGAAGGCGATGACATCCAGGCCAGCCAGCAGCTTGCCACCAAGATGCTGCCACAACTGCGGAAGATCAGCGGCCTGACCGACATCCGCATTCAGCAGCTATTCGACTATCCAACGCTGGATGTTTCAGTGGAACGGACGAAGGCTTCGCAGGGCGGCTTCACTGAGAGCGATGTCTCCACGAGCGTGCTCAATTCGCTCAGCGGCAGCTTTCAGATTTCGCCTATGTTCTTCCTGAACTGGAAGAACCACAACATCTACAACATCGTTGTGCAGACCCCGCAGTACTCCCTGACTTCTCTCTCCGATCTTCAGAACACTCCGATCAACCGCGCTGCGAGCGGGCCACCGCCGAACGTCGACTACGGCAATCAGGGCAGCGAGGCGGCTCGTCCCTCGGAAACATTGGGTGACTTAGCCAATGTTCATCGCAACACGGAGATGGCGGTGGTTTCCCACTTCAATACGCGCCGCGTCGTGGACATCTACGCGTCGGTGCAGGATCGCGGCCTGGGCGCTACCGCCGCGGATGTACAACGCATCCTCGATGCAACGCGCAAGAATCTGCCGCGCGGAACCTTTCTTACCCTGCGCGGACAGGTCGAAACAATGCGCTCGTCGTACATCGCGCTGGTGGCCGGGCTGGGCTTCTCGATTGTGCTCATCTACATGCTCATCGTCGTGAACTTCCAGTCGTGGCTCGATCCGTTTGTCATCATCACCGCATTGCCGGCTGCGCTGGCGGGCATTGTCTTGTTCCTCTTTTTCACGCATACGCGGCTTAGCGTGCCGGCCATGATGGGCGCTATTCTGTGCATGGGCGTGGCTACGGCGAACAGCATCCTGGTGGTTTCCTTTGCCAAGACCGAACTGGCGAAGCATGGCAATGCCGTGCGGGCTGCGCTGGAGGCCGGCAGGACGCGCTTCCGTCCGGTCCTGATGACCGCGCTGGCCATGATCATCGGCATGGTGCCCATGTCGCTGGGCCTCGGCGACGGTGGCGAGCAGAATGCGCCATTGGGACGCGCCGTGATCGGCGGCCTGCTGTGCGCGACAATCGCTACGCTCGTATTCGTACCCTCGGTTTTTGCCCTTGTACATGGACGCAAGCAACAGCACGCATCCCAACTCAACGAAGAGCTGGATACTCAACTGGTTTGATAAGGAAGCTTGAGAATTATGGAGACTACTAAAGCACACGAAAGCGAGCACTTGCAGACGGCGAATCCGGCTCCAAATTCGGGGAACGGACCGGCTCATGGCGCCGCTCCGGCTGGCGCGTCCGCTCCAGCCGGCAAACCGAAGAGCAAGCTGGCGATCCTGGTCATCTGCGTCGTAGTGGCGCTGCTCGCAGTCGGAATTTACAGCGGGATTCACTCCCGCATGACCGCCGATGCCGTTCTCGCCGACGTCGCGACCCAGTCCTCCGTTCCGTCCGTCCGCGTCACGTTTCCGCAGGCGGGCGAGCAGATTCAGCAGGTCGATCTGCCGGGCAATGTCGAGGCCTTCATCGACACGCCGATTTACGCCCGCACCAACGGCTACCTGCGGCGCTGGTATGTCGATATCGGAGCGCATGTCCACCAGGGCGAGCTGATGGCGGAGATCGAAACACCCGAGCTCGACCAGCAACTGCAGCAGGCGCAAGCTGATGTAAAGACTGCGCAGGCCAACGTGGCAATCGCCGACATTACCAGCAAACGCTGGCAGAATCTGCTGGCGAAGGACGCCGTCTCCAAGCAGGAGACCGATCAGGCGATGAGCGATCTCGCGGCACGGCAATCGACGCTCTCCGCCGCCGAGGCCAATGTTCGCAGGCTGGAGCAGTTGCAGGGCTTCGAAAAGGTGATCGCGCCCTTTGACGGCGTCGTCACCGCGCGCAACATCGACATCGGCGCACTGGTCGAGGCTGGCGCCAACTCCGTACCCAAGGAACTCTTCCATGTCTCCGCCATCAACCGGCTGCGCGTGTATGTTGCGGTGCCCGAAGCATACGCCAATGCCGTCACCGACGGAGGCAAGGTGGACCTGACCGAAACCGATCGTCCGGATGAGACCTTTCAAGGCGTAATGGTGCGCAACAGCAACGCCATCGATCCGGAATCGCGCACGCTTAACCTCGAAGTCGATGTCGACAACTCCAAAGGTCATCTGCTGCCCGGTGCTTACGTCTTTGTGCATCTGCGGCTGCCCGGCAATCCGCATTCCGTCACGTTGCCGTCGAACGCGCTTCTCTTCCGCGCCGAGGGGCTTCGCGCTGCCGTTGTGCGGCAGAATCGCGTTGTTCTAGCTCCAATTTCCATCAGCCACGACTACGGCGACAAGGTGGAAGTCACCTCAGGCCTGACCACGCAGGACGCCGTTGTCCTCGACCCGCCCGACTCGCTCGCGGCCGGCGAGGAAGTCAAGGTTATCTCCACCGGAAAGCAGGGCCCGGCATGACGTTGAAGACCGCGGCACCGCTTCTGCTGATGGGCATTGGGATCGGGCTGGCCGGTTGCAAGGTAGGCCCGAACTACGTCAAGCCGCAGGCTTCCGCGCCGCCAGCGTATGAGGAATCTGCGCCCGATTCGACACAATCCGGCGACTGGAAGCCAGCGGCGCCATCGGACTCCGCTCTGGGAGGCTCATGGTGGCAGCTTTTTTCCGACCCGGAGCTGAACCAGCTTGAGCAGCAGGTCGCCACGGCCAACCAGAGCCTCAAGGCCTCCGAGGCTAACTTCCGGGCAGCACGTGGCTATGTGGCCATCAACCGATCCTATCTGGCTCCGACAATTGGTACGGCGCCTGCGATCGGCACGGTTCGCGACTCCCTCCATCAGCCGTATTTCAACACGAACTATCTCAATAACGGAGAAGGCAGCTTCTCCCTGCCCTTCGATATCAATTACGAGATCGATTTGTGGGGCCGCATTCGCCGTGGCGTCACCGCCTCGCGCGCGCAGGCCCAGGCCAGCGCCGCCGACCTGGCGACCGCGCTTCTCAGCCTCCAGGCCGAGCTGGCAATGGACTACTTTGACCTTCGCGCCACCGATACCCAGTTACAGCTTCTCAACGACACGGTAAAGGCCTACCAGGAAGCGCTCAAGCTCACGGAAGACCGCCATGACGGCGGCGCAGCGCCGCTTTCCGATGTAACTCAGGCGCGCACCCAGTTGCAAGCTGCACAGGTGATCCAAACCGATCTCAACAACGAACGCGCAGCCGACCAGCACGCCATCGCCATCCTGATCGGCTTGCCTCCGGCGGAGTTCCACCTCGACGCATTGCCGCGAGGGGCGGATCACTCCGTGCTGCCGAAGGTTCCTTTGTCGTTGCCCTCCCAGTTACTGGAGCGCCGTCCGGACATCGCCTCGATGGAGCGCCAGATGGCCGCCGCCAATGAACAGATCGGCATCGCCAAGGCTGCCTATTACCCAACCCTGAGCCTTTCCGGATCGGCCGGCTTCATGGGCACCTCGGCGCTGAACTGGCTGACGTGGCCAAGCCGCTTTTGGGCGGTCGGTCCTACCCTCAGTGAAACACTCTTTGACGCCGGACGCCGCAAGGCCGGTGTCGCAATCGCGCAGGCCAATTACGACGCGACCGTGGCTAATTACCGCCAGACTGTACTCACCAGCTTCGGACAGGTCGAGGACAACCTCGCTGCTCTGCGCATCCTCGAAACCGAAGCCGATCAGCAGCACGCAGCCACCCACTCGGCCGAGCAGACCCTCGATCTCTTTACAACCCGCTACCAAGGCGGTGTGGACACTTACCTCCAGGTCATTACTTCGCAGACCGCAGCCCTGATGAACGAGCGCAACGATATCGAGATACAGTTGCGCCGCCAGCAGGCCAGCGTATTGCTGATCAAAGCCCTCGGCGGCGGATGGACCACGCAACAGCTTCCCAAGGTGTAGCTCGAACCGGGCCGGCGCGGCGCTCATAACTCAAGAGCGCTGGGCTGGCCTCAGAGTCCCTTATAGTCTCAGTTGCGCTCTTCCGCCTGCGTCGTGAATGATGGACATGCCTTTGGAAGGTGCAACGGCATGGTTCGCACTCTGCGTAATTTCGCGCCATCCTTCCTGCCTGTTTCTATCGCAACAGGCCGCGTCGCATGGCTCTTTGACTCGCAAGCTGGTCTGGCGGATAAGTTTCTGCCTCGCTGGATTTTTCTGCGCGCTCTGGCCGCCATTTATTTCTCGGCATTCTTCTCACTGCTCTTTCAGATCGACGGCCTGATCGGACCGCAAGGCATTCTGCCTGCGCAACGCTACCTTGACGCCGTGCAGGGCGCAATGGGGCTGATGCGCTTCTGGTACGCGCCAACGCTCTTTTGGATATCCGCCGGATCTCACGCGATGATGGCCGTGACGTGGTTAGGCCTGATCGCGTCCGTCGCGGCCTTCTGCAATCTCTGGCCCCGCCTCAGCTTTTTCGTCTGCTTCCTGTGCTTTCTTGCGTTTGTCACCGCGGCGCAGGATTTCTCCGGTTATCAGTCCGACGGCATGTTGCTCGAAGCGGGATTCATCGCCTTGTTCTTCGCACCGCGCGGACTCCGGCCAGGTTTGGGAATTGCAAGCCCGCCCTCGCGAGCCAGCCTCTTTCTGTTGCAGTGGGAGTGGTTCCGCATCTACTTCGAGTCGGGAATGGTGAAGCTGCTGAGCGGCGACCAGCAATGGCGCAATTTCACCGCCATGGACGAGTACTACCAGAATGGCCCGCTGCCCACCTGGATCGGCTGGTATGTCGAGCACCTGCCGCACTGGTTTCACGCCGCCACTGTTGTGGGAACATTGGCCATGGAGTTGGCCGTGGTCTTGCTGCTCTTCTTGCCCGGACGCGCACGACTTATCTGCTTCTTCATCGTCACGCCGTGGGAGATCGGCGTCATACTCACGGCCAACTACACCTTCCTGAACTATCTCGTGCTATCGCTCGGCTTTCTGCTACTGGATGACAGCAGCATTCGATGGCTGCTGCCGCAGCGCTTCCGCAATACGCTGCCGGAACCGCAGCAGCAGGAATCTGCGCCAACCAGCGAGCCTCCGCTATCGATTCTGGAGAATTCCGACGAGCCTAAGGCCGAAATTCCGCCCGCGCCACGCAGATTCGTCAGAGTTCTCGCAACGGCTCGTCTTTTTGTCGCTACCATGCTACTCTCGTGGATCGGATACGCGACCACGGCCGAAATGGTCCGAATGCTATGGTCGGACCTGCCGCTGCCAACTGCTCCCATTGTTGCGCTGGAACCGTTTCGCATCGCCAATCAATACGGACTCTTCGCCGTGATGACGCGCGGGCGATACGAGATCGAGTTTCAGGGGTCGGTCGACGGCCAGAACTGGACGCCGTATCTCTTCCGCTACAAGCCACAGGCGCTCAACGAAGCGCCGGGCATCTACGCGCCGTACCAGCCGCGATTTGAATGGAACCTGTGGTTCGCTTCCCTAGGCGACTGGCAACAGAGCAATTTTGTCGCGCTCACCGAAGAGCGGCTTCTCGAGAACGATCCGTCTGTACTTGGATTGTTCAAAGCAAATCCCTTCCCGCAAGCGCCGCCCCGCTTCGTGAAAGCAGTCCTGTGGCGGTACTGGTTCACTTCCATGGCAGAAAAGCGGCACACAGGCAACTGGTGGAAGCGCAATCTACTGGGCCTCTACGCTCCAGTCGTCACACGCCAGCAAGATGGCAAGTTCAGCGCAGTGGAATGGCCTGAGCCTCTCGCGCCTCATGACTAAGGTTGTGGATCGAAGAAAAGATACGAGGGAAAATTGGCGAAGCTGCGATCCTGCTCAAAAGCGCCGTTGAGTCGCAACAATTCCGTTCTCGTCGTCGCTCCACGTCAAGATCGGCGATGCAAACTCGCGGAGTTTCTACAGGTTTGTCCTCAGAGAGGTGTTCGCTCATGGCATTTTGACAGCTTCTCGCGGGTTCCAGGGTGCCACACATTCCTCATACTCCATTGGATCGCCGAAACCCTCGGTTTGAACGCCGAGTTGGCGTAGAGCGTCCAAGGCCATCAACCTGCGGTGTGCATTGAACGTCATGATATGGGCGAAGACGCCGCCGTAGGTGAAGGTCTCCGCTGGTTCGCATAGAGCGTCGACAAAAGTATCATCCCAACTGGAGCGGTTTCGGATGTCACTGAGGATATGATGCAGTTCAGCATCCGTCTTTTCCAGCCTTTGCAGCATCGCTTGCGGGGAACGCTGCGATTTGGGAGGGCCGTTCATATCCATCTCCGCCCCGGACAGCGCGGCGGTCCAGACTTCTTTAGTGAAGATGATGTTTTCTAAAAGCTGCCTCAGAGTCTTGTTCGACTCTCGCCAGGGCAACAGCTCTACCACCGTGGGAAGCGGCCGATCTAATTGTTCCTCTGTCAAAGTACCCGCGTATTCCAGCAAACGCCGAGTGTGCCAGGAGTCGTTGCCTGCAAAACGATCAAACAAATCCATGTCTTTCTCTCCTTTTGTTGATGAAGAAGGTGCAAAAAAGTGAATTTTATTGGAAGCCGGTAAATGAAAGTGCGGATCACGGACGCGGCGGTAGATGCTGGGAGAAATCCGAAAAGCCCTTCGGAAAGCGCGAGTGAACGCCTCCAGCGAATTGTAGTTGGCGTCCAGAGCAATGTCCGTAACCGACGTTCCGGTATGCCCCAGTTGGTATGCTGCTCTTTCCAACAGTAGCCGCCGTCGCATGGCGGCCGGAGTTTCATCGACCACGGTTCGGAACAACCGGTGGAACTGCGTACGGCTTTGATACGCTCGGCGCGCCAGATCTTGCGTTTTCGCCGGAGTGTCCAGGGAATTCGCGACAATTGCAAGGAGGCGGTCTGCCGTATCATGATCTTCCGCTTTATTCATGCGTTCGGTTCCCCATCTTGAAATCTTGAACAGATCATAGACAAAAGATGACGCCTCCCGCCTGATAGTACGTACCGATCTTCTAGGTCGAAAGCCGGACCAAGACGAATTGACACATTGTGCTACGTTTGGTCACGGCGCTTCGGGAATAATTCTGTCGAATGGCACAGGGAAACGGCATGGTAGAGAACTTCAATGCCCTCACCGGAGAGGCGTTGCGAGATCCTGCATACACCTGGACTTCAAGCGTCTATCTTATTTTTGCGAACCAGCTTTATTCCGATTCTCAACGCATCAGTCCTGGTAAGTGACTTGTATTGCTAATTCCTACCGCGATTTGTCTTGGGCCCTCTGTGGGGTGACGAAATTGCGGCGTTGACATTGACCGAGTAGATCACGGCCAAGCCGGTCAGGAAGTACCAAGAGACGCCTTCGAGTGCAATCTGTCTGGAGAGTAGCCTATACTTTTGGGGAATAAAGTGCAGGGGTTTGTCCAGGTGGTTATGATGTTTTCGAATCTGGCGATTTCAAAGATGACCGCTCGATCCAAGCTGACTCCTGTCGCTTCCATGCCATGGTTCTGTCTTCTCGGAATATTGCTCGGGCCGACATTCGGATGCCATGGAAATCATGCTCACGTGAGCGCCGTTCGGACTACGCAGCAACTCGATTTCAACCAAGACGTGCAACCGATTCTGGCCAGCAATTGCTTTAGTTGCCACGGCCCTGACCCGGAGATGCGCAAAGGCGGTTTGCGCCTCGACTTAGAGGAATCGGCATTCCGGAAGAGGCCGGGACATCCCGACGCCATTGTTCCCGGTCATCCTGAACAGAGCGAACTCATCAAACGAATCGAATCCACCGACTCCCACCACCTGATGCCGCAGTCGCCGCAGGGCGAGGCGAAACCGATGAAGCCGGAGGACATTGCGGTTTTGAAGGAGTGGGTGAAGGAGGGCGCGGTATATCGGCCACATTGGGCCTTTGACAAGCCTATTCGGCCCGCACTTCCCGCGGCCACTCAGAAGGCCGCCTGGGCGAAGACGCCGATCGACACGTTTATCCTGGCGCGGCTCCAGAAGGAAGGTTTGCATCCGTCGCCCGAAGCGAGCAAGGAAATATTGATTCGGCGAGTGACGCTCGATCTGACGGGCTTGCTGCCTGCTCCTGCCGAGGTGCGCGCGTTCCAGAAAGATAACTCGCCCAGTGCCTATGAACATCTGGTGGATGGATTGCTGGCCAAACCCAGCTATGGCGAGGAGCGCGCGCGCCACTGGCTGGATTATGCACGATACGCCGACACCTATGGAATTCATTTGGACAACAGTCGCGATATCTGGCCATATCGCGATTACGTCATTCGGTCATTCAACAACAACAAACCATTCGATCAATTCGCAGTAGAGCAAATCGCCGGAGATCTTCTTCCCGCAAAGACCATCGATCCTCTGATCGCAAGCGGCTATGTTCGCCTGGGTGCAAGCAGCAACGAAGGCGGCGCAATTCCGGAAGAGCTGAGGGCGAACATCGCCCGGGAGCGGACTGAGGCGTACGGAGCTACATTTATGGGGCTGACCGTGGGTTGCGCGGTCTGCCACGATCACAAATACGATCCAACCTCGCAGAAGGATTTCTATGCGTTAACGGCGTTCTTCAACAACATTGACGAGAAGCCTTTCAATGGCGACCGGCCAGTCTGGACGCCGGTGGCGCGCATCCCCAAGCCTGTAAATCACGAAGCCTACAATCGAATTCTTGCAAATCGATCGGAGCTAGCCAGTCGACTCGCCTCTTTGCATTCGCAGGATCGCGTACTGATTCCGCGCTGGCTTGCATCGCGTCAACATCTGGCACAGCCTGTTTCCGCCGATAACCTTGTGCTTCGGCTTCGCCTGGATGAAGGCGGCGGCGACGTATTGAAAAACAGTGCTCCTCATGCGCAGCAGGCTAGTTTTCCCATTGGGAAATTCAAGCCGCAATGGGGAGAGACTACCTGGCTCTGGCCTGATTTTCGCATGGACGCGAGCACACATGTCGCGCTAGGGCAAACCGGCGACTACGAAGGGAACCAGGCATTCTCTTCGGGCGGATGGTTCATGGTGCGCTCGGCACCGAACTACTCCCTGGACAACGCTACCGGCGCGCTTCTCTCTAAGATGGATACGGGCCAGCACAACCGCGGCTGGGATCTTTCCATCGAGAAAGGAATCGTCAACGTTCAGCTTGTCAACGAAGCACCGAAGAACCTGACGATTCCCAAGAGCGTGACGGTCAGGAAGCCGGTCGTAAAGAAAGAAGCGTTTGAGTATCCAACGCCGGTAGATTTAACCCCCAAAGACCTGGCGCCGAATAAACCTGCGCCGAAAAAAGAAGCTTCCAAAAAGCCCGAAGACAAGAAGAAAACCGAAGAGCACAAGGACACAAAACCCAAGCCGGCGGAAGATGCTACGCCTTGGGTGGGGATCAAGGTTTCAGCGACTGAAGCTCTGCCCGTCGACGGCCACTGGAGACATATCTTCTTCACCTATGACGGATCGGGCAAGGCGTCTGGCGTCAAAATCTATGTGGATGGAGCGCCGGTCGCTACGACGGTCGCGATGGACAAGCTGACCCAGAAGTCCATTCGGACACAAGCTCCCATGCAACTTGGCTGGCGATATCCAGATACCGATCCAGCGCGCGAGACGCGCTATCAGGACATCCGCCTGTATGGGCGTGTGCTGACGCCGGAGGAAGCGAAGCAGTTGCCCTTCGAGGACTACGTTGCGGAAGTGACGAGCAAGCCTGCCGACAAGTGGAGCGAGGATGAGCGACATGCAGTCAGCGAGTTCTACTTCAACCATGTCGAGCCAAACTCAATCGCTCTGCAGGAACAGATCCGGCAGTTGAATGCGCAGCTCGACAAGCTGTCAGAGGGCGGCGATCTAACACTCGTTGCCTGGGAGAAGCCTTCCATTGCGTATGCCAATGTTTTGACGCGAGGCGTGTATTCGGCACGTGCCGATCGCGTGGAAGCGAATACACCTCACTTTCTTCCCGCATTGCCCGCGGGCGAGCCGCATAACCGGCTGGCATTGGCCAAGTGGACCGTAAGTCCGGATAATCCGCTAACTGCGCGAGTGACCGTGAACCGGATATGGAACGAAATCTTTGGGACCGGTCTCGTCGAAACAACCGAGGACTTTGGCATTATGGGACAGCGGCCATCGCATCCCGAGTTACTGGACTGGCTGGCTGTCGAGTTCCGCGAAAGCGGATGGGACGTCAAGCATATGTACAAGCTGATGGTCATGTCGGCGGCGTACCGGCAAAGTGCAAAATCGACGCCGGAGCAGCTGACCAAAGACCCCAAGAATCTCCTGCTTGCGCGTGGGCCGCGCTTCCGCATGGATGCCGAGACTTTGCGCGACATTGCGCTTGAGTCAAGCGGGCTGCTGGTGAATAAGATTGGTGGCCCGAGCGTAAAGCCCTACCAGCCAGCGAATATCTGGGAACAGGGCCACAATGCGAGCGACACGCTGCATTACACGCAGGACCATGGCGATGGCCTTTACCGGCGAAGCATGTACAGTTACTGGAAACGCATGGCCATGTTGCCCGACATGGATGCCTTCGACGCGACCATGCGCGATGTGGTTTGCACCCGCAGACAGAGGACGGATACACCTCTGCAGGCCCTTGTAACTATGAACGATGTGCAATGGGTCGAGGCGGCGCGTGGATTGGCTGAGCGGGTGATCAAAGAGGCAGGAACTAACTCACAACAGCGCATTCAGTTGATGGGCGAGCTTTTGCTTTCGCATGACCCGCCTGCGCCGATGGCCGCGGTGCTGGAGAACTCGCTGGAGCAGATGCAGAAGCACTATGCCGCCGATCCCAAAGCCGCGCAGGAACTCGTCGGCGTAGGCGAGAAGAAGAGGGATGGATCGATTCCCGCAGCCGAACTCGCGGCATGGACGATGGTGGCAAGCGAAATGTTGAACCTGGATGAGACGGTGACGAAGTAGCGGAGGGAAATCGAATGAAGCAGCATCCTCTTTGTACCGATACCGAACGCGAACCCGACGTGATGCGTTTTGCCGTCTCTGCAGAAGTGAAGCAGGAGTGGGCAGCGCTGCAGACGCGACGCCACTTTCTGGGACGCACGGGAAAGGTATTGGGATGGGCTGCCATGGCGAGCCTGCTAGGAGATCACGCTCTTCGCGGAGATGCTCCGCAGCAGAATGCAAAAGGCCGTTCGGATGCGCAGGCTGCAGAGCCGCTGAAACTACCGTATTTTGCTCCCAAAGCCAAGCGGGCCATCTATTTGTTCATGTCCGGCGGTCCACCGCAGATCGATCTGCTGGACTATAAGCCAAATCTCGCTGCGCTGTACGACAAGGACATTCCCGATTCCGTGCGCGGCGGGCAGCAATTGACAGGCATGACGGCCGGTCAGGCACGGTTTCCCATCGCTCCCTCGCACTGGGCGTTCAAACGATATGGCGAGACAGGCACCTGGGTCAGCGATCTGCTGCCGAATACGGCGAAGATCGTCGACGACCTGACCATCATCAAGTCCACGAATACGGAAGCCATCAATCACGAGCCGGCGATCATGCTCATGAATACAGGCAATATGAATCCCGGCAAGCCATGCCTGGGGGCGTGGCTTGCGTACGGACTGGGCAGCATGAACGATAATCTGCCCACCTTCATGGTGCTGCAGAGCAAGTTGAATATGAAAGAGGACAATCAGCCCGTCTCTTCGCGGCTGTGGAGCAGTGGCTTTCTTTCTTCCGAGTACGCCGGTGTGGGATTGCGTTCGCAGGGCGATCCAGTGCTTTACATCAGCGACCCAAACGGAGTAAGTCATGAGGTGCGCCGCAAGATGCTGGACGCGGTGAACGCGATCAACCAGCAGACATTCGAGGAGCTTGGCGATCCTGAGACCCATGCCCGCATTGCTCAGTACGAGATGGCCTATCGTATGCAAACCTCTGTGCCCGAGCTTGCCGATCTAAGCAAGGAGCCCAAGTCGACCTGGGACCTTTACGGCCCGGACGCAAAAGAGCCAGGAACCTTTGCCTATAACTGTCTGATGGCTCGCCGCATGGCTGAGCGCGGTGTGCGCTTTACGCAGGTCTACAAGCGCGGCTGGGATGTGCATGGCAACGTGACGGGGACACTGCCGATTCTTTGCCAGGAGACAGACCGAGCCTGCTATGCGCTGGTAACAGACCTCAAGCAGCGCGGCCTGCTGGACGACACGCTCGTCATCTGGGCGGGCGAGTTTGGCCGCACCGTTTATAGCCAGGGTGGACTCACGCCTGAGAATTACGGCCGGGATCACCATCCGCGTTGCTTCACCACATGGATGACGGGCGGAGGCGTGCGCACGGGCATCACCTTCGGCGAGACAGATGAGTACAGCTATAACGTCATCAAGGATCCGGTCACGGTGCGGGACTTCAATGCGACTATCCTGCACTGCCTGGGCATCGACCACAACAAGCTGACGTATAAGTTTCAGGGCCTCGATCAGAAACTGACCGGGCCAACACCGGCAAGTGTGGTGCAGGGTCTGCTTGCGTGACCAATCGTGGAGGGCTCGCCGAATTAGCTGATCGGGTTCGTCCGAAAAGCAAGTCGACACAATGGATATGGATAGCGGCGCTGACGCTGAGCGCTGCGCTTGTATTGCTGCCATGGGTCGTCAAGCTCGATGGCAAGCCTCACGCCGATTGGGAACAGTTCCTGGGCCGCTTTCATCCCCTCGCGGTGCATCTTCCTATCGGCTTACTGGTGCTGCTTCCGCTGCTTGAGATCGTCGGCAGATTCCGACCGGCGCTGCGCGAAGCGGCAAGCTTTGTGCTTGGTTTCTCGTTCGCCAGTTGCCTGTTCGCACTGGTGCTTGGAGTTCTCCTCGCTTTTGGCAGCGGCGACGCTGGCACAGGCGTGACACTGCATGAGAGTGGCGGAATCGTACTCACCATCGGCGTGCTTCTATGCCTGCTCGCGCGGCCATGGTGGTCGTCAGGCAATGTGCCGTATGTCTATCCCGCGTTGCTGACCTGCACATTGCTGGCGCTGGTATGGACGGCCCACCAGGGCGGCTCGCTTACCCATGGAAGCAATTACCTCACGCAATATATGCCCGCATCCCTGAAGCGCTGGACCACGTTTGGAACAACGCCGCCTGCAACCTCGTTCTACGCCAAGCGAATCAACCCTATTCTCGATGCAAACTGTGCTGGTTGTCATGGTACTGGAAAAGTGCAAGGCGGCCTACGCCTGGACTCCTACGAGTCGCTGATGAAGGGTGGCCAGGATGGTCCCGCGATTGTTGCAGGCAAGCCTGAGGAGAGTCTGCTGCTTGTGCGAGTCACGCTTCCGCCAAGTCACAAGCAGTTCATGCCGGCCGAAGGCAAGCCGCCGCTCAAAGCGGAGCAGATTGCCTGGATCAAAGCATGGATTGAGCAGGGCGCTTCGCCGACAGCAGTCTCTCTGGCTGGAATCTCGATCCATGAAGATCGGCCGGAACTGCCGCTGCAACCGGTGGGAGACTATAGCTCGTTAACGCCGGAGATCCGTCGAATGGCCCAGGGGCAGGGAGCGAAACTGATGCCAGTGTCGAAGAAGCCTGAGGATGGATTGATTTTGTATACGGTCGACGCCTCTGCCTCCTTCAACGACTCACAGCTTGCACAATTCCAAAAATTTGCGCCTTATATCGTGGAGGCGGAACTCGGACGTACGGCCGTGACCGACGCGAGCTTCGATACGTTGAAGCAGTTCACCCATCTGCGTGCTCTGCATCTGGAAGAAACGCAGGTGACCGGTGACGGGATTTCAAAACTGGCTCCTCTCTCGCAGTTGACTTATCTGAATCTGAGTGGCACAAAGGTTACGGCAGCAGCTGTTGTATCGTTGAGCTCGATGAAGAATCTGCGTCAGATTTACCTTTACAACACGCCCGCTCAGCCCGCTCCCGCCTCAGAACCGAGAAATCCCCTTGCGGCGAATGCACCATGAACGAGATCCGTCGCGTTAGAGTATCTTCCGTTTGGATGAGCGGGAATTTCGCTCAGGCTTCCCTGCGCAGATCGAGCCCGGCCTCTCCAGATCGAATGCGAAGCAACTCGCTCCCGTACCGCACATGATGCAGCTCTCCGCGGAATCCCCGCCGCACCGCGGCGTCCATCAACGCAGCTTTGCCTCCTGGCTTGGCGGCATAGCCAAAGAGCGTGCCGATAATGGTTTCCGCAAAAGCGCCGCCGCCGGAACACTCGCGCATACAGCCTTCCCTTTGAGCAATCCGTACCGGCGCATCATATTGGCTCCGTATCGGACCGTAAAATTCATGCGCCTGCGCGTAGACGCCTTCGTAGATCGCGGCCTGTGTTCGTCGCAGAAACGTAATCGCGTCCTCCCAGTAACCCAATGCGCACATCGCATCCACCGTTACCGCCGGCCATGCATCGTATGCACCCATCGATCCATGATCGGGACGGTCAGAACTAGCTGCGGCTACGTCGAGCATTGACTGCGCACGCATCCACTTCTCGGCCAATAGCTCCCGCTTCACGAAGCCAACCATCTCCCCTCGCACATTGACTGGAAGATCGCCGGCCATGAAGCGGCCCACCGTCGCAAAGTCATAGCAGTGGCGCATCTCTACTCGGCTTCCGTCCCGGTGAAGGCTCGCCCAAACACCCGTTCCAGGAACGTACAAACTCATCACCGCTTTTACCATTGCATCCGCTTCGGCGTGCATTTGGCGGGCCTCGTCGGAATTGCCAACCGCCTGCAGGATGCCGGCAAACTCGCGCATCATCCACACATCTGCGGCATTGAACGACGGCACCTTGTGAATATAGGTCGGCACGCACTCCAGCAGGTTAGGGGCCTCGCCGTAATCGGCCAGAGTGTCTGTGGGCGCGCGCAGCAGCTTCTTCCAGTTCGTCGCCAGCACGCGTAGCCGTTCGAGCACCGTCTGATCGGCGATCTTCTCCCGCAGGAAATCCATATCCTGCGTAACGCAGAGATAGGACCACGCCAGCCGGAAGATCGATAGATCATTTGCCGCGTATCCGCGCAGGTCCCACCCCGCCGGCACCCGCAGTTTCTCCGGCGAAGGGGGCCGCTGATCTGTGAAGATGATTACCGCATTCGCATGGGGATCCTGCTCCAGGAACAACTTGAGCTGCTCCTTCATCTGCTTCGGCTCCAGCATGGCAAAGAGCGTCGAGAACAGCGATGTATCCCAATAAAACACGGTGCCCTTGGCCCGCTCGCCGCTGGTGATAAAGGTGCGATTGCTCCAGAGATTGGTGCGCAACAACACAAGCAGCGTCAGCACGCTGCGATAGTAGATTTCGTGAATTGCGCCGTCGTCGGTCATCAAGACGGGTGCATTGCCGGAGAAGAACCCGTTGCCGGGCGTGAAGGCGGCGCTCCATCGCTCCTCCCAAACCCTCTTCGCGCGTTCCCACTGCGCCTCAAACCAGGCAACAGAGGTCGCTTGATCCGCTTCGGCGCTTTGCCTGCCGTTCACGTCGGCTGCACTCATCAAAAAGCGAATCTCACGGCTCTCTCCGGGCTGCAGGCGCATTGTCCATTGCGCCTCCGGCTCGACCGCTTTCGCCTCGGACCCATCCAGAAAACGGTAGATTGCGGTCATCTTCCGCTTCGCATTCCGCGCGCTGGCTGAGTCATGGCTTACAACGCGCAAACGAACACCTCCTCCTGCGAAATGATCGACGACCTCTTCCAACAGAGCCACCGCTTGTATCTCAAAGCCGGCAGCCGTATGGTGCAGCTCGCCGTTAGCGGCCACACCGATATGAAAGCTCTTCTCCGCCGATCCAGTATTGGTGAGCCTGAGTCGCCAAAGAACGATCGTGTCCTCCATCACCAGCCGGTTGGTAGAAAGTACCTCCAGATCGCCGGCTTTGACTCGCCGCTCCGCCTGATACGCACACCAGCGGCAGCTCGAACTTTCGTACTGCCTTCCGTCGATCAGCAGGCGGCAGAGCGGCAATGCGTTGTAGATGTACCAGCGCGGACCGGAGTCCTGATAGAGCTGGCCGCCAGGGAGAAAATTCACACCCACCAGGTCGGGTGCGCAGGCGGCCATCTCATGAAAATTATGCAGGGAGGGCATATGAGCCAACTGGCTGCAATCCAGCCACCCGGTCGCCAGTTCGTCGAGCGTGGGAACCCGACCGGCCTCCTGCTCGGCGCCAAGCTCAGCTCCACAGGCGAGTCCTCCTTTCGAGGCGATGCCGACCGAGAGCGCCGCGAGAGTTGAGCCCAAGAAGCTGCGCCGGCTGATGCTCCCCGGCGTAAATGGATCGTTCGTCATCTTTCCCCTCAGAGTAGCCTTTCATCGTTGGTTCAACTTGCTGTTACTGATAACCCGCGTTGGTATTTCGTTCAACT